>CBINGC010000032.1:0-42618 GCA_966250105.1 uncultured Sphingopyxis sp. | reverse complement strand
CACTTCCGTCATCCCGGGCTTGACCCGGGATCCCGCTTTTTGAGGCGTCGACCGGCCTTCGGCATCAAGCGGGACCCCGGATCAAGTCCGGGGTGACGAAGAAAGAAGCAACAGCTTCCGGTCGCAACGCGACCTTCCTTGGCGAATACTCCTTCGCGCATTACATCCGCTCCATGACCGATTTCCGCCTCCATCAACCCGGCATCGTCGGCGCGGGCCGGGTTGCGCAGGCGCTCGCGCTTGCACTGCGACCGCAAGCGATAGCGCCGCCTTTGCTGTGGGGCCGCTCTCCCGAAAAGGCGCGCAGCGCGGCGACAAGCGTGGACGCGGTCGCGGAGCCGAATCTCGATCGCCTGATCGCTGCATGCGACATCATCATCATCGCGGTCGCCGACGATGCCCTGACCGACGTCGTATCCCGCATGGCGTCCGCGCTGCCGGCAACCCCCTCCCCCTTCGTCTTCCACGTCAGCGGGCGTAGCGGAGCGGCCATCCTCGATCCGCTGGGCAATGCCGGTGCGATGACCGCCGCGATCCATCCGGCGATGACTTTTACCGGCGATCCCGAAAGCGAAGTCGGCCGCATGGCGGGCGCCCGGTTCGCGATCACCGCGGCGACGGGCGAAGCCATCGAACGGGCGCGGCACATCGTCGCGGCGCTCGGCGGCGTCGCGGTCGAAATCGTCGAGGAGCGGCGCGCGCTCTACCATGCCGCGCTCTGCCACGCGTCGAACCATCTCGTCACGCTGGTCAGCGGCGCGGCGCGGGGGCTGAAGGACGCGGGCGTCGACGATCCGGGCGCGCTCCTTGCCCCGCTCGTCCGCGCGGCACTCGAAAACAGCCTCGCGCATGGGTTTGCGGGATTGTCGGGCCCGCTGCTGCGCGGCGACGCGCAAACGATCGGCGACCATCTCGCCACGCTGGCGACCGACAGCCCCGCCCTCCTGCCCGCCTATGTCGCAATGGCGCGCGCGACGCTCGACGAACTCGAACGCCGTGAAACCAGCCCCTCGGCCCGGCTCACCGCACTGGACAGTCTGCTCGCTGTTCCCTAATCGTTCGCGCGTGAAAGACCTCCCCATCTCGATGCCTGACCCGACCCGCCCTGACCCCTCGGATCCGCCCTATCTGCGAGGTCTCAACGGCCCGCAGCGGCAGGCGGTGCTGACCACCGAAGGCCCGGTGCTGATGCTCGCGGGTGCCGGCACGGGCAAGACCGCCGCGCTCACCGCGCGCCTCGCGCATATCATCGCGACGCGCCGCGCCTGGCCGTCCGAAATCCTCGCGGTGACCTTCACCAACAAGGCGGCGCGCGAGATGCGCGAGCGTATCGGGCGGATGATCGGCGACGCGGTCGAGGGGATGCCCTGGCTCGGCACCTTCCACAGCATCGCGGCAAAGATGCTCCGCCGCCACGCCGAATTGGTGGGCCTTCAGAGCAATTTTACCATCCTCGACACCGACGATCAGCTGCGCGTGCTGAAGCAATTGATCCAGGCCGAAGGACTCGACGAGAAACGCTGGCCCGCGCGCCAGCTCGCCGGCCTGATCGACAAGTGGAAGAATCGCGGCCTCGTGCCCGGCGATCTCGATGCCGCGGACAAAGAGGCCTATGCCGACGGCAAGGGCCAGCATTTCTACGCGCTCTATCAGGCGCGGCTGAAGACATTGAACGCCTGCGACTTCGGCGACCTGCTGCTCCATATGCTGGTGATATTGAAGACGCACCGCGACGTGCTCGAACAATATCAAGACCGCTTCAAATATATCCTCGTCGACGAATATCAGGACACCAACGCCAGCCAATATCTGTGGCTCCGCCTGCTCGCGCAGGCGCGGAAGAATATCTGTGTCGTCGGTGACGACGACCAGTCGGTGTACAGCTGGCGCGGCGCGGAGGTCGCGAACATCCTCCGCTTCGACAAGGATTTCCCGGGCGCGACGGTGATCCGCCTCGAACAGAATTACCGCTCGACGCCGCAGATCCTCGCCGCCGCCTCAGCGCTGATCGCGCAAAATTCGGGGCGGCTCGGCAAGACCTTGTGGACCGAACTCGATCCCGGCGACAAGCTTCGCGTCGTCGGCGTGTGGGACGGGCCCGAGGAAGCGCGCCGGATCGGCGAGGAGCTCGAAAGCCTTCAGCGCCAGCGCATCTCGCTCGACCGCGCCGCGATCCTCGTCCGCGCGCAGTTCCAGACGCGCGAATTCGAGGACCGCTTCATCGCGATCGGCATGCCCTATCGCATCGTCGGCGGCTTCCGCTTCTATGAGCGCGCCGAGATCCGCGACGCGCTCGCTTACCTCCGCCTCGTCCAGTCGGCCGCCGACGATCTCGCCTTCGAACGCATCGTCAATGTCCCGAAGCGCGGGCTCGGCGACAAGGCGCTCGCGCGCATCCACCAGTTCGCGCGCGCCGAGCGGGCACCGCTGTTCCACGCCGCATCGCGGATCACCGAAACCGACGAGCTGACCCCGCAGGCGCGGCGCCAGCTCGCCAATTTCGTCGCGCAGATGCGGAACTGGCAGGCGAAGGCGAACGAACTGTCGCATCCCGAGCTGACCCAACTTATCCTCGACGAATCGGGCTATACCGCGATGCTCCAGGCCGATCGCAGCGTCGAGGCCGCGGGGCGGCTCGAAAATCTTTCCGAACTCGTCCGCGCGATGGAGGAATATGAAACGCTCGAGGAATTCCTCGAACATGTCAGCCTCGTCATGGACCGCGACAATGACGACCAGACCGAGACGGTGACGATCATGACGATCCATGCCGCTAAAGGCCTCGAGTTCGATCATGTCTTCCTCGCAGGCTGGGAGGACGGCGTGTTTCCGTCGCAGCGTTCGATGGACGAAGGCGGCACCGCCAGCCTCGAAGAGGAACGCCGCCTCGCCTATGTCGCGATCACCCGCGCCCGCCAGCGCGCGAGCATCTATCACGCCGCCAACCGCCGCATCTACGGCCAGTGGATGAGCAGCATCCCGAGCCGCTTCATCGGCGAAATCCCGCCCGAGCATATCGATAGCGAAAACAGCTTCGGCGGCGGGCAGAGCCTGTGGCGCGCCAACTGGTCGGCGCAGGGCGACCCCTTCGCGCATGTCGCGGAACGCCAGCCCGCGCGCACGATGACGCGCGGACCGGCATGGCAGCGCGCGCTCGCCTCATCGTCGACCGTCACGCGGGCGCCGGCCCCCAGCGAGAAAGGCCCCGCAGCATCGGTCGGCGCCAAACCGCGCGCCGACCTCGCGATCGGGATGCGCGTGTTCCACGAGAAGTTCGGCTATGGCGAAATCATCGACATCGACGGCAACAAGCTCGAAGTCGAATTCGATCAGGCGGGCAGCAAACGGGTGCTCGACAGCTTCGTCAAACTCGCCTGACGCGCGCGGGCGCGCGCTTGCAAAGGTCCGGCGCCCCGTTATGGCTGGAGGCATGACGGGGCAGACGACATGGCTGGAGCAGGCGCGTGACGCTTATCGGCGCGGCGATGTGGCAGCCGAAACGGCGGCACTCGACGCCGCGATCCGCGCCGACCGCGGGAATATCTCCGCGCTGCTGGCGATGGCGGAACTCAAGCGCCGCCTCGCCGACGACCGCGCGGCGGGCAGCTATTACCGCCTCGCGCTCGGCAGCGCCGCGCAGGCCCGCAGCGTTCCGCCGGCGCTACATCCCGGCCTCCAGCGCGCCGAGCAATTTCTCGCCGAGACCGACCGCGCCTTTGCCGATCATCTGCTCGGCCAGCTGCGCGGCGCCGGGATCGACGCCGGAAACGCCACGCCCCGCGTCGCGGAGGCGCTCCGGATGCTCGCGGGCGAGCAGCCGCTCTATCTGCAACAGCCCAACATGTTCTATTTCCCCGGCCTCGCGCAGCGCCCCTTTTTCGAACGATCCGATTTCGGCTGGGTCGGCGCGGTCGAGGAAGCGACCGACGCGATCCGCGCCGAGTTGCTGGCGATGATCGAAAGCGCATCCGATGCTTTCGGTCCCTATGTCACCGCCGCCCCCGGCCGTCCGCCTCCGAACAACCCGTTGCTCGACAAGTCCGACTGGGGCGCGGCGTGGCTCTGGAAGGATGGCGCGGTTGCCGACGGCATGGCGGCGCTGTGTCCCGCCGCCCTTGCCGCACTGGAGCTGGTGCCGCAGCCCGTCATTCCCGGGCGCGCGCCCATCGCGCTCTTCTCGCGCCTTACCCCCGGCACGCATATCCAGCCGCACCACGGCATGCTCAACACGCGGCTCATCTGCCACCTGCCGCTGATCGTGCCCGACGGCTGCGGGCTGCGCGTCGGGGCCGAAACGCGCGGCTGGCGCGAGGGCGAGCTGCTGATTTTCGACGACAGTTTCGAGCATGAGGCGTGGAACCGCGGGAACAGCGATCGCACCATCCTGCTGTTCGAAATCTGGCGCCCCGACATCGATGCCGACGAACGCGAGCAATTGACGCGTATCTTCTCGGCGATCGACACTTATGGCGAGTAATAGACCAAGGGACAGGAAAACGATGACCAATCCGGGAATGGATGCCGATATCTACGATGCCTTCATCGAGCAGCTGCAACGCTATGTCCGCGAGCGGCTGATCCCCGCCGAAGACCAGCTCGAGGAACTCGGGCGCGTTCCCGACGATATTCTGGCCGAAATGCGCGATATGGGGCTGTTCGGCGTCACGATGCCCGAAGAATATGGCGGCGCCGGAATGAACGTCAGCCAATATGTCGGCTTCATCCGCGAACTGGCTTACGCCTCGCCCGCCTACCGCTCGATCGTGTCGATCAATATCGGCATGGTGTGCAAATCGATCGTGGGCTTCGGCACCGATCAGCAGAAGGCGCATTGGCTGCCCAAGCTCGCCGCCGGATCGATCGCGGCCTTCGGCCTCACCGAACCCGACAGCGGCTCCGACAGCGCGGCGATGAAGACGCGCGCGGTGCAGGACGGCAACGGCTATGTGCTGAACGGCACCAAGCGCTACATCACCAATGCGCCCTTCGCCGACATGATCCTCGTCATGGCGCGCACCAATGCCGAGGCGCTTCCCAAAAATGCGCATGTCAGCGCCTTCCTCGTTCCCCGCGACGCGCCCGGCGTGTCGATCGGCAAGCCCGACGGCAAGATGGGTCAGGCGGGATCGCAAATCGCCGACGTGATCCTCGAGGATGTGCGTGTCGATGGCGACGCGCTGCTCGGCGGCGAGGAAGGGATCGGTTTCCGCGCCGCGATGCAAAGCCTCGACAACGGCCGCCTGTCGGTCGCCGCCGCGAGCGTCGGTTATGCCAAGCGCATGCTCGACGTGGGGCTTCAATATGCGATGGAGCGCAAGGCGTTCGGCGAACCGATCGCCAATTTTCAGCTGATCCAGGCGATGCTCGCGGACAGCAAGGCCGAAATCTATGCCGCCGACTGCATGCTGACCGACGCCTGCGCGTGCGCCGATCGCGGCGAGAAGATATTGGTCGAAGCCGCGGCGACCAAGATGTTCGCCAGCGAAATGTGCGGACGCGTCGCCGACCGCGTCGTCCAGATCCACGGGGGCGCTGGCTATCTCAAGGAGTATCTGGCCGAACGCTTCTATCGCGACTGCCGCATTTACCGCATTTATGAAGGGACGACGCAGATCCAGCAGCTGGTGATCGCGAAGAATATGATAAGGAATTTTGCGGGATAACCGCGCCAAACTGGCTGGAAAGTCGCTGGTGGAGCCGAGGGGAATCGAACCCCTGACCTCTGCAGTGCGATTGCAGCGCTCTCCCATCTGAGCTACGGCCCCGCGACGGGCGGGGTCTTAACGGCACTGACTGGCAGTGGCAACGGCTTTTCTGAAGATCGCCGCCGCTGCGGAAAAAACTTTGAGGGATGGGGGGATTCCGATGGCCAGGGCATGGCATTTGACCAGTCGTCCGCAGGGACTGCCGACGCACGACAATTTCGCGCTCCGCGACCTGCCCGACGCGCCGCTCGAAAAGGATCAGCTTCGCGTCCGTAACCTCTGGCTTTCGGTCGATCCCTATATGCGCGGCCGGATGAACGACGCGAAAAGCTATGCCGCCAGTTTCCAGATCGACCAGCCGATGACCGGCGGCGCGATCGGAGAAGTGATCGAAAGCCGGATGGAAGGCTTCGCGCCCGGCGATTTGATCCTCCATATGGCCGGCTGGCGCGATGGCGGCGTGATCGGGCTCGACATGATGCCGAACAAGCTGCCCGCCGAGGCGCTGGCGGCGGGAATGACGCCGCAGACGTTCCTGCACAATATGGGCCTGACCGGCGGCACCGCGTGGATCGGCCTGCTGCGCATCGCGGGCGCGAAGCCCGGCGATACGGTGTTCGTCTCGGCCGCGGCGGGCGCGGTGGGCTCGGCGGTCGTCCAGATCGCCAAGGCGCGCGAAATGACGGTGATCGGCTCGGCGGGCGGCGCCGAAAAATGCGAATGGGTCCTCGACCTCGGTGCCGATGCGGTGGTCGATTACAAGGCGGGACCGGTACTGCCGCAACTTGCCGCCGCGCTCGAACGCCTCGGCAAGACCGGGATCGACGTCTATTTCGACAATGTCGGCGGCGAACATCTCGATGCCGCCTTTGCGACCGCCAACGACTTCGCGCGCTTCGCGATCTGCGGCATGATCGACGTCTATAACGACGGAAAAGCGCAGGAAATGAAATATCTCATCCGCGCCATCCCGGCCCGGATCCGCATGGAAGGCTTCATCTACACCGACCAGTTCATCGAGTGCATGGAGGAATTCTATGCCGACATGGGCGGCCTGATCGCCAGCGGCGCGGTGACGATGCGCGAAACCGTGCACGAGGGACTGGAGGCGACGCCCGACGCGTTTCTAGGGCTGTTCGCCGGCGCGAATATGGGGAAGATGCTGGTTCGGGTTTGAGTGCGGCGGCCAGCGGCCGACAGACGCCCTTTCATTCATCGCCACCCTGAACTTGTTTCAGGGTCCATGGCCTGTCGCTTCCTTCCGCGCCGCGCGGGATTAGGACTCAGGCAATGGATGCTGAAACGAGTGCAGCATCACGAGGATTATGGGTGAAGCGGCGAGCCGCATATGCGGTCCGCCCGATTAGCTGCCTCAGTTACCGAACCCCACCGACAGGAAATCGGGCATCGGGCCGTTCCAGCCGTCGTCCGGACCATCCTCCTCGTCACGTCGTGACCGCGGAGCAGGTTTCCGGTCGGCGTCCTTTTGCGGTGCCTTGGCCGGCTTTTCGGCGACCCGCTTCGGTTCTTTCGTCGCTTTCGCGCTCGACCGTCGACCGCGACGCGGTTCGCGTTCGTCGGGCTCGCCGTCCGCGGCCGGCTGTGGTGCGCCGCCGCCATCATGGACCGGGATCTTGTAGCCCGTCAGCTTCTGGATATTGTCGACCGCCTCGTCGTCTGACGGGGTCACCAGCGTGAACGCCCGTCCCTTGGCGCCCGCGCGGCCGGTGCGGCCGATGCGGTGGACATAATCGTCGGGATGCCAGGGCGCGTCGAAATTGAAGACGTGGCTGACGCCCTTGACGTCGAGGCCGCGCGCCGCGACGTCCGACGCGACGAGAATGTTGATCGTCCCCGCCTTGAACCGGTCGAGTTCGGCGATGCGGCTCGACTGGTCCATGTCGCCATGGATTTCGCCGGCCTTGTACCGGTAACGCTGAAGCGATTTCGCCAGGTCGCGCACCGTCGTCTTGCGGTTGCAGAAGATGATCGCGGTGCCGACGTCTTCGGCCTCGATCAGGTCGCGCAGCGTGTCGCGCTTGCCGCGCTCCGACGTCTTCACCAGGAATTGCTCGATATTCTCGTTCCGGCTAGCAGGACGCGCGACTTCGATCGTCTTCGGGTTCGACAGGAATTTGTCGGCCAGTTTCTTGATCGGCGGCGGCATCGTCGCCGAGAACAGCAGGGTCTGTCGATTCGCGGGCAGCTTGGTGCAGATATTCTCGATGTCGGGAATGAAGCCCATGTCGAGCATGCGGTCGGCTTCGTCGATCACGAGCAGGTTGCAGCCGGTCAGCAGAATCTTGCCGCGCTCGAACAGGTCCATCAAGCGGCCCGGCGTCGCGATCAACACATCGACGCCCTTTTCGAGCGCCTTGACCTGGTCGCCCATCTGCACGCCGCCGATCAGCAGCGCCATCGAAAGCTTGTGATGCTTGCCGTATTTTTCAAAGTTTTCCGCAACCTGCGCCGCCAGTTCGCGCGTCGGCTCGAGGATCAGCGAACGCGGCATCCGCGCGCGGGCGCGGCCGTGCGCGAGAATGTCGATCATCGGCAGCACGAAGGAGGCGGTCTTGCCCGTGCCCGTCTGGGCGATGCCGATCATGTCGCGCATCATCAGCACCGAGGGGATGGCGCCCGCCTGAATGGCGGTCGGTTCGGTATAGCCCGACTCGTCGATCGCGCGCAAAAGTTCTTCGGAAAGGCCGAGGTCGGCAAAATTCATGAGGCAATATGTCCGGAAATAAAGGAGCGTGCCGCCTCCCACGCAGGCGGACGTTGCCGCGGCCCTTGGGCAAATGGCGGAGAAAAGTCAAGGAAAGGCCGCGAAAAACGCGACGAACCAGGATCGACTAATCGTCCTCGTGCACCGGGACCATCAGCCGAAACTTGTCGATCTCGCACTTCGCGCCCGTGCGCGCGTGGATCTGGTCGCGATCCTCGCAGAGTTTGCCGTCCTTGCTGCCCTGCATATAAAAACCGGCGTAGAAGTCGAGCGCGCGGCAACCGCGGTTGAGCTGCGCGCGCAATCGCTGCTTTTGCCGGGTGATCAGATCGATACTATCGCGCTGGACCGCCTGCATCCCCATGATGTTGCGCATCGCAACGCATTTGGGCGCCTTTTTCTCTTTCCAGACGATCGGCAATTCGACGTCCCGCCTGGGCGTCGAGCGTTCCGCGGCGAAATTGTTGATCGGCGAACGCCGGGCGGGAACGCGGATGATCAACTGCTGCTCGATCACCATCTGCCAGAAGGACGATGCCTGATCCACGGTCGGCGTCGAAATCGCCACCAGCGGATCGGGCGCGGCCGGAGGCGGCGTCGCGTCGGCGGCCGGCGCGGCCGCGGCGAACCACAGAATAGCCGCCGTCAGCACGACCGCGCTGCCGCCCCCTTGGCGCCCTGACAGAAGATGCTGATCACCCTTGGCTCCCGCGTCCATGCCCCGCTGAACGAACATATATGATTCGTCCATCGCTCGCTTTAACAAGGATGATTGAACATCAAATGAACTGCTGTCGCGGCATGGGCCGTCGGGGCGCGGAAAACTTTCTGGGGAAAAGCTATGACGTGCGCGCCATCGACATCGCTATTGGGCGACCTTGCGGCTTTGCTCGGACCGAAAGGCTATAGCGCCGACGCCGACGCGATCGCGCCCTGGCTGACCGACTGGCGCGGCAAATATCGCGGCCGCGCCGCCGCGATGCTGTCGCCCGGGTCGACCGAAGAAGTCGCCGCCGTCGTCCGGCTGTGTGCCGACGCGAAAGTCGCGCTGGTCCCGCAGGGCGGCAACAGCGGCATGGTCGGCGGCGCTACGCCCGACGAGAGCGGCGATCAGTTGCTCCTGAGCCTGCGGCGCATGAACCGGATACGCCATGTCGACGAAGCGGCGCGGCTGGCCGTGGCTGAGGCGGGCGTGATTCTGGAAACCTTCCATCACGACGTCCTCGCCCACGGCCTGCGCTTTCCGCTTACGCTCGGGGGCAAAGGGTCGGCGACGATCGGGGGCTTGGTGTCGACCAACGCCGGGGGGACGCAGGTGCTGCGCCACGGGACGATGCGCGCGCTGGTCGCGGGGATCGAGGCGGTGCTGCCCGACGGCAGCATCTTCGACGGGCTCGCGCCGCTCAAAAAGGACAATCGCGGTTACGACCTGCGGCATCTGCTGTGCGGCGCCGAGGGGACATTGGGCATCGTCACCGCCGCCTGCCTGCACCTCGTCCCCGCGGCCGCGGCGCGGCGCACTGCGTGGATCGGTGTCGATTCGCCCGAAAGCGCGCTCCTGCTGCTCCGCCGTCTCGACGCCGCGATCGGAAATCCGCTGGAGGGCTTCGAGCTGATCCCACAAAGCTGTCTCGACGCGGTGTTGCGCCATATTCCCCAGACGCGCGCGCCGCTTTCCGCCGCGCACCCGTGGCATGTCCTGCTCGAACTGGCGGGCGATAGCGACCAGGCCTTGGGCGAGACGCTCGATCCCGGGCTCGCAGCGGCGATCGACGCCGGGCTGGTCCGCGATGTCGTAATCGCCAAAAACGAACGCGAAAGCGACGGTTTCTGGCGCCTGCGCGATTCCATTTCCGAGGCCGAACGCGCCGAAGGTCCTGCGCTGCAACATGACATCAGCGTGCCCATCGACCTGATGCCCGCCTTTATCGCGCAAAACCCGCATCGGCTGGAACGCGCCTTTCCGGGGATTCGCACGCTATCCTTCGGACATCTGGGCGACGGAAACGTCCATCACCATGTCCAGCCGCCCGCCGGCGTCGACGGCGCGGCATGGCTCGCCGACCATGGCGCTGCGGTCAGCCGGCTCGTCTATTCGCACGTCGTCGAGCTCGGCGGATCAATTTCGGCCGAACATGGCATCGGACAGATGAAGCGCGACATATTGGCCGAACTCGACAGCCCGGCGCGGCTGTCGGCACTCCGCGGCGTCAAGGCCGGTCTCGATCCTGCGGGCATCTTCAATCCCGGCAAGCTGATCGCCTGACGCATCGCCCCCTTGCGCCGCGCGGCGCGGGTCAATAAGGCGCTTTATCCTTTTCGCCCCCGCCCGCGGGACCTTACCGGAGTTGAATCATGGCCACTGCGCCCGCACCTGCCAACCTGCCGCTGTTCTACAAGGACCTCGTCCCGCTTTCGAGCGTCGATCATGCCGATTTCCGCGCGCGCCCGCTCGACAGCGCCGAATTCCTGGTTGGCCAGCATGCGATCCCGCTGACGTCGGACGAATTCGTCTCGGCCTGCCGCTTTTTCCCGATCGTCTTTTCGGCGGGCGACAATCCGGTTCCGCTGGCGCTGATGGGCCTCAATGAAGGCATCAACACTTTCGTCGACGACGAAGGCAAGCTGGTCAATCCGGTCTATGTGCCGGCCTATATCCGCCGCTATCCCTTCCTGCTTGCCAAGCTGCAGCCCAACACTGACGAACTGTCGCTGTGCTTCGACCCGACCTCGGGCGCGCTCGGCAAGTTCGACGAAGGCGATGTGCTTTTCGTCGACGGCCAGCCGTCGGACCAAACCAAGGCCGTGCTCGAATTCTGCAAGAATTTCGAGGAAGCCGGCCAGCGCACCGGCATGTTCATGGAAGAGCTGAAAAAGGCCGACCTGCTGATGGACGGCGAAGTATCGATCCAGCAGGAAGGCCATGACAAGCCCTATGTCTATCGCGGCTTCCAGATGGTCGACGAGAACAAGCTGCGCGAACTGCGCGGCGACGTGCTGCGCAAGCTGATGCAGAACGGCATCCTCGGCCTGATCTTCGCGCACCTCTTCTCGCTGCAGCTGATGCGCGAAGTGTTCGCCGAACAGGTCAAGAGCGGCAAGATGCCGCTGAACACCGAACTGCCCGCCGTCTAAAGGCAGGCGCCCACAGCCGCCTCTGCATCTTTGCAGGGGCGGCTATCGGGTCGCGGCGTTCAGAAATCGACCGCGACGCCTTTCAATTCCCAATCGCCATAGCGCACCGGGTTGCGCCCGCCGGGCTGGTCCTCGGCCTTGTCCTCCATGATCGGCCTCGGGGCCGGAACCGCGCTGTTCGTCCAGCCCGCAGGCGCTGTGACATGGGCGGGACGCTTTACAGCGCGCGGCGTTCCGCCGATGGTCGGGTTCGGGATGCTGTCGTTCATGGCACAGCCGATATAGGATTTTTCATGCGCCACGCCAACCACGCCGTTCCCGGTCATGGCTGATCGTCGCTCGCCACGTCGTCGCCGCGCGCCGGGCGAAGCCGATCCGCCGGGCATGGCGCCGCGCCGCGCGGCGCTGCGCCTCGTCGACGCGATCCTCCGCCGCGGCGATCCGCTCGATGTCGCGATGCACGCCGCCGCGCAGGGCCTGACCGGTGCCGACCGCGCGTTCGCCGTCGCGATCGCCTCCGAAACGATGCGCTGGATGGTCGACATCGACGCGCTGATCGATGGCGCAACCGCGCAAATCCTGCCCGAAGACGTCAAGTCGCGCGCCGTGCTGCGGATCGCGCTGGCGCAGTTGCTCGTGCTGAAAAGCCCCGGCCATGCGGTCGTATCGACCGCCCTGCCGCTCGTCGATGGCGGACCGCGGCGGCTCGTCCACGCGATCCTGTCGCGTGCGCAGCAGGAGGAGTGGCAGCTTCCCGAACGCGCGACGCTTCCGCTGGCCACCGCCGAACGTTGGGCCGAGCAATGGGACCTGAAGACGGTTGAAGCCGCCGAAGCCGCGTGGAGCGCGCCGCCTCCCATCGACCTCAGCTTCGCCGCCGAACCCGGCGCGGAGGAATGGCCCGAGGCGACATCGCTCGCGCCGCGCCATCGCCGCCTGCCGCGGGGCCAGGCGGTGGAGGCGATGCCGGGCTTCAACGAAGGCGGCTGGTGGGTGCAGGATTTGGCCGCCAGTTTGCCCGCACGCCTGCTGGGCGCCGGCGAAGGCCGGACGGTTCTCGATCTTTGCGCTGCGCCCGGCGGCAAGACGATGCAGCTTGCCGCCGCAGGCTGGGATGTCGTTGCGGTCGATGCCAGCGCCAAAAGGCTCGAACGGCTGCGCGCCAATATGGGACGCACGGGGCTCTCGGCCGAAATTGTCCAGGGCGACATCCGCTCATGGGAACCCGCCGCACCCGCCGATGCGATCCTCCTCGATGCGCCCTGTTCGGCGACGGGGATCTTTCGCCGCCACCCCGATGTGCTCCACCGCATCGAGCCGCGGCAGATCGCCGAAATGGCCGCCTTGCAAACCGATCTGCTCGCGCGCGCGGCCCGCTGGGTCAAGCCGGGCGGCACGCTGGTTTATGCCACCTGCTCGCTCGAACGCGCCGAGGGAGAGGATCAGATCGCGACATTCCTTACGCGTCACGCGAATTGGACCGTCGACCCCGTCCGCTCCGACGAGCTACCCGATGCGATTGCGCCCGACGGCAGCGGATACCTCCGCACCCTCCCCGGCCTGCTCGCCGACGCGGGCGGGCTCGACGGCTTCTTCGTCGCGCGATTGCGCGCGCCTTCCAATTGAACGCACCCGGCGGCTGGCCCGTGGAGGAGCTAGCCGCCGGGGACGTCAGCCTCAGAACACCGCTTTCCGCGTCTCTTCCTTCATCATCGCGGCGCGCACCATCGGGATCGGCGGGCCGCCGTATGACAGGAATTCGTCGTGGAACGCTTTCCACTTCGTCCGGTCGCCCTTCGTCCAATCCTCGCGCAGCTTGCGGATCATCAGCTTGCCCATCGTATAGTTGAGATAGGCGGGATCATAGGTGCCGCGCGCCGCCTGTTGGCGGGCGTTGCCTTCATCCTGATAGCATTGTTCCTTGAACAGCTTTTCCGATTCCGCGACGGTCATTCCCTGCGTGTGGAGGCCGATCGCGGAAATATAGCGGCAATCGCGCAGCAGCGCGTTCGACAGCTGGCCGATATGCGTTTCGAGGTCGCCGTCGCCCAGCCCCGCTTCCCACATCATCTCCTCGGTATAATGCGCCCAGCCTTCGGCAAAGGCATAGCCGACGAACAGCTTGCCGAAGATGCTCTCGGCGCGGTTCGAGTGGAGAAAATTGAGGAAATGTCCCGGCCAAACCTCGTGGACCGAGGTGAAGAGCAGATCCTTCTTCCCCGGAATGAACGCGTCCTGCGTCGCCTTGTCCCACGCCGGATCGGGCGGCGAGATATAATAGACCGACGGCAGGCCTTTCTCATACGGCCCCGGAATGTCGATATAGGCGCTGTTCTGCCGGTTGTACGGCGGCGATTCCTCGACCTGCGCCTGTTCGGTGCCGGGGATCGACACGATGTCCTTCTCGACCAGAAAGGCGCGCAGGACCGGAAGCTGGCGCCGCGCCTCGGCCACCGGGCCGCCCTCGGGCTTGTCCGAATTCATCTTCTTCATGCAGTCGGCGATCGTCATCCCGGCGGCATAGGTCGCGCAGGCAGCTTTCAGCGCGTCCTGGTTGCGCTTGAGATCGGCGCGCCCGATGCGCTCGAGTTCGGCGAGCGGGGTATCGACGCCCTCGTTGGTCAGGATCATCTTCGCGAACTTGTCGGCGCCCAGCGCATAGCCGTCCGGCGTCCCTGGCTGCGATCCGACATATTCGCCGAGGTCGGTCATCGCCGCGCCCGCTTTTGCTACTGCCTCGTCGAACTGCTTCTGCAGCGCCTCATCCTTGACCGACGCAAAAGCCGCCTTGGCGTCGCCCTTGTAATAATCGGCAAAGCCGCCGAAGCCGGCGGTGCCATATTTGACGAAGGTCGCGGGCAGCGGGAGCTTGAGGTTCGTCTTGATCTGCGCCGCCGCCGCCGGGACCTTTTCGGCATAGGCGATGAACGCCTTCATCCGCGTCGTCGCGTCAGCGTAAGGCCGCGCGATATAGACATTGGGGTCGAGCGCGCCGGTATAGAAAGCGGGATT
Source organism: uncultured Sphingopyxis sp. (assembly GCA_966250105.1). Classification (GTDB taxonomy): domain Bacteria; phylum Pseudomonadota; class Alphaproteobacteria; order Sphingomonadales; family Sphingomonadaceae; genus Sphingopyxis. Next base: position 28,041 of record CBINGC010000032.1, on the reverse strand, counting down.
CTTCTGCGCGAAATCGGTATCGCGGAGGAAGAATAGCTGGCCCTGTGCGACATGGATCAGATAGTCGCGCTCGAACTTCTCGGCATCGGTCATCTCGCCGTCGAACGCCTTGGCATCGGCGATCGTCTTTTCGAGATAGGCCGCCTGCTTTTCAAGACCTTCGGGCGACCAGTCGGGCAATTGGCCGTCATACTCATGCTTGCCCTGATAGACGGCGAAATTCGGGTTGAGCGGGAAATAGCCGGTGAGGAAATTGTCGCGAAACTCGGTCCAAGACGTGGCGCTCGGCGCGCTCACCGATTTGTTGTCGGATGCGTTGCAAGCGGTCAGCACGAGCAGAGTGGCGGCCATGGCGGCGCCGCCGAAACGAGTGAATTTGCGAGTCATTCCCGGTATCTCCCTGACTTTCGAAGCAATGTTTTTGCCAGCCGCTCCGACCAATGACACCCCCTAATCGACGAACGACACGGTCATGCCATCTGGACAGCATCGAAAAGCGAGCTAGGGCGAAGAGCGATGGCGACTATCCCCCCACCCGAAGGCGAAGAACCGGTGATGCCGGAAGCGACGCCCAAAGCCCCCTCCCCGCTCAGCTTTCCCGATTTCCGCTATTTCTGGCTCGCGCGTTTCACCGCGGTGATGGCGACGATCGCGATGGTCGTGGTGATCGGCTATCAACTCTATGACACCGCGCGCTCCGACTATGGCATGTCGATCAAGGAAGCGTCGTTCCAGCTCGGGCTGCTCGGCCTGTTCCAGTTCGTTCCGCTCGCGATCCTGACGCCCGTCGCCGGCTGGGCGGCCGACCGCTTCGAGCGCCGCCGCGTCGCCATCTTCTCGAACCTCATCGACCTGTTGATCGCGGCGACGCTCGGCTGGTTCACCTGGACCGATGGGCTGACCTTGCCGTTGCTCTTCGGCCTCGCCGCGCTGCACGGCGTCGCGCGCGTCTTTTCGGGCCCGGCGATGAGCGCGATCGCGCCCAATATCGTGCCCCCCGCGGTGCTACCCCGCGCGATCGCGATGAGCAGTATCGCGTGGCAGTCGGCATCGGTGATCGGCCCCGCGGCGGGCGGGCTTATCTATGCCGCGCATCCGGGGTCGGTGTATGTCTTCTCGGCCATTCTCCTCGCCATCTCGGCCTTCACGCTGAGCCGCGTCCGGCAGGTGCTGCCGCCGCCCGCCGAGGTTCGCCGCCACCCGCTGCGCGAGATGGTCGACGGGCTGCAATTCGTGTGGGTCGAGCGTTTCCTTCTCGGCACGATCACGCTCGACCTGTTCGCCGTGCTGCTCGCCGGCGCGACCGCGATGTTCCCCGTCTTCGCGCGCGACATATTGCAAGCAGGGCCCGAAGGCGCCGGATTGATGCGCGCCGCTGTCGCCCTGGGCTCGGTCGGCGTTGCGGTCGGCCTCGCCATCCGCCCGATCGAGCGCAACGTCGGGGTGAAGATGCTGTGGGCGGTCGCGGTGTTCGGCGCCGGGACGGTGGTTTTCGGGCTCTCGAACAGCCTCATCCTGTCGCTGGGCGTACTCGTGCTCATGGGCGCGGCCGACATGTTCTCGGTTTTCGTGCGCGGCACGCTGATCCAGCTCAACACGCCCGACCATATGCGCGGCCGCGTCAGCGCCGCCTCGGGGCTCGCCATTTCGGCCTCGAACGAGCTCGGCGAAATGCGCGCCGGCGCGATGGCGGCGGCGCTGGGACCAGTCGGTGCGGTCGTCATCGGCGGTGCCGGCGCGATCGGCGTGACCGCGCTCTGGGCATGGCTGTTTCCCGAGCTTCGGCGCGCGCGCACCTTCGAGCCGCAATTCCGGCAAACCAAAGAATAGTCGAACCGTTCGCCGTATCGCGCGCTCGATCCGTCCAAAACCTATTGTCAATTTATTTTGTTGAGTTATCTATCGCTCACCCGTCACCGCGGTTCCCCTTGTCCCCTCAATGGAGAAACCGTCATGCACAGCGCGACGATCCGCCACAAAATTCTGACGATTCCCGGCCTCAACAACAGCGGCCCGGCCCACTGGCAGAGCCTGTGGGAACATAAATTCCCGAACAGCGAGCGAGTCGAACTCGGCCGGTGGGACAACCCCGACAAGGATGAATGGGTCCGCCAAATCGCCGCCGCGATCGAGGCGGAGAGCGAACCCGTGCTGATCGCGGCGCACAGTCTCGGTTGTCACGCCTTTGCCCATTGGTTCGCCGGCGCCAGCGCGCTGACGCGGACCCGCATCGCCGGCGCGCTGCTCGTCGCGCCGCCTGACCTCGGCCGGCTGCGGTACAAGCATAGGACGCTGAGCTTTGCCGACTCGCCTTCCTTCACGTCGCGCGTACCGACGGTCGTCGTCGCCAGCGATAACGACCCCTATGCCAAAACCGCCCAGGTGTGGCGCCTCGCCCGTCAATGGGACGCGCGCTTCGTCAACGCCGGGCCCTTCGGCCATATCAACGCCGACTCGGGCATCGGGGACTGGCCTTATGGACAGTATCTCCTCGCATCGTTACAACCCGCGCCGACGCCGGCATTGGCGGATGAGGCACTCTGGCTTCGCGCCGGGGACTGGCCAAATCGCGTCCGCCGCGACCCGCGGTTCGAATTCAAGGAAAGAGCGCACCGATCATGAAAGCCAATTCGATCCTCGATACCATCGGGAACACGCCGCACATTCGCATGGGCAAGCTGTTCCCCGACGCCGAAGTCTGGGTGAAGTCGGAACGCAGCAATCCCGGCGGGTCGATCAAGGATCGCATCGGCCTCGCGATGATCGAGGCGGCCGAAAAGGACGGCAGCCTGAAGGCCGGCGGCACCATCGTCGAGCCGACGTCGGGCAACACCGGCATCGGCCTCGCGATGGCGGCCGCGGTCAAGGGCTACAAGCTGATCCTCGTCATGCCCGAAAGCATGTCGGTCGAGCGCCGCCGACTGATGCTCGCCTATGGCGCGACCTTCGACCTGACGCCACGCGAAAAGGGCATGAAGGGCGCTATCGAACGCGCGATCGAGCTGGTCGAGACGACGCCGGGCGCGTGGATGCCGCAGCAGTTCGAAAATGACGCGAATATCGACGTCCATGTCCGCACGACGGGGCCCGAAATCCTGGCCGATTTCAAGGACACGCCGATCGACGTGCTGATCACTGGTGTCGGCACCGGCGGCCATATCACCGGCTGCGCACAGTTTCTGAAAGAACATTGGCCGAACCTGAAGGTCTTTGCCGTAGAACCCGATCTCTCGCCGGTCATTTCGGGCGGCCAGCCCGGGCCGCACCCGATCCAGGGCATCGGCGCCGGTTTCATTCCGCGCAACCTCCACACCGATCTGCTCGACGGGGTAATCAAGGTCGATGCCGCCGACGCGAAGAATTTCGCGCGCCGCGCCGCGACCGAGGAAGGCCTGCTCGTCGGCATCTCGTCAGGCGCGACGCTCGCCGCGATCGCGCAGAAACTCGCCGAACTGCCGCCCGGTACCCGCGTGCTCGGCTTCAACTACGACACGGGCGAGCGGTATCTGTCGGTCCCCGATTTCCTCCCGGAGATCTGAGCCCCCGACATGTGCCCCGACGGCGATCAGTCAGTGCCGCCGCGGCGCGACTGGACGGGCTGGCTGTTCGTCCTGTTCGCCGTCGCGGCGATCATCGGCGTGCTTTACGCCAATGGCGAAAAAGACGGCGCGCGCTATATTGCGCGGCCGCATCCGGTGGCGCCGCCCGCCGACGTGGTCCCCGCCGCGCCGCCGATGGAACTCGCGCCGGTGACCGAGGCCGACGCACGCACCCAGAACGCAAAGATTCCGCTCGTCACCACGGGTTTCGTCGCGCCGCGTCCCTTCGTCTATGCCGGCGGCGGCGACGCCAAGGCGCGCGCGCGCGACTGCCTTGCCGCCGCGATGCTTTATGAAGCGGGCGACGACGCCAAGGGGCAGCAGGCGGTCGGCCAGGTCGTGATCAACCGCGCGCGCCACCCTGCCTTCCCCAAATCGATCTGCGGTGTCGTGTTCCAGGGGGCCGAGCGCGTCACCGGCTGCCAGTTCACCTTCACCTGCGACGGCGCGCTCGCGCGCCGCTATTCGGACGCGGCGTGGCAGCGCGCGCGGGACAATGCCGACCGGATGCTGGCGGGCGGCACCTATCCCAAGGTCGGTCTCGCCACCCATTATCACACCGATTGGGTGCGCCCTTATTGGAGCGACAGCCTCGAAAAGATCGCGATCGTCGATACGCACCTCTTCTTCCGCTGGCCGGGCTATTGGGGAACGCCGGGCGCCTTCCGCGGCGCTGTGTCGGGCAGCGACGGGCCGGTGGCGAAGCTCGCGGCGATTTCGCCGCTCCACGCCATCGCGCTGGGCCTGCCGGCCGACATCGCCTCCGTCGACGCGAATGCCGCGGTGGGCGAAGCGCGCGTCGTCATCGGCGCCGGCGAAGCCGCGGGCCGCGACACCATCTACACCCAGCTCGATCGCAAGGCGGCGCCCGAAAGCTTCGTAACCACGGCGCTGCGTCTCTGCGGCGACAAGCCCTATTGCAAGTTCATGGGCTGGACCAACCCGGTGCTGAAGCCCGACAGCGACGCGATGAGCGACACGCAGCGCGCCGCGATGAGCTTTTCCTACCTTCGCGACGACAAGGCGGGGTTCGAAAAGGCGCTGTGGAATTGCAGCGAGTACCAGCGCGACGATGTGCGCCAGTGCATGAAGCGGTGAGAGCTGCAACGCCGCTTCGAGTGGATACCTGACTCGTCGCCCCCGCGAAGGCGGGGGCCGCAGTCGACCTTACGCTATCTCTCCGGCGCCCCCGCCTCGCAGGGTGACGGTCGAGGCATTAGCATATCTCTACTCTCAAGGAATTGCGTAGGTCACATTCGCCTGCCCGACCGGCCGCTCGGCATCGTCGGTCCATATCCGCACGTCCATTACCGCAAGCCGCTTGCCGAGGCGCAGCATGAACGCGTCGGCGAACAGCGGACCCGGACGGCACGGGCGCAGGAACTGGTAATTGAGCGCGCTCGTCACCGCCATCGCAACCGGGCCGATATGCGCGAGGACGAGCGCATAGGCCGCCATGTCGGCGAAACCCATCTGCGTCGGGCCGGAGATCAGCCCGCCGGGGCGCAGCGCCTTGTCGGTAGGGTCGAGCCGCGCCTGGATATGTCCCGGCACGGCCGACACGACATGACCGCGGGATCCGGGCTCCGATTGCGGGAAGGCTTCCGCCATGAAGGCGTTGAGCGCGTCCGCATCCAGACGGATCGCGCCCGAAGAAATTGGCTCCAATATGGGCGCCGCCTCCCCCGCCATCGCGATCAGCGCGTCAGCTTCTTGTACGACGTCGCGTGCGGGCGGGTCGCATCGTCGCCGAGGCGGCGGATCTTGTCCTCTTCATAGGATTCGAAATTGCCTTCGAACCATTCGACATGGCTGTCGCCCTCGAACGCGAGGATATGCGTCGCGAGGCGATCGAGGAAGAAGCGGTCGTGGCTGATGACCACCGCGCAGCCCGCGAAATTTTCGAGCGCTTCTTCGAGCGCCGCGAGCGTTTCGGTGTCGAGATCGTTGGTCGGTTCGTCGAGCAGCAGCACGTTGCCGCCCTTCTTCAGCATCTTCGCCATATGGACGCGGTTGCGCTCGCCGCCCGACAGCTGGCCGACCTTTTTCTGCTGGTCGACGCCCTTGAAGTTGAAAGCGCCGACATAAGCGCGCGTCTGCATCTCGTGCTTGCCGATGTTCATCAGCTCGTGCCCGCCCGAGATTTCCTGCCAGACATTGTTGTCGGGCTTCAAATCGTCGCGGCTTTGATCGACGAAGCCGAGGCGAACGGTGTCGCCGATCGTCACTTTGCCATTGTCGGGGGTTTCCTGCCCCGTGATCAGCTTGAACAGCGTCGACTTGCCCGCGCCGTTCGGCCCGATCACGCCGACGATGCCGCCGGGCGGGAGCGAGAAGCTGAGATTTTCGAAGAGCAGCTTGTCGCCATAGGCCTTCGAGATACCCTCGACCTCGATCACCTTGCCGCCGAGACGTTCGGGCACCTGGATGACGATCTGCGCCTTGCCGGGAATACGCTTTTCCTGCGCCTCGACCAGCTGGTCGAAGCTCTTGATACGCGCCTTCGATTTAGCCTGGCGCGCCTTGGGCGACTGCCGGATCCACTCGAGCTCGTCCTTGATCGCCTTCTGGCGACCAGCATCCTCGCGCGCTTCCTGTTCGAGGCGTTTGCCCTTCTTTTCGAGATAGGTCGAATAATTGCCCTCATAAACGAAATAGCGACCGCGATCGAGTTCGAGGATCCAGTTCACGACATTGTCGAGGAAATAGCGATCGTGGGTGACGAGGATGACGTTGCCCGGATAATCGACGAGATGCTTTTCGAGCCAAGCGACGCTTTCCGCGTCCAAATGGTTGGTCGGTTCGTCGAGCAGCAGGATCGACGGCTTTTCGAGCAGCAGGCGGGTGAGCGCGATGCGGCGCTTTTCACCGCCTGACAGATTCTCGACGCCCCAGTCACCCGGCGGGCAGCGGAGGGCCTCCATCGCGATTTCGAGCTGGTTGTCGAGCGTCCAGCCGTCGACCGCGTCGATCTTTTCCTGCAGCGTGCCCATTTCTTCCATCAACGCATCGAAATCGGCGTCGGCGGGCGGATCGGCCATCAGCGTGCTGATCTCGTTGAAACGCTCCATCATGTCGGCGACGCCGCGGACGCCGTCCATGACGTTTTCCTTGACCGTCTTGGTCGGATCGAGCTCGGGCTCCTGCGCCAGATAGCCGACCGTGATCCCCTCGCCCGGCCAGGCTTCGCCGGTGAATTCGGTGTCGATGCCCGCCATGATCTTCATCAGCGTCGATTTGCCGGTGCCGTTCGGGCCGACGATACCGATCTTGGCATCGGGATAGAATTGCAGGCTCAAATCCTTGAGCGTCGGCTTTTGTGCGCCGGGATAGGTCTTGTTCAGACCCTTCATCACGAAACTATATTGGGCGGCCATGGGATATGCTCCGAAGTCTGGCTGGGCCGCGCATGCGGCCGGGAGAGTTGCGCGCCGGTTAGCGAATGGGGGCGCGGTTGGCAATCGGCGCTTGCGACGGGCCGAATTGCCCCGCTAGGACAAGGGCATGACGAACCCTGTCCCTGCCCGCCTTCTCGCGCTTGGCGGCGCGAGCCTCGCCCTTCTTGCATCGCCGCTGTCGGCGCAGACTGTGTCGCCGCCGAGCGCGGTCGATCTCGCGCAGCGCGGCGACGACCTCGCCTGGTCGATCACCGAGGACCTGACGACCGAAATCGGACAGCGGATGGCCGGCACCGAGGCCGAGGCCGCCGCGCGCCGCTGGGCGGTGGCGCGGCTGCAATCGATGGGCTTCGCGAACGTCCGCGACGAACCCTTCGACATGCCGGTATGGGTACGTGGCGAGGAAGAGGCCTGGCTGACCAGCCCCTTCCTGCCGCAGAAGCTCGCGATCACCGCGCTGGGCACCAGCGCATCGACGGGTCCCAAGGGTATCGAAGGCGACATCGCCTATTTCGAGAGCTTCGACGCACTCGTCGCGGCGCCCGAAACCCAGGTGAAGGGCAAGATCGTCTTCATCGACCATCAAATGGCGCCCGCGCAGGACGGCAGCGGCTATGGCTATTACGGCCGCGGCCGCTTCACCGGCGCCAATGTCGCGGCCAAAAAGGGCGCGATCGCGACCGTCATCCGCGCGATCGGCACCGACGATCATCGCAACCCGCACACCGGCGGCACCAATTTCGAGCCCGGCGTGAAGCCTATTCCCGCCGGCGCCGTCTCCAACCCCGACGCCGACCAGCTCGTCCGCCAGTGGCAGCGCGTGACGGCGGGCACGGCATCCGGACCGCTGCGGATGAAGCTGCTCCTGACTCCGCGGAACCTCGGCACCAAAAAGTCGGGCAATGTCATCGCCGACGTTCCGGGCAGCGACCCCGCCGCGAGTCCCGTGATCGTCGCCTGCCATCTCGACAGCTGGGACCTCGGCACCGGCGCGATCGACGACGCGGCGGGCTGCGGTATCGTTGCCGCCGCTGCCAAACATGTGATGGACGCCGGCCAGCCGCGCCGCACGATCCGCATCCTGTGGGCGGGCGCCGAAGAAGTCGGCGTCTTCGGCGGCCAGGCCTATTTCGACGCGCATGGGACCGAGAAGCACGCCGTCGCGCTCGAATCCGACTTCGGCGCCGATCGTGTGTGGCGGATCGATTTCAAACTGCCGGGCAGCGCCAAGGCGCTTTCGGACCGGCTCGCGGCCGCGGTGATGCCGTTCGGCGTCGTTCGCGGTCGGCAGCCGGCGAATGGTGGCGCCGACATCGGCGCGCTCGTCCAGGCGGGGGTTCCTGCGGTCGATCTGGCCCAGGATGGCACGCGTTATTTCGACCTGCACCACACGCCCGACGACACGCTCGACAAGATCGATCCCGTCCAATTGCGGCAAAATGTCGTGGTCTGGAGCGCGGTTCTGGCGATTCTCGCAAACAGCACGGACAGCGAACTTCCGTGACGATTACGGATAAATGACAGATTCCCGCGCACGCCGGCCATCTCAATTATTTTTGTTGACGATTCACGCGGAAAGGCTAAATCCCGCCGCTCGCGGTACGGGAAGTTTTCCCGGACGCGGAAAGGCATTTTAGGGAGCCCACACATCATGAAGAAGTTTGCTGCTATCGCCGTTGCTGCCAGCATGTTCGCCCTCGCCGCTTGCGGTGAAAAGGCTGCTGAAGAAGCCACCACCGAAGCTCCGGCCGCTGAAGCGGTTGCTGAAGAAGGCGCCGACGCCGCTGCTGCCGGCGCCGAAGCCGCTGCCGCTGGTGCCGACGCTGCTGCCGCTGGCGCCGAAGCCGCTGCTCCGGCCGACGCCGCTGCCGCTCCGGCCGACGCTGCTGCTGCTCCGGCTGACGCCGCTGCCGCTCCGGCTGAAGAAACGAAGTAAGTCGCAGCCCTTCGGGGCGTTGACTGAAACGAAAAAGGACGGTCTTCCTTCGGGGAGGCCGTCTTTTTTTGTCCGCCGTCGGGGCGGGATAGACTTGCGCGCCTGCGCTGTCTAAAGCCCCGACTCAGTAGTCGGGGAGTAGCGCAGCCCGGTAGCGCGCCTGCTTTGGGAGCAGGATGTCGCAGGTTCGAATCCTGTCTCCCCGACCACTATCTTCCCGGATCACACCGCGGGCTTAGCCCGCAGACGTCGCAATCAACCGTGCATAGAAATCGATCATGCGTTTGAAGCTGTCGATCGTCATATGTTCGTTGGTGCCGTGAATCATCGCGGTTTCCTTCAGCGTGAAGTGCATCGGCATGAAGCGGTACACATCCTGTGAAATCGGCTCCATGCTGCGGCTGTCGGTCGCGGCGACGACCAGATAGGGCGCGACGACGGCGCCCGGCGCGTCGGCGCGCGCGGCCGCGACGACATAGTTCCAGCCCTGCGAGCTGGTCGACGACACGCGCGACGGTTCGTTCGGCGGCTTGACCCAAGCGAGTTCGACCGGGGCGTCGCCCACCGCGGCCCTTGCGCGCGCCATGACGTCGGCCGAGCTGTTCCACGGCGCGATGCGATAATTGATCAGCGCGGTGGCCGATTGCGGCAGGACATTCTCCTTGGGGCTGCCTTGCAGCATCGTTGGCGCGATCGTCGTGTGAAAGGCGGCGGCCGACGAGGGTGAGGTCGAAAGCTGGCCTTTCAGGAAGGGCCCGAGCAGCCACTGGTTCGCGACCGCCATCTTCGTCGCCCCGCCCTTGTGCGCGGCGAGCGCCTCGACCATCGCGGCGCCGGGCCCGCGCATCTCGATCGGAAAGGGATTTTCGGTGATGTCGAGCACCGCGCGCGCAAGTGTCGTCACACCGGTTTCGGCGGGCGGCATCGAGCTGTGCCCGCCCGGCGCATTGGCGGTGATTTTCAGCGTCGCATAGCCCTTTTCGGCGACGCCGATCAGGATGGCGGGACCGTCGATCACCGGCGTGTCGCGCAGCACGACGCTGCCCTCATCGAGCGTATAGAGAGCGCGAACGCCTTCGGCCTTCAACTTGGCCGCCGCCGCGACGGCGCCCGACCCGCCCGCTTCCTCGTCATGGCCCGAAACGAGATAGATGCCGCGTTTAGGCTGGAATCCCTGCACCGCGAGCGCCTCGATCGCCTCGAACAGGCCGATCAGCGATCCCTTGTCGTCGACGGTGCCGCGTCCCCAGACCGCCTTGTCGGCGATCGTCCCGGCGAAGGGCGGATATTTCCAGTCGCCTTCCGTCCCCTCGGTCACCGGCACGACGTCCTGATGCGCCATGACGATGATCGGCGCGAGCGACGCATCGCTGCCCGGCCAGTGATAGATGAGCGTCCGGTTCGGCAGGATCGTGCGCGCCATCGCTTGATGTGTGGCGGGATAGGTCGCCGCGAGCCATGCGTGCAGCTTGTCCCATTCGGCGATGTCGTTTTCGGCGGCGTCCTGATGCGAAATCGTCCGAATCTGCGCCGCGGCGCTCAGATGTTCGACCGCGGCGTCCAAATCATAGGCGGGCACCGCGGCAAGCCGGACGCCGCTGCCATCGGCAATATCCTCGGGCGCGAAGGTCGCGGTGCGCACCGCCACGGTCCCCGCCACAATCGCGATGACCGCGAGGCCGCCGACCAGGATCGTCCGCCGCTTTCCCATGTCCCTCTCCTTCTGCCGGCGCAATGGACCGCCATCGATTTCGATTTGCAAGGAAAATGGTGGAGGAATGGTGGGCCCGGCAGGACTCGAACCCGCAACCTAGCCGTTATGAGCGGCCAGCTCTAACCATTGAGCTACAGGCCCCCTCTCGAAACCCGGTTGGGGATGTGCGGGCGATAGCGGACGGCGCGCCGCGTTGGCAAGCGCCAACCTCAGCGCGCCACCTTCCGCTCGGCCATCGCCACTATCTCGGCGCCGGTCGTCGGCTCGACCCCGCGCCGCGCAAGATGGCCGAGCACGACGTCCCACCAGCGATAGAAAAGGTCGAGGTCGGCCTGGCTGCGCACATAAGGTGTGTTGCCCGGCTGCAGCGAGGGCGAATGAAAGGAGAAGTTGAGCACCGGCAGGCGCAGGTCGATGGCGATGTCGATCGCCCGGCACGCGCGCTCGGCCGGAATCCCCTCGGGCGTCAGTGCGATCCGTTCGGCAAGGCCCAGCCGGGCAAGCGCCGCATGGCTGTTCGACGAGGTACGATGATAAAGCCAGCGCCCCGCACCTCCGAACAGCCCGCCGAAAACCGTGGTAACGGGCATTTCGAGCATCGCCCCCTGCCCCGTGCGCACCCACCAGGGGTGCAGCGGCGCGTCGCGATAGTCGGGACCATGCCCCGCACGATAATCGAAGCCGCTCCGTACCGACGTGTCGCAGCGAAACCCCAGTTCGGCGAGCATCGCCGCCGTATCGGAACCAAGACCATAGCGCCCCGCACGATAGGCGGTCGGCTGTACGCCGAACCGGTCGCGGATCGCATCGCGCAGCACGGTCATTTTCGCGCGCTGCAGTTCGGCAGGCAGATTTCCGGTATAGCTGTTCCGTTCGTCCACCTCCTCGTCGTGCGGCGGCGTGACCCATGGGTGCAGCTGTGCTCCGATCTCGCATTCGCCTGCCTGCTGCGCGGCGCCGAGTATTTCGGCGGCGCGGTCGTCGGTGACGATCGGCCAGTCGACCAGGTAGATGGGCCGCACACCCGCGCGCTCGAAATAACCCTGGCATTCGGCGAGCGCAGGGACCGACGCGAGACGATAGCCGGTGCGCGCGAAGGGCGCGTTCCAGTCGAAATCCTCCTCGGTGTCGATCGTGACCCAGAAACGCGGCGCTTCGCCCGAATCCAGTGTGATCAACTCCGACGCGGCCGGATATGCAAAGAAACTGCCCGCAGGCTGCACCACGCCCCCCTTGCCCCGGCTCGCAGGCCTATTCGCCTTGCTGCGCCTCCAGCTCGACCTCGGCCTTCGAGTTGGCGGAGGGCAGGTGCAAGGTCAAGGCGTTATGCCCGATATCGAGCCGTCCGCCGATCGCGCGCGCGAGACTGTCGACGAGGCGGAGCGAGAAGCCGAGGCTGAGCACGGCGGCACCGGGCGCTTCGCCCTCGGGGCTGAAACCCGGGTCGAGCAGGTCCGCCGCGGTTGCGAAGCGGATCGCCGCCGGGCGGACGATCCGTAGCTGAAGCATGTCGTCGTGCCGCGACTCGGTAACCAGCTGCCCGACCAATATCGCCTCCGGTTCGGACACATCGACGAGCGCGGTGAGCAAGCGCCCGACCATGCGCCGCACATTGGCGTCGCCGGCGAGCCCCAGGAAAGGGCCGCCGACGCGCGAGATGCTGAGTTCGACGCGCTGATCGGCCAGCAGCCCCGCGAGATCGCGCTCGATATGCGTCACGATCGCCCCGATATCGACGATCTCTTCGGCGGGTTCCACCGCGGGCGCCGCATCGCTGCGCGCCGCGGTTTCAAGATCGTCGATGATCGCCTGCACCGATGCGGCATCGGCGACGATCGCGTCCGCCATCGCGCGATAGCCGTGGCTCACCGGACCGAACATCTGCCCCGAGATGATTTGCGCGAAACCCGAAATCGCGTTGAGCGGGCTGCGCAGCTCGTGGATCAGCTGGCGAATGGAATCACCCGAATCTTCGGCCGCCGTCCGGCCATAGGGCGTCTCATTGCGCTGCGGGCGCCGCGCGCTCGCGCGATAGCCGCGAAACTGGCCGGTCGCCGGATCGAACCAGGGCAGCGCCGAAAAGCGCCATTCGCCGGCCTCGGCGGGCGTTCCTTCCAGCAGCATGCGCGCGTTGATGATCTCCGCCCGCTGGCGGAACGCGCCGGCGGCGACGCCATCGGCGCCGGGTTCGCCGCCGAAGGCCGCGTCGGCGATCGACAGCCCGATCACCGCCCCGCGCGTTACCCCGTCGACCCAGTGAATTACGCCGTCGGGCCCGGTTTCGAACAGGAAGGCCGCGCGCGGCGGGCGCGCCGCAGCGGGCTGCCCGCGAGTCGATTGATATTTGTCGATCCGGCGGACGAGCTCGCTGATCTGGCTCGATCCGCTATCGACCGTGGATTCGGGCGCCGCCTGCGCGATCGGGGTAGCCGGCACCGGCTCCTCGATCGCCGCGCTCGCCGGCTGCGGCAAGGCCACCGAGCCGCTGCCGAGGCTGGCGAGCGCGCGGATCACCCCTTGCGGCAGGTCGCGGCGCCCCGCAAGCACCGACCGCGCCATCGCGCTAGTCGCGGGCAGCAGCGCCAGCCAGTCGGCTTCGGCCAGCCGCACTTCGCGCAGCATGATCGCCGACACCGCTGGAACGTCGTTGGCATAGAGTGCAACGAGCGGCGCGAAACGGCCGTGGCGCGCGATCGCGCGCGCGCAGTCGCGGCGCACCGCCTCGGGAACCCGTGGCCGCAATACGGCGAGCGCGTGCAGGCTGCGGCGAATATCTTCATCGCCCAGTTGATTGCCGCGCTGAGCCAGAATATCGGAGAGTTGTCGCCACGCGGTGATGCTCGCACGGCGATCCGCAGGCGCCTGGCGCAAGATGGTCGCAATCATCGAGTCAGCGGTCACGCGAATTCAGCCCCACAGCGTCGGTCGTTGGTTAGCATATGCTTACCGGCTAGCGTGAATCCCCCGGTCATGAAAGTGCCTTAACCTTCCGCGTCGCATTGTGGGACAATTGCAATCGTCTGAAATAATATTATGGTCACCGCAATTTTGGAAAACGGATGTTTCAACGATGGCTAGTCAGAAATTCGATCAGATTGATTTGCAGATATTGGGCGAGCTGCAGAAAAACGGGCGAATGACGAATGTCGAACTGGCACAGATGGTGGGGCTGACGGCGCCGCCGTGCCTCCGCCGCGTGCGCGCGCTCGAGGAGTCGGGCGTGATCCGTTCCTATCACGCCGACCTCGATGCCGGGAAGCTCGGCTATGGCATCACCGTCTTTGCGATGGTCAGCCTGCGCAGCCAGGCCGAATCCGACCTCAAGGCGTTCGAGGATTATGTCGGCGGCCTCGCCGAAGTGCGCGAATGCTATATGCTAAATGGCGAGATCGATTTCCTGCTCAAGGTGGTCGCGCGCGACCTGCAGAGCTTCCAGTCGTTCCTGACCGCGCACCTCACGTCGGCGCCGAACGTCACGAGCGTGAAGACGTCGCTGACGATTCGTACCGCCAAACAGCTCGCGGGCATTCCCGTCGAATCCTGATCGTCCGAACAAAAAAGGGCGCCGCTCCGGGGTGGAGCGGCGCCCTTTCTTTATCGATAGCCGCTGGTTCAGCCGCCGGTGGTCGGGGCCGTCGTCGCGGGCGCCGCGGCCGCCGCCGCCGGCGTGTCGATCTTGACCATCCACAAATCGGCGAGCCGCTTGCGGGGGCCCGTCACTTGGGCAAAGCTCGCCTTGGCGCCCGCGACGTCGCCCGACTGCGCCTGCGCGACGCCCAGGCGATAGGTCCAAAGCTCCTTATCGCCGCCAGCGGCCAGCGCCGCCTTATAAAGCGGGATCGCATCGGCATAGCGGCCGAAACCGACCATCGTATCGCCCGTCGCGCCTGCAACCTTCGGGTTCGAAAGCGTCGACGGCTTTTGCGCATAAGCGGTGAGCGTCGATTCCTCGTCACCCATACGCTCGGTCTGGCTTTTCAGAAGCTCGTTGAGTTGCGCGTCGCCGGCGGGGATCACACCGCCCTGCTTGCCGGCCTTGATCAGCGACACGACTTCGCCCGGCAACGCGGCCTCGGTCGCGAGCGCGGCATATTCAGCATATTCAGGACGTTCCTGCATCGCGCCCGTCGCGCGCATCAGGCGGAAGATGTCGAGCCCGACTTCCTTGTCCTGATTCGCCTGCAGCGCGATGAAGAGCGTCTGGCGCCAGACCGTCGGCTGATTATAGTCGCGCAGGCGCAACGTCATCAGGTCGAGCACCTCATTGGTGCGCTTGGCGGCCTGCAAGGCCTTGATCGGGCGGACGTAAAGTTCGTCCGACGGCCGCTGTCCGGCGGCGCGGCTCGCTTCGATCGCGGCCTTGGCAGTTGCGAGGCCCTGTTCGACCTGTCCGGCGTTCAGATAGCTGTCCATCAGCAGGACCGGCACATTGGGTTCGGTCGAACCCGCGGCCTGCGCGGCCTCGAGGCGCTTGATCGCCTTCGGATAATCCTTGGCGCCATAGGCGAAATTGCCCGAGAAGAAGTTGTAGACGGCGAGATTCTCGGCCGGCGTGCGGCCCGAATCGAGCATCGCGTCGAGCGCCTGTGCCTGAATGGCCTGGTCCTTGTTCAGGATGCCAAGCTGGAGTTGATAGAAAGCCGCCAGATATTTATCGTCCGGGGTGGTCGCGGTCGCCTGCCCTTCGGTCAGCGCAGCCTGCAGGGCCGCAGCGTCTTTCGCGGTGGTCGCATCGGTCATCTTCTTGAGCGCCGGACCGAACGCCTTGCTCGCCGACAGACCTTCCTTGGCTTCCTCGCCTTTCTTCGGCTTTTCCTTCTTCTGAGCGGAAGCCGGCGCCGCGGTCGCCATCAGCGCGCAGCCCAGCACGGCAGCCATCGCCGTTGCGGGCATCGAGCGGAAACGGGTGAACATCGAAATCTCTCCTTTGAACTCGGCGGCCGCTGTCTTCGCGCGCAAATCGGGCGCGCGCTGGCTCGGCCGCGCGTCGATAACGCGGCTAACCGGGTCGCGTTGCCATGGCAAGACAGCGGACATCGATATTTCAATGGCGGAAAGCGGCTGAACGGAAATTGAACCCGCTTCGCCGGTCTACCCGGCCAGCCCGATCAGGCGATCTCGTCGATCGTCTGGTTGATCTGGCGCAATATGGCGGGGTCACCCGGAGCACCCGCCATCGCCGCTTCCGCAAGCTCGATCAGCGGGATGATGCCGAACGTCGCGGCGAGCCCTTTCAGACGGAGAGCCGCCACTTCCCAGTTCGCGTCGCAGCGCGATCGGCGCATCAAATCGGCCAGGTCGCGCGCGCTCCCGGTGAAGGCGCCGCGCAAGTCCATCGCCATCGCGGGGTCGTCGCCGAAGGCGGCGCTCAGGTAGCGATCGAGGGGTCCACTGTCGAATGACATTCCACAGCTTTGCCGTCTTGTGGTTAAGTTTCCGTTTCATGGCGAGCATTTGATGCTAGGATGGGCGGATGACAGGGCATAAGAAAATCGTCGGATTGTGGCGGGATTCCGCGGCAAACCAGGAAGCGGACAGCGCGGCGCCGGCGGAAGCCACCGACCCCGAAACCTCGGCCCCGCCCGAAGCGGCGGCGCCCGCCGAACGCGATTGGCTCGATATGTCTTCGTTGAACGATACCGCAGACGTCGAAGAAACAGCCTCGTCGGCATGGCGCGACCGCGCCATCCCCGCGCTGCTCGCACTTCTCGCGATCGGCTGGACGGGCTTCGCGCTCGCGGCGGCGACTGGGGGCTTCGCACGCGGACCGGCGCTCGCCGACTGGCCGCTGCTGATCGCAACGATCGCGATGCCGCTGACCTTGCTCGCGGTGCTGTGGATGCTCCTGCTGCGCTCGAGCCGGTCCGAACAGGGACGCTTCGCCCGCGTCGCGACGGCGCTGCGCGAAGAGAATATGGCGCTCAACCAGTCGATGCACGCGCTCGGCCTGCATCTCGCCGACGCGCGAAAGCAGCTCGGCGAACAGGCGAAGCTGGTCCAGCAGCTCGGCCTCGATACCGTCTCGCGCCTCACCGAAAGCAGCGACAAGCTCGCGAGCAACGCTTCGGTAATCGCCAACGCGCACGACCAGCTCGCGCGCTCGGGCGATGTCGCGCTGCAGCGGATGGACGGGCTGCTCGCCGGTCTGCCGCGGATCGACGATGTCGCGCAGCGGCTGGCGGTCAATTTCCGCGAGGCGGGCCTCGTCGCGCATCAGCAGGGGGCCAATCTCGAAGCCCGGCTCGCCGCCCTCGGCGAGGAAGCCACCAAGACCGCGCAGATCAGCGAAGCCTCGACCGTAAGCATCCTCGAGGCGATCGTCGCGCTGCAAGGACAGGCCAAGGAAACCGAGTCCGACCTGCTCGCCGCCTCGGCGCAGGTCACCGACGCGCATGACGCCGCGCTCGCGCATATCACGAATATTTCCGTTTCGGCGCGCGGCGAGCTGACCTCGTCCGTCGCCGCGATGACGGGCGAGATCGAAAAGAGCTGGCAGCAGTTCCGCGACGGCGTCGATGCGGCCGCCACGCAGATGGACGCCCGGCTCGCGGCAGCGCGCGATGCGGGCGATGCGATGGGCGCGCAGCTCTCCGCGCATGCCGACGCCAGCGACGCGCTCGCCGCGCGCATCACCGCGCATGTCGCCGATGTCGGCTCGCAGCTCGAAATCCTCGACGTCAGCGTCACCGCGAGCACCGGCGTCATCGGCCGCGCGATCGACGATACCAAGGCGCAGCTCGGCGCCTTCATGCAGGAAGTGCAGAGCGGCAACACGTCGGCGCATCAACTCATCGGCCACGCCGAATCGCTGCTGCTCGCGCTCGACGCGGTGACGCGCGAGCTTGACGAGACGCTGCCGCACGCGCTGGGCCGCATCGCCGCGCACGGCCAGACGACGCAGACGGCCTTGGCGCAGCTGCGCCCGCTGCTCGACGCATCCGAACTGGTCGCGCAATCGACGGTATCGCATGTCAACGCCGTGCAGACGACATTGAAGGCGAACGAGGAACAGATGGCGGGTCAGGCCGCCGGCCAGCAGGAACTCGCCGACCGGATCAACGGCGCGCTGGCGGACGCCGAAGCCGCGCTCGCGAAGCTGCGCGAGGGCGCCGACGACTTCGCCGAACAGGGCGGCGCGCGCATGATCGCGACGCTCGCCGAGGTTCGCGCCACCGCCGATTCGGCGGCCGACGAAGCGCGGCTGACGCTCGAAAAGCTGGTATCGGGCGCGCGCGACGCGATGCAGGCGACCGCGACCGGCGCGATCGATGCGGCGTTCCAGAATGAAGTGATGACGCAATTGAACGCGATCGAAGAGGCTTCGGCGCGCGCGGTCGCCGCGGCCAGCGGCGCCGCCGACCGGCTGATGCGCCAGCTGATCACGATCATGGACACCAGCGCGAGCGTCGAACAGCGCGTGAGCGAGGCCGAGCAGGCGATCGCCGCGTCCGACCGCGATTCGCTCGCGAAACAGGTCGGCCTCTTGACCGAGGCGCTGAAATCGACCGCGATCGATGTTACCAAGATATTGTCGAGCGAAGTCAGCGACACCGCGTGGGACGCCTATCTCAAGGGCGACCGCGGCGTCTTCGCGCGGCGGGCGGTCAAGCTGATCGACAATAGCGAGGCCAAGGAAATCCTGCGCATCTATCAGAATGACGACGCGTTCCACGCATCGGTGAACCAGTTCATCCACGATTTCGAAGCGATGCTGCGCCTGCTGATCGCCGCGCGCGACGGGTCGGCGATCAGCGTAACCCTGCTGTCGTCGGATATCGGCAAGCTTTACGTGGCGCTGGCCCAGGCAATCGATCGCCTGCGGAACTGATCGCGCCGATAGGAAAACTGCTCAAGTGATCGGTCTCGATCGATTGCTGCCGTTTCTTTCTTCGTCACCCCGGACTTGATCCGGGGTCCCGCTTGATGCCGAAGACCGGTCGACGCCTCAAAAAGCGGGATCCCGGGTCAAGCCCGGGATGACGGAAGTGGAGGAGAGCCAGGTCCGCCTCCCCACCCCAAAACAGTCGGTAATCAGGCCCGCCCGGTCAGCACATCGGGGTCGGCCCACCCGCTCACATAGGCGATATAGTAAAGCCCGAAGGCCACCGTCGCGGCGATCGTCATCTGCACCAATATCCGCCCGGGCCGAAAGGACGCCGGCGCCCCCGGCTCCTGCCCGCGCACCAGCGGCGTCGCGTCGTCGCTCGCTCGCCGCCCGTGAAAGGGCAGCACGAAAAAGGCGCTGAACGCCCAGAACAGCAGGTAGATGGCGAGCGCCGATGTCCATTTCATCACAATTATCCCCGGATCAAATATCGACGAGCATCACATCGACGACGGGCTTCTTGCCCGTCCAGTCGGTCGCCACGCGGCGCACGCCGAGGCGGATCGCCTCGCGCAGCTTTTCCTCTTCGCGCGCGGGCCCGGTCGCGGCCTGCTCGGCGGCTTCGCGCATCTCGTCGATAAAGGCCTCGCGCTCATCCTCGACGGGCACACCGCGATAGCTGATCGCGCTTTCGACGAAACGCTTGTCGGAGAAGATCACCGCTACGGTGATATGGCCGTTGAGCGATAGCTTGCGCCGCTCGTTGATCGTCTCGCCATCGGCGGGCAGGATGACGTCGCCGTCGAGGATCAACCGCCCCGCGCGAACCCGCTCGACGATCTTCGCCGACCCCGGCGCAAGCCGCACCAGATCGCCATTTTCCTGCACCAGCGCATCCGGCACACCGCGTTCGAGCGCGAAGCGCGCCTGTTCGTGCATATGGCGGATCTCGCCATGCACCGGCAGGACGAGCTTGGGTCGCAGCCAGCCGTAGAGCGCGGCGAGTTCGGGCTGTCCCGGATGGCCGCTGACGTGAATATGCGCCTGTTTCTCGGTGACGGTGAGCACATCCTTCGCCGCGAGCTGGTTCATGATCCGCCCGATCGCGACCTCATTGCCCGGAATCTGCTTCGACGAGAAAACCACGGTATCGCCCGCCTCGAGCTTGATCTGGTGGATGTCGGCCGCCATGCGCGCGAGGGCGGCGCGCGGTTCGCCCTGGCCTCCGGTGGCGATCACCATCACCTTGTCGCGCGGCAGGCGCATCGCTTCGTCGAAATCGACCGTCGGCGGAAAATCCTTGAGGTAACCCACTGAGCGCGCGACGCCGAGGATACGGTCGAGCGAACGCCCCGCAACGCACAGCGTGCGCCCCGTCGCCTTCGCCACGGCGCCCAGCGTCGCCAGACGGGCGGCGTTCGATGCAAAGGTGGTGACGACCACCCTGCCCTTCGCCGCGCCGACCGCCTGCTCCAGCCCGGCGCGGAGGCCCCCTTCGCTGCCCGACGCTTCGGGATTGAAGGCGTTGGTCGAATCGCAGACGAGGACGTCGATGCCCTCGTCGCCGACCGCGGTCAGCGCGGCGGCGGTCGCCGGGACGCCAAGGATCGGCTCCTCGTCGAGTTTCCAGTCGCCGGTGTGGAAGACGCGGCCATAGGGCGTGTCGATCACCACCGCGCTCATCTCGAGGATCGAATGCGCGAGCGGAACCAGCCGGATACCGAACGGCCCGAGCTGAAAGCTGTCGTCGATATCGACGACCTTCAGGTCGATGTCCTTCTCCAGCCCCTCTTCGGCGAGCTTGTGCGCGATCAGCCCCGCGGTGAAGCGGTTGGCATAGAGCGGCACGCCAAGGTCGGCGGCGAGGTAAGGCAGGGCCCCGATATGATCCTCATGCCCGTGCGTCAGGATGATGCCGAGCAGATCCTTCTTGCGGTCCTCGATGAATTCGAGGTCGGGCATGACGATATCTATGCCCGGATAATCATGGCTGCCAAAGGTCACGCCGAGGTCGGCCATGATCCATTTGCCGTCGCAGCCATAAAGATTGGCGTTCATGCCGATCTCGCCCGACCCGCCCAATGCGAGGAAAAGCAGCTCCTTGCCCGGAGTCGTCATGTCGTTGTCTTCCGTTGATTATAAAGGTGCATCAGCCCATTCAGCGTCAGGTCGGACTCGATACGATCGAACAGGTGCGCCTGTTCCTGGAAAAGCGTCGCGAGGCCGCCCGTCGCGACGACGGTGAGCGGCTTGGCGATCTCGGCCTTCATGCGTGCGATCAGGCCTTCCATCATCGAGACATAACCCCAATAGACGCCGATCAGCATCTGACTTTCGGTAGTGCGCCCGATAACGCTGTCCGTTGCCGGCGCTTCGATCGCGATGCGCGGCAGTTTGGCGGCAGCGGCGACGAGCGCCTCGAGCGACAGATTGACGCCCGGCGCGATGATGCCGCCGAGATAGGCGCCGTCGGGGCCGATATGATCGAGCGTCGTTGCAGTGCCGAAGCTGATGACCAGCTTGTCCTTGCCGGGCTCGACCGCCTGCGCCGAGATCGCGTTGACTGCGCGGTCGGCGCCGACCGATTGCGGCTCGTCGACCTTGAGCGCAATGCCCCAGGTCACGGGCTCGCGGCCGGCGACGAGCGCGTCGACGCCGAAATATTTGTGCGCCAGCAGTTGGAGATTGTGGAGCGCGCGCGGCACAACGGTCGAGATGATCACCGCTTCGACTTCGCCGCGCTCATGCCCCTCGATCCGCATGAGTTGATCGAGCCACACCATATATTCGTCGGCGGTGCGCCGGTCGTCGGTCGCGATCCGCCAGCGCGCGAGCAGCTCCTGCCCGCGAAAGAGGGCGAATTTGGCGTTGGTGTTGCCGACGTCGATCGCGAGCAGCATCTAATTTATCTCCTCGACGGGGCGTCGCAGTTCGACGTCCCCCGCATGGATCAGCATGATCTCCCCGCCGGCGCGGCGCAAGCGCAGCGCACCATCGGGAGCGAGGCCGTCGAAGAAACCGTCGATGCCCTGCTCGGACACATAAAGCGGCGTGCCGACGGGGTGCCCCAGCGGCAACCAACGGCGAACGATGCTCTCGACGCCCTCCTGCCGCCAGACCCACAGCGCATCGACCATCGCGACCGCAAGGACATCGGCAAAGCGGTCGCGATCGATCCGCGCATCCTTGTCGGCCAAGCAGGCGGTCGGACGGTCTGGCAGCTCGGGCGCCGACACCAGATTGACCCCCATACCGATGACCACCGCATCGCCCGTGCGTTCAAGCAATATGCCCGAACATTTGGCACCGTCGACGAGTATGTCGTTCGGCCATTTCAGGCGAAAATCGACCATCGGGGCGAGCGTCGTGACGGTCCGGGCGAGCGCGACTCCGGCAACCAGCGCCAACGTCGCGGCGATCGGATCCCCCGCATGAAGCTGGACCACCGTCGATCCCATGAAATTGCCCTGCCCGTCGCCCCACGCGCGGCCAAGGCGGCCCCGCCCGGCGGTCTGGCGGTCGGCGACCAGCCAATGGCCTTCACCGACATGCTCGCCGCTGGCCAGCCGCGCCAGCAGGTCGGCGTTGGTCGAGCCTGTCTGCTGGACCCGCTCGATCGGCGGGATCAGAAGAGCACCGCCGCCGCGCTGGCCGAAAGGACCGCCAGCGCCGGAATGAACAGATAGCCGATGACCGAGAGCCACAGCGCGCTCGCGGTGATCACCGCATCCTCGGCGATCGCGCCGCCGCTCTTCGGAAATTCGGTGTCCGACTTGTCGTCGAAATACATGATCTTGATGATCGCGATATAATAATAGGCGCCGATCACCGAAGCCACGATGCCCGCGACCGCCAGCGGTGCGAGGTTCGCGTTCACCGCAGCCTCGAACACCAGATATTTCGGCCAGAAGCCGAAGAGCGGCGGGATACCGGCGAGGCTGTACATGAACACCGCCATCGCCGCCGCGAGGCCGGGGCGACGCTGCGACAGGCCGGCGAGCGCCGGAATGCTCTCGACCTGGTTGCCATCGGCATCGCGCAGTTGCAGCACGACAAGGAAGGCGCCAAGCGTGGTCAGCATATAGACGAGCAGATAGGTCAGCACGCTTTCGACCCCCTGCTGGGTTCCCGCAGCAAGGCCCAGAAGCATGAAGCCGACATTGTTGATCGACGAGTAAGCGAGCAGGCGCTTGATATTCTTCTGCCCGATCGCGCCGACCGCGCCGAGGATGATCGAGGCGAGCGACAGGAAGATGATGATCTGCTGCCACGCGCCGACCGCGGGCCCCATCGCGTCGATCACGACGCGCGTCATCAGCGCCATCGCCGCGACCTTCGGAGCCGTCGCGAAGAAGGTCGTCACCGGGGTCGGTGCGCCTTCATAGACGTCGGGGGTCCACATATGGAACGGCACCGCGCTGATCTTGAAACCAAGACCCGCGAGCACAAAGACGACGCCGAAGATCAGCCCGATGTTGAGCTCGCCGCCGAGCACGTTCGCGATCCCGGCGAAATCGGTCGTCCCGGTGAAGCCATAGAGCAGCGAAATGCCATAGAGCAGCATGCCCGACGCGAGCGCGCCGAGGACGAAATATTTGAGCCCCGCTTCGCTCGACCGCTCGTCGGTGCGCATGAAGCTCGCAAGCACATAAGCGGCAAGGCTCTGAAGCTCGAGCCCGACATAAAGCGTCATCAAATCGCGCGACGAGGCCATGATGCCCATGCCCAGCGTCGAAAAGAGGATCAGCGTCGGATATTCGGCGCGCATCCCGCCGGAAAAGAAGCGCGGCGCGATCATGATGCAGATGAAGCTCGCGGCATAAATCAAGAGCTTCGCAAAGCCGCCGAAGCCGTCGACCGCGAGCGTGCCCGAGAAAACGGTCGTCTCGACGCCAAACAGCGCGACGACCGCGGCCGCAGCGGCAGCGAGCGTCAGCAGCGAACTCAGCTGATAGAGACTGACATTGCGGTCACCCGTGAAGGTGCCGAGCATCAGCGTGATCAGCCCACCGATCGTCAGGATCAGTTCGGGCCAGATGAGGGCGAGATCGGCGCTCATTGCACGCCTCCCGCATGGGCGGAGCCGTGGGCGGTTTCACCATGCGCAGCGGCAGGTTTCGGCTTGCCGGCGGCAAGATGCGCGTCGCCCGCGGGCTTCGCCGGAGCGAGGCGCGCAACGACCGTCGTCACATCGCCGCGCATCGGCGCGAGGAAGCTTTCGGGGTAGACGCCCATCCACAGCGCCACGGCCGCCAGCGGCACCATGATCGTCCATTCGCGTGCGTTGAGGTCGGGCATCGCCTTCACATCGTCCTTAGTCAGTTCGCCGAACACGACGCGGCGGTAGAGATAAAGCATATATGCGGCACCGAGGATGATCCCGGTGGTGCACACGAAGGCGACCCAGCTCGAGGCTTCATAGATACCGGCGAGGCTCAGGAATTCGCCGACGAAGCCGCTGGTGCCCGGCAGGCCGATCGACGCCATGGTGAACAGCATGAAGAACAGCGCATAGGCCGGCATATTCTTCGCCAGTCCGCCGTAACGGTCGATCTCGCGTGTATGCAGCCGGTCATAGATCACCCCGACGCAGAAGAAGAGCGCGGCCGACACGACACCGTGGCTGAGCATGATGATCAGCGCGCCTTCGATGCCCTGCTGGTTGAACGCGAACAGGCCCGCGGTGACGATCGCCATATGCGCGACCGACGAATAGGCGATCAGCTTCTTCATGTCGTTCTGCACCAGCGCGACGAGGCTGGTGTAGACCACCGCGACCATCGACAGGCCAAAGACGATCCACATCAGCTGCCCCGACGCGTCGGGGAACATCGGCATCATGAAGCGCAGGAAGCCATAGGCGCCAAGCTTCAGCAGCACGCCCGCCAGGATCATCGAACCCGCGGTCGGCGCCTGCACATGCGCGTCCGGAAGCCAGGTGTGGACGGGCCACATCGGCATCTTGACCGCAAGGCTGGCGAAGAAGGCGAGCCAGAGCCAGGTCTGCATCGCAGCCGGGAAGTCGTAGTTCAGCAGTGTCGGGATGTCGGTCGTGCCCGCCTCGGCGATCATCGCGATCATCGCGATCAGCATCAGCACCGACCCGAGCAGCGTGTAGAGGAAGAATTTGAACGCCGCATATTTGCGGTTCGCACCGCCCCAGATACCGATGATGAAATACATCGGGATCAGGCCGGCTTCGAAGAAGATGTAAAAGAGCAGCAGATCCTGCGCCATGAAGACGCCGATCATGACGACTTCCATGATCAGGAACATCGACATGTAGAGGCCGACGCGGCTCTTGATCGCGTCCCAGCTCGCGAGGATGCAGAGCGGCATCAGGAAGACGCTGAGCATGATCAGCATCAGCGCCATGCCGTCGATGCCGAGCGCCCATTGGAAGCGCCCGAACAGGTCGGCGCGTTCGGTGAACTGCCACTGCGCGCCGCCGATATCGAAATTCGCCCACAGAATGCAGCCGAGGACGAAGGTCGCGAGCGTCGCGCCCAGCGCCACGAAGCGCGACATCTTGTCGCCGACGAACAGGCAGGCGATGGCGCCGACCAGCGGAACCGCCAGCATCAGCGAAAGGATCGGAAAGCCGCTCACAGGAAATTCACCATGGCCCAGCTGGCGAGGCCGACAAGACCGAGCAGCATCACAAACGCATATCCATAAACATAACCCGATTGCAGCCGGACCGCGAGACGGGTCCCCCCAGCGACGAGCGCGGCGGCGCCATCGGGACCGAAGCGGTCGATGGTGCCTTCATCCCCGCGCTTCCAGAAGAAGCGGCCGATCGCGAAGGCGGGCTTCACGAAAAGGATGTTGTAGAGCTCGTCGAAATACCATTTGTTGTACAGGAACTGGTGGAGCAGCTTGAACTGCGCCACGAAGCGCGCCGGCAGCGTCGTGTTGCGGATATAGCTGTTCCACGCCAGGAATAGCCCGATCGCCATCACCGCGAACGGCGTCCACTTCACCCACAAAGGCACTTCATGCGCGGCGTGCATCAAATGCTCGTCGAACGCGAGGCTGCCCTTCCAGAACGCCATGCCCTCTTCGGGGTAGATGAACTGGTGGTGGAACGCGATACCCGCGAACACCGCGCCGATCGACAGCACGACCAGCGGGATCAGCATCGAAAGCGGGCTTTCGTGCGGGTGATAGCCGGCGGTGCCGTCGCCGTGCGCGTCGTGGTGGTGCGCGTGCGCATGATCGTGACCGGCGTCTTCGTCCGACGGCGCATCATGGTGATCGCCATGAACCGCGTGCTGGATATGCTCGCTCTGTTCCCAGCGCGGCTTGCCATAGAAGGTCAGGAAGACGAGGCGCCACGAATAGAAGCTGGTGAGGAAGGCGACGAAAACGCCGACCCAGAAAGCGATGACCCCGCCGCCGCCGCTCGCATAAGCCGCCTCGAGAATGCCGTCCTTTGAATAGAAGCCGGCAAAGCCCGCGACGCCCGCGATACCGACGCCGGTGATCGCCAGCGTGCCCAGCATCATCGCCCAATAGGTGATCGGGATCGATTTCCTGAGATTGCCGTAATAGCGCATGTCCTGCTCATGGTGCATCGCGTGAATGACCGAACCGGCGCCAAGGAACAGCAAAGCCTTGAAGAAGGCGTGCGTGAACAGGTGGAACATCGCGGC
Organism: uncultured Sphingopyxis sp.; assembly: GCA_966250105.1. GTDB lineage: Bacteria > Pseudomonadota > Alphaproteobacteria > Sphingomonadales > Sphingomonadaceae > Sphingopyxis. The sequence goes on along the minus strand of CBINGC010000032.1, from coordinate 1,914 downwards.
GCCATAAGCGCCCGCGCCCGCGGCGAAGAACATATAGCCGAGCTGCGAACAGGTCGAATAGGCGATGACGCGCTTGATGTCCCACTGCGTCGTCGCGACGGTCGCGGCGAAGAAGCAGGTCGCGGCGCCGACGAACATCACGACGCCCTGCGCGACGTCCGAGGTTTCGAACATCGGCGACAGGCGGCACACCATGAAGACGCCCGCGGTGACCATCGTCGCGGCGTGGATCAGCGCCGACACCGGGGTCGGGCCTTCCATCGCGTCGGGGAGCCAGGTGTGCAGGCCGAGCTGCGCCGACTTGCCCATCGCACCGATGAACAGCAGCAGGCAGAGGATCGTCATCGTATCGAGACGCATGCCCATGAAGGTGATGGTGCTGCCCGCCATGCCCGGCGCGGCCGCCAATATCTCGGGGATCGAGACGGTGCCGAACACCAGAAAGGTGCCGAAGATGCCGAGCATGAAGCCCAAGTCACCCACACGGTTCACGACGAACGCCTTGATCGCCGCGGCATTGGCGCTCGGCTTCTTGTACCAGAAACCGATGAGCAGGTACGACGCAAGACCGACGCCTTCCCAGCCGAAGAACATCTGGACCAGATTGTTCGCGGTCACGAGCATCAGCATCGCGAAGGTGAAGAGCGAGAGGTAAGCGAAGAAGCGCGGCTGATCCGGGTCTTCCTCCATATAGCCCCAGCTATAGAGGTGGACGAGCGCCGACACCGTCGTGATCACCACGAGCATCACCGCGGTCAGCGTATCGACGCGCAATTCCCAGTTGAACTGAAGCGCGCCCGACTGGACCCAGTGCAGCACCGGGGTGACCGTCGCTTCGCCGCTGCCCGTCACGAATGACAGGAAGATCGGCCAGCTCAACGCGCAGCTGGTGAACAGCGCGCCCGTGGTCAGGATTTTCGACGGCACATTGCCGATCACGCGCTGGCCGAGGCCTGCGATGACAGCCGCCAGGAGCGGCAGAAAAACGATCGCCTGGATCACCGGTTTACCCCTTCATCCGGTTGGCATCGTCGACGGCAATGGTGCCGCGGCCGCGGAAGTAAATGACGAGAATGGCAAGACCGATCGCCGCTTCACCCGCAGCGACGGTCAGCACGAACATCGAGAAGACCTGCCCGACGAGATCGCCGAGCGCGGCGCTGAACGCGACGAGGTTGATGTTCACCGCGAGCAGGATCAGCTCGATCGCCATCAGGATGACGATGATATTCTTGCGGTTGATGAAGATGCCGAGCACGCCGAGCGTGAAGAGCACCGCCGAAACGGCGAGATAATGGCCGACCGAAATCACAATTCCATCCCCTGCCCGACGCCCGGATCGACGAGGCGCGTCGCATCTTCGGGACGGCGCCGGTTCTGCGCCGAAATATTCTGGATGCGAACGCCGCCACGCTGGCGGTGCGTCAGCACGATCGCGCCGATCATCGCGACGAGCAGGACGATGCCCGCCGCCTCGAACAGGAAGATGTAGCGCGTGTAGAGCAACTCGCCGATCTGCTGGATATTGCTCTTGTCGCTGACGACCGGCGCGGCGCGCGCCGCAAGGTCGACCCCGCCAGCGCTCCACGCGCCGACCGCGAACACGAGTTCAGCGGCGAGGATGACTGCGACGAGCGCACCGAGCGGCAGATAACGCACGAAACCCGCGCGCAACTCGGCAAAATCGATGTCGAGCATCATCACGACGAACAGGAACAGCACCGCAACCGCACCGACATAGACGATGACAAGCAGCATCGCGATGAATTCGGCGCCCGCGAGCAGCATCAGCCCCGCCGCGTTGAAGAAGGCGAGGATCAGCCACATGACGCTGTGGACCGGGTTGCGCGACAGGATGACCATCGTCGCAGAAGCGATGACGATCGTCGCGAAGAGATAGAAGGCGATAAGCTG
>CBINGC010000031.1:0-44577 GCA_966250105.1 uncultured Sphingopyxis sp. | reverse complement strand
CGAGTGACGGGGCTCGAACCCGCGACCTCCGGCGTGACAGGCCGGCACTCTAACCAACTGAGCTACACCCGCGTGCGCTTGGGAGCCGCGCCAATATGGCCCCCGCTTCGGCCTGTCAACCGTCGCTTTCATCCTGCGTGCGATTTAATCGATCGCGCACCTCGTCGGTGGTGGTCAGCGTGCCATGCTCGAACAGGAAACCGGCGAGATCGGGCGTCCCCGTCGATGCGAGCACGGTCTGCAAGATCAGCAGCAAGGGAACCGCGAGCAGCGCTCCCGGCGTTCCCCACACCCATCCCCAGAAGCTCAGCGACACGAGGATGAGCAGCGGATTGATCGTCAGCCGCTTGCCGAGCACCAGAGGCGTGATCAGATTCGCCTCGACCAGGTGGACGCCGATGAAGATCAGCGCGGGCAAAAGCGCGACTCCGACCGCGTCGAAGGTCATCAGGCCGCCGAGCCCCAGCAGCACCGCAGCGACGATCGGCCCCAGATAGGGCACGAAATTGCAGATGCTGACGATTCCGCCCCACATGAAAGGCGACGGCATGCCGAGGGCCCAAAGCAGCAGCGCGACCGAAAGGCCGAGAATCGCGTTGATCATCGTAATCGTCGCCAGATAGTCGGCGGTCGCGTCGACGACATTCTGGATCACGCGCGCGGTCTGCATCGCGCCGTCGAAGCTGCCGCGCCGGCGAATCGTGCCTTTGCGCAGCCGCGTCCAGCCCGCGAGAAAGAAGAAGATGACGAGCACCGCAAAGAACAGCTGGATCGCCGCCGAGGGTGCCGACGTGATGAAATAGTCGACCACCGACGTCGGAGCGGTCGCGGCGACCGCCTGCGCCGTCGCCTCGGTTCCGCTCGCGACAGACGTCAATGTGCGGTCGACGAAGCGTTGCAGCGTCGAATAAAAGTCGATGAGCGGCGCAAGATTGCTCTGGATTCGCGGGATCGATTCGGGAATGCGCGCGAACCAGCCGGTCGCCGGCACGACGATGATCGCGAGCGCCGCGTTGATGATCGCGAGAAAGGTCACGAGGGCAAAGAATGCCGCGAGCGCCGACGGCAGGCCGCGGCGTTCAAGCCATTCGAGCAGCGGCACAAGCGCGATCGCGATGACGATCGCCGCGGTGAGCGGCAGGAAGAATTCGGCGCCGGCTTGCAGGGCGAACGGCAATCCCAGGCAAAAGGCGGCGCCGAGGATCAGCGCGAGCGCGGCAAGAAGCCGGTCGCGGCGGAAATCGTCGATCTCGATCTGGTGCAGCGGATTGACGCGCGGCGGACGCACATCCTTGCTGCCCCGGTCCTCCGCCACCCCGCTTCTCCTTATTAACTGCCTCACCTTAGGCGCGCTTTACTTGCCGCGCCAGCCGCCCTGTTTCGCACGGAGCAAAGTCGGGGTCTGTCCCCATTTGGTGCAAAACGCCCTCTTCTACCTGCATTTTAACCAGAAATTACCCTTTATCCGCGAGAGACGGCTCCAAGGACCAACCCGTTCGGAGTCATAATGATGATGATAGCGCCTGTGGGGGGCGCGAAGCATCGGCTTCTACCCTCTTGTTCGACTCTTGCTCTGCTCGCCGCGCTCGCGCTGCCAATGCAGGCTCATGCCGCCGGCACGCGTGCCGGTTCCACCATCAGCAACACGGCGAGCGCGAGCTTCGATACCGGCGCCGGCACGACGACGGTCGATTCGAACCGCGTCGATTTGCTCGTCGACGAACTGCTCGACGTCACCGTCGATTCGAGCAATCCGGCCGACGTGCCGACGACGCCCGGCGCGACGAGCCAAGTGCTCACCTTCCTGGTCACCAACAATGGCAACGGCATCGAAGCCTTCGGCCTGACGACGATCGCCAATGCGGGCGGCGACGATTACGATCCCGCCGTCACCCAAATCTACCTCGACAATGGCGACGGCCTCTTCGACGCCGGCACCGACACGCTCTATACGTCGGGGGCGAACGATCCGTCGCTCAATCCCGACCAAAGCGTCACCGTCTTCGTCCTCACGACGACGCCGGGTTCGGCTGCCGACGGCAATCGCGGCATCGTCAGCCTCGTAGCGGCGGCGAAGACCGGGACCGGCGACCCCGGCGACAGCTTTGCGGGACAAGGCGAAGGTGGGGGCGACGCCGTCGTCGGCTCGACCGGCGCCGACGGGCAGGATGTGGGCGCATTCCTCGTCTCGGCCGCGACCGTGACGCTCGTCAAGTCGGCGGCCGTGACCAATTCGCTGAACACTGCCGATCCGATCCCGGGCGCGACGATTACCTACACGATCGTCGCCACCGTCGCTGGCAGCGGTTCGGTCAGCGGCCTTTCGATCAGCGACGATATCCCGGCGGACACCAGCTACGCCCCGGGCTCGATCACGCTCGGCGGCAGCGCGCTCTCCGACGCGGTCGATGCCGACGCGGGCAATTACAATGGCACGCGGATCAACGTCGCGCTCGGCACCGTCGCCGGCGGGCAGACCCGCACCGTCACCTTCCGCACCACGATCGATTGATGGAGATGCCCATGCGCACCGCACTTTTCCTTTTGCTCGCCGCGCTGATGCCCGGCCCGGCGCTTGCAGCAAACCAGGTCGCGCTCGACAATCATGTGTTCGTCGAGCGCGTTTCGACCGACGCCGAGGGCAAACAACGCATCTTGCTCGAAGAACCGAAGGTCGTCGTTCCGGGCGACCAGCTCGTCTTCGTGCTCAACTATCGCAACGCCGGCGCGCAGCCGGCCGACAAATTCGTCGTCACCAACCCGATGCCGTCGGCGGTCAGTTTCGCGGACGCCGGCGACACGCGGCCTTTCGTCTCGGTCGACGGCGGCAAGCAGTGGGGACTGCTTTCCGACCTCAGCGTTCCGATGACGGACGGCACGCACCGCGCGGCGCAGCCCGCCGACGTGACGCATATTCGCTGGGCTTTCCAGAAGCCGATCCCGGTCGGCGGCACGGGCAAGCTCATGTTTCGGGGAATCGTCAAATGAAGAAGTGAAGTTAGCCGCTTAACGGTCGCCAGCGGTGGGGAAACGGCGACCATATAAAGCCCAGGAGCTCAGCTATGACCAGCAAGCTGACCTATATGGGTGCCATCGGTATGACGGCGCTTTCGAGCGTCGCCGCCGTGCCGGCTTTTGCCGCCGGGACGACCGCGGGCACCACGATCACCAATACCGCCACCGTCGACTATCAGGTCGGCGGCATCGCGCAGGGCCAGCAGTCGGCCTCGAATAATTTCACCGTCGACCGCAAGATCAATCTGCTCGTCGAGGAAGTCGCCGATCTCACGACGCCAGTCGTGCCCGGACAGGCGAATGCCGTTACGACCTTCCAGTTGACGAATATGTCGAACGAGACGCTCGATTTCGCACTCGTGGCGACGCAGATCGCCGGTGGCACCGCTTCGCACGGCGGCACCGACAGCTTCAACGTCAATAATGTCCGCATCTATCGCGACAATACGACCTCAGGCACGGTCGGCAGCTGGGACGCGGGCGACACGCTGATCTCCGGCTATATCGACGAACTCGTCGTCGATACGGCGATCCGCCTGTTCATCGTCGCCGACATTCCGGCGGGCCTAGCGAATAACGCGGTGGCGGGCGTAACGCTTCGTGCCACCGCGCGCGAAGGCGGGGGCATCGGCACCCAAGGCGCAGCGATCACCGAAACGACGGGCGCGAACACCGCCGGCAAGGATACGGTCTTTGCCGACATCACCGCCGGCGTCGCGGGCGATGCGGCGCGCGACGGATCGCACAGCGCCAATGACGATTATACGGTGCAGACGGCAACGCTTGCCGTCACCAAGACGAGCCGCGTCATCTCCGACCCGGTCAACGCGACGAGCAATCCGAAGCTGATCCCGGGAGCGGTCATCGAATATTGCATCGCGGTCGCCAATAGCGGCAGCGCGGCGGCGACATCGGTCGCGATCACCGACCCGGTTCCGGGCCAGCTGACGTTCAATGCGGGGTCGATCCTGCTGGGCGGCACTGTCACCGGCGGAACATGCGATTTCAACGGCGCGGCGGGCGGCAGTTATGCGGCGCCGAACGTGTCGGGCACGATCGCCTCGATCGCCGCGGGCACCGCCAGCACGCTCGTATTCCGCGCGACCGTCAACTGATCGAGTGACGAACGGGGCAGCGGGCGTTCCGGCGAAAAACCGGCGCCCGCGGTTCCCTTCGGGGCTTGCATGGCACTCCGCATGACCTTTTCCGGCCTCGTGACCGCTCTGGTCGCGGCAGCGATGCTGCCCGCGATACCGACGGCGCGCGCGCAAATCATTACGAACACCGCTTCGGCGCAGTGGACGCACGAGGGACAGCCAGGTTTGGCACTGTCGAACCGCGTCGACGTGGCCGTGAGCCCGCGACCGCCGGAACGTCCCGCGATCGCCACCTATCGTTTGACGAATGGTGGCGGCAACAAATCGGTGCCGATCGCGCCGACACAATGTAGTCGCGCCGCCGCGCGCAGCGCGACGAGCACGATCAGCCTCGGCGGCGCTTATTCGGGCATTTCGACCGCCCCGGCATCGCTGCAAAGCACCGATAGTTTTCGCGCCGGCGAAGTGCTGGTGGTTGGAGTCACGCTCGCTTCGGCGAATGTAGATCGAGAAGAGCGCGAGACTCTCTCCGTCACTCTCGAGCTCGAAAATGGTGACCGCGAACAAATTACCTTGACCGAGACAGCTGACAATAGCGGCGAGTTCGTCGGCATCATCAACACGATCGGCGTGCCGCCTGCGGTCACGCAAGGCGATTGCCGCCTGTCGGTCGAATCCGGTGCGCCGCTGGAATTGCGCATCACCGATCAAGCAAATGCCAGCCTCGTTGTGCTCGCGACGATCAATTTCCTGGTCGATCCGTTTGGCATCGTCTTCGACAGCGGCGACGGCGCTGCTGTTCCCGGCAGCCGTGTCACGATCGTTGACGCCGCGACCGGCCAACCCGCACAGGTGTTCGGCGACGACGGCGTCTCCACCTATCCGTCCAGCGTCGTCACGGGCCAGCGCGTTACCGACGCCGGCGGCACCGTCTACGACTTTCCGCCGGGCGATTATCGCTTTCCATTCCTCGCGCCGGGCAGCTACCGGCTGGTCGTCCAGCCACCGGCGCCCTTCACCGCGCCTTCGAAGTCGAGCGCCGCCGATCTGGCCGGCTTGCGCCGCCCGGACAATGGTCAGTCGTTCGAGATTAGCGGCGCCAGCTATGGCGACATATTCACGCTGAGCAGTCCCGCCCCCGTGCGCGTCGACATTCCGGTCGATCAACCGGGCGTGCCGCTGGTCCTCCGCAAGACGACCTCGACGCAGGTCGCCGTGCCCGGCGATGTCGTCCAATATCGGATCGAGGTTGCCAACCGCGACGCCCGCCGCGCCACCGGCGCCGTGACGGTGCGCGACCTGCTGCCGGCGGGGATGCGGCTACGCGCCGATACCGTGCGCATCGACGGCGTCCGCGCCGATGCACTCGTCGAAGCGAACGGCCGCGAGTTCGTAGTCACCCTGCCCGGCATCGCCGCGTCGCGCTCGACGTTGCTCACCTACCTGGCCGAGGTCGCCGTGTCGGCGCAGCCGGGCCATGCGCTCAACCGCGCGAGCGCGACCGACAATCGCGGGACGCAGAGCAATATCGCCGAAGCGACGATCGCGATCAAACGCGACCAGCTCGGTGATCGCATGACGATCATCGGTCGCATCACGGACGGCGGCTGCGCCGTCGATCCGGGCAAGGCGGACGGTATCATGGGCGTCCGCGTGATGCTGCAAGATGGCAGCTACACCGTCACCGATGCGGACGGCCGCTATCATTTCGAGGGCGTGCGTCCCGGCCTGCATGTCGTGCAGATCGATCCGTCAACGCTGCCGCTCGACCGCGAGGCGATCGACTGCGCGCGATCGACGCAAAGCGCCGGCAGCGCGATCTCGCGCTTCGTCGAAGGGCGTGGCGGCGCGCTGAAACGCGCGGACTTCCGCGCCGCCTGGAGCACGCCGCGCGCGGCGCCAAAAACTGCCGCGGTCGAGGCGCCCAAGGTTCTGAGCGATCCCGAAGCCGCCGGCGCCGGCCGCGACTGGCTCGCCGGCCAGACGCCGGGCATCGGCTGGCTCTTTCCTGAAATCGACCATAATCCGCGCGCCAAGGCAATCCGCGCCGCAATCAAGCACGCGCCCGGCCAGACAGTGTCACTTCGTGTCAATGGTAAACCCGCCGACGCGTTGACCTTCGAGGGCGTGAGCAAATCGGTCGACGGCAGCATCGCGGTCAGCCTGTGGCGCGGCGTCGAAATCCGCGAAGGCGAAAACAGCCTCGTCGCCGAGGTGAAGGACGCGGGCGGCGCCACGATCGAAACGCTCGAACGGGACGTCCATTATTCGATCACCCCGATGCGCGCGACGCTGATCCGCGAAAGGTCGGTGCTCGTCGCCGACGGCGTGACGCGCCCGGTGATCGCGGTGCGCCTGACCGACCGCGACGGTAAGCCGATCCGCGCCGGACTGACAGGCGATTTTGCCGTCCCCGCGCCCTATTACCCGGCGGTCGAGGCCGACGCGCAGCAAGCACGCCAGCTGTCTGGCCTCGAACGCGCCCAGCCGCTGTGGAAAATCGACGGCGACGACGGCGTCGCCATGATCGAACTCGAGCCGACGACGGCATCGGGCACGCTCGCGATCGATTTCATCTTCCGCGACGACAAGGTGGTGCGCAAGCAGACGATCGAAACCTGGCTCGATCCCGGCAATCGCCCGTGGACCGTCGTCGGCTTTGCCGCTGGCACGCTCGGTTACAACACGCTCGACGATCGGATGGAGCCGGTGGCGGAGACGCTCGACGACCTCAACGCCGACGCGCGCCTCGCCCTCTATACCAAGGGCCGCGTGCGCGGAAAATGGCTGATGACGCTCGCCTATGACAGCGACAAGGACAAGGATGACGCCCGGTTCGGCGGCGTGATCGATCCGCGTGCCTATTACACCATCTACGCCGACCGCAACGAGACGCGCTACGACGCGGCATCGGTGCGCAAGCTCTATCTGCGCCTCGAACGCCCGCAATTCTATGCGATGTTCGGTGACATCGAGACGGGGATTTCGAAACCCGAACTCGCGCGCTACAGCCGCGCGCTCAACGGCGGCAAGGCCGAGTATCGTGGCCGCAATGTCGCCGCGACCGCCTTCGTCGCCGATACGCCGTACCGCTTCCGCCGCGACGAGATCCAGGGCAACGGCCTGACCGGTCCGTATCAGCTCGCCGCGAAGGATATTTTGCCGAACAGCGAGCGGATCGTCATCGAGACGCGCGACCGGCTGCACAGCGAGCGCATCGTCGACAGCGTCAGCCTGTCGCGCCACGTCGATTACGACATCGATTATCTGTCGGGCACGATCCGCTTCCGCGAGCCGGTGCTCAGCCGCTCGTCGAACCTCGATCCGCAGTTCATCGTCGCCGAATATGAGGTCGATGGTGTCGGCCAGCGCGTGCTCAACGCCGGCGGCCGCGTGAGCTATCAGTCGAGCGACGAAAAACTGCGTGTCGGCGCGACCTTTATCCATGACGAGGACGGCAACGCCAAGACCAACCTCGGCGGCGTCGACGCGCGTTATCGCCCGACGATTGAAACCGAGATTCGCGCCGAACTCGCGGTCAGCGATGCCAAGGCGACGAACGGCAGCACGACAGCCGGCGGCACCGCCAAGGCATGGCTGATCGAAGCCGAGCACCACAACAGCAACGCCGACGTCCTTGCCTATGTCCGCGAGCGTGAAGCGGGTTTCGGTACCGGCCAGCTCAACAGCAGCGAGAATGGAACGCGCAAATTTGGCTTCGATGCACGACTGAAGGCAAGCCGCAACCTGTCGGTGACCGGCAGCGCCTGGCAGGAAGATTATCTCGGCACCGATGCGCGGCGCCGCGCCGCGCGCGCGCTGGTCGAATATGACAACGGCACCAGCGTCGCACGCGCCGGGCTGACCCACGCCGACGATCGGCTGACCGATGGCAGCCGCAACCGGTCGAACATCGTCCAACTGGGCGCAACGCAGCGGTTGTTCAACAAGCGCCTCGAACTTGACGCGCAGACCGAATTTGCGCTCGGCGGCAAGGATGCAAGCATCGATTTCCCGACGCGGCACCGCCTCGGTGCACGCTACGCGATCAAGCGCGACGTCAACCTCGTCGGCAGCTACGAGATCGCCGACGGCGATACGATCAAGGCGCGCACCGCGCGGCTCGGTTTCGACCTGACGCCTTGGTCGGGCGCGCGGCTGCTCGCGACCGCGAATCAGCAGGAGATCGGCGAATATGGCCCGCGCAGCTTCGCCGCCTATGGCCTGTCGCAGTCGCTGAAGCTCGGCGAACGCTGGTCGGTCGATGTGTCGGTCGACGGCAATCGCACCATCGGCGGCATTCGCGCCGGCGATGTGCTCAACACCGGGCATCCCGTAGCACCGGGCGGTTTCCTTGGCGCGGGCGGCACACTGACAGAAGATTTCCTCGCGATCAGCACCGGCGCGACCTATCGCGCCGACCGCTGGACGCTCACGGGCCGCGCCGAATATCGCGATGGCGAACTCGCCAACCGCATCGGCCTGACGCTCGGCGGGCTCCGCCAGCTCGGCGAAGGCCGCGCGCTGGGCGCGCTCTTCACTTATGCCAAGGCAAGCGGGAGCGGTACGACGCCGACGACCGAAGTGATCAATTTCGAAATGAGCTGGGCGCACCGCCCTGCCAACTCACGCGTGTCATGGCTCAACAAGAGCGAATTTAGGTCGGACAAGGTCCGCGATGCGGTCGCGGGCCAAGCCGGGCCGATCGGCGGCACGCTGACGATCGACGGCGACGCAACGACCCGCCGCCTGCTCAACAGCCTGTCGGTGAACTGGACGCCGCTTGGCGAGCGCGGCGAGGAAGGCATGTGGTACGAGCGCGCCGAATTCGGCGTCTTCTGGGGCACGCGCTATAATTTCGACCGCTTTGGCGAGGATGATGTCAAAGGCTGGTCGAACCTGATCGGCGCCGACTTCCGCTTCAACCTTGGCGAACATGTCGATGTCGGTGCATCGGGCACCGTGCGCGTCGGCACAGATGCCGATACCGTCAGCTGGGCGGGTGGCCCGACGGTGACGGTGGCGCCGATGAAAAATGCCAACATCACCTTCGGCTATAATTTCGCCGGTTTCCACGACCGCGATTTCGAGGACGCGCGCTTCTCGCGGTCGGGCGCCTATGTGACCTTCAAGCTGAAGTTCGACCAAACGAGTTTCGCTGGGCTGGGACTGTAAGCCAACACCCTGACCCAATCTTCGTCACCCCGGACTTGATCCGGGGTCCCGCTCATCGACGTCGCAAAGCGGGATGCCGGATCAAGTCCGGCATGACGAAAAAAGGGACAGGCTCAATCCGCGAACAATAGCACCGGCGTCTCAATCAGCTTCTTGAGCGCCTGCACATAGCTCGCCGCGTCCCAACCATCGACGACGCGATGATCGCAGCTGATCGACAGGTTCATCAGCTTAGCGCGGCGGATATCATCGCCGTCGAAGACCGGGCGTTCGACGATCTTGTTCGGTCCGATGATCGCGACTTCGGGACGGTTGATCACCGGGGTCGTGGCGATGCCGCCGAGCGGGCCAAGCGAAGTGACGGTCAGCGTGCCGCCGGTCAGTTCCTCGACCTTTGCCTTGCCGGTCCGCGCGGCTTCGGCGAGGCGCGTGATTTCGCTCGCAAGCTGCCACACATTCTTGTCCTGCGCGTCGCGGATCACCGGCACCATCAGGCCGGCGTCGGTCTGCGTGGCCATGCCAAGATGCACTGCGCCGTAACGCGTGACCACGCCGCCCTCGTCGTCGTAGCGCGCGTTGATCATCGGGAATTGCGGGATGGTCCGGCAGATCGCGACGATCAGAAATGGCAGCATCGTCAGCTTCGGACGACCGCCGCGGTTGGCGTTGAGGTCGGCGCGCATCTCCTCGAGCGCGGTGACGTCCATTTCCTCGACATAGGTGAAATGCGGGATCGCGCGCTTCGACGCCGCCATATTTTCGGCGATCTTGCGGCGCATACCGATGACCTTGATCGGCTCGTCGGCGCGGGCGCGGCTCGCGCCGGGCGCGTGATAGCCCTGCCCGCCGCTGTAGCGCAGGAAGGCGTCGAGATCGGCATGGCGGATACGATCGCCTTCGGCCTGAACTTGGCCGAGATCGACGCCAAGGTCCTTGGCGCGCGCGCGGACGGCGGGCGAAGCCAGAACCTGCTTCCCATGTCCCGTTTGCCCCGAGCTTGTCGAAGGGCTGTTCTTCTCTTCCGAAGGCAAGGACGGTGCTTCGACGGGCTCGGCACGAACAGGTGCGGGGGTTGGGGCAACCTCGGCGACCGAAACCTCTTCGGCGCCCGGCGTCTCCGCCTCGATCGCCTGTTCGACCGGCGTGTCCGCAGGCGGCGCTTCGACATCGCCGTCGCCGTCGGTCTCGATCACCGCGAGCGTCGATCCGATCGGGATCAGGTCGCCGACCTCGCCCGCCAGTTCGACGACGACGCCCGACACGGGCGATTCCATTTCGACGGTCGCCTTGTCGGTCATCATGTCGGCAAGCTGCGCGTCTTCCTCGACGCGTTCACCGATCTTGACATGCCAGGCGACAATTTCAGCCTCGGCAATACCTTCGCCAATATCAGGCAGACGGAATGAATAACGAGCCATGGCGTCAGTCCTTCAAAATCTTGGTCAGCGCGGTCGCGATGCGCACCGGGCCGGGGAAATAGGCCCATTCGAGGCTATGCGGATAAGGCGTGTCGAAGCCGGTGACGCGCTCGACCGGCGCTTCGAGGTGATAGAAGCAGCGTTCCTGCACGAGCGCCGCTAGTTCGGCGCCGAACCCCGATGTTCGTGTCGCTTCGTGGATGATCAGGCAGCGCCCGGTCTTTTTCACCGACGTCTCGATCGCGTCGACATCGAGCGGCAACAGCGTGCGCAGGTCAAGGATTTCAGCGTCGATGCCCATTTCCTCGACGATCGTCTTGGTCACATGAACCATCGTGCCATAGGCGAGGATCGTCAGCGCCTCACCCGAACGCACCGTGGCGGCTTTGCCCAGTTCGATGCGGTAATGTCCCTCGGGCACCGCGCTCGCGTCATGCTTCGACCAGGGCTCGACCGGGCGGTCGTAATAGCCGCTGAACGGGCCGTTGTAGATGCGCTTGGGTTCGAGGAATACGACAGGGTCATTATCCTCAATCGCAGCGATCAGCAGGCCCTTGGCATCATAGGGGTTCGACGGGATCACCGTCTTCACGCCGCAGATGTGGGTCATGATGCTTTCGGGCGACTGGCTGTGCGTCTGACCGCCGAAGATGCCGCCCCCGAACGGCGTGCGCACCGTCATCGGACAGATGAAATCTGCGGCCGAACGATAGCGCAGGCGCGCCGCCTCGCTGACGAGCTGATCGAGCCCCGGGTAGATATAATCGGCGAACTGGATCTCGGGAACCGGACGCAGGCCATAGGCCCCCATGCCGACCGCAACGCCGATGATGCCGCACTCGTTGATCGGCGTGTCGAACACGCGCGTCTTGCCATGCTTTTTCTGCAGGCCCGCGGTCGCGCGAAACACGCCGCCGAAAAAGCCGACGTCTTCGCCCATCACGACGGTGTTGGGGTCGCGTTCGAGCATGACGTCCATGGCGCTGTTGATCGCCTCGATCATGTTCATGGTCTTGGTCTCAGCCATTATTCGGGCTTCCAATTGGGGCCGAACTTGGCCTCTTGCTCGGCAAGCATCTGATCGCATTGTTCCTTGAGGTGCCAAGGCATCTTTTCGAACACGTCCTCGAACATCGTCTCGAATGGCTGGTGCATTCCGTGGCCGAGAATGCCGAGCTTTTCGGACTGTTTCTGGGTCGTCTTGACCAGATCGTCGAGTTCCTTCGCCTGCGCCTCGTGACGCTCGGCGTCCCATTCGCCGAGCACCTCGAGATGCTGGCGAAGCCGTGCGATCGGATCGCCGAGCGGCCACGCGGTCGCTTCGTCGGCGGCGCGATAGGCGCTCGGATCGTCCGAGGTGCTGTGCCCCTCGCTGCGATAGGTGAAATGCTCGATCAGCGTCGGGCCGTTGTTCGTGCGCGCACGGTCGGCGGCCCATTGCGTCGCAGCATAGACCGCGAGCGGATCGTTGCCATCGATGCGTAGACCCGCAATGCCGTAACCCACCGCGCGTGCCGCAAAGGTCGTACGCTCGCCGCCGGCAAAACCCGAGAAGCTCGATATGGCCCACTGATTGTTCACGACGTTGAAGATGACGGGTGCGTTGTAAACCGTCGCAAAAGTCAGCGCCGAATGGAAGTCGCCCTCGGCCGACGAGCCCTCACCGCACCAGACGGTCGCGATGCGGCTGTCGCCCTTCGACGCCGACGCCATCGCCCAGCCCACGGCCTGCGGATATTGCGTCGCGAGGTTGCCCGACACGCTGAAGAAGCCATGCTCGGGCGCCGAATACATGATCGGTAGCTGACGCCCGAGCAGATGGTCGCCGCGGTTCGAATAAATCTGGTTCATCATCTGGATCAGCGGATAATCACGCGTGATCAAAATGCCCTGCTGGCGATAGCTTGGAAAAACCATATCGGTGCGGTCGATCGCCATCGTCGACGCAACCGAGGTCGCTTCCTCGCCGGTACACTTCATATAGAAGCTGGTCTTGCCCTGCCGCTGCGCGCGAAACATGCGATCGTCGAACGCCCGCGTGAGCATCATGTTTCGCAGCATCGTGCGCAGCCGGTCGGGCGAAAGCTTTGGATCCCACTGCCCCTTCGCATGCCCGTCGAAATCGAGCACGCGGACGAGGCCGTAGCTCAACTCGCGCATCGCGTCGGGCTTGGTCGCTTCGCCGGGGCGCGGGGTCGCTTCGACCGCGGGAACCTCGATATCGCCAAAGTCCGGCGTGTCGCCGGGACGATAGCGCGGTTCAGGGATATGAAGCGACAGCGGCGGCAGATTGCTCGCCGGGCGCCCCACGTTCGTTTCGGGGTGCGTCTCGGGCATGTCCTCGTCCTTCGAGGCGCGAATCAGCGCCTAGTTATATTTCAACGTGGCGACATATTATTACGGTCACCGTATGAATGCAACGGCGGCCGTCAGACCGCGACAGGCGCGGAAATATGCGCTTGTGGAGCATAATCCTCGACCGTGAAATCCTCGAATTCATAGTCGAAAATGCTGTCGGGCCGCCGCAGGATGCGCAGTTTGGGGCTGCCGCCGGGCACGCGCGACAACTGCTGTTCGACCAGTTCCGCGTGGTTGAGGTAGAGATGAACGTCGCCGCCCGTCCACACCAGTTCGTGTGCACGAAGGTCGCATTGTTGTGCAATCAGGCGCGTCAATAGGGCCGCCTCGAACACGTTGAAGGCAAAACCAAGGCCAAGGTCGCAAGAACGCTGGAAGAGCAGGCACGACAGTCCGCCATCGCTGCGCACATGGAATTGATAGGTCATGTGGCATGGCGGCAGCGCCATATGATCGAGATCGGCGACGTTCCAACCGGTGAAGATATGCCGGCGCGACCCGGGATTGTTGCGAAGCGAATCGATCAGCGCTGCGATCTGGTTGTGACCTTGCTCGGCGCGGCGAAAGAGCCCGTCACCCGCCGGCTCGTAGCGTGGCCAGTTCACCCATTGATGCCCGTAAACCGGCCCGAGGTCGCCCCATTCTGCTGCAAAATCCGCTTCGGCGACGATTCGCGCCTCGAAATCCTCCGCGCTGATGTCCTCGCCCGTCGCGCGGCGATATTTGTCGAGCGGCCAATCGGTCCAGATCCTCACCCCCTGCGTAACCAGCGACCGGATATTGGTGTCGCCGGTCAGGAACCACAGCAGTTCGCGCAGCGCGGTCTTCCAATAGACGCGCTTGGTGGTCAGCAGTGGAATCGCATCGTTCGCAAGCGAGAATCGCATCGTCTCGCCAAACAGCGACCGCGTGCCGACGCCCGTCCGGTCGACGCGCTCGTCGCCTTCCACCCAGATACGGCGCATCAGGTCGAGATATTGCAGTTCATAATGGATGGAATCAGACAAGACACGCTCCCGCTTTTGCCGTCTCATTGCTAGGCCCCGCACCGCGCGCGGACAAGGGACCAGCGGGAATGCGCCTATAAAGCCTCCGATGCGGGGCAGTCGGGCATTGGGAATCGCGCGCCCAAAGCGCATGGGTCCGGCGATGACCCTGTTCGAGCCCGTCGGTAAAAGACCGGATCCCTCCGCACCGGCCGGATTCATACCCGCCGGAGTTGAGGACGAGGTGGCGCGCCATTTGCTGCGCCCGCTGTTCGACGATCGTCGCGAAACGCTGCTGCTCGCCGGATTCGACGCGTTCGACCGCCTCCTTCGCTTCGAATGCGTCGATGGCGACACGCCGGGCCGCTGCATCATCCCGCCGCGAAGCTGGCGGGCCTTGCTGGACGGCGAGATCAGGGCGGTGGTGATGGCGCACAACCACCCGTCGGGCATCGCCCTGCCAAGCGACGCCGATATTGGCGCGACTCACAATGCCGCGCTTTTTCTGCGAACCTTCGGCATCGATCTGGTCGATCATCTTATTTTCGTCGCAAACGGTCATTTCAGCTTTCGAACTGCCGAAATGCTATAGTCACGGCAATCGCATTGAATGTGCCGATTGGCGCTTGAAGTTCGCAGATTGCGCGTCTAGAGGACCGCCCTGCCTTCGCGGCGACCCCGGTCGGCGCGCAGATCGGTCGGGGAGTAGCTCAGCCTGGTAGAGCACTGTCTTCGGGAGGCAGGGGCCGGAGGTTCGAATCCTCTCTCCCCGACCAATTTTCTGCATATTGCAGATTCTGCACCGTCTCTTCTTGTAAGTCGGCGCACAAATCCCTAAATTCAAACTACGCCGCCATGGTTTTCCCCCTTTCCATCGCGGCGAGTGTCCCGTCAGCTTTGACGCGGACGCGTCCTCCCTGGACCCTGGCCACCTCGTACTTCGGTACGAGGTGGTTTTTTATTCGGCAGCTTGCGGAAATATTTCAGCGTCGGGTCGCGTCTCTCCGAGGTCGCCGACGAGGCCCGCGAACCAACGGGCGAGCCGAGCGACCCGCGCCCGCTCGGGCAGGCGTTCGGCCGTCAGATAGAGGCTGCGGTCGATTTCGATTTGCACCGCGTGAATCGCATCGCCCGGTCGGCCGTGCGTGCGGATGATATGACCGCCCGAATATGGCTGGTTGCGCGTCACGACTTCACCCAGGCGCCCCGCGGATGCCATTACCCGATCGATCACCCATTCACCCGCGCTGTCGCCAAAGCGATCGCCGACGACGATTCGCGCGCCGTGGCCCGGCTGCCCGACCGGAATCGAAGGCATGGAATGGAGATCGATCAGGATGGCATGACCAAAGCGACGCCGCGCGTCCGCCAAGGCCTCGGCGAGTGCGGCGTGATAGGGCCGATGAAACGATGCAAGCCGCCAGTGCAGCGCCGCACTGTCGATCGGGCGATTCCACAGCGGGCCGCAATCGAAAAGGCGGGTCGGCACGACGCCGAGCCCTGCGCGTTCCTTGCGGCCCGGCGCGGAAAACTGCGCGCGCAGCGGCATTGCGACCTCGCCAGGTGCCATCTGCCCCTCGCCGCGATTGAGGTCGGCGACCGCGCGCGCCCACAGGGCCTGCACGACGGTGGCCCCCGCAAGGGTCGCTTCGGCAGCGAGAAGATCGCACCATCCATCTTCCAGCCGTTCGAGCTGCGCGCGCTCGACTCGCGCCGCGGCGAGTATCTCGGGCGGATAGATGCGCCCCGCGTGCGGCACCGAAACCACGACCGGGCCGCTCACCCGGGGACGGTTGACAGCGATGGCGGCAGGCGGGATGCTGTATGTCGGCATCGCTTACGGGTGGCAAAAAAAGCGCGACGAATCCAGCGTCGCGCGTCAATTTGTTAAATCTCTGACGCTATATCGGAATGGATTTGAGGGCGCAGCCGTGCGGAACCGGCGGCGCCGAAGGACCAGGGAACAGACTTTAACATGATACGCATTTTGCTGGCCGAGGACGACGATGTGATGCGCGAATATCTAGCGCGGGCGCTGACGACCGCCGGTTATCACGTCACCGCCGTCGACCGCGGTACCGCGGCCGTCCCCTATATCGATTCGGGAACCTTCGACCTATTGCTGTCGGACATCGTCATGCCCGAAATGGACGGGATCGAACTCGCCCAGCATACGGCAAAGGCCGCGCCGCAGACGCAGGTCATGTTCATCACCGGCTTTGCCGCGGTTTCGCTGCGCGCCGAGGAAAATGTGCCGCAGGCGAAGCTGCTGTCGAAACCCTTCCACCTCAAGGATCTGGTGCGCGAGGTCGACAATCTGTTCGGCCGGGCCGACCGCTCGAACCAACAATAAGAAACGCTCCTTCGCGCGAAGGGCTTGCCAAGCGACGCAGAGGCCTTTAGGGGCCGCGTCACCCCAAGGGATGGGCGTGTAGCTCAGTGGTAGAGCACTGTGTTGACATCGCAGGGGTCGCAAGTTCAATCCTTGCCACGCCCACCATTAAAAACGCCGCCACCCCAACGGGTTGGCGGCGTTTTTGCGTTCAGGCCATGCCCTTTTCCAAGTCGCCGCGCGACGCGTCGCCGATCTGGCTGCCGCCATCGCAGTCGAGAATCGTGCCGGTGATATAGCCTGCGGCGGGCGAGCAGAGGAACACCGCCGATTCGGCGACTTCCTCAACCTTGCCCCACCGCTTCAACGCGATCCGGTCATAATGCGCAGCTCGCGTTTCCGCGTCGGGGGCGAGGCGCTTCATGCCCTCGGTATCGGCGATCGGCCCCGGCGAGATCCCGTTGACGCGCACCTCCGGCCCCCATTCGAGCGCGAGGACGCGAATCAGCTGGTTGATCCCCGCCTTGGCGGCGCAGGCGTGCGCCTGAAGCGCCGAAGCGTTGACCGCCTGCCCCGCCGTGATCGCGATCAGCGATGCGCCCGGCCGACCCAGCAGGTCGTGGCAGCCGCGGAACACGTTAAAGGTGCCGTTGAGGTCGATATCGACGACGGTGCGAAACGCATTGGCCGACATGCCGAGCACCGGCGCGAGGAAATTGCCCGCCGCGCCCGAAATCACGATGTCCATCGGGCCGAGCTCGCCCGCGACCCGCTCCATCACGCCGCGGATTGCCGCATAGTCGCGCACGTCGCCTGACAAGCCGAGCGCGCCCGCGCCGATTTCTTCCGCCGCGCGCGCCGCCTTGTCGGAATCGCGACCGGCGACCGCGACCTTGGCGCCAAGCTGGGCGAAACGCTTCGCGATGCCCAGATTGATGCCGCTCGTTCCACCCGCAACAAAGGCGGTCTTTCCTGCCAACAGATTATCGCGGAATGTCGTCATATCGCTCTCCCTTGAACTCGTCTGCAAAGGCCATGGCACCGATGCGGGGTTGACGGATCGAAACCAGTCGCCTTTTGAAACTGGAACAGACAGCAAGGATGATCCGATGGCAAGTGCCGGCCCCACCTCGAATAGCTTCATCTCGCAGCGGCTGAAGCTTCATTATGTCGATTGGGGCAATCGCGGCGCCCCGCCGTTGCTGCTCGTCCACGGCGGCCGCGACCATTGCCGCAACTGGGACTGGGTCGCCGAAAAGCTGCAGGGTCGCTATCATGTCATCGCGCCCGATCTGCGCGGGCATGGCGACAGCGCCTGGTCGCCCGACGGCAATTACGACATGGACGGTTTCGTCTATGATCTCGCGCAGCTGATCCATCAGCTCGACCTTGGCCCCTTGTCGATCGTCGCGCATTCGATGGGGGGCAATATCGCGCTGCGCTATACCGGCCTTTATCCTGAGAATATCCGCAAGCTCGTCGCGATCGAGGGCCTCGGCCCCTCCCCCAAGGTGCTCGCCGAGCGTGCGAAGACGGGCTATGCCGAGCGCTTCCGCAAATGGATCGACGACAAGCGTCAGGCCGCAGGGCGCACCCCGCGCCGCTATGCGACGCTCGAAGACGCCCTCACGCGGATGATGGGCGAAAACAGCTATCTGACCGAGGCGCAGGCGCGCCACCTGACGATCCATGGCATCAGCCGCAACGAGGACGGCA
Organism: uncultured Sphingopyxis sp.; assembly: GCA_966250105.1. Lineage (GTDB taxonomy): Bacteria > Pseudomonadota > Alphaproteobacteria > Sphingomonadales > Sphingomonadaceae > Sphingopyxis. The sequence continues at coordinate 26,480 of CBINGC010000031.1, read as the reverse complement.
CATGGAGCTGGAAGTTCGACAACTACCTCAACGTCTGGCCCGCCTTCGACATGCCGCACGACGATATCGCCGCGCTGTGGGGTGCGATCACCTGTCCTACCCTGCTCCTCTATGGCGCGAACAGTTGGGCCTCGAACCCCGAGCGCGACGGACGGCTCGACCATTTCAACACCGCCAAGGTGATCGAGTTCGAAAATGCCGGCCACTGGCTGCACCACGATCAGTTCGACCGGTTCATGTCCACGCTAGACGAATTCCTCTAAACCGGACGCCGGTTGCGTGCCGCGGCGCGCGATAAGAGGCGGCGTGATGGCTTATACGGGGCAGATTTCTGGGCGAGAGCGGGTCTTGTCGGGCGGCGGCGCATTGCTTGCCGTCGCCGCCGTCGGCCTTGGCCTTGCCAGCGGCCTCGACCTCTCGGTCGTGCGCCGGGCCAGCGAAGCCATCACAGCGATCGCGATTCCTGCTCCCCCGCCGCCGCGCGAACAAGCCGTGCCGGCAAAGGCCGCGAGCGAAAAGGCGAGCGGCAAGGCATCGGCGGCCAACAAGCAGGCCAAGGCGGCAGCCGTCGCCGCACCCCCGCCAAAACTGCCGCCGCTCGTGCCGCCCGTGGCCGCGGCGCCCCGCCCCGGCGAGGGAAACGCGCCCTCGGCCGGCGCGACCCCCGAGCCCGGCCCGGGATCGGGCGCGGGCGGGCGCGGCGACGGCGCCGGCGCGGGGGGTTCGGGAAGCGGCACGGGCGGCGGGACGAAGGCGATCTGGCGCAGCGGCACGATCCGCGACCGCGACTATCCCCGCGAGGCCAGCCGCGCGAAAGCCGGCGGCGAAGTCGAGGTGCGCTTCACCATCGAAGCCAGCGGCCGCGTCACCGGCTGCCGCGTCAGCCGGTCGAGCGGCGACGCTTCGCTCGACCGGACGACGTGCCGCCTGATCGAGGAGCGGTTTCGTTTCAAGCCGGCGACCAATGCGGCGGGCGAAGCGATCGCAAGCCCTTATGGCTGGCGCCAAAGCTGGTGGCTGGAACCGCGACGCTAGACAGTTCTCCCCGCTCAATCGGCGTTCACCCCTTTGACGTCCCTAATCTCGTCATTGCGAGCGCAGCGAGGCAATAGGAAACGGCCTCACGGATGAGGGCCGAATAATTCCCACCCTCATCTCCACTGCGACATTGTTGCAAATAATTCTCATTATTATTGACTCTGCGATCGACTCGCAATAGCGGCCTCCCCGTCCATAACAACAGGGGTAAAGCCGTGAAGCCAACGACGTCCGCCACTTTCCTGGCGCTCTCCTGCGTCGGCAGCCTGATCAGCACTGCGGGCATGGCCGCCGATACGGGTGCCGATGCGTCTTCCGAACAGCAGTCCGAGCGCGAACGCCGCGACGAACGCGAGCAGATCATCGTCACCGGGCAGCATTATCAGACGCAGCAGGAATCGCCCAAATCGACGCGTCCGGTCCGCGACACGCCGCAGACGGTCACGGTGATCACCGGCGAGACGATCGAGCAGCAGAATCTGCTGACGCTGCGCGACATGCTGTCGACCGTCCCCGGCATCACCTTTGGCGCGGCGGAGGGCGGTTCGCCGCCCGCCGACTCGATCAACTTCCGCGGCTATTCGGCGGGCAGCGACATCACGCAGGACGGGGTGCGCGACAGCGCCGCCTATAACCGGTCGGACTCGTTCAACCTCGAACAGCTCGAAATCGTCAACGGCGCCAATTCTGTGCAGAGCGGCGCGGGATCGGTTGGCGGCTCGATCAACATCGTCACCAAGCGCCCGCTCGACGAGACGCGCGTCATCGGCACCGCCGGCATCGGCACCGACGATTATTACCGCGGCACCGTCGATGCGAACCTGCGCGTCAACGAGCTGATCGCGGTGCGACTGAACGCGATGGCGCACAAGAACGACGTGCCCGGACGCGACGTCGACAATTACAAGCGCTGGGGCGTCGCGCCGTCGGTGAGCATCGGCATGGCCGGCCCGACCAAGCTGACGCTGCAATATCTGCACCAGGAAGACGACAATATCCCGCAATATGGCGTGCCCTATTATGATGGCCTCGTCCCGGGCGCGCACCGCAGCGACTATTTCGGTTACCGCAACGTCGACCGGCAGGAGATCACTGTCGATCAGGCGACCGCGATCGTCGAGCATGATTTTGGCGACAGCTGGTCGATCCGCAACCTCGCGCGCTGGCAGCGGGTCAACCAGTTGACCGTCGTCGGCCCGCCGCAAGGCACCTATTGCCTTTCGACCGGGGTGACGCCGACCGGCGGCAGCTGCACGATCACCGTGTCGGGCGCGCCCTTCACCGTGCCCGATGGCTATTATTATATCGGTGGCCCGCGCGGAAATCTGCGCGATTCGACGAACGAGCTGATGTACGATCAGGTCGACCTGCGCGGCACGTTCAACACCGGCGCGATCGAACATACGCTGGTCATCGGCGCCTCGGCATTGTGGGAGAAATATACGCTGAACAGCGGCAACGCGCTGCGCAACGCCGACGGCACTCCCTTCTATGCCCGCTATCCGCTGGTCAACATCGCCAACCCGAACGAGGTCATCGTCGGCCCCGACCTGCCCGATGGCTTCTCCTATGGCAGCAACGTCTATGACGGACCGGTCAACTTCACCTACACCGGGCGCCAGCGCGGCGAGGTCGACAATTATTCGCTCTATCTGTTCGACGCGATGAAGCTCGGCAAGTTCGAGCTCAACGGCGGTGTCCGGTATGAAAAGAGCAGCGGGTCGAACCGCAACGGCCTGGGCGTGACCACGCCGACCGAATATAGCGACAATCTCTTCTCGTACCGCGTCGGGCTTGTCTACAAACCGGTCGAAGCCGTTACCCTCTATGCCGCATACGGCAATTCGAAGACGCCGTCGCAGGCGTCGGTCAACGGCAGCTGTTCCGAAGCCGCGACCAACGGCAATTGCAACGTCAAACCCGAAAGCGCCAAGAATTACGAGATCGGGGTGAAGGCCGAGGTCGCGGGCGGCCGCCTGCTGCTGAGCGCCGCGGCGTTCCGCAACGAGCGCGACAGCTATCGCGTCAATTCGGGCGACCCGACGCTGCCCGACCAGGTGCTCGACGGCCATTCGCGCGTCGACGGCATCGCGCTGAGTGCGGTCGGGCAGATCCTGCCCGGCTGGTCGATCACCGCCAACTACACCTATCTCGACAGCGAGATATTGCAGTCGGTGTCCAATTTCTGCCTCGCCAATCCGGGCGAAGGCGACTGCACCAACTCGCCCGCCTTCCCCGACCCCGTCGCCGGCGCGCGGCTCCAGAACACGCCCAAACATTCGGGCAGCCTGTTCACCACCTATGAGCTGCCGTTCGGGCTCAAGATCGGATATGGCGCCACCTATCAGGGCAAGTTCACTTTCAACCTGCCCACCGCGAGCGCCGATCCGGAGCTGTTCCAGTCGGACGATTATTGGGTCCACAACGCCTTTCTGGCGTACGACTTCACCGACCGGATTTCGGCGCAGCTCAACGTCAAGAATTTCACCGACAAGCTCTATTTCACCCGCATCCGCAACAATGGCTGGGCGACCCCCGGAGATGCGCGGTCCGCGGTGCTGGCCTTGACCGTCGGGCTTTGACGAACCTTGCCGGGAGCGGCCCAGCCCGTTCCCGGCATTGATCCCCGGTACAGGCTGTGGCAGCGCCGGAGGATAAGGAATACACACCGATGTTGATCGCCGTTCCCGACCTGCTTTCGTCCGCCGAAGTGGCGGACATCCGCGCGATCATCGACGCCGCCGAATGGATCGACGGCAATGCGACGTCGGGGCATCAGTCGGCGCTCGCCAAGCAGAATCAGCAATTGCCCGAGGATGGCGAGGCCGCGAAACAGGCGGGGCGGCTGATCCTTGAGGCGCTCGGCCGTTCGCCGATCTTTTTCGCATCGGCGCTGCCGCTCAAAATCTATCCGCCGCTGTTCAATCGCTATGGCGAGGGACAGGAGTTCGACACGCACGTCGACAATGCGATCCGCATCAAACGCGGCAGCGATTTCCGCATCCGCAGCGATCTGTCGATCACCGTCTTCCTCGAAGCGCCCGACGCGTATGATGGCGGCGAGCTGCTGGTCGAGGATCATTATGGCGTCCAGCGCGTCAAGCTGCCCGCCGGACATGCGGTGGTCTATCCCTCGTCGAGCCTGCACCGCGTCACCCCGATCACGCGCGGGCGGCGCGTCGCCTCTTTTTTCTGGCTGCAATCGATGGTTCGCGATGCCGAGAAACGGCGCACGCTGTTCGACCTCGACCGCGCGGTGCAGCGGCTGACCGGCGAGCTGGGCGGCAAGGACCGCTCGGTTATCGAGCTGACGGGGGTGTATCATAATCTGCTGCGGCTTTGGGCCGATAGCTGAGCCCTCATATCGTCATCCCGGCGAAGGCCGGGATCGACCTGGCGTCATTACGCACCGGCGGGATTCCGGCCTTCGCCGGGATGACGATTAGGTCCTAATCCAGCATCGCGCTCCATGCGCGCGACACATATTCGCAGTCGCCGGTCACGACGCACGCGGCCAATTTCCGTTCATCCGCCAACGACATCGCCGCTTCGGGCCCGAGCACCGTCAGCGCGGTCGCCCAGCCGTCGGCCATCATGCAGCTGCGATGGAGCACCGTCACCGATGCGACGCCACTGACGATCGGGCGGCCGGTTCCGGGATCGAAGCTGTGCGAATAATGCTGCCCATCCGCGCGGAAACTGCGCCGATAATTGCCCGACGTCGCGACTGACAGATCGTGCAGCGCGATGCGCCACGGCGCGATCGACGACGTCGGCGGTATCTCGACATCGACCCACCACGGCTGGCCGTCCGGACGAATCCCCTCGCCGCGCAATTCCCCGCCGACTTCGAGCAGGAAGTGCCGCACCCCCATGTCGAGCAGCCAGTCGGCGGCAAGGTCGACGGCATAGCCCTTGGCGATCCCCGACAGGTCGAGCGCCGCGCCTTCGCCGCGCCGGATGCGCCGCGTCGCGGGGTCGAAGTCGATCGTCCTCGCGGCGGACGCGCCGGTCGGGGGCGGCGCACGATCGACGGGCCCCGCGCTGCCAAAGCCCCACGCTTCGGTCAGGCGGCCGAGGCCCGCGTCGAACGCGCCGCCGCTGGCGCGCGCGATTTCGAGCGCGGCTCCCACGACATGGGCGAGGTCGCCCGGCACCTCGCGCCATATGCCGGGGCGAGCGCGGTTGAAGCGCGAGAGGTCGGATCCGGCCTCCCACTGGCTCATCTGCCCGACCACCAGGTCGAACGCTGCCTCGACCCCATGCACGATCGCGGCGGGCGGCGACACCGCTTGCAACGACCAGCTCGTCCCCATCGTCTCGCCGTCGAAGCTTTCGATACCCGCGCGCGCGTCGCGCCCCGCAAAGGCCGCGGGCGTCAACGCGCGGGGGATCAGGATGCGGTCGGTCAGGGCGCGAGCACTTCGAGCGTCGTGACATAGCTCGCGCGGCGTTGCGGCGCTGCGGGCCCGGCGCCGGCGCCTTCCTCGCGCGCGGCGCGCGGCGTCGTGACGTTGAGCCAATAGAGGCCGGGCGCGGTCCAATTGACCTCGACCTTGCCGTCGGCGCCGGTCTGCAAATCCATCTGGCCGAGCTGATCGCGATAGCGGATTCCGCCGGGGATCACCGTCACCGGCAGACCCGCCGCTGGCTTGCCGTCGAGCAGGAACTGAAAGGTCGCGGCTTCGCCCGCGATCAGGTCGTTCGGATGGGTAACCGGAACCAGCTCGATCCCCTTACCCGTCGGCTGGAACAGCGTCGTCGTCGGTTCGCCGACGGTCACGAAAATCTCGTTGCGATTGTTCGATTCGGCGGTCTTCACATTGGTCGCACCGGCGGGAATGCGCTCGGCGAGGTTCGCCGTCGTCGTCCCGCGCGGCAGGCGCTCGGTCTTGCCGCCCAGATCATAGCTGCCCGTCACGCCGTCGGACAGCGACGCGATGCGCCACGTCCCCTTTTGCGTCAGATGGACGTCGAAGGTGCTGCGATAGCGCCCCGTCGCCTTATTCTCGATCGCCGCTTCGCTGCCGTCGGGCGCCCACGCCTTCATCGCATCGAGGCGCATCGGATGATGTTCGAAATAAAAGAGGTCGTTCGAGATCGCGGCGTCGACGGTGACCCATACATCGTCGCCCGACAGCACGGTCGCCGAAGGCATCATCCACTGGCGGTGCGCCGACGCCGGAACGGCAATCGCGGCGGCTAGCGCGACCGTCGCGGCGAAACCCCACATATGTTTCTTCATACCCCTGTTCCTTTCAAAGCTTTAGCGGAAGGCGACCGAGACGGCGCCCAATTCACTCGTTCCGGCAACGCGCGCGCCCGCTCCGGCCTTCGCGGGCCAGGTGAAGGGGATACGCAGCAATTCGCGGCCACCGACCTCGCGCGCCGCCTCGATCACCAGCGTATATTGGCCGGGCGTCGTCGCGCCGAGCTGCGCGCGCGTGAAGGAAATCTTGTTCGCGCCGGGCGCGCGGGTCGCACCGGTGACGCCGTTCGCCGGGAAGGTCATCGCGCGGCCCGCCGCGCGCCACCATTGACGCACGTCGCGAAGCCACTTGGTGCCTTCGTTCGCCTTCATGTCGTGATCGTACCAGACCGCGACCGTCCTTGCCTTCGCCCCCCCCTTCTCCACCCAGATCGCGACATAGGGCTTGTGATATTCGGCAACCTTCAGCCGCGGGATATGAACCGTGACGTCCATCGTTCCCGGCGCGGCGGCGAGCGCGGGCGCGGTGAGCGTGGCGCCGAGGCCGATCGTGCCGCCGAGAATACGCACCGGGATGGAAAGCTGCATGAAGGATCTCCCTAATGAATGAAGATGATCGCGATCGCGGCGGGGATCGCGAGGCCGAGCCCGACAAGCGGCCAGGTGCTCCTCCGCTTCACCGAATGAAGCTGGAGCAGGAACAGGCCGGTGACCGCGAAGACGAGACAGGCGAAGGCGAAGATGTCGATGAACAGGCTCCACGCGCCGCCCGAATTGCGGCCCTTGTGGAGATCGTTGAGGTAGGAGATCCAGCCGCGGCTGGTGACCTCGCTCGTCGCCGCGCCGGTCGTGAGGTCGATCGCGACCCACGCGTCGCCGCCGGGGCGCGGCGCGGCGAGATAGACTTCATCCGCCGACCATTCGGCCTCGCCCGAGGCTTTGACCGGAAAGCTGTCCTCCACCCAGTCGGCGACGGCGGGCGGCAGCGGCGCCTTTTCGGCGGCGGGAAAGGCCGCTTTCAACCGTGCGAGCATCGCCGGCGGCATCGTCGCCGCCGCTTCGGTGACGACCGGCGTCGCCTCGATGTCCGCGGCGTGGTTGAGCGTGAAGCCGGTAACCGCGAACAAAAGCAACCCGATCAGGCTGACCGCCGAGCTCATCCAGTGCCACATGTGGAGCTGCTTCAGCCAAAAGGCTTTCCGGCTTTTGCTGGTCGCCGGTCGCGAGGATGTGGGTGCGTGCATCGGGCTCTGGAAAGTTTCGGGCGGGGGCTGATGTGAGCGGCATTATCGCGAACGATTCTCAATTACAATAAGAATTCGGCGTTTTCGGGCGGAGAGGCGCGCGGGCGGGATATGATGGACAGCGGCGGGCACGGGCCGACCGGTGGTGTGGGGCGGCTCGTTTCGATCGCTTGGGAATTAGGTGGCGGAGACGGAGGGATTCGAACCCTCGGTACCGGATTTACCAGTACGACGGTTTAGCAAACCGTTGGTTTCAGCCACTCACCCACGTCTCCGCATGGTCTGCCGCGCTAACGGCAGTCTGGCCTAGGCGGGTCGCTATAGCCATGCGCTTCGTGCCCCGCAACGCCAAAGATTGTGCTTTTTTCGTGCGCAGCGGTCGTTTTCATCGCCCGAATGATTCGATCTGGCGTAAATTCGACTCGGGTCATCGCCCGTTCATTGCCCGCGCGCCAAAGCGAGTCATGATTAACGCAGGTTTCGCCGTAACGGCGCGGTTCGATTTTTGGGGGTTCCATATGCGGAAGACGTTCACCAGCCTTGCCTTTGCGGCCCTGGCATCGCTCGGCCTCGCACTCACACCGCTGCCCGCAGCGGCGCAGATGCGCGAGATCGACCCCAGCAACACGCAGATCGATTCCGATCTCGACGATCCCGCACCGCCGCCGGTGACGAGCACGACGACGGACCCATCTTACGACAGCGACCTCGCGACCGGCGATCAGCAGACCAGCGAAGTGCCGGTCGATGGCGGCACGGCGGCCACCAACGCCCCCGCGGACATGACCGCTACGGACGTTTCCGCCGATGACAGCTCGACCTACAAGCAGGACGATCTGATCGGCGCCGCCGAAGGCATCTTCGGCAAGGGTGCGCAGGGTCTGGCGGGATTGATCGAGGACATCCTCAAGGAACAGGGTGAGCCCAACGCCTATATCGTCGGGCGCGAAGCCGGCGGCGCGCTGGTGGTCGGCGTGCGCTATGGATCGGGGACGCTCCACCACAAAGTCGAGGGCGAGCTTCCCGCATACTGGACCGGGCCGTCGATCGGCTTCGACGCGGGCGCCAATGCGGCCAACACTTTCATCCTCGTCTATAATCTCTTCGACAGCGAGGACCTCTACAAGCGTTATCCGGCGGGCGAAGGCGCCGCCTATCTGGTCGGCGGCTTCAACGCGAGCTACCTGCGCCGCGATGATGTGGTGCTGATCCCGATCCGCGTCGGCGTCGGCGCGCGGCTCGGCGCGAACGTCGGCTATATGAAATTCCGCAAGAAGCAGAACTGGCTGCCATTCTGACGGACGACCCGCTTGCCACGGGGGCGAGGCCCGCGCTTCGGCGCGGGCTTTTTCTTTGGGCGGAGTGCAGCTAACGACCGGAAGCTACCGCTGAATATCTCATAACTTCGTCATTCCCGCGAAAGCGGGAACCCAGATTGGGGTCAGCCGACGCGCGCTCTGGGTTCCCGTTTTCGCGGGAATGACGAATATTGGGAACGTCCGCTCACCACCCCCAAACAGACGGATGCGGAATATCAATCCCCGTCGAAAGCGATCAGCGTTTCACACGCCAGCCCCGCCGCCTCCAGCCGCTGCGATCCGCCGAGGTCGGGCAAGTCGATGACGAACAGCGCCGCCGCGACTTCGGCGCCGACGCTACGCATCAGGGCGGCGGTGGCGAGGATCGTCCCGCCCGTCGCGAGCAGATCGTCGACGAGGATGACGCGGTGCCCCGGCAGCACCGCCCCTTCGTGCAGTTCGAGGCGGTCGACGCCATATTCGAGTTCATAGTCGACGCCGATCGTGACGCCGGGCAGCTTGCCCGCCTTGCGCACCGGGACGACGCCGAGGCCCATCGCGGTCGCCATCGCAGCACCGAACAGGAAGCCGCGCGCTTCGACCGCGACGATCAGGTCGGGGCGATAGGTCGCGGCGCGCGCACTCAGCCGCCGTACGCTCTCGCTGAAACCGGCGGCGTCGCCGATCAACGTCGTGATGTCGCGAAACTGGATGCCCGGCTTTGGAAAGTCCGGGATAGTGCGGACCAGCGACGCGAGGTCGAGGTCCGGCTGGGGCGGAAGGGCGATCATGTCGTCACAATCGCCCTTCCCTTTTCCCTCAATGCTTCTTGTCGGCCCAGATGTTCCGGTACGACAGATAGGTCAGCACCGTGAAGATGAGCAGGAAGAAGAAGACGGCATAGCCGACCTGGATACGCTTGATCAGCTTCGGCTCGGCGGTCCAGACGAGGAAGGCGGTGACGTCCTTGGCCATCTGGTCGACCGAAGCCTCGGTGCCGTCGGCATAGGTCACCTGACCCTTGGTAAGCGGCGGCACCATCGCGAGGTTGAGGTTCGCGAAATAGGGGTTGTAGTGCAGCCCCGTGCCCGGCTTCAGTTCGTCGGGCAGGTTCGCCGGCGGATTCTGATAGCCGGTCAGCAGCGAATAGACATAGTCCTTGCCGCCTTCGCGTGCCTTGGTGATCAGCGAAAGATCGGGCGGCAGCGCGTTGTTGTTCGCGGCGCGGGCGGCGACCTCGTTCGCATAGGGCGACGGGAAATAATCCGACGGCAAGCCGTCGCGCGTCGCCGGCTCACCCGTGTCGGGGTTGATCGACGGTACTTGGAAGCCCTTGGCGAAGGTCTTGATCTGGCCTTCGGTGTAGCCGAGGTCCGCAATGTTGCGGAACGCGACGAGGTTCAGGCTGTGACAGGCCGAGCAGACTTCCTTGTACACCTGCATCCCGCGCTGCAGCTGCGCCTGGTCCCAGTGCGGCAGCAATATGCCGTCGCTTGCCAGCTTCAGATGCTTGGGGTGCTTGTGAAAGGAATAGGCGACATTGGGTTCATTCTTGAGCGGCGTCGTAAAGATCGCGAGCACCAGCGCGGTAATGAAACCGAGACCGACGAGAAAACCGAGCGGACGAACCATGGCTGTATCAGCTCCTATTAAAGTCCGGCGCTCAGGCCGTTGCCGAAGCCGACGGCGCGTCGGTGGCGTGTTTGGCGAGGACCGCTTCGGTGATCGAATTCGGCATCGGAAGCGGGCGTTCGATCCGCGACACGATCGGCAGGATCACCAGGAAGTGGGCGAAGTAATAGATCGCGCCCAGCTGGCTGAGGATCACCCACGGCTGTTCCGCCGGCTGCATGCCGCACCAACCGAGCAGAAGCACGTCGGCGACGAGAATCCAGAAGAAGATGCGGTACAGCGGACGATAGTTCGACGATTTGACCGGCGAGCTGTCGAGCCAGGGCAGGAAGAACAGCAGCGCGATCGACGCGAACATCGCGATGACGCCCCACAGCTTCGCATCGACCCACAGGAAGTTGAAGGTGAAGGCCTTCAGAATCGCGTAGAAAGGCAGGAAATACCATTCGGGAACGATATGCGCCGGGGTCGAGAGTGAGTTCGCCGGGATATAATTGTCGGCGTGACCGAGCGTGTTCGGGCTGAAGAAGGTCAACGCGACGAAGACGAGCAGGAAGACGCCAACGCCGAAGCCGTCCTTCGCGGTGTAATAGGGGTGGAACGGGACGGTGTCCTGTTCGTCCTTCACCTCGATGCCGGTCGGGTTGGATGAACCCGGAATGTGCAGCGCCCAGATGTGCAGGATGATGACACCCAGGATCACGAACGGCAGCAGATAGTGCAGCGAGAAGAAGCGGTTGAGCGTGGCGTTATCGGGCACGAAGCCGCCGAGCAGCCATTCGCGCACCGGCTCGCCGACCAGCGGTATCGCCGAGAAGAAGCCGGTGATCACCTGCGCGCCCCAGAAGCTCATCTGGCCCCACGGAAGCACATAGCCCATGAAGGCGGTCGCCATCATGAGGAGGAAGATCACGACGCCGAGCAGCCATACCATTTCGCGCGGCGCCTTGTACGAACCGTAATAAAGGCCGCGGAAAATGTGCAGATAGACGACGATGAAGAACATGCTCGCGCCGTTCATATGCGCGTAGCGGATGAACCAGCCGGCATTCACATCGCGCATGATATGCTCGACCGAGTTGAACGCGACCCCGACATTCGCCGAATAATGCATCGCGAGCACGATGCCCGAGATGATCTGGATCATCAGCGCGGCGCCGGCGAGGACGCCGAAGTTCCAGAAATAGTTGAGGTTGCGCGGAACCGGATAGCCGGCGCCGATCGCGTTATAGACGAGACGCGGCAGCGGCAGCTTCTCGTCGATCCACTTCGTCAAGGGAAGCTGAGGCTCGTAGTTCTTGGCCCAGGGAAAGCTCATCTTATCTCGCTCCTCAGCCGATCGTCACGACGGTGTCGCTGTTGAATTCATAGGGCGGCACGACCAAGTTGGTGGGCGCCGGGCCCTTACGGATGCGGGCCGCGGTGTCATAGTGGGAACCGTGGCACGGGCAGAAATAACCGCCGAAATCGCCCTTGTTCTCGCCTTCCGCGGCACCGAGCGGCACGCAGCCGAGGTGGGTGCAGACGCCGAGCGTGATCAGCCAGTTTTCTTTGCCGGGCTTGGTGCGCTGGTCGATCGTTTCGGGATCGCGCAGGTCGCCCAGCGGAACCGCCTTGGCTTCGGCGATTTCCTTGGCGACGAGATTGCGCACGAACACCGGCTGCTTGCGCCAGCTGGTCTTGATCGCCTGCCCCGGCTGGATCGCCGAAATGTCGATTTCGGTCGTCGACAGCGCGAGCACGTCGGCCGACGGGTTCATCTGGTTGAGCAGCGGCAAAACCACCGCGACCGAACCGACACCAGCGAAACTCACTGCCGCAATATTGATGAAATCCCGGCGGCGTACGCCATCCTCGATACCGGCGTTGAGTTCAGATTCACTGGCCATTCGACTGCCCTTGCATGGGTGAACTAACAAAGTTCTCGAAGTTATGGCCGACCCTGTTGCACGCGCACGAAAGCGCACAACCCGGCGGCCCCTCCGGGAATTGCGGGCCTGATAGCCGCACTGTCCGGGCTTGCCAACAGGCAATTTCCGCTTCCGTCACCGGGCCGCGCCACGACAGCCAAGCCTCTCGATTCGCAGCGCCTTCGTCGTTATGGCGGCGCCATGGAAATCGCCCTGTTTCAGCCCGACATCGCCGGCAATGTCGGCACGATCCTGCGCACCGCCGCCTGCTTCGGCGCGCCGGCGCATATCATCGAACCCTGCGGTTTTCCGTTCGGCGACGCCGCGCTCAAGCGCGCCGGCATGGATTATGCCGTACGCGCCAACGTCCGGCGGCACCCAGGCTGGGACGCTTTTCGACAATGGTCGCAGATCGGCGGGCAGCGCGTCGTGCTGCTGACGACCGCGGGCGCAACGCCGCTTCCCGATTTCGCGTTCGGCGCGGCCGATGTCCTGCTTTTCGGGTCGGAGAGCGCCGGCGTGCCGCACCATGTTCATGATGCCGTCGGCGCGCGGGTCGCGATTCCGATGCAGCCCGGCTTTCGCTCCTTGAATGTCGCGGTCGCGGCTGGCATCGCGCTCGCCGAGGCGCTCAGGCAAACGAAAGGCTTTCCCGCATGATCACGCTCGACCCGCAGCAACAGACCGCACGCAGCTGGTTCGAATCACTCCGCGACCGGATCTGCGCCGAATTCGAAGCGATCGAGGCCGAGGCGGGCAGCGACGCGCGCTTTGCCTATACGCCGTGGGATCGCGAGGCAGAGGGGCTGGCGCCCGGCGAGGGCGGCGGCGGCGTGCGCGGCGTGATGACGGGACGGGTTTTCGAAAAGGTCGGCGTCAATGTGTCGACCGTCGCTGGCCAGTTCGCCCCCGATTTCGCGGCGTCGATCCACGGCGCGGGCGAAGACCCGAGCTTTTTCGCGACGGGAATCAGCCTCGTCGCGCATATGGCGAATCCGCATGTGCCCGCGGTACATATGAACACGCGCTTCCTCGCCACGACGAAGCGCTGGTTCGGCGGCGGCGCCGACCTCAACCCGCCGATCCCCTATCAGGAGGACACCGACGCTTTCCACGCGCGGTTGCGCGCCGCCTGCGCGCCGTTCGGTCCCGACGTCTATGAACGCTATGCCAAATGGGCGGAGGATTATTTCTATATCCCGCACCGCGGCGTTCACCGCGGCGTCGGTGGCATCTTCTACGACCATCTCGAATGCGGCGACGATGCCGAATATGACCGCAATTTCCAGCTGACGCAGGCGGTCGGCGAGGCCTTTCTCGACATCTTCCCGCAGATCGTGCGCCGCCGGATGGGCCTGCCCTTCACCGAGGCCGAGCGCGAGGAGCAACTGATCTGGCGCGGGCGCTACGCCGAATTCAATCTCGTCTATGATCGCGGGACATTGTTCGGGCTCAAGACCGGAGGCAACATCGACGCCATCCTGATGAGCCTGCCACCGCTAGCGAAATGGGCCTGACGCGAAAAGGGCGCCCCGTTCCCGAAGCGCCCATTTTCCTGACAGTTTCGCGGGATCAAACGAAGACGTCTGCCGGACGCGCTCCGCCCAGTGCGCGATAAATGCCTGCGGGAACCGCGACCTGCAAATAGGCTATCGGAATGCCCATCAATAACCCTCCGACCGCAAGACCGACCAATGATCCACCGCCCGGGACGCCGCCGCCCGCAAACATCGACACGCCGACGATCATTCCCAAGATCGTGAAAATGACGAGGAGCGCGACGCCGAGCAGAATGAAGTAGCCGAATATCTTCCACTGTGACGCTGCGGTCATCCGCCAGCTTTCAATTAAACCCGTCAAGACGTTGAAAGTCCGCCGATCAGCCATGACTGGCCCGGTGCAGGAAAGCCGCGACGCGAGCCACAGCAGGAAGATGAAAAACAGGAAGATGAACAGCAGGATCGAACCCGGATTGCTCGGCTCCCCGCCGCTTGCCATCGCCATAAAAGCGCTGCCGAATATCATGAACATGATGAGCCCGAGCACAAGCGCAACGACCAATGTCAACAGCAGCACCGGCAGCGCCGCGACGAGGCCGAAGACCAATGCCGAACCGAGCGGCTCCCCGCCATTCGTAAGTCCGATTCGCCATGAGGCGAAATAGCTGCCCATCTGAAGGATATAGTTGACCAGCGCGAGCACCATGGCGAATGCGCCCATCGCCATCAAACCGCCGCCCGTTGCCATCGTCATCGGATCGACCATAGCCGTGCCGCCGCCCAGCGCGAACTGAAGGATCAGCGGAACGACGATGCCGACGCCGATCAGCAGGATCGCGTGATTGGCGCCCTGACCGCTGAAAAAGCCGGTTGCATAGGACCAGGCTTGACTGATGCTAATCTTGTTCATCGTTCACCCCCCGTTTTTTGTGACGCTCCCTTTGATACGACCCGATATTTACGCAAATACGCCCCCGTCGGCGCGAAGCGCCAGTTGGCGATAGGCGGCGGCCGATACTGCGATCGACACCAGGCTGCCGATCGCGCCGAAGGCCGCCTCGACGAAGCCGCCCATCATGCGGCCGATGCCCGGTTCGCTGCCGAAGATCACCGAGACGATTCCGCCGATGATCAGCGCCGCGATCACGATCACGAGGCCGACGAGGAACAGGAAGAAGAATACCGCCCAGCCGTTGTTCCGGGTGAGTTCCCAGCTCACACGGATCGCCTCGAACGGATTATAGATGCGGCGGTCGGCGATCGCCGCCGATACGAGGGCAAAGCGTCCGATCAGGTAGAGGCCCGGAACGATCAACAGGATGAAGCCGAGACCGATCGCGATTCCGCACAATATCTGCACCGCGATCATCGTCGGGAAGAGCATGAGGCCGAAGGTCAGCGCCTCGCCGACACTGACCCCGGCGCGCGAGAGCCAGAGCCGCAGGATCGCCACCGTGCCGATCATCGTCGAGAGCGCGACGACGACCTGGCCCGGGATCATCTGCCGAAAGCTTTCGCGAAAGGTCGCAACGACCTGATTGAAATCGGCGCCTGCGGGAGGCTCGATCGGCACCGGCCCGAACCAGGCGAAGGCAAGCGCAGGAAGGAAGAGGAAAACGCCGGCGATCGTCGCGACGAGGGCCGTATGCGATTTCAAAAGCTGCAACGTGTCGTCCCACGCCGCACCCATGTCGAATTTTACCATTGATACCCCGTCATTTTTTGGTTTCCCGTTTCGCCCGAAGGTGACGATCTTCGGCTCGTCTGTCCAGCCCCGTCGCTCACCCGCGCCGGGGGTCTTGCGCCGGAGGCCGCGGCGGGCCAGATAGCCGGCGTCATGACCTCGCTTCCCCCGCCCGAATGGACGATCGGCCCCGGCCTCACCGATTATGATACGGCGCTCGCCGACATGGAAGCGCGCGCGGCGGCGATCCACGCCGGGGGGTCGGGCGAACGTATCTGGCTGCTCGAGCATCCGCCGCTCTATACGGCGGGGACAAGTGCCGACCCCGCCGAACTGCTCAACCCGCAATTCCCGGTTTACGATGCCGGGCGCGGCGGGCGTTACACCTATCATGGACCGGGTCAGCGCGTCGGCTATGTCCAGCTCGACCTGACGCGGCGCGGGCGCGACGTGCGCGCCTATGTTTCGGCGCTCGAAGGCTGGGTGATCGACGCGCTCGCGCTTCTGGGTGTCGAGGCACGGCGCGCCAACGGGCGCATCGGCATCTGGACCGACGATGCCGAGGGCCGCGAGGCGAAGATCGGCGCGATCGGCGTGCGCGTGAAACGCTGGGTGA
Organism: uncultured Sphingopyxis sp.; assembly: GCA_966250105.1. Lineage (GTDB taxonomy): Bacteria > Pseudomonadota > Alphaproteobacteria > Sphingomonadales > Sphingomonadaceae > Sphingopyxis. The sequence goes on along the minus strand of CBINGC010000031.1, from coordinate 10,350 downwards.
CGATGCACGGCTTTTCGCTGAACGTCGCGCCCGACCTTGCCCATTTCGGCGGCATCGTGCCGTGCGGCATTGCCGAGTTTCCGGTGACCAGCCTCGCCGCGCTCGGGAAGGCGGCAAGCTTCGCCGATGTCGACGCGGCGCTGGCAGGGACGCTGCCCGCCTTTCTCGACAAGCTCGGGCCGACCGACTAGGAACCCTGCCATGACCCGCATCTTTCTCGCCTCGCTCCCCCTGCTCGCCCTCGCCGCCTGTGGCGGCGGCGACAGCAAGGGCAAATCGACGACCACGCTCGACGCGGTCGAGGTTCAGCCCGGATCGGTGAGCGATTCGATGATCATCCTCGACAATGTTGCGGGCGACGGCACCGCGGTCGACAACAGCATTCCCGAGGACGAAACGAAGAAGGACGCGCCTAAGGCCGAAGAGGCGAGCGAGGGCGACGAAGCCGCGAGCGATGGCAACGATCCCGAAGCGGTCGACGTGCCGGTCGCGAAAAAGGCTATCACCGACGACAGCACGGCCAAGAAGGGCGAATAGGCGCCCCTAACGCAGCCCCAGATGTTTGTGCGTCTGGAGCGACAGGCGCCAGCGCGGGTCTTCCATCACCAGGTCGATGCACGCCTGGACGTTAGCGGCGGCGTTCGCATCGTCGAGCGGCTGGACGAGCAGATGTCTGAAGTCGAGCGCCGCGAGCCGCGCGACATCGCTGCCGGGCTGCGGCCAGACGAGCTTCAGTTCGTCGCCGCTCGTCTGCACCAGCTCGCTCCCCGCCTTGGGGCTGACGCAAATCCAGTCGATGCTACGCGGGATCGGAAGGGTGCCGTTGCTTTCGATCGCGATGGTGAAGCCGCGATCATGCAGCGCAGCGATCAGCGCATCGTCGACCTGCAGCATCGGCTCGCCGCCGGTCAGCACGACATAGCGGTCTTCGCGGCCCTCGCCCCAGCTTTCGGCGATGACGTCGGCGAGCGCCGCGGCCGATTTATACTTGCCGCCGAGCGTGCCGTCGGTGCCGACGAAATCGGTGTCGCAGAATTGACAGACCGCCTTGGCGCGATCCTGCTCGCGTCCCGTCCACAGATTGCAGCCGGCAAAGCGGCAAAAGACTGCGCGGCGACCCGCCTGCGCGCCCTCGCCTTGCAGGGTGAGGAAAATCTCTTTGACGGCGTGGGTCATCGGTTCAGGCGTAGCGCGTCGGGTCGGCGAGCCCGGCGTCGGCAAAACCCTTCGACCGCAGGCGGCAGCTGTCGCACGATCCGCAATGCAGCCCCTCGGGCGTCGGATCGTAGCACGACCAGCTCATCCCCGCATCCATGCCGAGCCGCGCCGCTTCGGCGGCGATGTCGGCCTTGGTCATGTGCTGAAGCGGTGCGTGGATGCGGAATTCGACGCCCTTGTCGCCGTCGCGCGTCGCGAGCGCCGCGAGCTTTTCGAAGCCGGCGATGAATTCGGGGCGGCAGTCGGGATAGCCCGAATAGTCGAGCGCATTGACCCCGATGACGATGTCCTGCGCTTCTCTTGCCTCGGCGAGCCCGAGCGTCAGCGACAGGAAGATGAGGTTGCGCGCTGGAACATAGGTGATCGGCACATCGTCGCCGACCCCGTCCTTGGGCACGTCGATGTCGGCGGTGAGCGCCGAACCGCCGAAGCGGCGAAGGTCGAGCGGCAGGACGATATGTTCGGCGGCGCCGACATATTCAGCGATGCGCGCGGCGGATTCGAGTTCGACGCGGTGGCGCTGGTTATAGTCGATCGTCAGCGCGACGATCCGCGCCCCCGCCTCGCGCGCGAGACCCGCGCAGACCATCGAGTCGAGCCCGCCCGACAGGAGGACGATCACGCTTTTTCCGGAAACTTGCTGCATCGGCGCCAAATAGTCCCGTGCCGCCGGGGGTGCAAGGCCCCGCCGCACCAAAGAAACGGGCCGCGAGGCGGTCGCCACACGGCCCAGTTCGGCATGACAGCCGTTAGGGAGAAGACATAAGAAGCATGTCTTGCCTCCCGCCTAGACCCCAATGGTTAACATCGCGTTAGCGCGCGTGGATCAGCAGCCGCCCGTGCGCCGCGCCTCGATCGCCTGCGAGAAGGGCCTGCCCTCGGCTATGCCCTGCGTATCGATCTGGACCAGCCGGTTCGTCTCGCTGCGGATCGTCGTGCGGCCGTGCCCCGCGCCGGGGCAGGTATAATGGACGGTCACCGAATTCGGCGTATCCTCGATCACATAGCGCGAACAGGTGGCGCCCGGGTGATAGACCTGGATCATCCGCCGTGCGTCGCCAACGCAGACCGTGCGGACCACCGCATCCTTGCCGCGTTCGCGCAGCTGCCAGCTGCCCTTTTCCAGCCGGTCGAGCATCGCCAGCGACGGCGCCTGCGCCGGCACAGCGGTGGCTGCGCCCGCAAGGCCGAGCGCCAGCAAGGAATATCGCATGAAGGGAGAGAAGATCGCCATTTACACCTGTCCACTGGCCGCCCGTCGCGGGCATGAATGCGACCCCGTTACCCATAGCTAACAACGCAGCGGCCGATTTTCAACCGCTCGGCGCTCGATTCTCCCGCTTCATCGTCGCATTTAGCCCGGTCTTGTTTTGCTATCCGGCGCGATCGTGGGTCGCAATCTCGTCGAGTGGGATTGGGAAGAAGCGCGAGCAAAAGGCGCAATCGACGACGACATTGCCGGCATCGTCCGCCATTTCGGCGCGCTCGCCCTCGGGAAATTGCGCGAGCACGCCCGCGAAATAACCGGTGCTGCACCGGCACCCGCGCGACACGGCGACGCCCGGCTCGACGCGCACTTCATCTTCGTGAAACAGCCGCCACGCCAGCGTCTCGAGCGAGGTCGCGGGGTCGGTGAGTTCCTCGTCCTTGAGCGTCGACGCGATCGCCTTGGCGTGTTCCCATTCGGGATTGTCGTGCCGCACATGAAGGCGGTCGCGGCCGACCTCGCCTTCGGGCAGATGCTGGAGCAGCAATCCACCGGCGAGGCAGCCCGCCTCGGGATCGTGGCGCGCGGCAAGCTTGATCAGGCTCGAAATCTGCTCCGACTGCTCGAAATAATGCTCGGCGGCCTCGCCGATCGACGCGCCTTCGAGCGGGACGATGCCCTGGTATCGCTCGCCGGTGGTCGCTTGGTCGAAGGTGATCGCGAGGAAGCCTTCGCCGAATAAAGCGAACAAGGTCGGATCGGCACCGACCTCCGCCAGCCGCTCGGCATCGAATTTCAAGTAACCGCGCAGTTCCCCGCCGCGATAATCGCAGACGAGCAGTTCGACCGGCCCGCCGCCGGTCTGCGCCTGCAGCGTCATCTGGCCATTCTCGTCCTTCAGCGTCGAGCCGAGCAGGACAGTCAGCACCAGCGCCTCGGCCAGCAGCTTTTCGGCGACCGGCGGATAATTATGCGCCCCGATGATCGTCCGGAGCGTCGGCCCGAGCCGCACCAGCCGACCGCGCACATGACGCTCGGCGATGGTGAACAGCAGGGGCTGGTCGAACCAGGTTTCGATGGTCTCGCTCACGTCTTTAAAACTCACAATTTCCCGAGCGCCCAGAGCAGGATCGATTTCTGCGCATGGACGCGGTTTTCGGCTTCGTCCCACACGCGCGACTGCGGCCCGTCGATCACCGCATCGACCACCTCGTCGCCGCGGTGCGCGGGCAGGCAATGGAGGAAGATCGCGTCGCCCTTCGCGCCCGTCATCAGCCGCTCGTCGACCTGATAGGGCGCCATAGCGGCGATCTTGTTATGGGCATGGTCCTGCCCCATCGACACCCAGGTGTCGGTGACGATCAGATCGGCGCCCGCCACCGCCTCGCGCGCATCGCGCATGATGTCGATACGAACACCCTTGGCGCGCGCGGCCTCGACGAAGCTCGTATCGGGCTCATAGCCTTGGGGGACACCGGCGCGGACATGAAAGCCGAACAGTCCCGCCGCCTCGATCAACGAGGCGAGGACATTGTTGCCGTCGCCAAGCCATGCGAGCTCGAGCCCCGGCAGCGCCTTGCCGCTCTCGACGATCGTCAAGAGGTCGGCGACGATCTGACACGGGTGCGACAGGTCGGTGAGCCCGTTGATCACCGGCACGCTCGCATGTTCGGCGAGTTCCTCCGCCTTCATATGGTCGTCGGTGCGGATCATGATCGCGTCGGCATAGCGCGACAGCACGCGCGCGGTATCGGCGATCGTCTCGCCGCGACCGAGCTGCGTCGTGCCGGCGTCGAGGATCATCGGCGTCCCGCCGAGCTGGCGGATCGCGATGTCGAACGAGGCGCGGGTGCGTGTCGAATTCTTCTCGAACACCATCGCGAGGACATGATCGGCGAGCGGCCTGTCCGCGTCGGGCTTCGCCTTCGGCCAGCCCTGCCGAGCCGCCTTGCGGTCGATCGCGTCGGCGAGCATCGCGACGACCGCATCCCCGCCGGCGTCGGACAGATTCAGGAAATGCCGCATCAGGACTCAGGCGCCGTGTAGCTCGCCGCACCTGCCGACAGTTTCTCGATGAATTCGGCGATATGGCTATCGTCGATATTGAGCGGCGGCAGCACGCGGACGACATTCTCGCCCGCCGCGACGGTGAGCAGCCCGTGATTGTCGCGGAGATGCGCGACGAAGGCGCGGCTGTCCGAATTGAGCTTGAGCCCGAGCATCAGCCCGACGCCGCGGACGCTGTCGAACAGGTGGTCGTGGTTCGGAAGCAGCTGCTCCAGCGCGCCGCGCAGCCGTTCGCCGGTCGTCTTGACCTGATCGAGAAAACCCTCTTCGAGCACGACGTCGAGCACCGCCTGACCCGCGGCGCACGCCAGCGGGTTGCCGCCATAGGTCGAGCCATGCGTGCCGATGACCATGCCGCGCGCGGCCTTTTCGGTCGCGAGGCACGCGCCCATCGGAAAGCCGCCGCCGATGCCCTTGGCGCTTGCCATGATGTCGGGGGTGATGCCGAAATGCTCATAGGCATAGAGATGGCCGGTGCGGGCGACGCCGCACTGGACTTCGTCGAATATCAGCATCAGGTCGCGCTTGTCGCAGATGTCGCGCAGCGCCTGCAGGAAGGGCTGCGACGCGGGGCGGATGCCGCCCTCGCCCTGAATCGGCTCGACGAGGAAGCCTGCCGTATTGTCGTCGACGAGGTCGAGCGCGGCGTTGATGTCGTCGAACGGCGCGTAGGCGAAGCCCGGCAGCAGCGGGTCGAAACCCTTGCGCAGCTTTTCCTGGTTGGTCGCCGAAATTGTGCCGAGCGTGCGGCCGTGGAAAGCGTTGTTGAAGGTGATCAGCGTATGTTTTTCAGCATTGCCCGCGCTCGAATGATAGGCGCGCGCGGTCTTGATCGCGCATTCGACCGCTTCGGCGCCCGAGTTGGTCAGAAAGACCGTGTCGGCGAAGGTATTCTCGACGAGCCGCGCGGCATAGGCCTCGCCCTGCGGGCTGCCATAAAGGTTCGATACGTGCATCAGCGTCGCGGCCTGATCCTGGATCGCCTTCGTCAAATGCGGATGGCCGTGCCCGAGCAGATTGACCGCGATGCCGCTCGCGAAGTCGAGATAACGCTCGCCTCGCTCGCCGATCAGATAGGCGCCCTCGCCGCGTACCGGACGCACAGCACACCGGGGGTATACGGGCATCAGCGGCGTGATCGTCATGGCAGGCACCTTTCGGTCAAAAGTAAAAAGGCGACCCCGGATGGGCCGCCCTTGGTCGGGCCGCTCCTATACTGCCGCGGCCGGAGCCGCGTCAACATGGGGGTTAGAGCGACTTCGCCGCCTGCATGGCGAGCGCGAGCGAATGCTTGCGCGCGGCATGATCGTACATCGACGATGCGACGATGATCTCGTCAACGCCGGTGCGCGCCTGAAAGGCCCTGAGGCCCGCCGCGACGTCGTCGGCCGTGCCGACCGCCGAACATTGCAGCACATGGTCGAGGATCGCCCGCGCATTGGGCGGCAGGCTGTCCTTATAGCCGGCGAGCGGCGGCTGCATCTTGCCGGGATTTCCGGTGCGCAGCGCTACAAACGCCTGCTGCTGCGACGAAGCGAGCAGTTCGGCCTCTTCGCGCGTGTCCGCCGCAAAGACATTGAACGCCGCAGCGGCGTAAGGTTCTGCGAGCTGCGCCGACGGCTTGAACTGGCGGCGATAGATGTCGAGCGCCTCGTCGAGCGCGTCGGGCGCGAAATGGCTGGCGAAAGCGTAAGGGAGCCCGAGCATCGCCGCGAGCTGCGCGCCGAAGGTGCTCGAGCCCAATATCCACAGCGGAATATGCGTGCCGGCACCCGGCACCGCGGTGATGCCGAGTTGTTCGTCACCCGCCAGAAAGGCCTGCAATTCCAGCACATCCTGCGGAAACTGGCGCTCGTCGCTGGCGAGCGTGCGGCGCAAGGCGCGGGCGACGCGCTGATCCGACCCCGGCGCACGTCCCAGACCCAGATCGATGCGGCCAGGGAACAAGGCTTCGAGCGTCCCGAACTGCTCGGCGATCACCATCGGGGCATGATTGGGGAGCATGATCCCCGCCGACCCGATGCGAATGCTATCGGTGGCGTTCCCGATATGCGCGAGCACCACCGAGGTCGCGGCGCTCGCGATCCCCGCCATGCCATGATGCTCGGCGACCCAATAGCGCGCGTAACCCAGCGCCTCGGCGTGGCGGGCGAGATCGGCGGCGTTGGCTAGCGACTGAGCGATGGTGCCGGTGTCGGTCACGGGCACGAGATCAAGGAAAGAGAGTTTCGTCATGAAACCGATATGCGGTTGGGGCGCGCCGGGTTCAACCTCTCTCCTCGTCATTGCGAGCGAAGCGAAGCAATCCAGAGCGGTTTACGCGAGCCCTGGATTGCCGCGTCGCCTTCGGGTCCTCGTAATGACGACCGGCTATTCTTATCAAGCCCGTTCGTCCTTTGGCGAGTCCATCAGCACATAGGTGGTGATCGAATGCACCTGCGGCAGCACGCCGAGTACCTCGGTATGGAAATGCTTGTACGACGCCAGATCCGCCGTCTCGACGCGCAGCAGATATTCGATCGTGCCGGTGATATTGTGGCACTCGCGCACCTCGGGCGCTTCGGCCATCGCGGCTTCGAAACCGGCTTGCGACTTCTTGGTATGCGACGACAGGCCGACGGTCACATAGGCGAGAAAGGTCAGCCCGAGTTTCGCCGGGTCGATCACTGCGCGGTATCCCTTGATCACCCCGCCGCGTTCGAGTTCCTGCACGCGGCGCAGACAGGCGGATGGAGAGAGGCCGACGCGCTCGGCAAGCTCGAGGTTCGAGATTCGCCCGTCGCGCGACAACTCTTGCAATATCCTGCGGCCGATGGCGTCGATCTTGATCATGGATTGCATATTCTATTCGAATACGGCCCATCTTTGCAATCTATTGCGCGGTGAAACGCATTATCTTGCGCCGCATGGAACAGACCACCCTCGCCGCGCTCTCCGCCTTCGCGCTCGTCTCGTCGATCACCCCGGGACCGAATAATATGATGCTGATGGCGTCGGGCGCCAATTTCGGGCTGCGCCGCACGGTGCCCCATGCCTTGGGTGTAGGCATTGGCTTCACGCTGATGATCATACTCGTCGGCGTCGGACTGATGGGGCTGTTCGACCTGTTCCCGGTGCTCAACATCATCCTCAAGGTGGTGAGCGTCGCCTATCTGCTCTGGCTTGCGTGGAAGATCGCCAATGCCGCGGCGCCCGACACCACGGGCAGCGCGCGCGGCAAGCCGATGAGCTTTTTCCAGGCCGTGCTGTTCCAGTGGGTCAACCCAAAGGCCTGGTCGATGGCGCTCACCGCGATCGCGCTCTACGCGCCCGACCGCAATTTCGCCGCGGTGCTGCTCGTCGCGGTGGTCTTCGGGATCATCAACCTTCCCTCGACGAGCCTGTGGGCGGTGATGGGGGTGTCGCTGCGCGGCTGGCTCTCGAGCCCGGCGCGATTGAAGGCGTTCAACTGGACGATGGCGGCGTTGCTTGTCGGCTCGCTCGCGCTTCTGATCTGATTGCACGGTTGCGACTTGCAACCTAAAGACGGCGCTCCCTCTTCTGACCGGAGAACAGAGCCATGCAAAGCCGCCGCCTCGGACAAAGCGCCATCCATGTGTCCGATATCTGCATGGGAACGATGACCTTCGGCAGCCAGACCGACGAGACCGAGGCATTCCGCGTCCTCGACCGCTGCTTCGACGCGGGGATCAATTTCTACGATACGGCGGAAGGCTATCCGGTGCCGCCCGACGTCAAATGGGTCGGCCGCACCGAGGAGATCGTCGGGCGCTGGATGAAGACCAAGCCGCGCGACGCGATCATCCTCGCGACCAAGGTATCGGGGCCGAGCCATATCTGGTTCAAGTCGCCGTGCCGGAGCGGCATGACCGCACTCGACCGCAAGAATATCTTCCAGGCGATCGACGAAAGCCTGACGCGGCTCCAGACCGACTATGTCGATCTTTATCAGACGCACTGGCCCGACCATGAGGCGCCCTATGACGAGATGATGGGCGCGCTCGACGAGCTTGTCCGCGCAGGCAAGGTGCGCATTCTCGGCTGCTCGAACGAGACGAGTTGGGGGCTGATGAAATCGCTCGCGGCATCGGACCGGCTCGGCGGCGCGCGCTATCACACGATCCAGAATAATTTCAGCCTCAACAATCGCCGCTTCGAGGACGAGCTGGCGCAGGTGTGCCGGCAGGAAGGCGTCAGTCTGATCCCCTATTCGCCGCTCGCAGGCGGGGTGCTTTCGGGGAAATATCAGGGCGGCGCGACGCCCGAGGGCGCGCGCTTCTCGCGCTATCTGAAGATGGAAGGACGGCAGGCGGCGATGGGTCGCCGCTTCGTCAACGACAAGAGCCTCGCGGCGACCGAACGCTATCTCAAGATCGCCGACGAAGCGGGTCTGCATCCAGTGACGATGGCGACCGCCTGGTCGAAGCAGCACGACTTCGTCGCCTCGACGATCGTCGGCGTCAGCGCCTATGACCAAGTCGATCCGATTCTTGATGCGATGGAACTCGTGCTTCCCGACGATGTGATGAAGGCGCTGCACAAGGTCAGCAAGGACATCCTCTATCCGATGGGCTGACCGCTCGGCCAATCGAGGACCAGCACATCGCCGACCCGGAGCGAGCGCCACGCCTTCGAAAGCCGCTCGAAATCCGCAAACACGCGCGGCTGCGCGGCATCGATCCGCGCGCGTTCGTCGGCGCTGAGCGATGCGCGGGTCCGTTCGGCCTCGCCGAGCGCCGCGCGCTGTGCCGCGCTGTGGGAGCGCTTGCTGCGCCGCCACGCGACGTCGAACAGGAAGGCGGCGAGCTCGGACAGTTCGCCCTCCCTACCCTGGCTCTTGATCAGCTTCGCGCCCTTGGCGACCTGCTTGCGCGCCGCGCGCTGGCGCTCTTTCGCCGACAAAGAGCCGCCGGCTTCGACATGGAAAGACCCCGCGTCGCCGCCCGCCGCGATCTGGCCGAACACGCCGGTTTTCAGGCCCAGCGCAGCCTCGACGACGAAATGCACCATGTCGTGCGGCAGGTCGGGATCGAAGCCCGGCGCCGGATCCATCACTAGCACCGGTGCGCCTTCGCGCTCGATCCGCATGCCGTAACGGCGCTCGCCCGAGCGGATGAAATGGACTTTCATGGGGCCAGCCTATAGGTTCGGCGCACCATCTGCCAAAGGATTATCGATGCCTCCCGTCCGCCGCACATTGTTCGCCCTCGCCGCCTTCTCCGCCATCATCGGCACCGCGCACGCCGCGAACCCGACGATGTTCCGCGACGCGGGCTGCGGCTGCTGCCTCAAATGGCTCGAGCAGGTGAAAGCCTCGCTCGGGCAGAAGGCGATCGTAGTCAATTCGCCCGACATGGCGGCGGTGAAGGACAAACAGGGCGTGCCGCAGGCGCTGCGCAGTTGCCACACCGTGCTCGTCGGCGGCTATGTGATCGAGGGCCATGTTCCCGCGAAGGAGATCACCCGCCTGCTCCGCGAAAAGCCCAAGGGTGTGAAGGGTCTCGCCGTCGCCGGCATGCCGATGGGGTCGCCCGGGATGGAGCATGGCGACCACCGCGAAGCGTATAAGGTCATGGCCTTCGGCCCCGGCGGGCAGCGCGTCTATGCGAGCTACGCCGCAAGCGGCGGCGCACACACGCACTGAGGTCATTTCCCGTCATCCCGGCGCAGGCCGGGATCTCGACTTCGCATCCGGACGCACCGGCGAGATCCCGGCCTGCACCGGGATGACGGATGTTTATGGCCGATCGAACAGACCGCTCAAGCCAGCTCGGCCGTGAACAGCGCCAGCATCCGGGCCCATGCCTTCTCCGCCGCCGCTTCGTTATAGACGCGGCCGTCGGGCGGGCACCAGCCGT
>CBINGC010000030.1:0-44585 GCA_966250105.1 uncultured Sphingopyxis sp. | reverse complement strand
ACGATGCGGCCCGCCGCCAGCACATGGACGAAATCGGGCTGCACATAGTCGAGCAGGCGCTGGTAATGAGTGATCAGCAGCACCGCCTTGTCGGGGCGGCGCATGATGCTGTTGATCCCGTCGCCGACCACGCGCAGCGCGTCGATGTCGAGCCCCGAGTCCGTTTCGTCGAGGATCGCGAGCTTGGGATCGAGGATGCCCATCTGCACCATCTCGTTGCGTTTCTTCTCGCCGCCCGAAAATCCGACGTTCACCGGCCGCTTGAGCATATCCATGTCGAGCTTGAGCAGCCCCGCCTTCTCACGCGCGAGCTTCAGGAAGTCGCCGCCCGACAACGGCTCCTCGCCCCGCGCCTTGCGCTGGGCGTTGAGGCTTTCACGCAGGAACTGGACGTTCGATACGCCGGGGATTTCGACTGGATATTGGAAACCGAGGAACAGGCCCGCCGCGGCGCGCTCATGCGGGTCCATGTCGAGCAAATCCTGCCCATCGAAGATCGCCGAACCGTCGGTGACCTCATAGCCGGGGCGCCCGCCAAGCACATAGGACAACGTCGACTTGCCCGCGCCATTGGGCCCCATGATCGCATGGATCTCGCCCGCATTGATGGCGAGCGACAGGCCCTTCAGAATCGGCTTGTCTGCGACAGTGGCGTGGAGGTTTTCAATTTTGAGCATCAAACTGACTTGCCTGAAAATATGAGGGAAATGAGAAGAACGACGAAAGCTAATCCGACAGTGGCATTCAGTGTCCAAGCCCCGATTCCGAACCAGAATTGGATGGGCTGCGCGGCCCGATCGGCTTTCCATCCGTGGCTAGTCACGAAACCCCGACGAAAAAGAGATGGAGATTTCGCGCACGAAGAAAGTCACAAAGATCAAAAGAAAGAGAGGCGCGGCGTAGATCACCCCACCGACCCCTCAAGGCTGATCCCCAGCAATTTCTGCGCCTCGACCGCAAATTCCATCGGCAGCTGCTGCAGCACTTCCTTAGCGAAGCCGTTGACGATCAGCGCCACCGCTTCTTCCTGCCCCAGCCCGCGCTGCATGGCGTAGAAGAGCTGGTCGTCGCTGATCTTGCTCGTCGTCGCTTCATGCTCGACGGTCGCGCTCGGGTTGCGGACCTCGATATACGGCACCGTATGGGCGCCGCACCGGTCGCCCAAAAGCAAGGAATCGCACTGGGTAAAGTTGCGCACCCCCTCGGCATTGGGCGCGACGCGGACGATGCCGCGGTAGGTGTTGTTCGACCTGCCCGCGCTGATCCCCTTCGACACGATGGTCGAGCGGGTGCGCTTGCCATTGTGGATCATCTTGGTGCCGGTGTCGGCCTGCTGGTAATTGTTGGTGACCGCGACCGAATAAAATTCGCCGACGCTGTCGTCGCCGTTGAGGACGCAGCTCGGATATTTCCACGTGATCGCCGAGCCGGTTTCGACCTGCGTCCACGACACCTTGCTGCGCTTGCCCTGGCAGAGCGCGCGCTTGGTCACGAAATTATAGATGCCGCCGAGACCTTCGGCATTGCCCGGATACCAGTTCTGCACCGTCGAATATTTGATCTCGGCATCGTCGAGCGCGACGAGTTCGACCACCGCGGCGTGGAGCTGGTTCTCGTCGCGCATCGGCGCGGTGCAGCCTTCGAGATAGGACACATAGGCACCCTTGTCGGCGACGATCAGGGTGCGCTCGAACTGCCCCGTATTCTCGGCATTGATGCGAAAATAGGTGCTGAGTTCCATCGGGCAGCGCACGCCCTCGGGCACGTAAACGAACGTCCCGTCGGAAAAGACCGCGCAGTTCAATGTCGCGAAATAATTGTCGTGCATCGGCACGACCTTGCCGAGCCACTTCTTCACCAGCTCGGGATATTCGCGGATCGCTTCCGAAATCGAGAGGAAGATCACGCCCGCGCGCTTCAGCTCTTCGCGAAAGGTCGTCGCGACGCTGACGCTGTCGAACACCGCGTCGACCGCGACCTTGCGTGCGCCCTCGACCCCCGCGAGCACCTTCTGCTCCTCGATCGGGATGCCGAGCTTCTTGTAGACTTCGAGGATTTCGGGATCGACCTCGTCGAGGCTCGAGAGCTTCGGCTTCGCCTTGGGCGCCGCGTAATAATAAGCGTCCTGATAATCGATCGGCGGCACGTTGAGTTTCGCCCAATCGGGCGTCTCCATCGTCTGCCAATGGCGGAACGCCTTCAGCCGCCAGTCGAGCATCCATTCAGGCTCGTTCTTCTTTGCCGAAATGAAGCGGACCGTATCTTCGGTCAGCCCCTTGGGCGCGAAGTCGGTTTCGATGGCCGAGGACCAGCCATGCTCATAATCGGCGACCTTGGCCGCGGCGTCGTGCGCGGCCTGGTCCTTGACGGGGAGTTCGGTGTTGTCGGTCATAATCTGATCTCGTCGCCGGCCAATGCCGGGATCGGCGGAGGGGAGGGGAGTTTCGGAGCGACGCTCAACGTCGCGAGGTTGATCTCTTGCAACGCCCCGCGCACCGCGCCGTTCACGACGCCCCAGTGCGGCTGCACCTTGCAATGGCCTTCGAGCGAGCAATCATGGCGTCCTTCGGCGACGCAGCTGGTCAGCGCGATCGGTCCTTCGACCGCTTCGATGATCTCGGCAACATTAATCGCCGCAGCGGGCCGCGCGAGCCGCACCCCGCCGCCGCTGCCGCGCGAGGCGACGAGCAGCCCGGCGCGCGCGAGCTGGCTCACCAGCTTCTGCGCGGTCGGCCCCGGGATGCCAGTCTGCTCGGCCAGCATGCCGGCGTGGATCGGCACCGACCCGCATTGGCGGGCGGCGGCGCTCATCAGCACCACGGCATAATCGGCAAGATTGGACAGGCGCATAAAATTATCCGTCGCAATTGCGAACGATTCTTAACTGGAGTAAATTACTCCACTTACATAGGTGATCGGTTCAAGCGGCGCAAGGTTGGTGCCTTCGCATAGCTTTGCGTCCAAAAAAAAGGCACCCATCCGGCCGAAGCCAAATGAGTGCCAAGATGAAGGTCTCAAGTCCTCGTCAGAGGATGAGCTCTTCTGGGTCGCAAGGAGGGATTATGCCGACGCGACGATTCGCGATTGGACGAAAACGCCAAAACGACGGGACAGATGATTTTGAAGGTTAACGGGCGCTCAGGTCTCGGAAACGAGCGGACTGACTTTGCCTGCGAGCTGCTTGCGGCCCTTGGTGGTCGCCTCGGTATAGCTGGTGGGTTTGCCGAGCTGGCCGGGCGTCGCGCCGGCGAAACGCTTGATCTCGCGGATCAGGTGCGACTGGTCGTAGAAGGCGTCGCCGAGCTGCGCGGCGTCGAGCCCTTCGCCGCGCGCGAGCGCCGATGCGGCGCGCACCGCGCGATATTTACGCGCGAGCATCCGCGGCGACAGGCCGTAATAATGTTTCGTCATCCGCTCGACCGAGCGGATCGACATGCCCGTCGCCGCCACAAGCTCGGGCACTTGCGGCGAGGCCGACGCGGTCAGCCAGCCATCGACGGTGCGGATGAACCACATCGGCGCGGGCTCGTCGCGTTTCAGCACCTCGCGCGCGAAATTATTGCCGATGACCAGCTTTTCATCGACCGTCGCGGCCTTTTCGAGCGCCGTCGCAACCTCGTCGATCCACGGACCGAACAGGTCGGCGGCGTTCATTGCGCGGTCGGTCAGCTTGTCGGCGTCGTCGCCCATCAGCGCCGCCCAGCCGGCGGGCAGCATGCCGAACCCGAACATCTGCGTCGGGCAGTTGCTGATCGCGCGCACGCGGCCGCTGGTCGGGCCGACGATATTCGCCCGGCAAACCGGGGCATGGCGGGCGTCGGCAAAGATATATTCGCCGTCGGCCGCGGTCACGAAGCGGAACTGCGGCCGGTCGGCGCGTTCATATTCGTCGAAACGCGGCATGTTGATCCGCGCGAAATAAAAGCTCGACACCATGTCCGCCAGATCGGGATCGGGCGGAAAATAATGCAACTCGAACGGCGCGCTGCCGTCCACGCCGGACGGCGAGGATGATGTTTGCGACATGGACCCAGACCCCGACAGCCTTTCCCCGGCTGCCTTCTTATCCGGGAAATCATTTGCCTTTCATCCCCGCGCGTCAAGCATCAAATGGCACCAAATCTAAGCTTTCTGCGTCGCAATCCAGTTGTCGACGCGTCGTTCGAGGACGTCGAGCGGCACCGGGCCCGATTCGAGCACGACGTCGTGGAAGGTCCGGAAATCGAATTTTTCGCCCAGCGCTGCCTGCGCGCGGCCGCGGAGTTCCATGATCTTGAGCTTGCCGATCAGATAGGCGGTCGCTTGTCCCGGATAGACGATATAGCGTTCGATCGCCTTTTCGATGTCGCCGTCGGGATTGGGCGTATTGTCCTTCAGATACTGGATCGCCTGTTCGCGGCTCCAGCGCTTGTCGTGGATGCCGGTATCGACGACGAGCCGGCACGCGCGCCACAGCTCCATGCCGAGCCGCCCGAAGTCGCTGTAGGGATCGGTGTAGAAGCCCATGTCCTTGGCGAGTTCCTCGGTATAGAGCCCCCAACCCTCGGTATAGGCGGTGAAACCGCCGAAGCGGCGGAAGGGCGGCAGGCCGGTGAGTTCGGTCTGCACCGCGCGCTGCAAATGATGCCCCGGAATGCCTTCATGATAGGCGAGCGCCTCGAGCTCGGTCTTCGACATGTCGCGAAGATCGTAGAGGTTCACATAATAGGTCCCCGGCCGCGAGCCGTCGGGGGAGGGCGACTGGTAGAAGGCCTTGCCCGCCGATTTCTCGCGGAACGCCTCGACCGCCTTAACCTGCAGCGGCGCCTTGGGCAGCGTGTTGAAGAAGGCGGGCAGACGCGCTTCCATCGCCTTCACATGCTTATCGACCTCGGCGAGATAGGCTTCGCGCGACGTGTGGAAATATTGCGGGCTGGTGCGCAGGTGGACGAAAAACTCCTGCAGGCTGCCCTTGAAGCCGACCTTCGTCATGATCGCCCTCATCTCGCCGTGGATGCGCGCGACTTCGGACAGGCCGAGATCGTGGATCTGGGCCGCGGTCATGTCGGTCGTCGTGTAATTGGCGAGCAGCGCCTCATAATAGGCCTGGCCGTCGGGCAGCCGCCAGACGCCGTCCGCGGTCGGCGCGCCGGGCTGCTGGCGTTTCATTTCGGCGAGCAGGCGGGTGT
Organism: uncultured Sphingopyxis sp.; assembly: GCA_966250105.1. GTDB lineage: Bacteria > Pseudomonadota > Alphaproteobacteria > Sphingomonadales > Sphingomonadaceae > Sphingopyxis. Next base: position 39,417 of record CBINGC010000030.1, on the reverse strand, counting down.
AGGCGGGACCGGCGCTCGATGACCACGCCGATTTGGCGGCGTCGACGAGCCGCGTCTTTTCGGCAGGCGCGATGTCGAGCTTGCCGACCTTGGCGGTGATATCCTCGATCAGGGCATTGTCGGGTTTCAGCAGATTTTCGACGTCCGAGATGACATAGGCATAGACCCATTTCGGCGGCTGGATCCCCATCTTGACGCGTTCGGCCGACTGCGCGGTCAGCGCGTCGATCACCGGGCCCATGCCCCGGATGCGCTCGACATAGGCCTCGGCCTCGGCGACATTCGATACGCGGTGGATGTTGATCAGGAACGCCGGCATCTGGCTCTGCGCGCCGCGCATCTGGTTGAAGAGATAATTATGGTGGCGAAAGGGGAAGAGGCTTTCCTCGCGTGCGGCCTGCGCGTTGAACAGCTCGAACGACAGCGCGTCGTCGGGGGACAGGTTGGCGGGATCGTAACTCGCCCGCATCGCGGCGGCGGTCGCTTGCTGCAGCTTGTTCCGCGCGACCTCGGCTTCGTCGCTCACATCGTCCCATTTGCTGTAATCGCCGTCGCGGATCCCGCGATACGCCTTGGTTTGCGGGGACAGTGATAGTTGCGCGTCGTCATATTTCTGGAAAAACTCGGCGAGCGGCGCACCGGCCGGCACGTCCAAAGGCGCCGCCGCGACAGGCGTCGATGCGGTTGCCGGCGCCTGATCGGTCGCGGCGGGGGCGCAGCCCGCCACGGCGAGCAGCAGCAGGCCGGTGGACATTTTGGCGGCAAGGCGAAGGTGCGACACGATTTTCTCCCGGTTTTTCCGATGCGTTCAAGCTGGCCCGCGGGGGGCTTGCCATAGGGGCCGGCTCGGCGCAATGGCGGGCCATGTCGCTCTTCGCCTCGCTCACCGATGCCGCCTATGCGCTCGTCCGCCCGATCGTCCACGCCACCGACGGCGAGGCGGCGCACAATCTGACGTTGAACGCGCTCGCTCCCTTGCCGCGCGCGCGGCGTGCGCTGACGAGCCCGGTGCTCGCTTGCCGATTCGCGGGCCTCGCCTTTCCCAATCCCGTCGGCGTCGCGCCCGGTTTCGACAAGGATGCCCGCGTCGCGCACGCGATGCCGCACTTCGGTTTCGGCTTCGTCGAAGTCGGCACGCTGACCCCGCTGCCGCAGGACGGCAATCCCCGCCCGCGGCTGTTCCGGCTGGTCGAGGATCGCGCGGTGATCAACCGCATGGGCTTCAACAATGGCGGGCAGGCGGCGGCCGCCGAGCGCATCCGCTGCCTGCGCCGCTATGGCCTGCCGGTGCCGCTCGGCATCAATATTGGCGCGAACAAGGACAGCGCCGACCGCATCGTCGATTATGCGAAGGGCACCGCGGCGATGGCACCGTTGGCGGACTATCTGACGGTCAATATCAGCTCGCCGAACACGCCGGGCCTTCGCGCGTTGCAGGACAAAGGCGCGCTCGAAGCGCTGCTCGACGGCGTCGCGGCGGCACAGCCGGCCGGGGTGGCTAAGCCGGTGTTCCTGAAGGTCGCCCCCGACCTCGAACCCGCCGACATCGACGACATCGTGGCGGTCGCGTTCGACAAGGGGCTGGCCGCCGTCATCGTCTCGAACACTACGATCGAGCGGTCGGCGCTCGTTTCGCGCCATGCCGGCGAAGCGGGCGGCCTGTCGGGCGCTCCGCTCGCCGAACTGGCGCTACGGCGCGTCAGGGATTTTCGCACCGCGAGCGGCGGCAAATTGCCGCTCGTCGCGGCGGGCGGGATCGCATCGGCAGACGACGCGTGGGCGCGCATTCGCGCCGGCGCCGGGCTAGTCCAGATTTATTCGGCGATGATTTACGAGGGTCCGGGCCTTGCGGCGCGGATCGCGCATGGCCTTGAAGAACGGGCCGTGCGCGACGGTTTTGCGCGCGTTTCGGACGCGGTAGGAACGGCACACTGACGGGGTTGCGTTGGCCCGAGGGCCACGCCAATGTCGCGGCCATGTTGAAAAGATTCCTCCCGCTTGCCGCGCTCGTCACCTTCACCCTCCCGTCGCTCGCCACCGCGCAGGGCGTAACCTCGTCGGCCGATCCGCGCGCGACCGAGGCGGGGCGCGAGATTTTGCATCAGGGCGGCACCGCCGCAGATGCTGCCGTAGCCATGGTCGCGGTGCTGACGCTGGTCGAGCCGCAGTCGAGCGGCATCGGAGGCGGCGGCTTCATGCTGCATCACGACGCGAAGGACGGCAGCATATCGACGATCGACGGCCGCGAAACGGCGCCGGCGGCGGCGAAGCCCGAACGCTTTCTCGGTCCCGACGGAAAGCCGCGTCCCTATATGGACGTCATTCCCGGCGGGCTGTCGGTCGGGGTGCCGGGCAATATGCGCTTGATGGAAATGGCGCATAAGAAATGGGGCAAGCTCGAATGGAAGGCGCTGTTCCAGCCCGCGATCAAGCTCGCCGAGGAAGGCTTTGTCGTCACCCCCGCGCTTAACAATTGGCTCGTCGAGTTCGAACCGATGTGGAAGGATTTTCCCGACGCGCGCGCGATCTATTATGTCGATGGCAAGCCCGCGCCGGTGGGCACGCGGCTGAAGAACCCGGCCTATGCCGCGATCCTGCGCGACATCGCCGCGCGCGGGCCCGAGGCCTTTTATTCGGGCGCCAATGCGAAGGCGATCAGCGATGCCGTCGCGAAGGCGCCGCGCAATGCTGCGGTGCTCACCGCGAAGGATCTTGCCGCTTATGAGGCGAAGGAGCGTCCGGCCGTCTGCACCAGCTATCGCATCTACAAGGTGTGCGGCATGGGCCCGCCCTCGTCGGGCGCGACCACCGTTTTCGGCATTCTCGGGATGATCGAGGGCTGGGACATGAAGACGATGGGCAAGGACAATCCGATGAGCTGGCATCTGCTCGCAGAGGCGATGCAGCTCAGCTACGCCGACCGCGCCGCTTATCTCGGCGACGGTGATTTCGTCGATGTTCCGGTGAAGGGTCTGCTCGACAAGGCCTATCTGGCGGAGCGCCGCCAGCTCATTTCTCCCTATCGCGCCGCGGGCAGCTACGAACCCGGCACGCCGCCGGGGTCGAAGTCGCGCGCCGCCGCGCCGGCGATCCCTGAACAGGGCACGACGCACTTCGTGACGGTCGACGCCGCCGGCGACGTCGTGTCGATGACCTCGACCGTCGAAAGCATCTTCGGCAGCCAGCTCATCGCCAATGGCTATTTCCTCAACAATGAACTCACCGATTTCGACCTCGCGCCGACGCAGGACGGCGTACCGACCGCAAACCGTGTGCAGGCGGGTAAGCGCCCGCTGTCGTCGATGTCGCCGACGATCGTCTATGGCCCCGACGGCAAGGTCGTGCTCGCGGTGGGCTCGGCGGGCGGCAAGCGCATCATCATGCATGTGACCAAGGTGCTGATCGGCGTGCTCGACTGGGGGCTCGATGCGAAGGCGGCGATGGAACTGCCCAATCTCTTCTATGGAAAGAACGGCGTGCTGATCGAGAATAATGCGGCGGGGCAGGCGATCGCCGCGAAGATGAAACCTTTCGGCTACAGCTTCACCGCGACCAGCCTGGGGTCGAAACTCAACGCGGTCGAACGCACCGAGGCGGGCTGGCGCGGCGCCGCCGATCCGCGCGGCCCCGGCAGCTCGTCGATCGACGGCGCGCCGGCGCAGAATTGACCAAATGATAATATAACAGAAGCAATGAAATCTCCCTGGAGAGAGGCAGAATGAAGCTTGAAAATCCCCATCTCGACCATTTTCCAAGTCTGGTCGCGATGTTCTTCGACCGCGCGGGGCGCGGCGGCGAAGATCCTTTCCTGTGGCGCAAGGCCGACCGCGCCTGGCACCCATTGAGCTGGCGGCAGGTCGCCAATCAGGTGGCGGCGCTCGCGCATAATTTGCGCGAATTGGGCCTCAAGGAAGGCGACCGGGTGGTGCTGGTCAGCGAGAACCGGCCCGAATGGTGCATCGCCGACCTCGGCATCATGGCCGCGGGCTGCATCACCGTGCCGACCTATACGACCAACACCGAACGCGATCACCAGCATATCCTCGACAACAGCGGTGCGAAGGCGGTGATCGTCTCGACCGCGAAGCTCGCGCGCACGCTGATGCCGGCGGTGATGCGGTCCGAGGCGCATATCGTCATTACGATGGAAAACCTGCGCGTCGGGCAGCAGGGCGAGGTGTCGGTCCATGACTGGGCGCCGCTGGTCGAAGGCGGCGAGACCTGGGTCGAAGAAACCAAGGCGCGGGGGCTCGGCGTGAAGCGCGAGGACACCGCCTGCCTGATCTACACCAGCGGCACCGGCGGCGCGCCGCGCGGGGTGATGCAGCATCATGGCGCGATCCTGCACAATGCGGCGGGCGCCGCCGAAGTGCTCGTCAATGATTTCGGCATCGGCGACGAGGAGGTGTTCCTGTCGTTCCTGCCGCTCAGTCATGCCTATGAACATTCGGGCGGGCAGTTCCTGCCGATCATGGTCGGCGCGCAAATCTATTACAGCGAAGGCCTCGAAAAGCTCGTCTCGAACATCGAAGAGACGCGCCCGACGATCATGGTCGTCGTGCCGCGGCTGTTCGAGGTGATCCGCGCGCGAATGATCAAGGCGGTCGAAAAGCAGGGCAAGCTTGCGGGCTGGATGCTGAACCAGGCGCTGCGCGTCGGCGAGAAGGATTATGAGCGGCGCATGGGGCTGCTCGATCGCCCGGTCGACCTGATCCTCGACAAATTATTCCGTCCCAAGATCGGCAAGCGTTTCGGCGGCCGGATGAAGGCGCTGGTGTCGGGCGGCGCGCCGCTCAATCCCGAAATCGGCGTCTTCTTCCACTCGATCGGGCTGACGCTGTTACAGGGCTATGGCCAGACCGAGGCGGGGCCGGTGATCAGCTGCAACCGCCCGAGCGCGGGGATCAAGATGGACACCGTCGGCCCGCCGCTCATGAACACCGAGGTCCGCATCGCCGACGATGGCGAAATCCTCGTGCGCGGCGAACTGGTGATGAAAGGCTATTGGCGCAATCCGGCCGAGACCGAACGCGTGCTGGTCCCAAATCCAGCAGAGCCGGACAAAGGCCCTTGGCTGCATACCGGAGACATCGGCCATATCGATGACAAGGGCCGGATCGTCATCACCGACCGCAAGAAGGACTTGATCGTCAACGACAAGGGCGACAATGTCTCGCCGCAGCGCGTCGAGGGCATGTTGACGCTCCAGCCCGAGATCCTCCAGGCGATGGTCTATGGCGACAAGCGCCCGCACCTTGTCGGCATCCTCGTCCCCGACCCCGAATGGACGGCCGAATGGGCCGAAGCCGAGGGGTTGCCCAAGGATTTGAAGCTGCTGCGCGAGCATGAGAAATTCCGCGCCGCGATCCGCGCCGCAGTCGACCGCGTCAACGGCCAGCTCTCGGTGATCGAAAAGGTGCGTAAGTTCGACTTTGCCGATGAGGCCTTCACGATCGAGAATGAGCAGATGACGCCGTCGATGAAGATCCGGCGCCACATTTTGAAACAGGTCTACGCGGACAAGATCGCTGCGCTGTATAAGGCTTAGAGCCCCTCCCCCTCGATGGGGGAGGCAGCGAGACTTGCGAACTTGTTCGCTAGTCGCAGCGGTGGGGGTGAGGTCTCGGCCGGAAATAATGGTGCGATGACGCACCATCACCCCCATCCAACTCCGCCTAATCGCTTCGCGATAAGGCTGCATATCCTTCCCCCATCAAGGGGGAAGGAGCGTTAGCAGGCGGGGGTGCGACCCGAAGAGCTCGGCGCAAACCGGTCCCCGCCTGCGACTGAACCCAAGGTTCAGCCTTTGTCCCCCTCCGGTTTGCGATAGGGGACGAACTCGCCGAAAACACATGTCGGCCCGCGAATTCCGCTCGACCGGTCGACCAGATGGAAGAAATCGCCTTCGCAGGTCGACGAGCCGAACTGGCGCACCACCATGATGTCGCTGTCGCGCGCGAGGCCTGGGCAGCTGCTTTTCAGGTCATTACGATATACGAGATTGCCGCCCGCGCGATAGAGCAGGATGTTGTCGGATACGCGGATCGTCTGGTTGGTGCGGTAGCTCGGCAGGCACCTCATCGGTTCGCCCGGAACCTTGCCCGCGAGTTGCTTGTCGAGCCGCTCGGTCTGTTTGGGCGTCAGCGCCGCCGCGCCCGGCTCGCTCGACCCGGCGGGCGCGCAGCTGGCGACCAGCGGCATGGCCGCGGTCAACAGCGCGGCAGCCATCAGGTTCAGCTTCGCCATGAAATCGCTCCTTGAGATCGGCCAATATGGCCGTTGCAGATGAATGGGTGCTGAAGCCGCGGCATCAGGCGGCATCCTTCAGCGCGCGAATGCGCGCGAGTTCGGCGGCGTCGGGCGCACGGAAAAAGGGGTTGGTCGCGCGTTCCTCGCCGATGCTGGTCGGCACCGTCGCCTCGCCCGCCGCGCGCGCGGCTTCGACCGCCGCCAGCCGCGCCGCCAGCGCGTCATTGTCGGGGTCGACCGTCACCGCGAAGCGCGCGTTCGACAGCGTATATTCGTGCGCGCAATACACGCGCGTCGCGTCGTCGAGCGTGCCGAGTTTCCGCATATTGGCGAACATCTGTTCGGCGGTACCCTCGAAGAGCCGGCCGCAGCCCATCGCGAACATCGTGTCGCCGACGAAGATCGCGGCATCCTCGGCGAAGTGATAGGCGATATGCCCCGCGGTGTGCGCGGGCACGTCCCAGACATCGGCGACATGATTGCCTAGCTTGACCTTGTCGCCGCCGGTCACCTGCACATCGAGCGTCGGGATGCGCGCGAACTCGGCCGCCGGGCCGGTAATCGTACAGCCGGTCGCTTCCTTGATCGCGGCGTTGCCGCCGGTATGATCGGGATGCCAGTGGGTGTTCCAGATGTCGGTGATCGTCCAGCCGCGTTCCGCTGCCGCTGCAAGCACCGGCTCGGCGACCGCAGGGTCGACGACCATCGTCGCCTTGCTGTCGCGATCATGGACCAGCCAGACATAATTGTCGCTGAGGGCCGGGATACGGACGATGTCTATTGGGCTCACGACGTCTCCTTTCGCTCCGGCCATTCCTATAGCACAGACGGAGCGAAAGGCATGCCGCCTTGGTTGGCGTTACCAGCTGCCGGTGTTGGGCATCGAGGCCCAGGGTTCGGCGGGATCGAGCGTGCCTTCCTGAAGCAACTCGACCGAAATGCCGTCGGGCGAGCGCACGAACGCCATATGGCCGTCGCGCGGCGGGCGGTTGATCGTCACCCCGGCGTCCATCAAACGCTGGCACGTCGCGTAGATATCGTCGACCCTGTACGCGAGATGTCCGAAATTACGGCCGCCGCTATATTCCTCGGGCGCGCTGCCGTCGGCGGGCGGCCAGTTATAGGTCAGCTCGACCTCGGCCACATCGCCCTGTCCGGGCGCGGCGAGGAAGATCAGCGTAAAGCGGCCGGCTTCATTGTCGAAACGGCGCGTTTCCTCCAGCCCGATCAGCTTGAAGAAATCGACGGTGGCATCGGGATCCGACACGCGGATCATCGTGTGAAGATATTTGGTCATGACGCCATATTAGGCGCGAAGGGTCCGCGCTTCAAATGCTTCGAACAGGAATAGGAATTCGTCCGGCACGGGAGCCGGTGCGCCCTGTGCCTCGGCGACATGGACGTTGATCAGCTGCCCGCTGGCGCGCAGGTCGTCCTTGCCCGCGCCGTGGAGCTCGAACAGGAAGGTCATCGAGCTTTTTCCGACGCGCGACGCGCGCACGCAGATGTCGATCTCTTCGTCGAGCAGGATCGGAACCTTATAATCGACCTCGGCGCGTGCGACGTGGAATTCGGGGCTGCTGTGATCGGGCCAGCGGTCATAGACACCCGCGGCGCGCCAATATTCGGTGATCCCGATGTCGAAATATTCGAGATAGCGGCTGTTGAACACGACGCGCTGGGCGTCGATCTCGGCATAGCGGACGCGCTTGGTGACGTGGAATTTGAAGTCGCTGCGGGCCATGAGAGTCCTCTGCTAGATTTGCGTCGCGAGCCGTGCGACCGTGTCGATCAGCAGCGCGATGTCGGTATCGCGCGACAATCGATGATCGCCGCCCTTCACGAGTGTGACCTGCACGTCCGCGCTCGCGAGCGCGGCGGAGAGGCGCAGGCTGATGGCGGACGGCACATCGCCATCCTCTTCGCCGTGGAGCAGGCGAACGGGGCAGGCGAGGGGGATTTCGGTATCGAGCAGGCGGTTCGCCTCGCCCGACTGCCAGAAGGCGCGCGTAGTCATATAGGGCTGGTCGCTGTATGGCGTTTCCTCAAGCAGCGCGCCTTCGGCCTGGATGATCGCCTTTTCGGCGTCGCTGAAACCCCAGTCGGTGAAATCGGGCGCCGCGGCGATGCCGACGAGCCCCGCAACCCGTGCCGGTCCGTCGCGCTGGCCGAGTGCCAACGCGGTGAGCAGCATCAGCCAGCCGCCCATCGACGATCCGACGATGACCACCGGCCCCTCGGCTTTCGCGTCGATCAGATCGAGCACGTCGCCGCGCCAGTCGAGCAGGGTCTGGTCGGCGAACAACCCGTCCGACAATCCGCATCCGGCATAATCGAGCAGCAGGCAGGCGTGGCCCTCGGCCGCCGCCCAGTCGAACAGCGCCGTCGCCTTGCCGCCGGCCATGTCGGACATGTAGCCCGGCAGGAAGACGATCGCCGGACCCACGCCCGGCGTGTGGCGATAGGCGAGCCGGGGGCGTCCCGGACGGTCGAGATAGTCGGGGGTAGTCGGGTCGCTCATTCTCTAATCCGCTCGTGTCGAGCCAGTCGAGACACCAATCGGGATGGCGCGAGGCCGCACGCGGATCAGATCACCCAATCGACAGTGCTGAGCTGCGTCACCGCTTGCCCCTTGGCGCGCCGCTGTTCGACCATGATCTTGTTGAGCCGCTGGATCGTGTCGCTGCCCGTGGTGATGCACCAGCCGGGCACGATCGCATGGACGAGCGCGCAGAGGCCGCCATAGATCATCGTCATCCCGAATCTCGACGCGACGCCGAAATGCTCGACGTAATTCTCGTCAACGCTCTTCGGATGGTCGACGAACAGGCGCTTGAACATGGCGAGGCTCCCTTGCTGCCGCCGCCCTAGCGGGGGATGGGTGCGCCCGCAAGCAGGGCGTCGGTCATGCCGGCCGCTTGTGCCCGCCGCGCCGGTGACGCCAGCGCCAGTTGACAAGATGCGCGGCGGCAAGCGTCAGCGCGCCGGCGGAGGTCAGCAGTCGATCGGCGGCTTCGGGATCGGCGGCGGCGATCCAGCCTTCGTGCGCCGACAAGCCGAGAGCGAGGAGCCCCAGTCCCGCGACCGCGAGGACCGTGGGCGCCAGCCGCCGATGCCGCCGCCATCCGTCGCGCATCGCGATCGCCGCCGCGGGCAGGGCCAGCAGCAGGATCGCTGCATGGACGCCCTCGGGCAGCGCGATCCAGCGGCTGAGCGCGGGAGCGAGCAGGAGGATCAGCGGCAGGGCGAGGCAATGGACAAGGCAGGTCAGCGACAGGAGTATCCCTGTCAGGTCGGCAAGGCGCGGGCGCGCGGCGGGGAGGCACATGGCTGGTCTTTCGCGGGAGGGGCTCTCCTCGTCAAATAATGATACAATATATCATTGCAACCCCGATTGTGAATCCGCCCCTTGCCGCCCATATCGCATGCTGGCAAAGGGGCGCAGTTTTGGTGCCTTTTCCGGGCGCCGACCCCACCGCCAGAAAGGCCGATTTTTCGATGTCCCAGATGATCCGTGTCACCCTTCCCGATGGCTCTGCCCGTGAAGTCGTGCGCGGGACTACCCCGGCGCAGATTGCGGCCGACATCGGACCGGGCCTCGCCAAGGCCGCGCTTGCCGCCAAGATCGATGGCGAAGTGCGCGACATCATGCGCCCGCTGGAGGAAGACACGAACCTGTCGCTGGTGACGAGCCGCGACGAGGTCGATGCGCTGGAACTCTTTCGCCACGATTATGCGCACGTCCTCGCCGAGGCGGTGCAGAATCTGTTTCCGGGCACGCAGATCACCTTCGGCCCCTCGACGGGCGACGGTTTCTATTACGACTTCGCGCCGACCGCCGAACATGGCCCGTTCCGCGACGACGAACTGCCGTTGATCGAGGAGGAGATGCGCAAGATCATCGCCGCCGACCTTCCTTTGACGAGGGAAGTGTGGGAGCGCGACAAGCTGATCGCCAAATGGACGGCCGAGGGCGAGAGTTTCAAGGCCGAATGGGCGGCCGAGTTGCCGCAGGGAGAGGAACTCACCGTCTATCGCTCGGGTGACGGCTGGATGGACATGTGCCGCGGGCCGCATCTTGCCTCGACGGGCAAGCTCGACCCCGCGGCGTTCAAGCTGACGCGCGTGTCGGGCGCCTATTGGCGCGGCGACCAGAAGAATGCGCAATTGAGCCGCATCTATGGCACCGGCTGGCTCAACAAGAAGCAGCTCGCCGAACATCTCGTCCGGCTCGAAGAGGCCGCGAAGCGCGACCATCGCAAGATCGGGCGCGAGATGGACCTGTTCCATTTGCAGGAAGAGGCGCATGGCAGCGTCTTCTGGCACCCCAAGGGCTACCGCATCTACCGCGAGCTCGAGGCCTATATGCGCCGCGCGATCGACGGCTCGGGCTATCAGGAGGTCAAGACCCCGCAGGTGATGGACGCCAAGCAGTGGGAACAATCGGGCCACTGGGGCAAATATCGCGAGAATATGTTCGTCATCCCCGACGAGGTTCCGAACATCGAGGATGAAGGTCCGATCGTCTCCGACGACGCCGAGTGGATGGCATTGAAGCCGATGAACTGCCCCGCGCATGTCCTGATCTTCCGTCAGGGGATGAAGTCGTACCGCGACCTGCCGCTGCGCATGGCCGAAATGGGCTGCTGCCACCGCAACGAGCCGCACGGCGCGCTGCACGGCATCATGCGCGTGCGCCAGTTCACGCAGGACGACGGCCATATCTTTTGCCGCGAAGACCAGATTGTCGACGAGGTGCGCGATTTCTGCATGTTGCTCGACCGCGTCTATCGCGAACTGGGGTTCGAGAAATATGCGGTGAAGCTGGCGCTCCGCCCCGAAAAGCGTTTCGGCACCGACGAAATGTGGGACAAGGCCGAGGCGGAACTGCGCGAAGCTGTCGCGCGCGCGGGCATGGCGAATGACGATTATGGCTGGGAAGAACTGCCAGGCGAGGGTGCCTTCTATGCGCCCAAGCTCGAATTCCACCTGACCGACGCGATCGGTCGCACCTGGCAGTGCGGGACGATCCAGTCCGACCGCGTGATGCCCGAACGCCTCGACGCGAGCTATATCGGCGAGGATGGCGAGCGCCACCGCCCGGTGATGCTCCACCGCGCGATCCTCGGCACTTACGAACGCTTCATCGGCATTTTGATCGAGCATTTCGCCGGCCGCTTCCCGACGTGGCTCGCGCCGGTGCAGGCGGTGGTCGCGACGATCGTCAGCGACGCCGACGATTATGCCAAGGACGCGGTGGCGCAGCTCACGGCGGCCGGCATTCGCGCCGACATCGACGTCCGCAACGAGAAGATCAATTACAAGGTCCGCGAACACAGCCTTGCCAAGGTCCCCTATCTGCTCGTGGTCGGCAATCGGGAGGCCGAGGAGGGCACGGTCGCGATCCGCACCCTGGGGCAGGACGGCCAGCGCATCATGCCGCTCGCCGAAGCGATCGCGATGCTGAAGGGCGAAGCGACCCCGCCGGACCTCAAGGATTGAACGTCAAGCCGCGGCGGCGCTGGCTGCGCTGGGCAGCGCTGCTGGCGCTGCTCGGCCTTCTGCTGCTGGCCAAAGGCTATTGGAACGCGACGCGCGACCCGGTCGTCCGCACCGCGACGATCGCGGTCGCCGACTGGCCCGCGGGTCAGGCGCCGCTGAAGCTCTTGCTGATTTCGGACACGCATGTCGCCGGCCCCGACATGCCGCCCGAACGGCTGTCGCGCATCGTCGGCGAGCTCAACCGGCTGAAGCCCGACGTCGTGCTCGTCGCGGGCGACCTCGTTAGCGAGAAGCGGATCGCGACCCATATCTACACCGCCGACGAGGTGGTGGCGCCGCTCGCCGGGCTGCGCGCGCCGCTCGGCATCGTGGTCGCGCCGGGCAATCACGATCACTGGTTCGAACCCGATGCGCTGCGCGGTGCGCTCGAACGGCACGGGCTTCGCGTCTTGCAGAATGAGGCGGTTAAGCTCGGGCCGCTGATCGTCGGCGGGGTGGATGACGACTATTCGGGGCATGATGACGTGCCCGCGACGCTCGCCGCGATGGACCGGCTGGGCCCCGGCATCCCGCTCATCCTGTCGCACAGCCCCGACATCGTGCCGGCGGTGAAGCGCCCGGTCGTGGCGATCCTCGCCGGGCATACGCATTGCGGCCAGATCCGCTTCCCCTTCATCGGCGCGCTGACCTATGTTTCGCAATACGGCGACCGCTTCGCCTGCGGTGATATAAGCGACGGGGGCCAGCGCGTCTTCGTCGGGGCGGGGCTCGGGACGAGCCTCTTGCCGCTCCGTTATCTGACCCCGCCCGATGCGTGGTTGATCACCCTGAAACCGAAAGATCCGCGCCCATGATCGATGCCCCGCACCTTTTCGGCATCGCGCCGCTGACGCTTGTCGGCGCGGCCGCGATGACTTTCGGCGCCGCCTATGTGCGGGGGCTGACCGGGTTCGGCATGGCGATCATCCTCGTGCCGTTGCTCGGCATCCTGATACCGCCGGGCGAGGCGGTGGTTATGGGCATATTGTTGCAGCTGCTGATCGGGCCCGTCGGGATCGGGCATATCCTGGCCGACGCCGACCGCGAGACTGCGCTTCCGATCGGTCTCGCGGCGATGGCGACCACGCCGATCGGGATGTATGTGCTCGACCTGACGCCCGCCGACATCGCGCGATTACTGATTACGCTCGCCGCCGTCGGCGCCTTCGTCGCGGTCCTGCTGCCGAAAAAGCCGGAAGGCCACCGTCCCGGGCGGCTCGCCGTCGCCGGAACGGGTATCACGTCGGGCATCCTCACCGGTTTTGCCGCGATGCCCGGGCCCCCGGTCGTGCCCTTCTACCTCCGCCGCCGCATCGACCCGAAAGTGGCGCGCGCGTCGATGCTGATGATCTTCTTCATGACCGCCATCGCCGGGACGCTCGCCTCCTTGTGGCTGGGTATCGCCACATGGCGGCTGTTCCTGATGGCGGTCATCCTCTTCCTGCCGATGTGGTTCGGCAATTATTTCGGCGCCCGCGCGTTTGGCCGTGTTCCGCAGCACATCTGGCAGGCGATCGTTGCGGTCGTGCTCGGCGTCGCCGCGGTGTCTGCGGTGGTGCGCCTGCTGAACTAAAGACTGCGCAGCGCCTGCGCGGGTTTAGCCGAGAGCAACGGCCAGCTCCCCGCGATGCCGATCAGGAAGGACAGGCCGGCGCCGCCTAGCAGCGTCAGACCGACGATCAGCGGGTCGGGCGCGAAGTCGAATTCGAACAATTGCGTCACGACATACCAGGCGCCCGCGAGGCCCAATCCCAGCGCCAGCACCGCGAGGATCGCCGCCAGCACGGCATATTCCATCCCTTGCGCGCCCAAAATCTGCCCGCGCGTGGCGCCGAGCAGCTTCAAAATCACGCTGTCGTAAACACGCCGCTCGCGGCTGGCCGCGATCGCGCCGATCAGCACAGCGATGCCGGCGAGGATCGCGATGCTCGCCGCCGCGGCGATCGCCTGGCTCATCTGGGTGAGCAATGTCGTCACCTGCGACACCACATCGCGCACCGCGATCAGCGAAGCCGAGGGGAAGGCGCGCGGGATGCTGCGCGACAGGGCGGTTTCCGCCTCCGGCCCGACCGCCACCGTGGCGACCATATTATGCGGCGCGGCGTCGAAGGTGCCAGGCGAAAAGACGAGCACGTAGTTGAGCCCGAAATTGTCCCAGTTGACGGTGCGGAAGGATGCGACCTTCGCCTGCACCTCGACCCCCAGCACATTGACCGAAAGTGTGTCGCCCAGCTTCAGCCCGAGCGACGTCGCGACCTCCTGCTCGACGCTGACCAGCGGCGGCCCCTTGTAACCGACTGCCCACCATTCGCCGCCGACCAGCTCGCTGCCGCTGGGGAGGACAGGGCTATAGGTCAGCCCGCGGTCGCCGCGCAGCACCCACGCGCCCTCGGGCAATTCGGCGAGTTCGTCGACGCGCTGCCCGGCGAACTCGGTGACGCTGCCGCGCAGCGCGGGGATCATGTTGATCTCGGCCCCGGCGTCGGCGCCGGTTACGATCGAGCGAAAGCGCGCGGTATCGGTTCGCGGGACGTCGAGCACGAAGAAACTCGGCGCGCGCTGCGGCACGGTCGAGCGGATTTCGGAGGTGATGCTCGTCTGGATCGCCGCGAGCGTCACGAACAGGGTGAGGCCAAGACCGAGCGCGACGACGAGCGCGCCGGTCGCGGCGCCGGGACGGTGCAGGTTCGCGAGCGCGAGGCGGAAGAGCGGACGTTTCGGCCGCGGCAGACGACTCGCGGTGCGGCGGACCAGCCAGCCGAGCCCGACGAGGATGAGCAGCAAGCCGATCGCCGCGCCCACGAATCCCAGTGCGAACAGCGGCTCGCGCGCGGTGCCGACCGCGAGCGCGATGATCGCGGCGAGCGCCGCTGCGACTGCGATGACGGTGCGCCGGTCGATGCGCGCCGCGCCGCTCACCGTCGCGCGATAGAGACCGGCGGCGGGGACATGGCGTGTCGCCGCGAGCGGGGGCAGTGCGAAAGCGATAGCGATGAGCAGACCATAAGCGGCGCTCACGCCAAGCGGCAGCGGATAGATGGCGATGCCCGGTTTGACGGGCAGCACATCGCCCGCGATCGCGCCGATGATCGCAGGTGCGAGCGCCCCGACGATCAGGCCGGCGATGATCGAGACGGCGGCGACCGCGAGAATCTGCAAGCCATAGATGCGTGCGACGGTGCCGCTGTCGGCGCCGAGGACCTTCAATGTCGCGAGGCCGGGGCGTTTGCCCGCGAGATAGCTCGCGACGCCGTTGCCGACGCCGATCCCGGCGATCACCAGCGCGGCGAGGCCGACGAGCGACAGGAATTGCCCCATGCGCTCGATGAAGCGCCGCGTGCCGGGGGCCCCGTTGCTGCTGTCGGTGATGTCCCAGCCCGCGTCGGGGAATTCGGCGGTCAGCGCCTTGCCGACCGCTTCGGGGTTCGCGCTGCCGGGTAAGCGAAGGCGATATTTGCTTTCATAAAGGCTGCCCGGCTGGATCAGCTGCGTCGCGGGCAGGTCGGAAAGGCCGATGATCGCGACCGGACCGAGCGTGAAGCCTTCGCCCAGACGGTCGGGCTCTTCGGCGATGATACCATCGATAAGGAATGCTTTTTCGCCAAACTTCACTCGCTCGCCCACTTTTAGTGCGAGGCGTGAGGCGAGGTCCTTGCCGATCCAGATCGCGCCCGCTGGCGGCGGTCCTTGGCGCGCGCCGCTCTCCAACCGCATCGTGCCATAGAGCGGGTAGGTGCCGTCGACCGCCTTCAACTCGGAGAGGAGTGCCTCGCCGCCCGGATCGTTCGCCATCGCGCGCAGCCGCACGGTGGCCGAGGCTGTGCCGACGCGGCGGAACCCCGCCATTTCCTCCGCCGTCGCTTGGCGCTGCGGCAGGCTGAACTCGACATCGCCGCCGAGGATCGTCTGTCCGCGCACTTCGAGTTCGGAGGTGATGCCGCGCGTCAGGCTGCCGATCGCCGCGAGCGTGGCGACGCCGAGGAAGAGGCAGACGGCGAGGAGGCGGAGGCCGCGAATCCGCGTCGCGAGGTCGCGGCGCGCGATGCGCCAGAGGGAGGCGAGGGGGAGCATTAAAAAATCCTCCCCCGCAGGGGAAGGATCGCTTCCCGGCTCACGCCCGTTCCTCGATCCGTCCGTCGTGCATCACGACGACGCGGTCGCAATGCTCGGCGAGTTCGGGATCGTGGGTGATGATCAGCAAGGTCGCGCCGAGCGCCGCGCGGCGTGCGAAGATCAACTCGATGATCGATTGCCCCGTTGCGGTGTCGAGATTGCCGGTCGGTTCGTCGGCGAAGATGATCGCGGGGCCGCTCGCCATCGCGCGGGCGATGGCGACGCGTTGCTGTTCGCCGCCCGAAAGCTGCGCGGGATAGTGGGTGAGCCGGTGGCCGAGCCCGACGGCTTCGAGTTCAGCGGCGGCGCGGCCGAAGGGATCGGCGATCCCGGCGAGTTCGAGCGGCACCGCGACATTTTCCAAAGCCGTCATCGTCGGCAGCAGGTGGAAGGCCTGGAGCACGATGCCGATGCGGCCGCGCCTCGCGCGCGCGAGGTCATCCTCGTCCATCGCCGCGAAATCGAGCCCCGCCACATGGATGCTGCCGCCGTTGGCACGCTCGAGCCCCGCGAGCACCGCCATCAGCGAGCTTTTGCCCGATCCCGACGGGCCGAGCAGCGCGACCGACGTGCCCGCCGCGACTTCGAGATCGACTCCGCGCAAAATTTCGACAGGGGCCTTGTCGCTCCCCAAAGTCAGCGTCACATTATGGGCGGCGATCGCCAGACCCGGCGATTGTCGTTGGGCGTCGGGCAAGGAGAGGACCCTTTGAAATGAGAACGGCCGGATGGCGCCCTTTCCTGATATATGGTTGCGCAATTGCGCTTTGCCAACCGCTCGCTGCGTGCGGATCGGCGGAAAACCCGTCTGCTTCGACCAATGACAAGGCGGCCGCAAAGGCGGCGCCCGCGATTCCGGCCAATGCGCCGCTCGTGATCGCCTTTGGCGACAGCCTTTACGCCGGCTATCAGCTTGGTCCCAAGGAAGGACTCGCGCCGCAATTGCAAGCCGCGCTCGGCGAAGACGGCGTGGTCGCGCGCGTCCAGAACGCAGGTGTATCGGGCGATACCACCGCCGCTGGCCGGCAACGCCTGACCTATGTGCTCGACAATGCGAAAGCGAAACCCGCACTCGTCCTGCTCGGGCTTGGCGGCAACGACATGCTGCGCGGCATTGGCCCCGACCAGACGCGCGCCAATCTCGACGCGATGCTCGCCGAGCTGAAGAAGCGCGAAATCCCGGTGCTGCTTACCGGCATGATGGCGGCGCCGAACCTCGGCGGCGACTATGCGGACAAGTTCAACCCCATCTATCCCGAACTCGCGTCGAAATATGATGTGAGCTTCTATCCCTTCATTCTCGACGACGTAGTCACGGACAAGGCATTGATGCTCGGTGACAATCTCCACCCCAATGCCAAGGGCGTTAAGGTGGTCGCCGAAGGGCTGGCGCCGCTCGTTGAGCAGGCGCTGCCGAACGCGGAATAGAGCTGACCACCTCCGGGTAAAATGCCGTGTGTTCCCGCGAAGGCGGGAGCCTATCTCCGGTCGGCGCCGATTGGAGCCCATAGAAGATGGATCAGTATCGGGTTGACCATGCCCCGCATGGTCAAGGATCGTCCGGGGGACGATGCGACCCGATGCTCCTTCGCGGGGATATAATTGCTTTAAAGGCGGCGTTGCCTCAACTCCCCCGCGGCCCGAACAGGATGATCGCCGCGCCGCCCAGGCAGACGGCGGCGCCGATCAAATCCCAGCGGTCGGGCTTCGCGCCCTCGACCGCCCACAGCCACAGCAGCGCCGCGACGATATAGACCCCGCCATAAGCGGCGTAGGTGCGCCCCGCATGTTCGGCATCGACGAGCGTCAGCAGCCAGGCGAACAGCGCGAGCGACGCCATTCCGGGCACAACCCACCAGACGGACTTGTCGAGCCGCAGCCACGCCCAGAAAGCGAAACAGCCCGCGATTTCGGCCAGCGCGGCCCCGATATAGGCAAAGGCGGTCATGCCCCACCGTGCCGCGCGCGAAGCCGAAAGGGAAGAAGATGATGTCGACGCCGCGCGATATCTGCTTTGGGACGGGGGCGGACACCAATTCGTAATTCCCGCGAAGCGGGAATCCAGTGTGGGATCAGCCGACGCACGCTCTGGATTCGCGCTTTCACGGGAATGACGAAGTTATGGAATCCTGAGCGTCGCCTTTAGCCGAAACCAGTCGTCGCCCCCGCGAATGCGGGGGCCGCTAGCCGCCTGCTCGGCGGCGCCCGCGTAAACCGACAGCGGCCCCCGCCTTCGCGGGGGCGCCGGTTGTAGGGGTCGTCCGCTCCCTCACCCCAAAGCCGCCATCCGCGATTGCCGGGGGTCTCGCCGCCCATCGCGGCGTGTCAGGACGCCAGCGCGGCTGCGATGCGGGCGACGAGCGCCTCGGCGCCCGCCTGGTCCGCCGCCGTGAAGCGCGCCGGGCTCGGGCTGTCGAGGTCGAGGACGCCGACCAGCCGGTCGTCGGCGATTACCGGCACGACGAGTTCGCTACGGCTGTCGGCGTCGCATGCGATATGGCCGGAAAAGGCTTGGACATCGTCGACGCGCTGCGTCGCGCGCAGCCGCGCGGCGGCGCCGCACACGCCCTTGTCGAGCGCGATACGGATGCACGCGGCCTTGCCCTGGAACGGCCCGAGCACGAGTTCGGTCCCGTCGAAGCGATAGAAGCCGGCCCAATTGAGGTCGGGGATCGCCTGCCAGATCAAGGCCGCGACATTTGCCATATTGGCGATGCCGTCGCGCTCGCCCGCGACGAGCGACGCGGCGGCGTCGCCCGCCTCGGCCCATAATTTGGCGGGATCGGTGGCCGAGAAGGAAAGCGCGTAGCTCATTATTCGACGCTCAGCCCCGTCCACTTCGCCGCGAAGGCATATTTGTCGGCGGCTTCGGCGATGATCTTGTCGGTCGGCTTGCCGCTGCCGTGGCCGGCGCGGGTTTCGACGCGGATCAGGTGCGGCTTGTCGCCCGCGTCGGCATGCTGGAGTGCGGCGGTATATTTGAAGCTGTGCCCGGGCACGACGCGGTCGTCGGTGTCGGCGGTCGTCACCAGCACGGCCGGATAGGCGGTACCGTCCTTGATATTGTGATAGGGCGAATAGGCGAGCAGGTTCTTGAAATCACCTTCCTTCGACGGATAGCCATAATCGTCGACCCAATAGCGGCCTGCGGTGAAGCGGTCGAAGCGCAGCATGTCCATCACGCCCACCGCGGGCAGCGCCGCGGCGAACAGGTCGGGGCGCTGATTGGTGACCGCGCCGACGAGCAGGCCGCCGTTCGACCCGCCCTCGATCGCGATCTGGCCCTTGCCCGCGATCCCCTCGGCGATCAGATATTCGCCCGCGGCGATAAAATCGTCGAAGACATTCTGCTTCTTGTCGAGCCGGCCCGCATCGTGCCACGCCTTGCCATATTCGCCGCCGCCGCGCAGGTTCGCGATCGCGAGCACGCCGCCCTTGTCGACCCACGCAAGCCGCGTCGGCGAAAAGGCGGGGGTCATCGACACGTTAAAGCCGCCATAGCCATAGAGAAGCGTCGGCGATCCCTTGCTGCGGTCGAGACCCTTTTTCATCACGACGAACATCGGCACCTCGGTGCCGTCCTTCGATTTGTAGAAACGCTGCTCGACCGTGAAATCGGCGGGTTTGAATGTCAGCTTGGGCTCGGCGAAAATCTCGCTCTTCCCCGTCTGCGTGTCGAAACGATAGATCGTCGTCGGGCGCGCATAGCTCGAAAAGGCGTAGAAGGTTTCGGGGTCGCTCGACTTGCCGCCAAAGCCCGATGCCGAACCGATGTCGGCGAGGTTGATGTTCGCGATCGGCTTGCCGTCCAGCGCGACCATCCGCGCCTCCGACTTCGCATCGCCGAGATAGGAGAGGATGATGCGATTTCCAACGCGCGATGCGCCGACCAGCGTCGCGTCATTCTCACCGACGACCTGCGTCAGTTCGCCGGGCTTTGCGATGTCGAAGGAAACGATCCGCGCGCGCGGCGCGTCCTTGTTGGTGAGGAAGGTGAAGCGCGTGCCCGCGTTGGTCACATATTCCCAATTGTTTGCATAATCGTCGACCAGCGTGATCGGCTCCGCGCCGGGCTTGCCGATCGGATGAAGCGTCAGACCATAGCGTTCGTCGGTCCCTTCGGACGAGACGACGAGCAGATATTTGCCGTCGTCGGTGACAATCGCGCTGTTGTTGAGCTTGGGCTTGTCGGGGGTCGCGTGGATCAGCACATCCTCGCTCTGCGGCGTGCCGAGCTTGTGGAAATAGACGCTGTGATTTTCGTTGAGCGACTGAAAGGCCTCGCCCGCTTCGGGTTCGGGAAAGCGCGAATAATAAAAGCCGCTGCCGTCCTTCGCCCAGTCGAGCGCGGAGAATTTGACCCAGCGCACCTCGTCGGACAAATCCTGCCCGGTCGCGACGTCCTTGACGCGTACGATGCGCCAGTCGGTGCCGCCGTCCTGCACCGAATAGAGGAGGTGCTTGCCGTCCTCCGACGGGTTCCATTCGGCGAGCGCGGTCGCGCCGTCCTTGGCCCAGAGGTTCGGGTCGATGAGGACGCGGCCTTCGCCCTTCAGTCCTTCGCGGACATAGAGCACCGACTGCGGCTGCAGCCCGTCGTTGCGGCTATAGAAATAGCGACTTCCCGCCTTGGTCGGCAGGCCGAAGCGTTCGTAATTGTAAAGCTCGGTCATGCGCGCCTTGAACGCGTCGCGGCCGGGGAGGGTGTCGAGATAGGCGTCGGTCACCTCATTCTGCGCCGCGACCCAGTCGGCGACCTTCGGATTGACGCGGACGTCGTCCTCGAGCCAGCGATAGGGGTCGGCGACGTCGACGCCGAACTGCGGATCGACCGTGTCGCCGCGCGTCGTGTCGGGATAGGCGAGCGCTGGAGCCGGAGCCGATGTCCCCGCCGCTTCGGCCGCCCCTTCAGCCGCTTGGGCCGCTGCCGGCGTCATGGTCGCCGGCATCATCAGGGCAACCATCGCGAGCGGTGCGGACAGGCTTTTACGGGGCATGGCAAGGCGATCCTCATTTCTGCACGAAGAAATATTCGTGCGCCTGTATGTAAGGATCGGCAAGGGGCGGGCAAGGGGTTTCGAGCAGCACACCGGGACGGCGACCGTGCCCGGATCGCCGCCCCGGCTATTGGGGCCCTGCAACAAGGGGCCCGCAGGCTATTTGCCGATCGAACTGACCTGAATCTTCTGGTCGCGCGAGGCGCCGGCAATCGCCAGATCGGCCTCTGCGGAGGCGACGCGCCGCGTGTCGCGGCGGCACTGGCGCATCTCATTTTTTCCTTCGATATCATAATCGGGCGCGGTTCCGCACACCGCGACGACGGCGCGCCAGATCCGGCGGTCGAGCGTCCTGGTGCCCGCCTCGGTCCGAAGGTCGAGGTCGCGGTGCGCCACCGCGACGCTGGGGTTCGCAGAGACAGTTTGTGCCGATGCAGGCTGGCCGGTCGATACGGCAGCGAGGGCGGCGAGGATCAGAAGCTTTTGCATCTTGTATCTCCATCGTCCGGCTGAAGAGGAGGGGAGGAAGCCGGTGAGACGAAAATAAGCGATCGAGAGAGACGAGAGGAGCAACGATGTTGCCGAGGCATTCTGCAAAATTGCAGAATGAGGCCGGGACAATTATGACGCACAAGGCGTCATGTACGATTGGAACGACCTCAAGGCCTTTCTGGCGGTGGCGGAAACGGGCAGCACCCTGTCCGCCGCGCAGGCGCTGCGCGTCAGCCAGACGACGGTGGCCCGGCGCATCGCCGCATTGGAAGCCGCGACAGGTCTCAACCTGTTCGAGCGGCGGCAGGCGGGCTACGCGCTGACCCCTGTCGGCGAGGCTATGCTGGCGAGCGCGATCGCCGTCCGCGATGCCGCCAACCGCTTCGGCGAAGCGGCGGGCGCACGGTCGCGTGATGCGGGCGGGACGGTCAGCGTGACGACGATGGAAATCTTTGCCGTGACGATCCTGCCGCCGATCCTCCGCGACCTGCGCGCCGCGCACCCGAGCATCCATATTCATCTCGACACGTCGGACGAGCCGCGCGACCTTGCCGCCGGCGCGGCGGACATCGCGATCCGCAGCAGCAAGCAACCGACCGGCGCGGGCCTCGTCGGCCGGCGCGTCGCCGACAATCCGTGGACGCTCTATTGCAGCCGCGACTATGCCGACCGCCACGGCATCCCGCACACGCGCGACGAACTGGCTGCTCATCCCTTCATCGGCGGCGGCGGCGGCGTATGGGAACCCTATCAGGCGTGGCTCAGGCAATATCGGCTCGAAGAGTCGGTGGTCATGCAATATGACAGCGGTTCGGGCCTGCTCGCGGGGGTGCGTTCGGGGATGGGCCTGACGATCCTGCCCGCCTTCCTCGCCGACCGCGAGGCCGATCTGATCCGCTGCCTCCCGCCTAAAAGCGAGGATACGACGGGACTGTGGTTGCTGACCCACGAACGGCTGCGCCATGTTCCGCGGGTGCGGCTTGTCCTCGACTTTCTCGCCGCCGAGCTTGCGAAGCTGGGTCGGGGTTAGGCGCCTCAGCGCAGCCGCGCGCATCCCAGCGCCGCCGCGTCGATCGCGGTCGCCGCGCCGCGCAATCGATAGGTGTCGGCAATCGCTCGCCCGTCGGCCGTGCCGCTCTCGACGCTCATGCTAGGCGCCGAGCGCATTGCGGCGACGATCGCGGCGTCCATGCGCGCGTCGCTCGCCCAGCCGTGCGCGCCGTTGCCGGTCAGGATGAAGCGGCGGCTGCCGATCGTCAGACGCAATTCGCGATCGGGCGCGCGCGCTTTCGAAAGGCGGACATAGAATTGGCCGCGGATGCGCGACTTCGGCCAGGTACCGACGCTGGCATAGGCCTTCACCCGCGGCGTGCCCACCGTCGCGGCGGGCGTGGCGATAGCATAGCAGCGCGGCGTGGCGGGGTCGCGAAAGGCGCCCCAGCCGTCGAAAATGCCAAGCGCGACGGGCGGCGCGGCGAGCGCCGCGACGGGCATCGCCATCGCCATCAGGAAAAGAAAGCCCCACCGCCGCATGGCGTTAGGGTTCAGACCCGCCACTTACGGACCCGAGGCGTTTAAATGGCGAAGATATTGGGTTTGGGTGGTCGCCGCGGGTAGCATCGCTACCCGCAAGGCCGCACAGGTCCAAGATCGAAGCCATTTCAACGTCCCTTCGGGATTTGATCGATTTTGTCCATGGCTGCGTCAGCAAGTCTTGAAATATCGACATATTCCTGCGTCTTGCTTCCTTGCTCTGAACAAAATCGCTTCAAACCTCGGGGCCGTAAGTGGCGGGTCTGAACCCTAATTCGCGCGATTGCCGCCGCTTTGCAAGCATGGCTTGCGCCCGCCGACGCGTGCGTTAAGGAAGGTGGACATTTTCAGGGGCCAGAATCGGGGCGCGAATCGCCTCCGATGCTCTGTCCCTCAGGGACTTTTCCCGCGGAAAGCACAGGGATGGCGATTTAGAATGAAAGCGACGATCGAACGCGCAGTGTTGTTGAAGAGCCTCGGCCACGTCCAGTCGGTGGTCGAGCGGCGCAACACGATCCCGATCCTCTCGAACGTCCTGATCGAAGCCGACGCGTCGGGGCAATTGAAACTGATGGCGACCGACCTCGACCTGCAGGTCGTCGAAACGATCGCGGCCAAGGTCGAAACGCCGGGCACGACGACGGTATCGGCGCACACGCTCTTCGAAATCGCGCGCAAGCTGCCCGAAGGGTCGGAGGTCAGCCTCGCCGCCGCCGAAGGCAAGATGCAAGTCAAGGCGGGCCGCTCGAACTTCAATCTGCCGACGCTGCCGCGCGACGATTTCCCGGTGATCGCCGAGGGCGAGCTGCCGACCAATTTCGAACTGCCCGTCGCTGAGCTCATCCAGATCATCGACAAGACGCGCTTCGCGATCTCGACCGAGGAAACGCGCTATTATCTGAACGGCATCTTCTTCCACGTCGCCGAGGATGCGACCGGCCCGGTGCTGAAGGCCGCCGCGACCGACGGCCACCGCCTCGCGCGCTATACGGTCACGCGCCCCGACGGCGCCGCGTCGATGCCCGACGTCATTGTGCCGCGCAAATGCGTCGGTGAAATCCGCAAGCTGCTCGACGAGGCCGAGGGCAATGTCGAAATCAGCCTTTCGGCGAGCAAGATCCGTTTCCAGCTCGGCCATGCGGTGCTGACCTCGAAGCTGATCGACGGCACCTTTCCCGATTACAGCCGCGTGATCCCGACCGCGAACGACAAGCTGCTCAAGGTCGATCCGAAGAGCCTGTTCCAAGGCGTCGACCGCGTATCGACGATCGCGAGCGAAAAGACGCGCGCGGTGAAGGTCGGGCTCGACAAGGACCGTATCACGCTGAGCGTTACCAGCCCCGAGAATGGCACCGCGGCCGAAGAGCTTGCGGCGGGTTATGACAGCGACGCGATGGAGATCGGCTTCAACGCGCGCTACCTCAGCGACATATTGGGGCAGGTCGACGGCGACAATGTGGAACTCCACCTCGCCGACGCCAACGCGCCGACGCTGATCCGCGAAAGCGAGAAGAGCCCGGCGCTCTATGTGCTGATGCCGATGCGGGTTTGACGACCCCCGAGTGAAACCGTCGTCCCCGCGAAGGCGGGGGCCGTTGTCGGTTTACGCAACGCCGCCGAGTAAGGCGGCTGGCGGCCCCCGCCTGCGCGGGGGCGACGGTCTTTATGGTCTGTCAGCCACCGAAACCGGTCCAATCATCCCGTCATTGCGAGCGCAGCGAAGCAATCCAGGGCGGTTTACGCCTACTCTGGATTGCTTCGCTCCGCTCGCAATGACGATATATTCTGGAGATCAACCCGCCTTCGCCACCCGCCAGATCACCCCGCCGGTGTCGTCGGCGACCAGCGCGCTGCCGTCTTTCGCAACCTTGACGTCGGCCGGGCGTCCGCGGGTCGTCTCGCCGTCCTTGCCGAGGAACTGGTCGAGCAAGGTGATCGGCAGGGCGCGGGCGGGTTTGCCATTGGCGTCGAACTTCACGAACACCACGTCATAGCCCGCGACGGGATCGCGGTTCCACGACCCATGGCGCGCGATCAATGCGCCGTTCGCCCAGCGTTCGCCGAGATCGAGGCCTTCGGTGAAGGTCATGCCAAGCGGCGCGGTATGCGCGCCGAGGCCATATTCGGGACGCTTCACATATTGCCGGCGATCCTCGGCCTCGGGCGCGACGCGCGGATCGATGAAGCCGCCCCAATAATACCAGGGCCAGCCATAGAAATCGCCTTCGTCGAGGTCGGTCAGATAGTCGGGCACCAAGTCGCTGCCGAGCATGTCGCGTTCGTTGACGACCGTCCACAGCCGGTCGCTGCCGGGATAGAAAGCGAGCCCCACGGGGTTGCGGATGCCCGCGGCGAAGGTGCGCATATATTTATTCTCGGGCCGCACCTCGAGCACGCTCGCGCGGCGGAACTCGCGGTTCATGCCCGCCTCGCCGATGTTCGAATCGGCGCCGACGCCGATATAGAGCCAGCCGTTGGGCGCGGCGGCGAGGCTCTTGGTCCAATGGCGGTTGGTTCCCTTGGCGGGAAGGTCGACGACCTTCGCGGGCTTGCCGCTCATCTTCGCCTCGCCCGCGACATAGGGAAAGGCGAGCAGCGCGTCGGTGTTCGCGACATAGAGCGTGTCGCCAACCAGCGCCATGCCATAGGGCGAGTTGAGACCGGTGATATAGGCGCTCTTCACCTCGGCCTTGCCGTCGCCGTCGGCGTCGCGAAGCAGCGTGATGCGGTTCGCCGAGGGACGGCGTCCCGCGCCGCCCTTGCCCATCAGATTCTTCATCACCGCGCCCTGCACGCCGCCATCCTTGCGCGGTGGGCTCTGCGATTCGGCGACGAGCACATCGCCATTGGGCAGCACCAGCATCGTGCGCGGGTGATCGAGCCCTTCGGCAAAACGCGCGACGGTGAGCCCCTGCGCGGCGCGCGGGGCCTGGCCCGCGGGCCAGTTCGTCGCCTCGGGCACGTTGATCGTGGGAAATGTCTCGGTGCGCTGCGATGCCATCACCGGCACCCGGCCGCTGAGTTCCGCGGTCGAGAAGCGCGCCACATCGGGCCGCGACATGATGTAGAGCGTCACGCCCGCGACGATCAGCAGGAGCAGCAGGGCGAGGGCGGCATATTTCAGGATCTTGCGCATGCCGCCTGTCTACACGGGCCGCGCGCGGCGTCAAAGGGGGTTGAGCGGGCGACAGCAGGGTTAACCGGCGAGGGCTTCCGTTAACCTTACCCGCATGTTCATCACGGTTGGGAACGAGGCGGTGAGGCCCGGCGGCGTAGGTCGAGATTCCAAATAACGGACCGGGAACGTGATGCACCTGCCAGCACCCTTTCTTGCCGATCGCGCCGCGGTCGAGGATGCCCATGCGCTGATCACCCTGCATGGCGAAGAGGCGGGGTTCGCGGCCGCCGCGCGCGCCGAGCAATATCGCGCGCTCGGCAACCACGTCCATTTCGCACGCTGGCGCCAGATCGAGCGGCTGATCACCTATTTGTCGGTCGAGGATATCCTCGACACGGTGCACTAGGCGCTACAGACGCAGGCCCGCGGTCTCGGGCAGTCCCGCCATGAGGTTGAGGTTCTGGACGCAGGCACCGCTCGCGCCCTTGCCCAGATTGTCGAGCCGTGCGACCAGCCGCGCCTGGCTGGCGTCTTCATTGGCAAAGACGAGCAATTCGATCCGATCGTCGCCCGCATCGCTCGCGCGGAGCAGCATTTCGCCGCCTTCGGGCGCCGCGCCCATGACAACGATCGGGCTCGTGCCATAGAAATCGGCGAGGGCGGCGCGCAGGGCATCGGGCGAACCGGCGGCGGGCATCGCGTTCAGTGGCAACGGCACCTCGACGACCATGCCGCGATGCGCCGCGATCACGGCCGGCGAGAAGAGCGGCCCGATCGACAGGCCACATCGCGCCTGCATTTCGGGCACATGCTTATGGCCCAGCGTCAGCGCATAGCCGCGCCATGCGATGTCTGCATCCTGCTCGAACCGTTCGATCAAAGCCTTGCCGCCGCCCGAATAGCCGCTGACCGCGTGGCAGATATAGGGCCAGTCGGCGGGAAGCAGGCCCGCGCGTACCAGCGGGGCGACGAGCGCGATGAAGCCGGTCGAATAGCAGCCGGGGTTCGACACGCGCGCCGCTGTGGCCACGGCATCATGGCCGCTGACTTCGGGGAAGCCATAGACCCAGCCCGGTGCGACACGGTGCGCGGTCGAGGCGTCGATGACGCGCGTGCGACCGCCCTCGATCATTGCCACCGCGTCGCGCGCCGCGTCGTCGGGCAGACAGAGGATGACGAAATCGGCGTCGTTCAATGCCTCGCGCCGCGCCGCGGTGTCCTTGCGGCGCGCCTCGTCCAGCGTGACCAGCGAAAATTCGCTCCGTCCGGCAAGCCGCTCGGCGATTTCGAGGCCCGTCGTTCCCGCCGCGCCGTCGATGAAAACCGTCTGTGTCATATGTTATCGCAGTCTTTTATATCCGCTCACCGGCGGATCATGATCCTTTGCAGCCGAACGCGCGATGACGTCGGCCAGCGGCTCGGCCTTCACCGCCATCCATCGTCGGCTGGCATGGATGATATTCTGCCCGTCGGCCATGATGCCGACATGGCCGGAAAAGAAGACGAGGTCGCCGCGCGCGAGCGCCGCCGGATCGACGTCCTTGTCGGCGCCGAGCGCGGCCAACTGAAGGTCGCTGTCGCGCGGCAGTTGCACCCCCGCCGCGCTCCACACGAGCTGGACGAGACCCGAGCAATCGACGCCCTTGGCCGTGCGTCCGCCCCAAAGATAAGGGGTGCCGATCATCTGCTCGGCCAGTTCGGCGGGGTCGCTGTCCTCGGTCGCCACGTCGGCGAGCGCGGCGAGCGGTAGATAACCGTGCGAGGTCACGAGCCATTCGCCCTCGACTTCGCCCATCACCAGCGCGCCGCGCGGCAGGACGGCGGGGCCGCCGCTCGCCGCGTCGGGGGCGCTGTGGAGCATCGCTTCGATCATTTCGACGCGGTGCGTCGGCGCGATCGGCGCGGCAAGGGCTTCGGCGGCGAGATAGCCGACATAATGGTCGGCGAGGCAATAGCCCCAGGCCCAGCCGCCGGTCAGGTCGAGCAGGGCGAAGCCTTCGCCGAACAGCAATTCGCTCGTCTGGTCGGCATCGAGCGACGGCGATGCGCGCAGCGCCGCGGCGGGCAGCACGCCGCTGCGCATCATCGGCGCGGCATAATGCGGGGCGAAGTGCGTGCCGGCGACGGCAATATCGGCGAGGTCGGGACGGATCGCGACGACGCGCGGGTCGAAGGGCTGCGAGCTTCCCGTCAGACCGAACCGGTCGCGGCCCGCGCCGGCGGCGCCGGGACGCCCCATGCGCACGCGATTGGCCGCTGAAATTTCACCGCTGTCTGCTGTCACTGGCCGTCCTGTTGAAACCCGAGGTCCGCCGGGCGCGGACAATCGCGGGCCATTAGACCAGCAGGGCCGCCTTTATCAAGAATGTTCAGCCTTTCGCGCGGCGGTCGTAGCGTGCCTGGAGCATCGCCCACGCCGCCCGCAATCCCAGTGCTGCGCCGCCCTTGGGCCGGCCGGGCTTGGCCGACGGGCGCCAGGCGAAGGTGTCGAGATGCGCCCAGGCGGTGTCTTCGGGGACGAAGCGCTTCAAGAACAATGCGGCGGTGATCGTCCCGGCGAAGGGCGAACTGCCGGCATTGCCCAGGTCGGCAATGTCGGTTTCGAGCAGGTCGGCATAGGGATCCCACAGCGGCATGCGCCACAAGGGATCGTCGCGCTCGGTCCCGCCCGCCAGCATCGCTTCGGCCAGCGCGTCGTCATTGGCGAACAGCGGGGGCAGGTCGGGGCCGAGCGCGACGCGTGCGGCGCCGGTCAGCGTAGCGAAATCGACGATCAGCTCGGGCTTGGCTTCGCCCGCCTTCGTCAGCGCGTCGCCGAGCACGAGCCGGCCCTCGGCGTCGGTGTTGCCGATCTCGACCGTCAAACCTTTGCGGCTCCTCAGCACGTCGCCGGGGCGGAAGGCGTCCGCTGAAATCGCATTTTCGGCCGCCGCGACCAGACAGTGCAGCCGCACCGGTAGCCCGCTTGCCATCACCAGTTCGGCGAGCGCAAGGACATGCGCGGCGCCGCCCATATCCTTCTTCATCAACCGCATCCCGGCCGCCGGCTTGATGTCGAGCCCGCCGCTGTCGAAGCTGATCCCCTTGCCGACGAGGGCAATTCGCGGATGATCCTCCTTGCCCCACTCGATCTCGATCAACCGCGGCGCGTGATGTTTCGCCGCGGCGCGTCCGACCGCATGGATCATCGGATAGCCTTGTTCGAGCGCCTCGCCCTTGGTGACCGTCAGCTTGCCGCCATGCGCCTTGGCGATGCGCTCGGCTTCTTTTTCGATCGCGGCGGGTCCCATGTCGGCGGCGGGCGTGTTGACGAGGTCGCGGACCAGCGCGACCGCGCGCATCTCCGCCACCATCGGCGCGATCGCGCCGACGTCGGTCGTCAGCAGGACGCGCGATCCCTTGGTGGGCGCATTGGATTTATAGGCGTCGAAGCGATATTGCGCGCTCATCCATCCGAACAGCGCCTTGCCCGGCTGCTGACCTTCCAGCCGGTAGCGGCCCTCGGGCAAAATCTGTCCAAGCTTGGCGAGGCACCAGGCCGACAGGTTCGCGGCATCGGCGACGGTGGTGACGACGGCCCATTTTTCGGGATCGTCGCCCGGCAGGATCGCATGGACGAAGGCGTCGGGCTTGAAGCCGACCGCCGCCAGATGCGCGCGTTCGCGCGCGCTGCGGCCCCTCAGCCATTCGTCATAACCCTTTTTGTCGATGAGATGGATGGGGCGGGCGTCCTGTCCCTTGTCGGGCTGGATCAGGTCGGAATAGTCGGTCATGCACGCGGTGCTAGGCCGGTGGGGAAACTTTGTCGATTCCTCGCGTTATGTCCGCATGATCATTGACCTACATTGGCGAAACGCCATCCCGATCCTGGCCGGCGCGCTGTTGCTGGCGGGCTGTTCCGAAGACGAGCCGACCAAGGCCGAAAAGGTCGCCGCGGCCTCGGTGCCGGGTGCGCCGCCGGAGGCGGCCGCCGACGAGGCAGCGAAGGACGCGCCGGCGTCCGATGTCAGCGAAAACAATGAGCTGATCGAATTCGCTTATTCCTACCCCGCCGACGCCGCGCGAATTCCCGAACTGGCGAAAATGCTCGACGAGGATCGGGCGACCAAACGCGAGGCGCTGATCGCCGCGGCTCAGCGCGACAAGGACGCGGCGGAAAAGGAGGGGTTCCCCTATCGCAAGCATAGCCATCTCCAGACCTGGCAGCGCGTCACCAGCACGGCGCGCTTCCTCAGCCTGTCGGCGGAGATCGGAACCTATTCGGGCGGTGCGCACGGCATGCAGACCTTCGACACGCTGATCTGGGATCGCAACCGGCGCAAGCGGATGAAGCCGCTCGACCTGTTTCAGAGCAGCGCGGCGTTCGACGCGGCGGTCCGTGACGGTTTTTGCGCCGGGATAAAGCGTGCGAAGGCGGCAAAGGGAATTGAGGAGGCGCCCGACAGCGTCTTCGCCAAATGCCCGCCGGCGTCGGCACAGACATTGTGGCTCGGCTCGTCGGACGGGCGCTATCTCGACCGCCTGACGATCGCGATCGCGCCTTATGAAATCGGCGCCTACGCCGAGGGAAGCTACAAGATCAACCTCCCGATGACCGGCGCGCTCGTTAAGGTCGTCAGGCAAGAATATGCGCGCGATTTCCTCCCCATCAACTGAACAGGACAAGGCCATGGCGAAGCAGCCCAAAGCCGGCAAGGTCGGCGAAAGCGCGAAGGAAAAGAAAGGCAAGCGAAGCGCGGCGGCGAAGCTGCGCCGCGACGTCGGTAGCGGCAAGACGATCGCCAAACCGCCGTCCGACCGTGAAGCGGACCTCGACCGCGCGCCCAAATGGCAGCCGCGCTATCCGGGCTCGGGCCGCCTCGACGGCAAGGTGGCGATCGTCACCGGCGGCGACAGCGGCATCGGCCGCGCGGTCTGCGCGCTGTTCGCGCGAGAGGGCGCCGACGTCGCGATCGTCTATCTCGAAAACCGGGCCGATGCCGTCGAAACCGCCGCGATCGTCGAGGGTGAAGGGCGGCGCGCGATCGCGATCAAGGCCGATGTCGGCAAGCCGAAGGCGGGCGAGAGGATCGTCGAGCAAACGGTCGCGAAGCTCGGTCGCCTAGACATTTTGGTCAACAATGCCGGCGAGCAGCATCCCGCTGCCGATATTCGCGACATCAGTGAAGAGCAACTACAGCAGACCTTCGCGACCAACATCTTCGGCATGTTCTATCTGGTGCAGGCCGCGCTGCCGCACCTCAAGAAAGGGTCGGCGATCGTCAATTGCACCAGCGTCACAATGTATCAGGGGTCGAAGGGCCTGCTCGATTACAGCGCCACCAAGGGTGCGATCACCGCCTTCACCCGCTCGCTTAGCGAAAATCTGATCGAGAAGGGCATTCGTGTGAACGGCGTCGCGCCGGGCCCGATCTGGACCCCGCTCAACCCGCGCGGCGGCGCTCCTGCGGAGAAAGTAGCGAGCTTCGGCGAAAGCACGCCGATGAAGCGGCCGGGCGAACCCAATGAGGTCGCGCCCTGCTTCCTGTTCCTCGCCTGCGACGACAGCAGCTATATGTCGGGTCAGGTGCTGCATCCCAACGGCGGCACGATCGTTAATGGCTAGCGGGGCGGGCAAGGAGAAAGACCATGCCAGCCAAATCGAAAGCCCAACAGAAAGCTGCCGGCGCCGCGCTCAGCGCCAAGCGCGGCGACACGCCCAAGTCGAAACTCAAGGGCGCGTCGAAACAGATGGAAGACAGCATGACCGAAAAGCAGCTCGAGGATTTCGCCAAGGGCTCGACCAAGGGCAAGCCCGAGCACGCGGATTGACGGCGAGCGCCTCCCCCTTGATGGGGGAGGCAGCGAGACTTGCGAACTTGTTCGCTAGTCGCAGCGGTGGGGGTGCGGCCTCGGCCTGAAGCGATGGTGCCATGGCGCGCTGTCACCCCCATCCAACTCCGCCTAATCGCTGACGCGATAGGGCTTCATATCCTTCCCCCATCAAGGGGGAGGGGATAGGGCCTATTCCGCGGCTTCGAGTTCCGCCGGCGCCGCCGCAACCCCCGCCTTCGCATTGCTGAACGTCAGCACGCCATCGGCGATCGCGCCGGTGCGCATGTCGATCCGGTCCTGCACATAATTCTGGCTGAGCCGCCACGGCAGCGACGCCGTGCTCTTGGGCATGATATGCAGCGAACGCTGGATATAGCCCGACGAGAAGTCGAAGACATTTTCCTCTTCGAGGCTCGACGGATCGGCGAGCGCGGGGGTCGCAACGGTCGTCCCCGTATCGCGCATATGGTTGAGCACGCGGCAGACATATTCGGACACGACGTCGGCGCGCAGCGTCCAACTCGCGTTGAGATAGCCGAACACCGCCGAGAAGTTCGGGACGTTCGAGAACATGCACGCCTTGTAATAATAATGATCGTGCCAATCGACTGGCGCCCCGTCGATGCGCACCGGAATCTTGCCCGCGACCGCAAGCTTGAGGCCTGTCGCGGTGATGATGATGTCGGCGTCCAGATGCTTGCCCGATTTGAGCTGAATGCCCGCCGCGTCGAACTTTTCGATATGATCGGTCACGACCGAGGCTTTGCCCGCCTTCATCGCCTCGAAGAAATCGGCGTCGGGGACGAGGCACAGCCGCTGTTCCCAGGGATTATAGGGCGGGGTGAAGGCCTCGGCATCATAATGGTCGCCCAGGCTCGCCTTCAGCTTGTTGGTCAGGAATTCCTTGACCTTCTCGGGCTTCTCACGCGCACGGCGGAACGCGATGTCTTGCAGGCGGACATTCTTGAAGCGCGTGATCTTGTAGGCGAGCTTTTCGGGCAGGAATTTGCGTAGGAAGTTAGCGAAACCGTCCTTTGCGGGGCGGATGAAATACCAGGTCGGCGTGCGCTGGAGCATCGTGACATGCGCGGCTTCCTTCATCGACGGGACGATCGTGACCGCGGTCGCGCCCGATCCGATCACGACGACCTTCTTGCCGCTGTAATCGAGGTCCTTCGGCCAGAATTGCGGGTGGATGATCTGACCGTGGAAATCCTCCCGCCCCGCGAACCCGGCGTCGAAGGGCTCGTCATAATCATAATAGCCCGAGCCGAGATAAAGCCAGCGCGCGGTCGTCGTCGATGTCGCGCCCTTGCCGTCCTCCATCGTCACCGTCCAGCGCGCCGCGGCGCTGTCCCAGTCGGCGCCGACGACCTTGCTGTCGAGGCGGATGCGCTCGCGAATATGCCGCTCATCGACGATGCGATTGAGATATTCGAGGATCGCCGGGCCGTCGGCGATCGATTTTTCATGCTTCCACGGTTCGAAGATGAAGCCGAGCGTGTGCATGTCGCTGTCCGAACGGATGCCGGGGTAACGGAAAAGATCCCAGGTGCCGCCAAGCTGTTCGCGACGCTCGACGAGCGCGAAGCTATGGTCGGGACAATTCATCTGCAGATGCACGGCCATGCCGATACCCGAAATGCCGGCGCCGACGATCAGCACATCCTGATCGACCGGTGCAGCCTTTGCGTCCACGGGGCGTTCCATCGTCGCCGTGCCTGCCATCGTCTGTCTCCCATCTGTCTTTGGGCTCAGCTTACGCACCGCGTTGCATTTTGCAATCGAATTGACAGCCTTGAAAGTAGAGGATGGAGAAGCGCCGTCCCTTGTGGCTGTCACATTATTGTCATAGGGGCGAAACCCGATTGTCATCATTCGGCCACCGCGCCGCATCAACGATAGGAAAGGATTGATCCCAATGCGCCAGATCGCGGTTCTCCCCTATCGATTCGGCGGTCCGGCGCAGGATGGCCCGACCGAAATCCTGCTGATCACGTCGCGCGAAACCAAACGCTGGGTGGTGCCGAAGGGCAATCCGCTGAACGGAATGACGCGTCACGCCGCCGCGGCGGTCGAGGCGGAGGAAGAGGCGGGTGTTATCGGCGCGATCTGCCCGACGCCGATCGGCAGCTATGAATATAGGAAGCGCCGCGCGAACGGCGCCTCGATCATGTACAATGTCGAAGTCTTTCCGCTCGCAGTGACCAACGAACTCGCCGACTGGAAAGAAATGGACGAACGCGACCGCAAATGGTTCTCGTTCAGCGATGCCGCATCGGCGGTCGACGAGCCCGATTTGCAGGCGCTCATCCGTTCGTTCGGCGACAGCGGCTTCCGCGCGGTCGCGCAGCCGCGCGATGTGGTCCAGAATATAAGTGACAAGACAGGGGTAAGCCGGATGTTCGCATGGTTTCAGCGTTTGCTGCCGCGACAGGGAAATTTCTTCGAATTGTTCGAAAGCCACGCCGCGACGCTCGTCGCGGGGGCGAACGCCTTGTCGCGGATGCTGCAGGGCGGCGAGGGCATGGCCGACCATGTCCAGGAGATCATCGAGCGCGAGCATGACGCCGACGCGATCACGCGCGAAGTGCTTCAGACCGTCCGCCGCACTTTCCTGACCCCGTTCGACCGCAGCGCGATCACCGACCTGATCGCCTCGATGGACGATGCGATCGACGAGATGCAGAAGACCGCGGGTGCCGTCGACCTCTATGACGTCACCGAATTCGAGCCCGAGATGCGCGACATCGCGGGCATCATCGTCGATGCCGCGCGCCTGACGGCCGAGGCGCTGCCGCTGCTCCGCAACATCGGCGCCAACGGTCCGCGCCTCCACGAACTCACCGAACGGCTGGTGCGGATGGAGGGGCATGCGGACGATATCCACGCCGCCGGCCTCAAGCGCCTGTTCCGCGAACATGGGGAGGCGAACCCGACGCGCTTCCTGATCGCGCGCGAACTGTTCCGTCACCTCGAACGCGTCACCGACAGTTTCGAGGATGTCGCGAACGAAATCGACGGTCTGGTCATCGACCACGCGTAAGCGGAGGGCGTCCTCATGCACGAACTCGCTTTCCCGCTTCTCGTCGGCCTCGTCATTCTTGCGCTGGCATTCGACTTTCTGAACGGCCTGCACGACGCGGCCAACAGCATCGCGACGGTGGTCGCGACACGATTGCTGCGCCCGGTGCAGGCTGTGCTGTTCGCCGCCTTCTTCAACTTCGCCGCTTATTTCCTGTCGATCATCTTTCCCGAGCTCCACAAGGTCGCCGAAACGATCGGCAAGGGGATCATCGACAAGGATCTGGTGACCCCCGCGGTCGTGTTCGGCGCGCTTGTCGGCGCGATGTTCTGGAATGTCGTCACCTGGCTGAAGGGCATCCCGTCCTCGTCGAGTCACGCCCTTGTCGGCGGCATCGTCGGCGCGGGCGTCGCGCATGCGGGGTTCGAGGGGATCGAGTGGACGGGGCTCAACAAGACCGTCATCGCCATCTTCCTGTCGCCGATGCTCGGCATGCTGCTCGCGATGCTCGTGATGCTCGTCAGCAGTTGGGCACTGCGCCGCGCGACCGCCAGTTTTGCCGAAAAGACCTTCCGCCACCTCCATCTCTTTTCATCGGCCGCCTATTCGCTGAGCCACGGTTTGAACGACGCGCAAAAGACGATGGGGATCATCACCGTGCTCCTTTATTCGACCGGTTATCTGGGCGGAGAATTCCATATCCCGCACTGGGTCGCGTTCAGTTGCTATGTCGCGATTGCGCTCGGCACGCTGTCGGGCGGGTGGAAAATCATCGAAACGATGGGCGGCCGCATCACCAAGCTGTCGCACCATCAGGGCTTCGCCGCCTCGACCGGCGGGTCGATCATGGTGTTCACCGCCAGCCTGCTAGGCATCCCCGTATCGACGACGCACACGATCACCGGCAGTATCATTGGCGCGGGGGTAGCGCGCCGGGCGAGCGCGGTGCGCTGGGGCGTCGCGGGCAATGTCGTCGCGGCCTGGTTCATCACCATCCCCGCGAGCGCGATCGTCGCGGCGGTTTTTTACGGGATTACGAGGCTGTTCTGATCACCCCTCTCTTTTGACAGGGTTCCGAAATCGCTGCATGATCCACCCGCATTAATGGGGGGTATCGATTTGCGATTCTGGGTCGGCGGCGTCGTTCTTCCCGCGATATTTTCGTTCGGGGCGCAAGCGGCGGAACCGCCCGCGGCTGATCTGCGCAGCCTCAGCAACAGCCAGCTCGAGCAGCGATTCAAGACGCTTTACGGCGCTGATGACACCAGCGCTTGCCGCGATATACTTCCGGCGCTCACGGAGATGATCGCCCGCAAATCATTCGATCCGTCCTACACGGCGTTCAAGCTGCGCTTCGACCTGCAATGCGCGATCGACGAGAAGCGCTATGACGAGGCCTATGTGCTGCTGATCCAGAACGAGAAGGTCAACGGTCCGGTTGTGGCGCCCATCGCCACGGTCATGATTGCGTTTGAGGCGAAACAATATGCGCCGGCGATCGATCGTCTGATCGCGGCAGCCGGCAAGCCCGCGGATGCCGGCGGCCTGGCCGACCCGTTCAACAATTTCCGCTGGCTCGATGGCAAGCTTGAAGCCGCCGATCGCCAGGATTTCGCGCTGATGCTGAATCAGCGTTTTCTGAATGCGTCGGTCTTTCGGACATTGCCCGACCGCAGCCAGGATTTTGTGCGCGAGAATCTGTTCCGACGTGAGGTCGAGGCGGGCCATGTCGAGGCGGCGCGGCCCTTGCTGGCCAGCATAACCGAGCCCTACTGGTATTTCCGCTTGTTGAGCGATCGTCGCTATGCGGCTTTCTGGCCCGAGTTGGAGCGCCGAGCGGGCCCAAACATGTCGACCGCCTTCGCTGTCAATATCGATAGGGCGCGCGCGGAACTGCGTAGCGACCCCAAGAATGTCGAGAAGCTTTCCGATCTCGCGACCGCGCTCAACGAGGCGGGGTATTATGACGAGGTCCTGACGCTGACCCAAGAGTTTGCCAAGCCCGAGGCGCTGGCGATGCTCGGGGAGTTTCATTTCTGGGCGCTCGACGCGCGCGTCAACGCCCTCGACGGACTGGGGCGTGAAGCGGAAGCGAGCGGGCTTTTCGACGCGATGGCGGCGATTCCATTCGACGCCAAGAAAAATGGGTGGCTGGTTAATTTCGTTGCCAATCGCAGCGGTCGGCTTTCGCGGATGACGGAGTGGGACAAGACGCTCGCAGCGTCCGAGCGGGCGGCCTTCGTCGCGAACCAATATGGCAGCGCTTATGTCAAACAAATCATCGCCTCCGATCGCGCCTGCGCGCTTGCGATGCTGGGACGCAAGGACGAGCTCCCGGCGCTGCTCGCAAAGATTGAGAGCGATCGGGCAAGCGATCCGGCTGCGACCGTGCAAGCCCTGCAATGCGCGGGGCAGGATGACCGTGCAGCCGAAATTGTCATCGAGTCGCTGCGCGATCCCGATTTGCGCACCGACATGCTCCGCAACCTGCAGGGGCAGGAATTCACGACCTTGGCGGGGCGCACTGGTGCCGAAGACCAGTTCCCGCCGCTAAAACAACGGCCCGACGTCGCAGCGGTGTATAACGAAGTCGGGCGGGATCTGCCGCCGTCGCTGATCACGCCCGCAGGCAAGCGCTGGCTGGAGCGACAGGCGCCGGGGCGAGGCTCGGGCGGCTAGCCGACCACCCCGAACAGGTCATGCTCGTCGGCGTCCTCGATTTCGACGTCGACGATGTCACCAGGCTTCAACGTCGCGGCGACGTCGCGCAGATAGACGTGGCCGTCGATCTCGGGTGCGTCGGCCTGTGAGCGGCCGGTGGCGCCGATGCTGCCGTCCTCGTCGGCTTCGCCGACTTCGTCGATGATGACGGGCAGCGTGCGGCCGATCTTGGTTTCGAGCTTGGCGGCGCTGATCGCGGCGGTTTTCGCC
The DNA here is from genome assembly GCA_966250105.1 of uncultured Sphingopyxis sp. GTDB lineage: Bacteria > Pseudomonadota > Alphaproteobacteria > Sphingomonadales > Sphingomonadaceae > Sphingopyxis. The sequence continues at coordinate 1,604 of CBINGC010000030.1, read as the reverse complement.
ATGATCCGCTGGTATCGTTCTTCCTTGACCTCTTCGGGCACCTGATCGTCGAGCGCGTTCGCCTGCGCGCCAGCGACTGGTTCGAAGCGAAAGGCGCCGACGCGGTCGAGCTGCGCTTCGTCGAGCCAGTCGAGGAGATATTGGAAGTCCTGCTCGGTCTCGCCGGGGAAGCCGACGACAAAGCTCGAACGGATCGAGATGTCGGGGGCGATCACGCGCCACGCCTTGAGCCGCTCGAGCACCTTCGCTTCGTTCGCAGGGCGCTTCATGCGCTTGAGGACGCTCGGCGCCGCGTGCTGGAAGGGGATGTCGAGATAGGGCGTCAGCAGCCCCTCGGCCATCAGCGGGATCACCGCGTCGACGTGCGGATAGGGATAGACATAGTGGAGGCGCACCCAGGGGGCGCGGCCTTCGCTGGTGCGCAGCTGGCCGAGTTCACGCGCGAGGTCGGTCATATGTGCGCGCACCTCGCGGCCGTGCCACTGACGCGGGTCATGCCGGATGTCGACGCCATAGGCCGACGTGTCCTGGCTGATCACCAGCAGTTCTTTCGTCCCCGCAGCGACGAGCTTCTCGGCCTCGCGGAGCACCGCGTCGACGCGGCGCGACACAAGTTTGCCGCGAAGATCGGGGATGATGCAGAAGGAGCAGCTGTGGTTGCAGCCTTCCGAAATCTTGAGATAGCTGTAGTGGCGCGGCGTGAGCTTCAGCCCGCCTTCGGGCACGAGATCGACGAAAGGCCCCTGCGTCGGCGGGGCGGCGTCGTGGACGGCATCGACGACCTGCTCATATTGATGCGCGCCTGTGACCGCGAGCACGTTGGGGAAGCGCGCGCGGATGACCTCGGCCTCGTTGCCCATGCAGCCGGTGACGATGACGCGGCCGTTCTCGGCTATCGCTTCGCCGATCGCCTCAAGGCTTTCCTCCTTCGCCGAGTCGAGGAAGCCGCAGGTATTGACGAGCACGACGTCGGCGCCCGCATAATCGGGGGACAGGCCGTAGCCGTCGGCGCGCAGCTTGGTCAATATTCGTTCGCTGTCGACGAGCGCCTTGGGGCAGCCGAGCGAAACCATGCCGACCTTCGGCTGGGTGGGGAGGGTTTTGACTGTCATGATTGGCGGCGCCCATAATCGATTTCGCAGGGCTTGTCACGCACACCTTGTCACTCGGCGCGTGCGCGGGCATGGAGCGCGCGGTTTGGATGAAAGGACGGCGTGATGGCGATCGGGGCGTTTGCGGCGATTTCGGCGGCGATGGCGGTCGCGGCGGGCGCGTTCGGCGCGCATGGCGCATCGGGGCCGCAGGAGGCCGAATGGCTGCGCACCGGCGGGCTCTATCAGCTGATCCACGCGGTTGCGGCACTGGCAATCATGGGCTTTGCGCGCGGACCGGCGATCATGCTGCTGGCCGGCGCCGCGATCTTTTCGCTGACCCTCTATGCGATGGCGATGGGCGCGCCGCGCTGGCTGGGGGCGGTCACGCCGGTCGGTGGTGGTCTGCTGATTATCGGCTGGCTGTGGGCCGGCTGGCTTTACTGGCGCGTCTGGAGCTAGCCGCCCGGCACGCTCGCTTCGCATTCCTCGCAGCGGACGACCTCGACGATC
>CBINGC010000029.1:0-44945 GCA_966250105.1 uncultured Sphingopyxis sp. | reverse complement strand
GCGCGATGGTGATGGAAGCGCTCAAGGGCTTCGACAATGTCGCCTATATCCGCTTCGCCAGCGTCTATCGCGACTTCACCGAAGCCAAGGATTTCGAGGAATTCGCCTCGACGATCACCGAGGCGGCGCGGCCGATCAAATGACCGCGGCCGCCCCGCCCCCCGTTATCGTCCTCGTCCGTCCGCAGCTTGGCGAAAATATCGGCAAGGCGGCGCGCGCGATGCTCAATTTCGGGCTAACCGAACTGCGCCTCGTGAGCCCCCGCGACGGCTGGCCCAACCCCGATGCGGGCCCCGCGGCGTCGGGCGCCGATAATGTTCTGGCCGAAGCGCGGGTTTTCGATACGCTCGCCGACGCGGTCGCCGATTGCACGACCATATATGCGACGACGGTGCGCAAGCGCGGCGTGACCAAACCGGTGCTGACCCCCGAGGCGGCGGCGCGCGAGGTCCATGCCAGCGCAGGCCGTTCGGCCTATGTCTTCGGCGCCGAACGCTCTGGGCTCGAAACCGACGACGTCGCCCTCGCGCACAAGATCGTCACCGTGCCGATCAACCCGGAATTCGCCTCGCTCAACCTCGCGCAGGCGGTCATTCTGCTCGCCTATGAATGGTCGAAAGGCGTCGCGCTGGCGAGTCCGCCCGATGTGCCGCTCGATCCCCCCGCGCCGCACGGCGAGCTTGAGGAATTCGTCCAGCATCTGGTCCGCGACCTCGACAAGAGCGGCTATTTCTTTCCGCCCGAACGACGCGAAATGACGCTGCGGACCTTGCGCACCGCACTGACCAAGACGGGCTGGTCCTATAACGACATCCGTATGATGCACGGCATAATTACGGCGCTTGGCAGGACGCCCCGGCCGCGATGATCGAGTGGCCGCCGCGTTTAGACGGCCGGCAGATTGAACGATCAGCGATCGGCGCGCAGCCGGTCCCACTGGACCGCTTCATAAGCGATCGATTGCTCGACCAGCTCGTCCCACACCGCGCGCAGCCGCTCGGGCTCCAGTCCGACGGCTTCAGCCTCGCGCGCGACATTGCCCAGCACCTCGGTCTTGCGCGCTTCGTCGCGAACGGTGCCGCGGTCGGTCTTGATCCGGGCGGCGGCATCCATATAGCCGAAGCGGCGGACGAGCAGCGCGACGAGCTCGCGATCGACCTGATCGACCCCGATGCGGACCTCGGTCATCGTTTCGCACTGCTCGGGAAGTTTGGCTTCGGGAAGTTTGGCGGACGTCATGCGCGCTGCCTTTAACGGCTTTTTCGCCGCTGTCGAGCGCGCGGCTTGCCGCTTGACTTTACCGCCCTCGCCGTCTAACCGCGCGCCTTCGCAATGGACCCCGCACCCCGGTGAAGCGGCGGTCGCATATGGCATCTGCCCATATGGTGCGACCCGGGAACCGCCGAAATCCTTCGGCACACAGCAAATTGGAGACGACCTATGTCGAAGCGCCAGAGCGCCAAGTATAAACTCGACCGCCGGATGGGTGAAAACATCTGGGGCCGCCCGAAGAGCCCGGTCAACCGCCGCGAATATGGCCCCGGCCAGCACGGCCAGCGCCGCAAGGGCAAGATGTCGGACTTCGGCATCCAGCTGCGCGCCAAGCAGAAGCTCAAGGGCTATTATGGCGACGTGACCGAGAAGCAGTTCAAGAAGAACTACATCGAAGCGAGGCGCATGAAGGGCGACACCGGCCAGAACCTGATCGGCCTGCTCGAGCGCCGCCTCGACGCCGTGGTCTACCGCTCGAAGTTCACCCCGACGATCTTCTCGGCGCGCCAGCTCGTCAGCCACGGCCACGTCTATGTGAACGGCGTGAAATGCAACATCGCGAGCCGCCTCGTGAAGCCGGGCGACGAAGTCACCCTCGGCAAGAAGGCGCAGGAAATGGCGCTGGTCGCCGAAGCGCAGAGCCTGCCCGAGCGCGACCTGCCCGAATATCTCGCCATCGACGGCACCAAGTCGACCTTCGTCCGCGTTCCGTCGCTCGACGAAGTGCCCTATCCGGTGAAGATGGAACCGAACCTGGTCGTCGAATTCTATTCACGCTGATCCGGTTTCCACCGAAACGATTTCAGAAGGGCGGTCCGGAAGGGCCGCCCTTCTTGCATCGGGGCGTCCCGGCTGGCACAAGCCCGCGGTCGAATACGAAAACCCGAGGAATTTCCATGCTTCGTTTGCCCCGATCAACCGCGGCCTTCGCGGTCCTTTTGACCGTTGCCGCGTGCAATGCGTCCGACAAGTCGGCGACCTCTGCCGTTGCCATCCCCGACGTCCAGATCCCCGAACTGTCGCTCGCGACACTGCAGGAAGTGACGAAGGAATTGTCGTCGGATGCCTATGAAGGCCGCGCCCCCGGCACGGCGGGCGAGGAGAAGACCGTCGCCTATATCATCAAGAAATATGAGGAAGCGGGGCTGAAGCCCGGAAACAACGGCAAGTGGACGCAGGATGTGCCGCTGGTCGAGATCACCGCGAAGAACGCGACCCCGCTGACCTTCACCGGCGGCAAGACGCCGGTGACCGCGCAATATGCCAAGGACTATGTCGCGTTCAGCTATCGCGTGCAGCCCAAGACCGCGGTCAAGGACAGCGACGTCGTCTTCGTCGGTTACGGCATCAACGCCCCCGAAAAGGGCTGGAACGACTATGCCGGGCTCGACGTGAAGGGGAAGACGGTCGTAGTCCTCGTCAACGACCCCGACTGGCAGACCAAGGAAGCCAAGGGCGAATTCAACGGCCGTGCGATGACCTATTATGGCCGCTGGTCGTACAAATATGAGGAAGCCGCACGGCAGGGCGCCGCCGCGGTGCTGATCGTCCACGACACCGAACCCGCCGCTTATGGCTGGAACGTCGTCGAATCGAGCAACACCGGCACGCAATATCTGGCCGACAGCAAGAATGGCGGCGCCGACCAGACCGTCGCCAACGGTTGGATCCAGCTCCCCAAGGCGAAGGAACTCTTCGCGAGCGCCGGGCAGGATTTCGACGCGCTGCGCGAAGCCGCCAAAAAGAAGGGGTTCAAGCCCGTCGCGCTGACCGGCGTAAAGGCCAACTTCGCCTTCGATAACGAGATTTCGAAGAAAATGTCGCGCAACGTCATCGGCGTCCTGCCGGGCGCCAAGCGTCCCGATGAATATGTCCTCTACACCGGCCATTGGGATCACCTCGGCCGCTGCACGCCGGTAGATGGCGACGACATCTGCAACGGTGCGGTGGACAATGCGAGCGGCATCGCGGGTCTCGTGACCTTGGCCGAGGCGCATAAGCAGGCCGGCGCCCCCGACCGCAGCATCGTCTTCCTCGCCGTCACCGCCGAGGAATCGGGCCTGCTCGGTTCGAAATATTATGCCGAAAACCCGATCTTCCCGCTCGCGCAGACGGTCGGCGGGGTCAACATGGACGCGCTCAATGCGATCGGCCCGGCGAAGGACATCGTCGTCGTCGGCGGCGGCAAGTCCGAACTCGACGCCTATGTCGAAAAGCTCGCCAAGATGACGGATCGCACGGTCAAGGCCGAACCGACCCCCGAAAAGGGCTTCTATTACCGGTCGGACCATTTCAGCTTCGCCAAACTCGGCGTGCCGATGTTCAACTTCGGCAGCGGCGACGAACTTGTCGACGGCGGAGTCGAGACCGGCAAGAAGGCGGCGGAAGATTATGAAAAGAACCGCTATCACGCGCCGGGCGACGAATATGAGGCGATCACCAACTGGGACGGCATGATGTCGGATCTGCGCCTCTATTATGCCGCCGGCCGGATGCTCGCCATGACCGACGCTTGGCCGAACTGGGTCGAGGGCGACGAATTCCGCGCCGCCCGCGACAAGTCGCGCGCCGCGGCAAAATAAGGCACCTTCCTTTCTCCGTTTGTGCTGAGCTTGTCGAAGCACCGTCCTTCTTCACCGCGCAAGAAAGAACGGCCCTTCGACAGGCTCAGGGCGAACGGAGTTTGGTTCGTTTTGAAACGAGAAGTCAGATGACCCTGCGCATGCCCGCCGAATGGGCGCCCCACGACGCCGTCTGGATCGGCTTCCCCCACCTCGCCGAGGAGTGGTCAGGCGCGATCGATGAAGGGCGGCGCGACGTCGCTGCTTTCGCCAATGCGGTCCACGACAGTGGCCGCGGCGAAGAGGTGCGGCTGGTGGTCAACGATGCGCGGCAGGCGGAGATCGCCGCCGCGCTCGTCGATCCGGGCGTAAAAATCATTGTCCAGCCCTTGGGCGACATCTGGCTGCGCGATACGGGGCCGATCATCGCCGGAACGGGCGCGACGCGGCGTGCGCGCAATTTCCGGTTCAACTGGTGGGGCGAGAAGTTCGTCATGCCGGGCGACCAGGAAATCGGCGCCGCGCTCGCACGGACAAGCGGCCTGCCGGTCGACGATCAGGACTGGGTGCTGGAAGGCGGCGGCATCGACGTCGACGGCACGGGGCTTTGCGTTACTACCGAGGAATGCCTGCTCAATCTCAACCGCAATCCAACGCTGACGCGCGAGGATATCGCGGTGCGGCTGCACCAGTCGCTCGGGATCGAGCGGCTGCTATGGCTCGGCAAGGGCCTCGTCGGCGACCACACCGACGGCCATGTCGATAATCTCGCGCGCTTCGTCGGCGAGGGACGGCTGGCGTTGCCCGTCGCGGCGGGCGATGACGATCCCAACGCGCATATCTACGACGACGCGCGTGCGCGCACCGCAGCGTTCGGCGGGGTCGAGATCGTCGACCTGCCCTCGCCCGGCCGCGTCGAAGTGGACGGCGAGATCGCGGCGGCGAGCTATATGAATTTCTATATCGGCAACAGAGTCGTCGTCGTGCCGACCTATGGCGTTCCCAACGATCTGGCCGCGGTCGATACGCTCGCCGCGCTTTTCCCTGATCGCCGCGCGATCGGCGTGCCCGCGCGCGGGATCATCGTCGGCGGCGGCAGTTTTCATTGCTCGAGCCAGCAGCTTCCAGCCTGATCATCGTCGCCCCCGCGGAGGCGGGGGCCGCTGGAGGCTTACTCAGAGATGTCGAGCAAGGCCGACAGCGGCCTCCGCCTTCGCGGGGGCGGCTACTATCTCATGTCGACTTTATTCTGGCATCGTCTGATGTCGCCCCTATATCCGCCCCATGACCCGCACCATCACCGTCGCCGCCCTGCAATTGCCCCTGCCCGGCCCCGTCCAGCCCAATATCGAGGCCGTCACCGCACTCGTCGAGGAAGCGGCCGCCAAGGGTGCGCAGGTGATCCTGCCCCCTGAACTCTTCGAAGGCCCCTATTTCTGTCAGGTCGAAGATGAGGAGCTTTTCGCCACCGCCTGCACAACCGCCGAGCACCCGAGCGTCGTGGCGATGCAGAAGCTCGCGGCGAAGCTGAAGGTCGCGATCCCGACGAGCTATTTCGAGAAGGACGGGCCGCATTATTACAACACGCTCGCGATGATCGGTCCCGACGGCGACATCATGGGCACCTACCGCAAGAGCCACATCCCCGACGGCCCGGGCTATGAGGAGAAATATTATTTCCGCCCCGGCAACACCGGCTTCAAGGTGTGGGACGTCTTCGGCACGCGGATCGGCGTCGGGGTCTGCTGGGACCAATGGTATCCCGAATGCGCGCGCGCGATGGCGCTGATGGGCGCCGAACTGCTCTTCTATCCGACCGCGATCGGGTCCGAACCCTATGACGCCGATCTCGACACCAGCCGCATGTGGCGCCGCGCGATGCAGGGGCATAGCGTGTCGAACTGCATGCCCGTGATCGCCGCGAACCGCATCGGGCCCGAGGGCGACGCGAACTTCTATGGCCACAGCTTCATCACCGACGAATGGGGCGACATGACCCAGGCGTTCGGCGCGGCCGAGACCGGCGTACTCGTCGAGACGATCGACCTCGATCGCGCCGCGAAACACCGCGCCGGCATGGGCTTCTTCCGCGACCGCCGGCCGCAGCTTTACGGGCGGCTCGTCGAAGACATCTGATCGCGATCAGGCTTCGAAGCGGCGGATGCTTTCAAGGTCGGCGCGGTCGAGCGGCTGGGTCAGCCAGAGGCCGCCGCGCCCGCCGCGCGACCAGCGCACGATGGCGCGGCGCTTGACCCCGCCCGCAAGCACGAGATCGAATTCCTTCCCTACCTCGAAATGGCCGTCATGGACGAAGCCGGCGCCATTCTGCGACAGATCGACCAGTTCGATATTCGTCGCTGCGCCTTCGTCGGTCACCGCCTCGGCCTTCGTATGGACCGACAGGCGCGGCTGGCGATAGCCGGTGGCGCGTTGCTCGGCCGCCAATTGCTTGAGCACATGGGCGACGTCGACTTCCTGATCGAAGGACACCCCGCATCGCCCCGCGTCGGACCAGACGACCTCGCCGCGGATCACGACCGTATCCGAAAGCGCGATCTCCAGCTTTTCACCAACGGCGATCGGAACGTCCGCCGCCAGCATCATCCCGCGATCGGAAATATTGCGGACCCGCCACAAACCCGCGTCGCCATTGCGCACCACTTTGGCGATCCGCCAGACCGTGCGGTAGCGATCGCCTTCACGGCGATCGGCGCTTTCGGCGATGTCCTGCTCCTCTACCGGATCCGAGAAGCGACGTTGGTTCATCTCATCCACCTTATCGAAGCAGCGTCAGATCGAAGCCCAAAGCCTCTGCCAATACTGCGAATACGCCAAATCACGCAATTCTTACTGAGATTTATATGAAAATTCAATGATGTTGCAGATCATAGTTAACGCCGCCGATCAAAACGCGGACGTGCGGGTCGGTCGCCCGCCGCCAGCGAATAGTTCGTATTTTACACAATTTACGGTTGGGGGCGACCGCGATTAAGCCGTGAGGAGGCGATGCCTCGCGAAAAGCCGCGTTCTCAATAGCGGCCCGACAGCAGGGCGCCGGCGCCCGGAACCTCGGTCGGCAACCCGAGGCGCGCGAGCATCTGATGCGCGGTGCAGATCGCCGCCGAAACGACCGGCAAACCGATCGCATCCTCGATCCGCTGCACCGAGGGCAGCGACGGCATCTGCACGCAAGCCGACAGCACCAGCGCGTCGATGCCAGTAAGATCAAGCCGCTTGTAATGATCGAGCAGATTGGCCGGGTCCTGCGCCGCGACCTCCAGATTGTCAGGGATTTCGAGTGCGAGCCAGTCGGCAACCTCGATCCCTTCCCTCGCGATATAACCGACGACCATTTCGGTCAGCGGCTTCATATAGGGCGCGACCAGTGCGATGCGTTTCGCCTTCAGCACCTTCAGCCCTTCCACCAACGCCCCGGCGCTGGTCACGACCGGCGCGGCATGACCGTTCTCGACCGTGCGCTGGTGCAGCCGCGCCTCCGACACGCGATGATAGCCCGCGCCCATGCTCATGATCGCGACGAGGCAGGCATAGCCGAGCACGTCGACCGCCGCGTCCGACAGCTCGAGCGCGCAGCGGTCGGAATCGGCATCCATCGCCGCGAGCTCTTCCTTCGTCACCTTCTTCATCCGCATCCGCGACGAGTGAAAGGTGAAGCGTTCGGGCGCGATCGCCTCGCGCGCGCGCAGCAGCGCCGGAATCTCGGTTTCCATCGTGACGTTCGAGCTCGGCACGATCTGCCCGATGCGGATGGGGCGTGTCATGTCGCGCGCCTCAAACCGCGACGATCGGGTTGCGCAGCGTGCCGATACCCTCGACGGTGCATTCGACCACGTCGCCGGGCCATAGGAACTCTTGCGGATTGCGACCCGCGCCGACGCCTGCCGGAGTGCCCGTCGCGATGATGTCGCCCGGTTCGAGCGTCATCACGCTCGAAATGTCGGCAATCAGCTGGGGCACGTTGAACAGCATGAAACGCGTATTGCCGTTCTGCTTTTCCACCCCGTTCACATGCGTCAGGATGTTGAGGTTGTGCGGATCGCCGATTTCGTCGGCGGTGACGATGCACGGCCCCATCGGCGCGAAGCTGTCCTGCCCTTTCGATACGATCCACTGCCCCGCGCGGCGGCAATCGCGCGCCGACACATCGTTGATGACGGTATAGCCGAACACATGGTTCAGTGCGTCACCCTCCGCCACGTGACGCGCAGTGCTGCCGATGATCACCGCGAGTTCGGTTTCCCAGTCGAGCTGCTGCGTCACCTTCGCATTGTGGCGGATCAGATCGTTCCACGCGACGACCGCAGTCGGCGGCTTCGAGAAGATCACCGGCTGTTGCGGCAACTCGTTTGACGTGTCGAGACTGCGCGCAGATTCAGCGATATGCTCGGTATAGTTCAGACCGATTCCGAGGATATTCTTGCGCGGGCGCGGGATCGGTGCGAGCAAATTGACATTGCCCTCGGGAAGCGAGGTGCCGACCAGATCGGCAGTGGTCGCCGCCGCGACGGCCTCCTGCAGGAAGCGCAGCGCGATCGGCCCGAGGTCGATAAAATCGAGCATCGTCGAGGGCATGTCATTGCCGATCGCATCGCCGAAATATTCGACGTCGATCACGAGGCCGTCGTGGAGAAGGCCGAGCCGCGGTTCGGTCTCGACCGTGCGATATGTCACGAAGCGCATGTTTGATGTCCGTCATTTTCTTGGAGGGCTTCCTCGATCCGGACGCCGAGCGCCTCCATCACGGGGAAATCGTTGAACGAGAAGAGGAAGGCTTCCTCGGAAGCGTCGAGATTGACATGCTCGTGCCACATCCATGCGGGCACGCAGAAAATGTCGTGCGTCTGCCAGTCGAAGCGCTCGCCGCCGATGATCGAATAGCCGCGCCCGCCCGCGACATTATAGACGACATTGCCGGTATGGCGGTGCGCCTTGCCCCGGAAGCCGGGTTTGAGCATCTGCATATGCGCGCCCATCGTCTGGAGCGCCCAGCCGCCGGTCAGCGGGTTCGAATAACGCATCATATGCCCGTCGAAGGGCGTGCCCTCCGACACTTTCGCAAGATTCCAGAGCGCATCACGCGTCGCTTCCCAGCGATAGACCATCACCGGCGAATAGGGCTTCTCCCACGCCGCCACGCCCTCAGGCCGCAGCGCAGCGCCGCCATAGCTCAGGGGCAGGTCGTCGGCGGGAAAGGCCGCCGTCTGTGCGGGCTGGTCGTAGACCGTGTAGAAATTGGTCTCGAGGCTGTTCATCAGCGGAATGTCGAGCCCGTCCTGCCAGATCGAGACCTCGCCCCCGGCGACGACGCCATGGTCGTGCCAGGCGCCGTTCGGGGTCAGCACATAATCGTTGGCGCCCAAGCTGATATGGTGCCCGTCGACGACGGTATAGGCGCCCTTCCCCTCCATGATGAAGCGGTGTGCCGACGCGGTGTGCTTGTGCGCGGGCGTGATCTCGCCCGGACGCATCGCCTGCATGCCGCTGAACAGCCAGCCGCAGACCGCGACATTCTCGCGCCCCGCGTCGCTGTCGTTCAGCAACGTCACGACGCGGCGCCCCGCCTCCTCGGGCTTCACCAGATCGAGTGCGCGCAGGCACATGTCGCGCATCTCGGCATAGCGCCAGAGCGTCGGGCGATAGCGCGTTTGGGGCTCCCACGGCTCGATGGCGTTTGCGCGTTTCCAGAAGGCGCCCGCATTGTGCGCCGCAAGCTCTTGATAAAAGGCTTTGAGCTCGGGCGTATCGGTCACGCGCGCACGGCCGAGCACATCGTCGCGCGGGTCGATGGCGGCGGGACTGTCAGTCATGACGGTCCTCCTCGTCGTTCGCGGGCGGCAATTCGTCCACGAACCGGGCCGACGCGCGGGGAGTCCGGTCGACCGTCAGGTTGAAGATATCAAAGCGGTTATAGCCGCCGACGATGTCGTGCATCAGCTTGGGGCGGATGCACTCGCCAAGGTCGATGTCGGCATAGACGATGCCCTCTTCGTCGATCAGCGCCTCGCCGACGAGATTGCCGTGCGGGTCGATCACCCCCGACCAGGCGCTGTTCGGCCGCGACAGCAGCTCGCGATTCTGCGGGCGGCCTTCGGACATCGCCGCGACGATCTCCTCACTCACCGCCGAGCAGGCGACGATGGTGAACAGCTTGCCCTCGAAACTGTGCGCGGTCGCGCGGATCTTGATCGCCTCGGCCATATTGTACGACGCGGGGGCGACGGGCAGCGCGATATAATTGGCGACATGAACCAGCTCGCCCTGCGACAGCAGCGCAAAGCGTGCGAGCGTGTTGGTATTCTCGCCGCACGCGAGCGTGCCGAGCGGACCGACCGGCGTATCATGGACGCGGATCGAACTGCCGTCGCCGCCCGCCCAGGTCAGCTTCTCGGCCCAGGTCGGCACCAGCTTGCGATGCCGCCCGAGCAGGCTGCCGTCGGCGCCGATGATCAGGTTGCTGTTATAGAGCGTGCCGACGCTCACCGGATCGCGCTCGTTGATCCCGATGACGACGGTGCAGCCATGATCGCGCGTCGCGGCGCGCAGCGCGGCGACCTCCGGCCCGTCGATCAGGAGCGAGGCGCGGTACAGGCGCTCGTGCCACTCGGCGCCCTCGATCGGCGTCATCAGCCAGTTCCAATAGGGATAGGCGGAAACGAACACTTCGGGGAAGGCGACAAGCTGCGCGCCGTTTCCGGCCGCTTCGGCGATCAGCGCGCAAGCCTTGTCGACGGTGCGCGCCGTGTCGAGGAAGACCGGCGCGGCCTGCACAGCGGCAACGCGCGACTTGGGCAGGAAGGGGGCCGACACGTCGCTCATGTCACCGCCGCCCGCTGGTGATAGTGCGGCTTGTCCCACGCGCGCGTCGCGCAGACCTTTTCGAGCCGCTCTACGGTTTCGAGAATATCGCGATAACGCAGGTAAAGCGGCGTCAGACCGAAGCGCAAAATATCGGGCGCGCGGAAATCGGCGATGACGTCATACTCCTTGAGCGCCTGCACGATCTGGTAACCCTGCGGATGCGCATAGGCGACCTGGCTGCCGCGTGTCGCATGGTCCGGCGTGCTGACCAGGTCGAAGCCATAGGCCTCGCACAGCGGCCACATATTCTCGATAAACAGATCGCCCAGTGCGAGCGACTTGCGGCGGATTTCGGCCATGTCGGCCTCGAGCATCAGGTCGACGCCGACTTCGAGCGCCGCCAGGCCGAGCACGGGCGGCGTGCCGCACTGGAAACGCTCGATCCCGGCGGCAGGGTCATAATCCTCCTCGAAATCGAAGGGCCGCGCGTGCCCGAACCAGCCCGACAGCACGGGCGTGGCGCCATGGTGCCGCGATGCGGCGAAGAGATACGCAGGCGCACCGGGGCCGCCGTTCAAGAATTTATAGCCGCAGCCGATCGCGAAATCGGCATTCGCACCGTTGAGATCGACCGGGATTGCCCCCGCACTGTGGCTCAGGTCCCAGACGACCAGTACGCCGGCCTCGTGCGCGGCGCGCGTGATCGCCGCCATGTCGCGCACGCGGCCCGACTTGTAGTGGACCTGCGTCAAGAGCAGCACCGCGACATCTTCGTTCAGCGCGTCGACGATGGCGTCGGGAGCGACCGTGACCGCCTTGACGCGCCCGCCCGAAAACGCCTCGATGCCCTGCATCATATAAACATCGGTCGGGAAATTGGTCGCTTCGGACAGGATCAACGATCGTTCACGCCGTAACGAAAGCGCGGCCGTCAGCACCTTGAAAATATTCACCGAAGTCGAATCGGTCGCGACGATCTCACCCGCCTTTGCGCCGATCAATCGCCCAATCTTGTCGCCGATGCGCCGCGGCGCGGTCGACCATTCGGCGCCGAGCCACGAGGTGATCAGCCCCTCTCCCCACTCGCTACCGACAACCTCGGCGAGCCGGTCGCCCGTCGCGTGGGGCAGCGCGCCCAGCGAATTGCCGTCGAGATAGATGAGGCCTTCGCGGAGGTGAAAGCGGTCGCGAAAATGCGCCAGCGGATCGGCGCCATCGAGCGCCGACACATCGGCGGCAAACATCGTTTCGGTCATGCGATTTCCCTCAGGATAGCGCGCACCGGGCTGGCGTCGGCGCCAACGATACGGAGCGGCAGGGCGACAAGTTCGTACCGGCCGGGCGGCACATCATCGAGTACCAGCCCCTCCAATATCCGCATATCGGCGGCCTTCACCGCCTGATGCGCGTCCAGCGTCTTTGACTGTTCGGGATCGAGCGAAGCAGCGTCGGTGCCGATCAATCGCGCCCCCATGGACCCAAGCCGTACGATCACATCATGGGCGATCGCGGTGAAATCCGAGTCCCATTGTTCGTGCGGGAACTGCTCATAGGTCCGCAGCAAGACGCGTTCGGCGCCCGCAATGGCGCTCCAGTCCACATCGGCAATCTCGACCCGTCCACGCGCATGGCGCACATCGAGCAGCACGCACGGACCGATATACGCGTCGAGCTCGCAATCGGCCGACGACGCACCATCATTGGCATAATGCAGCGGCGCATCGCCATGCGTCCCGGCGTGCAGCGGCGTGAACATGCCGCCGACATTGACCGGACAGCCGTCGCCGATCACCGCATGGCTGTGGAGCGCGAAGGCCGGCTCGCCCGGCCACACCGGGACCGCAGCGTGCAGCGGCTGCGAAATGTCCCAGATCCGCCTCATGCGCGCGTTCCTTCGCTATAATCGCCGCCCCCATAATCACCACCTTGGCGCGGCGCGGCCATCTCGGTCCGCATCGACCAGAGTTCGGGAAAGAAGCTGAGGCTCAGCGCCTTGACGAGATAATTGACCCCCGACGAGCCGCCGGTCCCGGGCTTGTGCCCGATCACCCGCGCGACGGTCTTCATGTGCTTGAAGCGCCATTCCTGGAAATAATATTCGAGCGCGGTGATCTTCTCGGCGAGCGCGTAAAGGTCCCAATGACGCTCGGGGTCGGTATAGATCGCAAGCCACACCTTCTCGACCGTCCCCGACGTCTCGTAAGGCTTGGTCCAGTCGCGCTCCAGATGGGCGGCGGGAATATCGAAGCCGCGCCGCGCGAGCAGTTTCAGCAACTCGTCGTAAAGCGACGGCGCCTCGAATACCGCGCGCAGCCGCGCCGTTTCCTCGGCATCGTCCTTATGGACGATCATCATATCGCCGCGCTTGTTGCCGAGCAGATATTCGAGCTCGCGATATTGCTGCGACTGGAAGCCCGACGCGCGGCGCAGGAAACCGCGGAAAGTCAGGAAGTCGTGCGGGGTCAGCGTCGCGAGCACTTCCCAGCTGTGGATCATATGCCGCTGGATTGTCGCGATGCGGTCGAGCCCTTTGCCCGCGATCTCCAGCCGGTCGGCCTTGATCGCGTCATAGACCAGCCGCCCCTCGTGCAACACCAGCTTCAGCCAAAGCTCCATCGTCTGGTGCATGATGATGAACAGCATCTCGTCGGGCTTGTCCGACACCGGCACCTGCGCCGACAGCAATTGCGCGGTTTTCAGGTGCCGCGCATAGGTCAGGCCATTGTCCCACTGGATCGTCTCGCCGTCGATCTCGGTCTCGAAAATTTCGGTGCCGCCGTCGCGCGTCTGCCTGATCATAGGGATGCCTCTCCGCCTGCCGGAACCGCCGGCAGGCGTCCTTCATAAGCCAGATCGCCGGGCCAGCCATCCCCCGGTTCGATCGCCGGTTCGCCCGCGATCTTGCGATAGATGCCCGCGAAGTCGGTTTCTTCGGTCGCGCGCAGCAACGCCTCGAACCCCGCGACCACGAAATAGGTCTGCTGAAATTCGTCGAAATGATAGCGCGTGCGCATCACCCGTTCGATATCGAGCCAGATGCGCCGCGGTTCGGGCGCGGCGAGCGCCGACATGGCCTCGCCCAGGCTCGACATCAGCCCGCCCCCGAAGGCCCTGAGTTCGCCGTCCTCGACCACCAACCCGAACTCGACGGTATAGAGCCACAGCCGCCCGAGAAAATCCGACGCGCCCAGCTTTTCGGCGCGCAGTCCCGCCTGACCATAAGCGACGAGAAAGTCCGAAAAGGCCGGGTCGGCCAGCATCGGCACATGACCGAATATGTCGTGAAACATATCGGGCTCTTCGCTATATGCGATCTGCTCGGGCGGGCGGACGAAATTGGCGGCGGGAAAGCGCCGGTTCGCGAGATGCTCGAAAAAGGGCTCGTTCGGAATCCAGCCGGGCACCGCGACGACCTCCCACCCCGACACGGGCTTTAGCAGCGCATTGAGTTCGGCGAAATCGGGAACGCCGGGCTTCAACTGGCGGAGGATTTCGAGGCCATCGAGAAAAGAGCGGCACGCATAGCCATCCAGCGCCGCCGCCTGCCGGTCGAACAGGCCGCGCCAAGTATCATGCTGCTCCGCCGTGAAGGCGGCCCAGCTTTGCGGCATCGTCCAATCGGCCGCGACACCTTCGGGCGGTGCGTCGAAAATATGTGTCGCGGCCATCGGCCCTCTCCAAAACCTTCGACCGCCAGACTAGCGCGCACGGGCGCGAACATTGTGCGGATTTAGGGGCGAAGCCGCAGCGAAAATCGGCGTTCGTTTGGTCAATCATTACATTTTCAGGAATTTGTTCTTCCATATCCTGTAAGCGAGCTCCATTATCGCCGGGACCCGCTTCAAGGACGAAACGCATGGACAAGCTCGACTGGAAGATCGTCGCCGCGCTCGAACGCGATGGCCGGCAATCCTACGCCGACCTTGGCGAGCAGGTCGGCCTGTCCAAATCGCCCTGCTGGTCGCGCGTGAAGAACCTCGAGGAGGGCGGCGTGATCGAAGGCTATGCGGCGCGTCTCGACCCGATCGCGATCGGCCTTGCGGTGCAGAGTTTCGTCGAGGTGCAAATCCGTTTCGACGCGCATACCGAGTTCGAGGCCGCGGTCCTCGCGCATCCCGCCGTGGTGGAATGCCACACGACCGCGGGCGAGAGCGACTATCTGCTCAAGATTTTCGCGCGCTCGGCCGACCATCTCGACGAACTGCTCCGCCACAATCTGTCGAAACTGCCCGGCGTCCAGCGATTGAATACGGTGGTGTGCCTCAAGACGATCAAACGCCACGGCGATCTGGCCGAATGGGCGCGCACGACCGAGGGCCGCGAACGCACCAATTGATCGCTACCGCGACTCCGATCCTGCGCAAAAAAAACGGGCGCGTTCGAAAACGCACCCGAGGAACCCTCCTTTCCGGAAGCGAATAGCGCCGGTCAGGGGGCGGCCGGCGGAATTCCGGTCGGGATCAGAAACAGCGGCAGGATGCGCGCGATCAGGTCGCGCATCGCGTCGTCGGGCTGGTCGAGCATCGCCCGCACATGGGGTCCGATGACGGCATCGCCGAACGCCGTCACCGCCATCATCAGCACCGCCGCGCGCACGCGGTCGGGTGCGGCTTCGTCGGTCGACTGGCCGACGATCGCCTCGACCAGCGCGCGCACCGCGGCGCGCACGGGTTCGAGCTGCTCGACATCGCCCGACAGGATGATCCACGCCGCGAGCGGTCCGGCGCCGCCCTTGTCGAACGCGTCGAACACGCGGTCGGCCACCGCGCGGGGTGCCGCGGCGTCGGTCTTCATCAACTCGACGACATTGCCGAGGGCGTCGGTCAGATCGCGCACCATCGATTCCATCAGCGCCGACTGCAGCCCCGCCGCCGATCCGAAATGGTGCAGCACATTGGCGTGCGACATGCCGATCGCCTGTCCTACATTGGCGAGCGTCACCGCCGCGGGCCCGCGATCGAGGAGCAGGCCGCGCGCCGCCGCCAGTCCTTCCTCGCGGACCTCGGCGCCCGAACGCTTGCGCCGTTTCTGGTGCGGCCGCGCTTGCTTGTACATGATCATTCCCTTGCGGCCCCGCGCCCCGCGACGGCCTTCGCGCCGAAAGCCTTAGCCGAAAGCGGCCGATTGTCACCATCATCGTCCACCTTGCGGTGCCTTAAATGTCATGATATATACATTGATGTTAATGTAATTTCTATTGCAGAAAGGCCCGCACGATGCCCACGCCCCTCCGCACTCCCGACGACATCCGGATCGAAAAGCGCGACCTGAAATTCGGTCGCGAGACCCCGCCGCCGCGCTGGTGGCACAGCGGCGATCCCGGCCGCACCGCCTTTTTCAACGCCCTGTCGTCGACATTTCCGGTCGGCGAGAAATTCTTCATGACTTCGGTGCGCCATTATCGCGAGGGCACGCCGCAGCCGCTCCGCGGCCAGATCGACGATTTCCTCTATCAGGAATCGATGCACAGCCGCGAACATGTCGTGTTCAATCGCCAGGCGGAGGATGCGGGCTTCGACATCGCCTCGGCCGAGGATCGCGCGCGCCGGACGATCGCGTGGGTCAAGCGCCGTTCGCCGATCCAGCAGCTCGCCGCGACCTGCGCGCTCGAGCATTTCACCGCGACGCTCGCGCACGACGCGCTCGCCAATCCGGCGCATCTCGGCGGCGCGGCCGAGGAGGCGCGGCAGCTGTGGCGCTGGCACGCGATCGAGGAAATCGAGCATAAAGCCGTCGCCTTCGACACCTATCTCCACGCCGCGCGGACGATGACCCCGCTGCGCCGCTGGCTGAAGCGCAGCACGGTGATGTGCGTGACGACGATGCGCTTTCACTATGTCATCTTCCGCAACACCGCCGACCTGCTCGCGCAGGACGGCCGCAACAATTGGGCGACATGGAAAGGTCTGCTGGCCTGGCTCTACGGCCGCGACGGGCTGATGCGCGCGCTGCTGCGCGGCGTCTTCACCTATATGAAGCCGGGCTTCCATCCTTGGGAACTCGACGACCGGCCGCTGCTCGAAGAGGCGCTTCGCTTGCTCGAAGCCGGCAAACCGAAGGAACTGGCAGCATGAAGCGGGTCCCGATCCTCCTCGCCGCCGCGGCCTTCGCGACGCCCGCCGCCGCGGCCGACATCACCGGTGTCTGGGCGACCGGCAGCGAGGGCGGGCGCGTCGAAATCTACCGCTGCGGCAAGGCGCTGTGCGGAAAGGTCGTCGATGCCAAACGCCTGCGCGCCAACCCCGACCTGCGCGATGTGCGCAATTCCGACCCCCAGCTACGCCAGCGCAAACTCAAGGGTCTCGTCGTCTTGAACGGCTTCACCGGCGGCCCGACCGAATGGAAGGGCGGACCCGTCTACGACCCCGAAACCGGCGACGGCGCGGCGAACGGCCGGTTGAAATTGCTGCCGGGCGGCAAGCTCGAACTCAAGGGCTGCATCGCCTTTTTCTGCCGCACCAAGATCTGGACCCGCGCCCGCTGACACAATAGCTCTCGCCGGGTCAGTGCTTCAGATACTGGCTCGGCGGGACGCCGAAGGCGCGGCGGAACATCGCGGCGAACCCGCTGGGGCTGTCATAGCCGACATCGTAAGTGACCTGCGTGATCGAAGCGCCCGCGGCGAGCAGCGACAGCGCCTCCATCAACCGCACCTGCTGCCGCCACACGGCGAGTCCCATCCCGGTTTCCTGCTTGAAGCTGCGCGTGAAGGTGCGCCGCCCCATCGCCGCGAGCGCCGCCCAGTCGTCGATGTCGCGCGGGTCCGACGGGTCGGCGATGATCGCGTTGCAGACGCGCAGCAGCCGCGGGTTCGACGGCATCGACACCTGATAGGGCGCGTTGGGCATCCGCCCGATTTCGTCGAGCAGCAGCGCGATGATCCGCCCCTCGCGCCCGTCGACGTCGTAAAGCCCCGGAAAATCGACGACCTCGAGGATCAGCGATTTGACGAGGTTCGACACCTCGAACACGCGGCATTGCTGCTCATGCTCATGCCCCCGGCACGGCAGATAGAGCGTGCGCAGCGACACCGGGCCGCGGCAGGCGACTTCGTGCCGGGTTCCGGCGGGCAACCACACCGCGCGCTGCGGCGGGATGACGAAGCTGGTTTCGGGCGTGCGCACCGACATCACCCCCGCCGAGGCGTAGAGGATCTGGATATGATCGTGGCTGTGCATCGGATCGATGAAACCCGCGGGATATTCATCCTGCAGCGCCATCACCGGACGGTCGTTGGTCAGAACGTCGACACTATGCTTCATGGCCCGATCCCCGCAAGTCTTGGACAAATATACTATATAGGCCGAAGGCACCGCTGACCAGCCGCACAGCCTCCACTGGCCTGTCCCGTGCGGTGATTGGCCCGTTTGGGCGATAGAGGCGGCCGTGTAGAAGCTATCAGACGATCAAAGGATCGTTTCGAGAGGATATGCCAATCATGTCAAAGGGCTTGAGCGCCATAGAGGACGACGTCGCCGACGCCGATATCCGCCGTTTCGTCGACGCGATCAACGCCGCCTATGCCGAACATGCCGCGCCCGCCGGCGCGAGCATGGCGGTGCGCCGCGAGATCGCCGAGCGGGTGCGCCGGTCGTGGCGCGAGGGTGGCCCGATAATGGCGGAGACGCACGAAATGGACATGGACGGCGTCCGTCTGCGCCTCCATCGCCCGGTCGCGGACCAAAAACTGCCCGTCATGCTCTATATCCATGGCGGCGGCTGGACGCTGTTCAGCATCGACACGCACGACCGGCTGATGCGCGAATATGCCGCGCGCGCGCGGGTAGCGGTGCTCGGCATCGATTACAGCCTGTCGCCCGAAAGCAAATTCCCCGTCGCGCTCGAGCAATGCGCCGCCGCGCTCGACTGGATCGCGGTTCAGGCCGACGCGCTGAACCTCGACGCGGACCGCGTGCTGATCGGCGGCGATTCGGCGGGCGCCAATCTGTCGGTCGCGACATGCCTGTTGCAACGCGAGCGCGGGCGCCCGCTGCCCGCCGCGATGCTGCTCAACTATGGCGCCTTCGCACCCGAGCGCACGCCGAGCTATGCGCGCTTCGGCGCGGGCGACTATTCGCTCGAATCCGACGAGATGGATGCTTTCTGGGCCGCCTATGTCGATGGCCCCGACCAGCTTGCCGATCCGCTCGTCGCGCCGCTGCGCGCCGACCTCGCCGGCCTGCCCCCCGCCTTTCTCGCCATCGCCGAATGCGACATTCTGGCCGACTGCAACGACGCTTTCGCGCGAAAGCTGGAGGAAGCGGGCGTTCCGACCCGCGCCGTCACCTATAAGGGTGCGACGCACAGCTTTCTCGAAGCCGTATCGATCGCGCCGCTCGCGGGCCGCGCGATCGACGAGCAGGCGGCGTGGATCCGTGATATCCTGAGAGCATGACCAGCCTCTACGATCCGCACGATGCCGCCGACGTCCGCCGGCTGATCGCCGACTATCCGCTCGCCTGGCTCGTCTCGCGCGACTTTCACGCGAGCCCGCTGCCGCTGATTGCCGAAACCGACGCGGACGGCACGGTGACGGCGCTCTTCGGCCATTGCGCGCGGCGCAATCCGCTGGTGGGCGATTTCCGCGCCGACCCGCGCGGACTGATCCTCTTTACCGGCCCCCAGGCCTATGTCCCGACGAGCTTGCTGTCGAAGCCCGACTGGGCGCCGACGTGGAATTATGCGGTGCTGCGCTTCAGGGTCGAAGTCGAATTCGTTGGCGACGAGACCCGCGATGCGATCGAGCGGCTCGTCGCCAAGATGGAGGACGGCGCCTGGTCGACAGCCACCCTCGGCCCGCGCTATGAAAAGATGCTCGATCAGATCATCGCCTTCCGCGCCCATGTCCGCTCGGCCGAGCACAGCTTCAAGCTCGGCCAGGACGAAGGCGCACAAGGCTTTGCCGAAATCGTCGCCGGGCATCCCGACCGGACGCTCGCGGCATGGATGGAAGGACAGGCCGGAAAGTGAAGCTTTTCTTCGACGATCGCCAGACAGCGCACGCGCCGACGCGCGAACTGCACAATGGCGACTGGGTGCCCTATGCCGAAAATATCGAGCGCCCGCGCTCGATCGTCGACGCCTTCACCGACTGGCAGCCCGTCCGCGATTTCGGCACGGCGCCGCTGCTCGCCGCGCATGACGCGGGCTATCTCGCCTTCCTCGAACGCGCGCATCGCGAATGGATCGCCGCCGGGCGGAGCGGCGATGCCATCGGCTACACCTTTCCGATCAGGCGCCGCCGCCCGCTCGGCTTCGGCCGCATCGACGCCGATCTCGGCGCCTATAGCTATGACGCGGGAACGCCGATCGCGGCGGGGACGTGGGAGTCGGCCTATTGGTCGGCGCAATGCGCGCTCTCGGCGCTCGACGAGCTTGTCAGCAGCGGCGCGCGCCACGCCTTCGCGCTCAGTCGCCCGCCCGGCCATCATGCCGGCCGCGACTATATGGGCGGCTATTGCTACCTCAACAACGCCGCGATCGCCGCCCGCGAGGCGCAGAGCCGCGGCCTAGGCCCGGTCGCGATCCTCGATATCGACTATCATCACGGCAACGGGACGCAGGATATCTTCTATGGGGATCCGGACGTCTTCTTCGCCTCGATCCACGCCGACCCGCGCACCGACTATCCCTTTTACTGGGGCCATGCCGACGAGCGCGGCGAAGGCGCGGGCGAAGGCGCGACGCTCAACCTCCCCCTGCCCCGCGGCACCGATGGCCAAAGCTATGCCCCCGCGCTCGACACCGCGCTGTCGGCGATCGCGGATTGGGGCGCGAAGTTCCTCATCCTGTCGTTCGGGGCCGACACGCACAGCAGCGACCCGATCTCCAGCTTCGCGCTCGAACGCGCGGATTATGCCGAACTCGCGGGCCGCATCGCGGCGCTCGGCGTCCCGACGCTGATCGTGATGGAGGGCGGCTACGCCGTCGGCGACCTCGGCAAGAATGTCGCGGCTTTCCTTTCGGGGTTTCAGGCGTAAACCCCGCTTTGGGGTGGAGAGCGGACGTTGATCCCCTAAGGGAAACTCAAACTAGACCGCATCCCCGAGCGAAGACGAGGGGCTCTGCCGAGCGAAGTCGAGGCAGCGTGGTACGCGGTTCTCGCTCCGCTCGAACGAGCCCCTCGTCTTCGCTCGGGGATGCGGATTCCAGGTTGGCTTACGGTTCGTGGCGACGTCCGCTTCCGGCCCAAACCGGCCGCAGCCTCCTATCCCATCACCCACTGCCGCCGCGAATAGCCCTGCGCCCATAGCAACGCCGTCAAATCATGATGCCGGATCACCGCCGCCGCCGCTTCGCCCGCCGCGGGGTGCGGATAATAGCCGATCCCCAGCCCGGCGCTCGTGATCATCGGGATGTCATTTGCGCCATCGCCCACGGCAAGCGTCTCGGCGAGCGGCAGGCCGTGCCGCGCCGCCTCGGCCTTCAGCGTCTCGAGCTTCGCCGCACTGTCGACGATCGGCTCGAGCACCCGGCCCGTCAGCTTGCCGTCCCTTATTTCCAGCTCGTTCGCGACCACCTTGTCGAACCCGATCGCCTCGCCCACCGGGCCTGCGAAGGGCATGAAACCGCCCGAAATCAGGATCGAAAACGCGCCATGCGCCTTCATCGTCTGCACCAAGGTGCGCGCCCCGCGCGTCAGCCGCACGCGTTCCATCCGGCAATCGACCAGCGTGCTTTCGGGCATCCCGCCGAGCAGCCCGACGCGCTCCTCCAACGCGGCGCGAAAATCGAGCTCGCCATTCATCGCGCGCTCGGTGATCGCCGCGATCTGCGGCTTCAGCCCGGCATAATCGGCGAGTTCGTCGATGCACTCGACGGTGATCATCGTCGAATCCATGTCGGCGATGATCAGCTTCTTGGTCCGGTCGCCCAGCGGCTGGACGACGATGTCAAGCGCGCCATGGTCCATGGCCGCCAATTCCTTGCGCGCGCTGACCAGGCTGCCCTGAAAGACGATGTCGGCCGCGTCATGCTCGTCGAGCCAGTGCGGCGCGCCGACATCGTGCCCCGTCGCCGCCAGCCGGTCTATCCCTTCGCGAACCACCTCGTCGGTCAGCTTCCCGGCTGCTATCAGCGTCGCGACGAACATGGCATCTCCTTCTTTCTCGACAGCCAAAACGCGGCTGCCCGTGGCACTTATCGCCGGACCCACCGCCAGCGGCAAGAGCGCTTTGGCGGTCGCGCTCGCAAAATCGCTCGGAAACGGGATGGTCGTCAACGCCGACGCGAGTCAGGTCTACGCCGACCTCGCCGTCCTCTCGGCGCGCCCGACCGAGCAAGAGATGGACGGCGTGCCCCACCGCCTCTTCGGCCACGTCGACGGATCGGAAGCGCATAATGCCGCGCGCTGGGCGGACGAAGCGCGCGCCGTGATCGCCGAGGCCCACGCTGCGGGCCGCACCCCCATCCTCGCCGGCGGCACCGGCCTTTACCTGCGCACGTTGCTCTATGGCATCGCCCCGGTCCCCGAAATCGATTCCGACATCCGCGCGGCCGTCCGTGCGCTCCCGGTCGCCGAAGCCCATGCCGCTCTGGCGCAGGCCGACCCCGCAGCCGCCGTGCGCCTCAATCCCGCCGACACCACCCGCGTCGCCCGCGCGCTCGAAGTTGTCCGTGCGACCGGCCGCACCCTCGCCGACTGGCAGCAAGCGCGCGAGGGCGGCATCGCCGACGACATCGCGCTCGTCCCGCTCATCCTCCTGCCGCCGCGCGACTGGCTGCGCACCCGATGCGATGCCCGCCTCGTCCAGATGTTCGAACGCGGCGCGATCGAAGAGGTCGAAGCCCTGCTCGCGCGCCGCCTCGACCCCGATCTTCCCGCGATGCGCGCGATCGGCGTCCCCCAGATCGCGGCCTGCCTGTCGGGCGAAATCACCCGCACCGACGCGCTCGAACAGGCGCAGGCCGCCACACGGCAATATGCGAAGCGCCAGTTTACATGGTTCCGCCACCAGCCGCCCGCCGACTGGCCGCGTTACGAAGAGTCATTAAACGTCGATTCCATCGATCAATTAGCAATAATATTACGTGATCAGCTGTTGACAGGATAGAATCATACACCTATTGCCCGCAACCCTGTTGCAGCGCACAAGCGCGGCACTTTTGCGTTGGAAGGAGTTTCGTCGTGACGGAAATGAGTGGTGCCGACATGGTGGTTCAGGCGCTGGTCGACCTCGGGGTCGATACAGTGTTCGGCTATCCGGGCGGTGCGGTCCTTCCCATCTATGACGCGCTCTATAAACACCCCACGATCAAGCATATCCTCGTCCGTCACGAACAGGCGGCGACCCACGCGGCCGAGGGCTATGCGCGCTCGACCGGCAAGCCCGGCGTCGTGCTCGTGACCTCGGGCCCCGGCGCGACCAATGCCGTCACCGGCATCACCGACGCTTTGCTCGACTCGATCCCGATGGTCGTGCTGACGGGGCAGGTCCCGACGACGCTGATCGGCACCGACGCCTTTCAGGAATGCGACACGGTCGGCATCACGCGCCACTGCACCAAGCATAATTATCTGGTGATGGACCCCGACCGGCTCGGCCCGATCATGCACGAGGCCTTCCATATCGCGACGCACGGCCGACCCGGCCCGGTGGTGATCGACATTCCGAAGAATGTGCAGGTCGCGACCGGCACTTACAGCGTGCCCGAATTCATCCAGCACAACAGCTATCGCCCGCAGGTCGAACCCGACGCCGACGCGATTGCAGAGGCCATCGACATGATCGCCGCGGCCGAGCGCCCCGTTTTCTACACCGGCGGCGGCGTGATCAACGCCGGCCCCGATGCGAGCGCCGCGCTGCGCCAGCTCGTCGCGCTCACCGGCGCCCCGGTCACCTCGACCTTGATGGGCCTCGGCGCCTTCCCGTCGGACGACGATAAATGGCTCGGCATGCTCGGCATGCACGGCACTTACGAGGCGAACATGGCGATGAACCGCGCCGACCTGATCATCGCGGTCGGCGCTCGCTTCGACGACCGCGTGACCGGCCGCCTCGACGCCTTCGCGCCCGAAGCGAAAAAGATCCATATCGACATCGACCGCAGCTCGATCAACAAGATCGTCCCCGTCGACCTCGCGGTGGTCGGCGATGCTGGCCGCGCGCTCGACGCGATCATCGCGGGCTGGCAGGCCAAGGGCCACACGGCACGCGACCTTGGCGAATGGTGGCGCCGCGTCGATGGCTGGCGCGCAACGCGCTGTCTCGACTTCCCCGAAAGGAAGGAGCCCGACGCCGACATCATGCCGCAGCGCGCGGTCAAGGCGCTGGCGGGCGCGACGCGCGGCCGCGACCCGATCATCACGACCGAGGTCGGCCAGCATCAGATGTGGGCGGCGCAGCATTTCGGCTTTTCGGCCCCCAACCGCTGGCTCACCAGCGGCGGGCTCGGCACGATGGGTTACGGCTTCCCCGCCGCGGTCGGCGCACAGATCGCCAATCCCGACCGCCTCGTCATCTGCATCGCGGGCGAAGCCAGCCTGCAGATGAACATTCAGGAAATGGGCACGGTCGCGCAATACCGCCTGCCGGTGAAGATCTTCATCCTCAACAATGAATGGATGGGGATGGTCCGCCAGTGGCAGGAACTCACCTATGAAAGCCGCTATTCGAACAGCTATTCGGACAGCCTGCCCGACTTCGTGAAGCTCGCCGACGCCTATGGCTGGACGGGCCTGCGCATCGACACGCTGGGCGAACTCGAAGCGGGCATCCAGACCATGATCGACACGCCCGGACCGGTCATCGTCGATTGCCGCGTCGCCAAACTCGCCAACTGCTTCCCGATGATCCCGTCGGGCGCCGCGCACACCGACATGATCCTCCAGCCGAACGACATCGTCGGAACGATGGACGACGAAGCCAAGGCACTGGTGTAACTCCATGAAAATCACAACCGAAGCCGGCGAGCGCCATGTGCTCGCCATCACCGTCGATAACGAGGCCGGGGTGCTCGCCAAGATCACCGGCCTGTTCACCGCGCGCGGCTATAATATCGAAAGCCTGACCGTGGCCGACATCAGCTCGGACCATGCTTTGAGCCGCATCACCATCGTCACCAACGGCCCGCCGCCGATCATCGACCAGATCATCGCGCAGCTCGACCGGCTGGTGCCCGTGCACAAGGTCACCGACCTCACCGACGCCGAAGCCACGCATGTCGAGCGCGAGATCGCGCTGGTCAAGGTTGCGGGCACCGGCGACAAGCGGATCGAGGCGCTGCGCATGGCCGATGTGTTCCGGGCGAAAGTCGTCGATACCACGCTCACCAGCTTCATTTTCGAGATCACCGGGAACAGCGACAAGGTGGACCGCTTCATCGCGCTGATGCGCGAATGCGGGCTGGTCGAGGTCGGCCGCACCGGCGTCGTCGCCATCGCCCGCGGGTCGGAGGCGCTCTAGTCATTCAACCAACCTTCGTCATTCCCGCGAAAGCGGGAACCCAGGGAAGGCTCAGCCTACGCACGCTCTGGGTCCCCGCTTTCGCGGGGATGACGATCAAGTAAATACACGAAGGGGTTACGAACATGCAGGTTTATTACGATCGCGACGCCGACCAGGATCTGATCAAGGGCAAGAAGGTCGCCGTCGTCGGCTATGGCAGCCAGGGCCACGCGCACGCGCAGAACATGCGCGACAGCGGTGTGAAAGAAGTCGCGATCGCGCTCCGTCCCGGCTCGCCCACTGCCAAAAAGGCCGAAGCCGCGGGCTTCAAGGTGCTTTCGAACAAGGAAGCCGCCGAATGGGCCGACGTGATCATGATCGCCGCCCCCGACGAGCACCAGGCCAAAATCTACGCCGACGATATCGGCCCTAACATGAAGCCGGGCGCCGCGCTCGCCTTTGCGCACGGCCTCAACATCCACTTCGGCCTGATTGACGCACGCCCCGACATCGACGTCTTCATGGTCGCGCCCAAGGGCCCCGGCCACACGGTGCGCAGCGAATATCAGAAGGGCGGCGGCGTCCCTTGCCTGATCGCGGTCGCGCAGGAAGCACAGGGCGCGGGTGCGTCGGGCAACGGCTTCGCCAAGGCGCTCGCCCTCTCCTACGCGTCCGCAGTGGGTGGCGGCCGCAGCGGCATCATCGAGACGACCTTCAAGGAAGAGTGCGAAACCGACCTCTTCGGCGAACAGGCCGTGCTCTGCGGCGGCATCACTCACCTCATTCAGGCGGGTTTCGAAACGCTGGTCGAGGCGGGCTACGCCCCCGAAATGGCCTATTTCGAGTGTCTCCACGAAACCAAGCTGATCGTCGACCTCCTCTATGAAGGCGGCATCGCGAACATGCGCTATTCGATCTCGAACACCGCCGAATATGGCGACATCAAGACCGGCCCGCGCATCATCACCGACGAAACGAAGAAGGAAATGAAGCGCGTCCTCGCCGACATCCAGTCGGGCCGCTTCGTCAAGGACTTCGTGCTCGACAACCAGGCCGGCCAGCCCGAACTGAAGGCGAGCCGCAAGGCGGCCGCCGCGCATCAGCTCGAAAAGACCGGCGCTGAACTCCGCGCAATGATGCCGTGGATCGCCAAGAACCAGCTGGTGGACAAGTCGAAGAACTGAGGTAGGGAGCCACCTCCTCGTCATTGCGAGGAGCGTAGCGACGAAGCAATCCAGGGCGTGACAAGCCGCTCTGGATTGCTTCGCTTGCGCAACGCGCGAGTTTATCCTGAGCGCCTGCAAGGCAGTCGAAGGGCTCGCAATGACGATCGAAAGGTTGGAATGCCGAACGCACCCTTCGACACGCACCGCCGCGACCTCGCCGCGCTCGCGGGCGAAAGCCGCCGCCGAACCCTCGCGCCGCGCGCCGGCCGCGATTTCGCGTCGAACGACTATCTCGGCCTCGCCGATAGCGATGCGCTCCGCGCCGCGCTCGCCGCGGGCATCGAACGCGGCCTTCCTGCCGGCTCGGGCGGCTCGCGCCTGCTTCGCGGCAACCACCCCGAACATGAAGCGCTCGAAGCCCATGCCGCGCGCCACTATGGCAGCGAGGCGGCGCTCTTCTTCGCGACCGGCTTCGCCGCCAACGCCGCGCTGTTCGCGACGCTGCCGCAGCGCGGCGACCTCATCGTCCACGACACCCTCATCCACGCGAGCGCGCACGACGGGATGAAGCTCGGCCGCGCCGGCCATGTCGCCGCCGCACACAACGACGCGCAGGCGTTCGAAGATATCATTACCCGCTGGCGTACCGGCGGCGGCGCCGGAACGCCGTGGATCGCGGTCGAAAGCCTCTATTCGATGGATGGCGACCGCGCCCCGCTCGCCGACCTCGCCGCGGTCGCCGACCGCCACGACGCCATACTCGTCGTCGACGAAGCGCACGCCACCGGCGTGTTCGGCCCCGGCGGCGCTGGCCTCGCGCACGGCCTCGCCCGCCGCGACAATCTCGTCACCCTCCACACCTGCGGCAAGGCGCTCGGCGCCGAGGGTGCGCTGCTCTGCGCCCCCGCCGTCGCCTGCGACTTCCTCGTCAATCGCGGCCGCCCCTTCATCTTCTCGACCGCGCCCTCACCGCTCAGCGCCTGGCTCGTCCGTCAGGCGATCGAGATCGTCGCGAACGAGCCCGAACGCCAGGCACGCCTCCACGCCCTCGTCCGCCACGCCGCCGAACGCCTCGTGCCGCTCGGTATCCCCGCCAGCGGCACCCAGATCCTGCCTGTGATCATCGGCGACAATGAGCGCACGATGCGCATCGCGGGCAACCTCCAGGGCGCCGGCTTTGACATTCGCGGCATCCGCCCGCCGACGGTGGCCGAGGGCACCGCGCGCCTCCGCCTTGCGATCACGCTCAATGTTGACGAAGCCAACATCGACGACATGGCCGACGCGCTGGCCTATGCAATGGCCGCGGCATGACCCGCTTCGTCGTCACCGGCACCGACACCGGCATCGGAAAAACCATCTTTTCTGCAGCTTTAGCGCAGGCGACCGGCACGCCCTACTGGAAACCGATCCAGTCGGGGCTCGAAGACGAGACCGACAGCGAGACCGTCGCGCGCCTCGCCGGCGTGCCGGTCCATCCCGAGACTTACCGCCTCGTCACCCCCGCCTCGCCGCATTTCGCCGCCGAAATTGACGGTGTCAACATCGACCTCCAAACGCTGACCCCGCCGCCCGGCGACCTCATCGTCGAAGGCGCCGGCGGCGCGCTCGTGCCCGTCACGCGCGCGACCCTCTATGCCGACCTCTTCGCGCAATGGCAGGTCCCCGTGATCATCTGCGCGCGCACCGCGCTCGGCACAATCAACCACGGCCTTCTCACGATAGAGGCGCTCAAATCACGCGGAGTCCCGATCCACGGCCTCGCTTTCCTCGGCGACGCGGTGGAAGACAGTGAGGAGATCATTTCGGACATCAGCGGCGTCCGCCGCTTGGGCCGCCTGCCGATCATCGATCCGCTGAACAGCGAAACGCTCGCAGCAGCCTTCAGCGCGAACTTCAACGTCGCCGGTTTCCGTTAAACTTCGTCATCCCCGCGAAAGCGGGGACCCAGCGCAACGAAAAACTCCACCCGCAGGGTGCCCCTCCCAAACGCAACGGCAGAACTGGGTTCCCGCTTTCGCGGGAATGACGAAAGTGTAAGGAGCGCAGAATGAGCACCCCCACCTCCCCCGTCTGGCACCCCTTCACCCAGCACGGCCTCGGAGACCCCATCCCGCTGATTTCGCACGCGAAGGACGCGAAACTCTATGCCGCCGACGGCACCAACTGGATCGACGCCATTTCCTCATGGTGGGTCACCACCCACGGCCACGCCCACCCGCGCATCATGGCCGCGATCGCCGAGCAGACCGAAAAACTCGACCAACTCATCTTCGCCGGCTGGACGCACGAGCCCGCCGAAACCCTCGCCGCCGAGTTGGTCCGCATCACCCCCGACCCGCTCACGCGCGTCTTCTTCTCGGACTCGGGCTCGACCAGCGTCGAGGTCGCGCTCAAGATGGCGCTCGGCTATTGGTACAACATCGGCGAGGCGCGCAGCCGCATCCTCGTCCTCGAACATAGCTATCATGGCGACACGATCGGCACGATGTCGGTCGGCGAGCGCGGCGTCTACAACCGCGCCTGGCAGCCCCTGTTGTTCGACGTCGACACCATCCCCTTCCCTCACGAAGGGCTCGAACAGAGGGCGCTCGAC
The DNA here is from genome assembly GCA_966250105.1 of uncultured Sphingopyxis sp. Classification (GTDB taxonomy): domain Bacteria; phylum Pseudomonadota; class Alphaproteobacteria; order Sphingomonadales; family Sphingomonadaceae; genus Sphingopyxis. The sequence goes on along the minus strand of CBINGC010000029.1, from coordinate 16,144 downwards.
GCGCTCGAAGCCGCGTGCGCTCAAAAGCCCGCCGCCTTCGTCGTCGAGCCGCTCGTCCTCGGAGCCGGCGGCATGCTCATCTATCCCGCATGGGTGCTCGCCGAGATGCGCGCCATCTGCGCGCGCCACGGCGTCCTCTTCATCGCCGACGAGGTAATGACCGGCTGGGGCCGTACCGGCACGCGCTTCGCCTCCGACCAGGCGGGGATCATTCCCGACATCGTCTGTCTGTCGAAGGGCCTGACCGGCGGTGCGCTGCCGCTCGCGGTCACGCTCTGCATCGAACCGATCTTTGCGGCGCACTTTTCGACCGACCGCGCCAAAACCTTCTACCATTCGTCGAGCTACACCGCGAACCCGATCGCCTGCGCCGCCGCCAACGCCAATCTCGCCATCTGGCGCGACGAGCCGGTTCAGCAGCGCATCGACGCCCTCGCCGACGCACAGGCGGCGCATCTGTCGCTGCTCGCCCATGACCCGCGCGTCCAAAACCCGCGCCGCCTCGGCACCATCGCCGCGCTCGACATTTCCGTTTCCGACGCCGGCTATCTGTCAAATCTCGCTCCGCGCCTGATCGCCTTCTATCGCGACCACAGCGTCCTCCTCCGCCCGCTCGGCAACACGCTCTATGTGATGCCGCCCTATTGCACCACGGCGGACGAACTGGCGCGGGTCTGGAATGCGATAGCGGCATCGCTCGATATTCTCGGGGCGGGCTAGAGCGCGATCATTGTGACTGGACGTCATCCCGCCTTCGCAGAGATGACGAGATCAGGAAGGCGGTCATATCCTTGTAAACGGAGTAGCGGCCTCACCGACGCTTGGCATCTCCTAACTCGTCATTCCCGCGAAAGCTGGATCCCAGAGCGTGCGCCGGCTGACCCCACACTGGCTTCCCGCTTTCGCGGGAATGACGAATGCTCGGAATGGCGAGAGACCACCCGCGCTCCAGCGAGTTTGCAATCGATATAAACCCGAGAAAAACGGGGCGGGCCGTGTTGCCCGCCCCGCAAATCCTACATGCCATCAAGGCCTTTGCTGACCATGATATTCACCGCGACGCGGCGGTTCTGCGCCTTGCCTTCGGGGGTGCTGTTGTCCGCCGCCGGATCGGCTTCGGCCATGCCCGTCGGACTCAGCATGCGATAGGGTTTCCAGCCGCAGGCCTGCTGCAGATGGTTGACCACGCGGCCAGCGCGCTTTTCGCTAAGCTCCTGGTTGAGCTCCTGGCTGCCGGTGGAGTCGGTGTAACCGACGACGAGCAACAGCGCATTGTCCATGCTCTCGGCCTGGTTCGCCGCGTTGCAAAGATCGGCCTTCGCCTGTTCGGACAGCACCGCCTTGCCGGTGTCGAAGTTCACGTTCGTCGTGGCCTTGATATTATATTGGTCGATATCGCCGACGCGGCCGCGCAGAGCCTCGGTCGCCGCCGTCTGTTCGGCGAAGCGCTGGTCGGTGCCCGTGTGGATCATCGACGCGGTGCGCAGGTCCTTGCTCTTGAGGTTGACCTCGTTCGCGACCAGGCCGCCATCCCACTGCAGGGTGTCGACGCTGACCGGCAGGCCGTTGAGCAGCGAATTCGCCGCGAGCTTGTCGCGGTCAAGGCCGAGGAAGCCGCCGCTGCTCTTGATCTTGGTATATTCGGCGATCGAGATCGCCGTGTTGTTGCCGTCCGCGGTCGTAACCTGGATCCGGCCGTCGCTGCGTGCGGAGATGATGCCTTCGACCTTGGGCCCCTTGGTCATCTGGTCGGGCGAAGGCAGCTGACCGTAAACGGTCGTCATGACTTCGCCATTCGTCTCTTGCGCCTGCTCCGGCGCCTGTTCTTGCGCCTGCGCCGTCAGGCTGACCGTCGCCGGTGCGGCGAGCATCGCCAGCATCAGCATCGTGCCTGAACTCTTCGAAACGGCACCCATACCCTACTCCTTCAATTGAACCAGCTGCCCCCGCAGCTCGGGCTCGCCCCTTGACGTGGCCCTTTCTGGGACAAGAATACTCGCAAGTTGGGCGAAAGTTGCGCAGGTCGTCGAGCGTGATGCACGGCAGGGCGATAAGGCCGCGTCACACAATCGAAATTTTTTCGTTGCGGACGGGAACCGGGGAGCCAAGACGGCCCCGGCCGGCTCATTCCCCGAATTTGGCGTCGTCGGGCGTCGCCGCCCAATTCTTCTCCGCCGCCGCGATATAGCCCGTGCGGTCCATATCCCACTTCGCCTTCACCTCCTGGTTGAAATTGAGGTAAAGCTTCCCGTCGACGATCGCATAAGCCAGCGGATCGCCGGGCGCGAGATAGCCGCGCGACATCGCCCACGCGCAATGGCCGCCATATCGCGGCATGAACGCCGCCGGATCGGCGCGGAATTTCGCCGCATGGTCGGCGCTCGCGAAATGATAGACCGCGCCGTCATGCTCGACGGTAAAGGCGGCGTCGCCCTTCACCGGCACACCGTCTCCCTCGAAATAGCTCACCGCGTCATAGCCGCTCACCGCGATGTTGCCGCCGTCAACACCGACATAAACCGGCCTTGCATAGGCCTGCGGCGTGAACGCCGTGACCGCCAAGGGTGCCAGCACCGCGGCGAGCAGCGCGAACAGGGCTTGGTTTTTCATGCTCTTATCTCCATCTGAAAGGCATCGATCCCGCGCCGGCCTCCGTCGCCACCCAGTTCGCGCCGAAAGCGCAATGGGTTACGGCGACAGTTCGGCTTAGGTTCATCTGCGGCGCGTCATCTGCCATGCAGGGGACCGGGTCTGGGAACGCGATTTGTGACGAAGAAAAGAACCGGCCTCCTCCTCCCCCTGTTCGCGGCGCTCACCCTCGCCGCGCCGGCGCTCGCGCAAGATGACGGCAGTCTCGCGCAGTCGAGCTCGCCGCCGCAGCGCACCTCGGTGCTCTACACCTATGGCGACGAACCCTGCCCCGAAGCGCAGGAGGGCGAGATCGTCGTCTGCGCGCAGCGGCCCGAAAGCGAACGCTACCGCGTGCCCAAGGAATTGCGCGAGGAATTGAAGGAGGAGGAGGTCGTCGGCGGCGGCAGCTGGACCTCGGCGGTCGAAGGCTATGAGAATGTCGCGCGTGCGAGCCGCCCCAACAGTTGCTCGTCCGTGGGCAGTTACGGCTTCACCGGCTGCGCCGCCGCGGCGCTGCGCGACTGGTTCGAGGCGCGCCGCGCGCCCTGAGAGCGGCCCGCCGACGCCAACTCGGCTCGTCGCATATACCCCCTACGGGGTATGTCCTCTTCCTAAATCGCTGATATCCGCCGCCTCGGGGGCCTGATTGAGTGGGGGCAATCGAAAACCGGGCGTAGTCATTCAGGTGACGCGGACGTCCGGCCGGGGGGGATATCGACGGCCGCGACCCGCCGTCGATATCCTTTTCCGTTCGCCTGATATCGTCAGCGCAGCAGCCGGTTCACCAGCGCCGTCAATTCGGCCTCGCGCCCGACGTCGCTCTTGCGCAGGATCGATTTAATCTGTGTGCCCAGCGTCTGCCCGCTCGTCCCGCGATCCGCCGCGATCGCCTCGCGGCCGTCGCCGTTCGCCAGCCGCACCGCGATCTCGGCCTCGGCGGCGGTCAGGCCCAGCGCCGCGCGCAGCGGCCCCGTCCGCATCGCGGGAATATCCTTCGCCTGCCGCACGACGACCAGCACGCGGGGCTCGAAACCGAAATCCCAATCGCGCTGCGGCAGGCGGAACAATTCGCAGAGCAGCCCTGCCCCACCCTCATCCGGCGAGGCGATCCAATATTGCTGCATCGCCTCGCCGGCGAGCGCGCGGCCGAGCGCCGCCTGCACCAGCGCATCGGCATCGCGCCGCGCCGCGCCAAGCCGGCCGCGGCGCAGGCACAGCGCGCCGCCCGCGCGGTCGCCGACGATCGCCTCGGCCGCCGCCGACAGCGCCGCGACCGCGCCGTGCCGGTCGATCAGAAAGGCCGCAACCCCGATCGCGTCGAATGCGCCGACCGTCATCTCGGCGCCGCGCCGCGCCATCGCCTGCTGCATCCGCACCGCCGCCAGCGCATGCGCCGCGCCCGCCGCGAACATCGCACGGTCGCAGTCGCGCGTCCGGCCGTCGCGCTCGGTTCGCAGCGCCGCCATTCCGACGAGCAGCCCCTCGCCCTCGACGAGCACCGTCTGGCAACCATGCACCCCGCCCCAGCGGTGGACATGCTCTTCATAATCGTCGCTGCCGCTATGCTCGCGGACGACGTCATAATCCGCCTCGCTCAATATCTCGAGCGGGCGGCCGCTCGCCGCGACGCGCCAGTTGACCTCGGGCCGCCAGCCTTCGATTTCCATGAATTCGCGCTGATAGGCGGGGTCGACATCGGGCATGAAGTTGAACAACGCCGCCGCCTCGCCCAGCCCCAGCAATTGCGCATGCGACGATCCCGTCCGCCGCGCGAGCAGGCGCAGCGCCGCATCCCAGCCCTCCGCCTCGAACGGCGCCGCCAGAAAGGCATTTCCGACCTCGCCCGCTTCCCGGGCAAACACGCTATCCATGCCGCAAGGCCCCCCAGCCTTTGTGCCGCCCCGCTCTACCATGAATGGCGCGATACGGAAACCAAGCGTTTCGATGCCGACGATTGACGCCGTCCCCCGCCTTCGCCTAGCGTTCGCCATTCCAGCAGGAGATCCTTCATGCGCCGCATTGCCCCCCTCGCCGCCATCGCCCTCATTGCCGCCGTCGCCACCCCGATCGTCGTCGCGCAGGGCGGCTCCGCCCCCGGCGCGCCCGACAAAACGCGCGTCACCGCGGGCACCTACGCCGCCGATCCCGGCCACACGATGGTCGTCTGGGAAGTCGACCATCTTGGCTTCAGCAAATATACCGGCATCTTCGGCGACGTGACCGGCACGCTGGTCATCGACCCCGCCAACCCCGCCGCCGCCAAGGTCGACGTGACGATCCCCGTCTCGAAAGTCACCACCGCCAGCGCCGGCCTCACCGACCATCTGCTGCGTCCCGGCAAGGACGGCGGCAAGGCCGACTTCTTCGGCGCCAACCCCGCCGACGCCAAATTCGTCTCGACCAGCGTCGTCCTGGGCGACGACGGCGACGAGGCCAAGGTCACAGGCAATCTGACCCTGAACGGCGTCACGAAGCCCGTCACCCTCGACGTCGATTTCCACGGCGCGGGTGTCGGCATGAACAAGAAAGAAACCGTGGGCTTCGAGGCCGAAACCACGATCAAGCGCAGCGACTTCGGCATCTCGATGGGAATTCCGATGGTCAGCGACGCGGTCGAACTCGAAATCCACGCCGCCTTCGAAAAGCAGTAAGCCCAAAAAAAAACCTCGTCATCCCCGCAAACGCGGGAACCCAGGGCCTGCGTAGGCTGATCCCGCCCCGGGTTCCCGCTTTCGCGGGGATGACGAAGGAGCGATGACGACGCAATTTTCGCACTCCCCCCTTGCCAAGCGCGACATTTTGAACCAATAGCCTCCCCATGCGCGGCAACGCCCTTCTTCTTCTGCGACTTACACGCCCTTGGGCGTGACACTGGCTGCGCGCTAGTCGCGGCCACCCGCTCAAGGGTCCGATCGACAAGCACTCGCAACCACCAGAAGAAGTCTCAAACCCATGACCATGCTCCGCGACCCCTCGGTCAAGTACAGCGCCTTTCCGCAGGTTTCGCTCACCAACCGCGAATGGCCCACCCGCGTCACCACCAAGGCGCCGATCTGGCTCTCCACCGACATGCGCGACGGCAATCAGGCGCTGATCGACCCGATGGATGCCGAGAAAAAGGCGCGCTTCTTCGACCTGCTCGTCCGCATCGGTCTGAAAGAGATTGAAGTCGGCTTCCCCAGCGCCGGCGCGACCGAGTTCGACTTCATCTCGGGCCTCGTGAAATCGGGCCGCATCCCCGAAGACGTCACGCCGCAGGTGCTGACGCAAAGCCGCGCCGACCTCATCCGCACCAGCTTCGACAGCCTCGCGGGCGCCAGGACCGCGATCGTCCACGTCTACAACGCCGTCGCCCCCGCGTGGCGCAAGATCGTCTTCGGCATGGACAAGGCCGACATCAAACAGATCGCGATCGACGGCGCGAAACAGCTCCGCGACAATGCCGCGCGCCTGCCCGGCACCGACTGGCGCTTCCAGTACAGCCCCGAATGTTTCTCGACGACCGAGATCGATTTCAGCATCGAGGTGTGCGAGGCGGTGATGCAGGTGCTGACCCCCACCACCGACAAGCCGATCATCCTCAACCTCCCCGCGACGGTCGAGGCCTCGACGGCGAACATCTACGCGGACCAGGTCGAATATTTCTGCAAGAACCTGCCGAACCGCGACGCCGCGATCATCTCCTTGCACACCCACAACGACCGCGGCACCGGCGTCGCGGCGGCCGAACTAGGCCTGCTCGCGGGCGCCGACCGTGTCGAGGGCTGCCTGTTCGGCAATGGCGAGCGCACGGGCAACACCTGCCTCGTCACCATCGCGCTCAACATGTACACGCAGGGCGTCGACCCGGAACTCGACTTCTCGAACATCGACGAGGTCATCCAGACGGTCGAATATTGCAACAATCTGCCCGTCCACCCGCGCCACCCCTATGGCGGCGAGCTCGTCTACACCGCCTTTTCGGGCAGCCATCAGGACGCGATCAAGAAAGGCTTCGCCGCGCGCGAGCGCCAGAATGACGAGCGCTGGGAAGTCCCCTACCTCCCCATCGACCCCGCCGATTTGGGCCGCAGCTATGAAGCGGTGATCCGCGTCAACAGCCAGTCGGGCAAGGGCGGCGTCGCCTGGGTGCTCGAACAGGACAAGGGCCTGAAACTGCCCAAGAAGATGCAGGCGAGCTTCAGCCATGTCGTGCAAGCCCTCGCCGACCAGACGAGCCGCGAACTCGGCGCCGAGGATATCTGGCATGCGTTCGAGCGTCAGTATCTGGCGACCGAAGCCAAACGCTTCCAGCTCGTCGACTGGTCGGAGACGCATGCCATGGGTTCGGGGGGCGCCGACCGCATCTTCGCCGGCAAGCTCACCATCGACGGCACCCCGCGCAGCGTCAGCGGCCGCGGCAACGGCCTGATGTCGAGCGTCATCGCGGCCTTGAGCGAAAGCGGCGGCCCGATCATGGACATCGTCGACTATAGCGAGCACGCGATCGGCCAGGGCAGCAATGTGCAAGCCGCGGCCTACGTCGAATGCCGCACCGCCGACGGGAAAAGCCTGTTCGGGTGCGGGCTCGACACCGACGTCGCGACCGCGAGCGTGCGGGCGATTCTCTCCGCCGCCAACGGCGCGTAGAAGTCGGCCCGTCCACCACTTCGCGCCCCCCCCCCACGTCTCCGGCGCCGGGCGATGTGGACGAGCGGAAAAGCGCGAGCGGCTAGACCTCCTCGCTCGTCACCCCGGACTTGATCCGGGGTCCAGCTTTCCCCCGTGCCTAGCTGGACGCCGGATCGAGTCCGGGGTGACGAAGGAGGATAAGGCCACGCCCCGGTTTCCGCTCACATCGACAGCCGTAAATCCTCCAATCTTGACTTTTCGGAGAAAACCGCCATATTCGCCAAGCTATCGTCGCATGCGACGGAAATTTACGGCCCTTCGGGGTACTATCTTCCCTTCACACGCTACCAGCTCCGCCGGTGCTTTTGCCGGTGGATTCCCGTTTCTCGTGAAAGGAAACACCCCATGGCCATCGGCACCGTAAAATTCTTCAACAGCGACAAGGGTTATGGCTTCATCGAAAATGAAGACGGCTCGGGCGACAGCTTCGTCCACATCACCGCGGTCCAGGCCGCGGGCATGGACACGCTCCACAAGGAACAGCGCGTCTCCTACGAACTCGAAACCGGCCGCAATGGCAAGGTTTCGGCCGTGAATCTCCAGTCGGCCTGATTTTGGCCAAAGAGGAACTCATGACCTTCGAGGGGCAGATCGACGAGATACTGCCCGACGGACGCTTCGGCGTCATACTCGAAAATGGTCATCGGGTGATCGTCTATACGGCGGGCCGGATGCGGCGTTTCCGCATCCGGTCGGTCGTCGGCGACGCCGTGCGCGTCGAAATGACGCCCTATGACCTGACCAAGGGCCGCCTCGTCTACCGCGAACGCGGTGGCGGGCCGGTCGGTCCCGGCCAGCGCCAGCAACGGCGCTGACCCGGGCCTTGGGGCCGGCGCCGCGGCGCCGACCCTGAACGACAACGACAATGACAACAATGATTTGCAATCAAAAATAAAGATGATGACTATGTTTACCAATCAATCGATTATCCCGCGCCTCGCGGGACTCTCGCTCGCCGGCAAGGCGATCACCCTTCCCCCGGCGCCGCGCCGCCGTTCGCCGACGCTGTCGCGCCGCGAACTGCGCCGCCTGATCGCCGATATGGTCGACTGACCCCAGTTGACCGACTGAAACCGAAAGGCCCCGCTTGCAATGTCCGCCACCCGCGAATTCTATCTGGCCCAGGCCGCCCAGTGCGACGCCGCGGCCGCGGAAACTGCGCTGGGGCAGGTCCGCGACCGCAATTTGCGCGCCGCGGCCGCATGGCAAGCGATGGCCGACAAGCTCGAACGCGCCGAAACCGCGCGCGTCGAGCGCGAAGAGGCGGTCGCGAAACTCCGCGCCGCCGCCGCTTCCTGAATCGGCCGCCCATTATAGCCAAAGCGATGCTGACCCATCGCCTCGCTACCACCGCCGACCTGGGCGCCTTGCGCGAGGTGATGGCGCTCGCCATCGCCGAGTTGCAAAAGGGCTTTCTCTCCACCGAACAGATCGCTGCCAGCCGCACCGTGATGGGGCTCGACACCCAGTTGATCGCCGACGGCACCTATTTCATCGTCGAGGGAAATGGCCGGATCGCCGGCTGCGGCGGCTGGTCGCACCGCGCGACGCTCTATGGCGGCGACCACAGCACGGATCTGCGCGACCCCGCCCCGCTCGACCCCGCCACCGACGCGGCGCGCATACGCGCCATGTACACCCACCCCGATTTCGCCCGCCGCGGCGTCGGGCGGCTGGTCATGTCGCTCTGCGAGGATGCGGCCCGCGCCGCCGGTTTCCGCCGCGCCGAAATGATGGCGACGCTATCGGGCGAACCGCTCTACCGCGTCTGCGGCTATATCCCGATCGAACATGTCGAGGCGCCCGGTCCGAGTGGCATCGCCGTCCCGCTCATCCGCATGGGAAAGGCGCTCGATTGATCGGGGTTGGCCCCCCTAATCGACGACCCAATAATCAGCGGCGCCGCTCGGTTCGTGCCCGCGGCGGCAGATCACCTGGCCCTCGCTCGACAGTTCGGCCCATTCGCCGATCGGCTCGCGCTCCATCATCGCCAGCGCCGCCGCGACATCCTCGGCTTCGAACGCGACGCGCTTCTCCATCCCGAACCAGGCGTCGCGGTATCTGAGGAGAAATGGCGTCAGCGTGCGCGCATTGGCGGGGGTTTCGGGGCGCGGCAGACAGTCGCAATCGCCGTCCTTTGGGCCGCCGGAATGGGCAGAAGGGAATTTCATGGGGGAGAGCCTTCGGTGGGGGAAACGAAGGGGGCGGTCGCATCGGCTGTCAGCCGTGACCGCCGCCGCGGCGAGATTGGGTCGGCGATACATCTCCTTTGGGTGCAAAGGCGCGGTCGGACCGACGCACATACAGCCGCGGCGTTCCGGAAAAGATATGGTATTTCATTGCCATATGCTACCGGCCTGCCCGTCTTCCCCTTCGACGAGCGGCGCGTTCGGATCGACAAACGACTTGACGATTATCCGTCGCGCCGCGGGCGCCGATCAGCCAATCGACAGAAAGGCCGTGACCGTCAGGCGCCCCGCAATCGGATTGGCGGCCAGCGCGCTCGCCGCAGAAATCGCCCCGCTGTGCAGGTTCCAGCTGCGATAGAGCAAGGCGCGATTGTAGCGCCCCGGCTCGGTCCGGACGCATTCGAACAGCGGCGTGTCGCCGAGCAAATATCCGGGCGGCGGCGCCCCGCCATGGCGTATCTCGGTGTCGAGGTGGCGAAAGAAAAGGTCGCGCCGCGCCTCGGTCACCGTCTCGAACCCCGTTGCGCGGTGGCGGAAGAAGGCGGTGCCGTCGCCGCCTTCGGGCGACAGATAATGGACGAGCGCGATGCGATCCGCGGTGAAGGCGTCGACATGCGGCAGGCGCTGCGGGAGTGTGAGTTCGCCGGGCGGGGTCGCGACGATCGAGAAGCTCGCATCGACGACGTGCAGCGGCCCCTGCCGCCCGAAAGCCGCGGCAGCCGCGGCGATCACGGGAATCTGCGTTGCCAGATAGGCCTCGGGCAGCGCCGCGCGCACCCCGGGATAGTGGTTGAGCGCCGGGGCAAAGTCCGCCGCCGCGGCAAAATGGCGCAGCGCGTCGGGATCGGGCGCGAAATCGTCGAGGATGACAAGCGGCTGTGCCTCGGTTCCGATCGTCTCGACGTGCATACCGGTCATTCGCCGCACGCCGCCGCGCGGTCCAGCAGGAAATCGCGCTCGCGCTCGTTCGCCGTCAACGCCGCGGCGGTCTCGAACGCCGCCTTCGCCTCGTCGCGGCGCCCGGCGCGGAACAGGAAATCGCCCCGCGCGGCGGGAAGCGGCGCATAGTTTCGCAGCGTCGCCGCGTTGGCGATCTCGTCGACCAGCCGCAACCCGGCCTCGGGACCGAACGCCATGCTGTGCGCGACCGCGCGGTTGAGCTCGACCACCGGCGACGGCATCACCTGCCCCAGCCGGTCGTAGAGGTCCGCGATACGCCGCCAGTCGGTCGCCTCGGCGGTGCGCGCCCGCGCATGGCACGCCGCGAGCGCCGCCTGCAGCGCATAGCGCCCGTCGGCGCCGCCCAACGCCTCCGCCCGATCGAGCGCGTTCAGCCCGCGGCGGATCAGCAGCTGGTCCCAGCGAGCGCGGTTCTGCTCGGTCAGCGGCACAAAGCCGCCGTCGGGCCCGGCGCGCGCCGTCAGCCGCGATGCCTGGATCTCGACCAGCGCGAGCAGCCCCAGCACCTCGGGCTGTTCGGGCATCAGCCCGGCCAGAATGCGCGCCAGCCGCTGCGCCTCGCCGCAAAGCGGCGGGCGGACCAGCGAGGGTCCCGCGGTCGCGGCATAGCCTTCGTTAAAGATCAGATAGACGACCTCGAGCACCGATCCCAGCCGCGCCTTCAGCTCGCCGCCGCGCGGCACCTCGAACGCGATGCCGGCCTTGGCGATCGCCTTCTTCGCCCGCGTGATCCGCGCCGCAATCGTTGCATCGTTCGACAGGAAGGCGCGCGCAATCTCCTCAACCGTCAGCCCGCCGACCAGTCGCAGCGTCAGCGCGGCGCGCGCCTCGGGCGAAATCACGGGGTGGCAGGCGGCGAAGATCAATCCGAGCAATTCGTCGCCCAGCGGATCGTCGAGCGCGGCCTCTGCGGCTTCCACGCGCATATCCTGTTCCTCGTCGAGTTCGCGGGCGATTTCGGCCTGTTTCCGCGTCCGCATCGCATCATGCCGGGCACCGTCGATCAGGCGCCGCTTCGCCGCGGCGGTCAGCCAGGCCCCAGGCCTGTCGGGGACGCCGCTTTCCGGCCATTCGCTCAGTGCGATCAGCAGCGCCTCCTGCGCCAGTTCCTCCGCACGGTCGACGTCGCGCGTCATCCGGGCGAGCGCGGCGATGAGGCGCGCGCGCTCGATCCGGAACACCGCTTCGATCGCCCTGTGAGCCTGGTCGTGAGCCTGCTCGCGGGTTTGGTCCATCGCCATGCCCGCCTTCTCGGGCAACGCGGCCGGGGAGGCAAGCATGGCGACGGCCATCGATTATTGGCTGCTCAGCCTGTCGCGCAGTTGCTGCTCGCGTTCGGCGAGTTCGGGGGTCAACGCGTCGCCGAAATCCTCCATTTCATAGAAGGGACGGATTTCGAGTTCGCTCGGCCCCGGCATCGGATTGGGGCAGCGTTTCGCCCATGCGACCGCCTCGTCCATGTCCTTGACCTCCCAGACCCAATAGCCCGCGACAAGCTCGCGCGTCTCGGCGAATGGTCCGTCGATCACCGCGCGGCTTGCGCCGTCGAACGCGATGCGTTTGCCGGCCGAAGAGGGTTTGAGCCCGTCGCCATCGACCATCACCCCGGCGTTGACCAGTTCCTCGTTATACTTGCCCATCGCCTCGAACATCTCGGTCATCTCTTCGGTCGGCGGCAGGCCCTTTTCGCTGTCCTCGGTCGCTTTCACGAAAACCATCACACGCATCTTTCGTCTCCTTTTGATCGGGCCAACAGCGGCTCCTGTCCTGACGACGAACGAGCCATCGCCAAATCGACACGAGCCGGAAAATAATTTCAGGCGACCTCGGCGAGCGACTGCGGCGTCGAAAAACGCTGCCGATACTCGTTCGGCGACAGGCCGATCAGGCGGTGGAACAATTTGCGAAAGGCGGCCGCATCTTCATATCCGACGCTCCACGCGATCTGGTCGACCGTCCGCTTCGTGAACTCGAGCAGTTCGCGCGCCTTGCCGACACGCAGATGCTGGACATATTCGACCGGCGTCATGCCCGTCGCCGCCTTGAAACGGCGCTGGAACGTGCGCTCCTCCATCCCCGCCTCGCGCGCCATCTCGGGCACCGCGACCGGTCCGGCGCCCTTCGCCTGTAGCCAGTGCTGCACCTTCAATATCGCCTCGTCGCCATGCGTCAGCCTCGGCGCGAAGCTCGCATAATTTTTCTGCTCGCGACCCGATGGGTCGATCAGCAGGAAGCGTGCGGTTTCCATCATCACCGTCGGGCCGAGCAGCCGCTCGACGATGCGCAGCCCCAGGTCGGTCCACGCCATCAGCCCGCCGGCGGTGACGATGTCGCCGTCGTCGACCACCATCCGGTCGGCCTCCAGCCGCACGTCGGGAAAACGGCTGCGAAATTCTTCGGCAAAGAACCAGTGCGTCGTCGCCGGTCGGCCGCTGAGCAATCCCGTCGCCGCCAGCGCAAAGGCGCCGCCGCAATTCGACGCCAGCACCGTGCCCTGCGCGTGCCGGTCGAGCAGCCAGCGCGCATAGGGTTCGACCTCGCCCGGTTCGAGCAGCTTGTGCAGGCTGCCCGGCGCGATCAGCACCGCGGGCGAATTGCCTTCGGGCTCGCCCGGATGGCTGTCGTACCAGCGCGCGAAGCCGCCGCCCTCCTGTAAATGCCAGTGGCTGACGCGGAGCGGGCGCCGGCCATGATCCGCCGCAAAGCGCCCCGCGACGTCGAACAGGTCGGTGATGCCGTGGACCATGCCCATCTGGCAGTCGGGATAGGTCATCATCCCGACCTCGATCAGCGGCACAGTCGCGGCGTCCGGCACCTTCAGCTTGGGCATGGCGGCTCCTTTGTCGGAATCGGCCCGGATAATGTCGCGTCCGCCAATCCCGCGCAAGGGCGCCCCGGGCTATTTCCAGATCACCGGGACGGACACCCCCGCCCCCAATCGAAAGGACCCATATCATGACCACCATCACCACCAAGGACGGCACCAACATCTTCTTCAAGGACTGGGGTCCAAAGGATGGACAGCCGATCCTCTTCTCGCACGGCTGGCCGCTGTCGGCCGACGCCTGGGACGCCCAGATGGTATTCTTCGCCAATCAAGGCTTCCGCACCATCGCCCATGATCGCCGCAGCCACGGTCGTTCGGATCAGGTCTGGGACAATAATAATATGGACCAATATGCCGACGACCTCGCCGAACTGATCGAACAGCTGGACCTGAAAGACGTCATCCTCGTCGGCCACTCGACCGGCGGCGGCGAAGTCACCCGTTATATCGGCCGCCACGGCACGTCGCGAGTCGCCAAGGTCGCCCTCATCGGCGCGGTCCCGCCGCTGATGCTCAAGACCGAAGCCAACCCCGGCGGCCTGCCGATCGACGTCTTCGACGGCATCCGCAAGGGCACGTTCGACAACCGCCCGCAATTTTTCAAAGACCTGACCCTGCCCTTCTACGGCTATAACCGCGACGGCGCGGTGATCAGCGAAGCCGTGCGCGACGACTTCGTGCGGCAGGGCATGAACGGCGGCCTCAAAGGCCTGCTCGACAGCATCCGCGCCTTTTCGGAAAGCGACTTCAACGAGGACCTCAAGAAGTTCGACAAGCCGACGCTCGTCCTCCACGGCGACGACGACCAGATCGTGCCGATCGGCGCCGCGGCGCTCTCGACCGTCAAGATCGTCAAACATGCGGTACTGAAAGTCTATGAAGGCGCCGACCACGGCCTGACCGTCACCCATCAGGACCGGTTCAACGCCGACCTCCTCGATTTCATCAACAGCTGACCTTCCCTCCTCCGTTCGTGCTGAGCTTGTCGAAGCACCGTCCTTCACTCCCTGCCTCGCAAGGAAAGAACGGCCCTTCGACAAGCTCAGGGCGAACGGGGAGAGAAAACAGGGAGTAAAACCATGATCCTCGGCCTCACCATCTCGCAGTTCACCGCACTCCATGTCGCGATCAGCCTGATCGGCATCGGTGCGGGCCTGATCGCCCTCCCCGCCTTCGCGCGCGGGCGCCTCCTCCGCCGCATCACCCACATCTTCCTGTGGGCGACGCTTCTGACCAGCCTTACAGGCTTCCTCTTCCCGATCCTTGCTTTCACCCCGGCCCTCGGCACCGGTATCCTCTCGACCCTGATCCTCATCTTCGCCTTCGCAGCCTATTACGGCCGCAAGCTCGCCGGCCGCGCCGCCACCGTCTATGCGGTCAGCGCTACCGCCGCGCTTTACCTCAACCTCTTCGTCCTCGTCGTGCAGTCGTTCCTGAAGGTCCCCGCGCTCAACGCGCTCGCCCCCAATGGTACCGAACCGCCGTTCGCCGCGGCCCAGGGTGCGCTTCTCCTCGCCGCGATCCTCTTCGGATATTTCGCGGTCAAGGCGAGCCGCCGCGCATAACGGCCTGACATCGGCGGCCGGGCAACGACAAGTCGAGGGGCCTTGCGATACCTTCCGTTTACGTTAAGGTAACGGGGTGGACCCTTAGGGTCAGGACCCGAACCGGAGCGTGTGATTCATGGCCCTTCCCCCGATTTTCGACCGCCTGCGCCTACCCGTCATCGGCTCGCCGCTGTTTATCGTCTCGGGCCCCGACCTCGTCATCGCCCAGTGCAAGGCGGGCATCGTCGGCAGCTTCCCTGCATTGAACGCGCGCCCGCAATCGCTCCTCGACGAATGGCTGCACCGGATCACCGAAGAACTCGCGGCGTGGGACCGCGACAATCCCGACCGCCTCTCGGCGCCCTATGCAGTCAACCAGATCGTCCATAAATCGAACGACCGCCTCGAAGCCGACATCGCGACCTGCGCCAAGTGGAAGGTGCCGATCACCATCACCTCGCTAGGCGCGCGCGAGGAACTCAATCAGGCGGTGCACGGCTGGGGCGGCATCACGCTCCACGACGTCATCGACGACCGCTTCGCGCGCAAGGCGGTCGAAAAGGGCGCCGACGGCCTGATCCCCGTCGCCGCGGGCGCGGGCGGCCACGCCGGCCGCCAGTCGCCCTTCGCCCTCGTGCAAGAAATCCGCGAATGGTTCGACGGCCCTGTCGCGCTGTCGGGCGCGATCGGCCACGGCCGCTCGGTCCTCGCCGCGCAGGCGTGCGGCGCCGACCTCGCCTATATCGGCAGCGCCTTCATCGCGACCGCCGAAGCCAATGCCGATGAGGGCTACAAGAACGGTATCGTCGAGGGCCGCGCCGCCGACATCGTCTATTCGAACCTGTTTACCGGCGTCCACGGCAATTATCTCCGCCAGTCGATCGTCTCGGCCGGCATGGACCCCGACAATCTGCCGGAAGGCGATTTGAAGACGATGAACTTCGGTTCGGGCGGCAATACCAAGGCCAAGGCGTGGAAGGACATCTGGGGTTCGGGCCAGGGCATCGGCCCCGTCACCGCGGTGCGCCCCGTCGCCGAATATGTCGCCGAACTCGAAGCGCAATATCTCGCCGCCCGCCGCGAACTGGAAGCGAAGGTGCGGCTTTAGGCCCGATATTAGCCCGGCCGGGTGGCGGCGGCATTGGGGTGGAAGCGGACCTGGCTCTCCTCTACTTCTGTCATCCCGGGCTTGACCCGGGATCCCGCTTTTTGAGGCGTCGACCGGTCTCCAGTATCAAGCGGGACCCCGGATCAAGTCCGGGGTGACGAAGAAAGAAACGGCAGCAACCAGCCGAAACCCGCCATCAGCTACCCGCCGA
>CBINGC010000028.1:0-47143 GCA_966250105.1 uncultured Sphingopyxis sp. | reverse complement strand
GGGAAGCGGCGGAATTGCAAGCGTTGGTCGGTGAGGAGGAGTGGGGGCGGGTTTCGACCGGAAGTGGACGCTGAGTATCCCATAACTTCGTCATTCCCGCGAAAGCGGGAACCCAGTCTGGGATCAGCCGACGCACGCTCTGGGTTCCCGCTTTCGCGGGAATGACGAATGTTGGGGAATGACAGCTCACCACCCCAATGCCGACGCCGACGCAAATCACTGCACCCGCGTCACCGTTAGCCCGCTGGCCTCGATCATCGCCGGGACGCCATCGCTTCCCACCAGATGCCCCGCACCGACCGCCATCAGCACCGTCCCCGGCCGCTCCATGCGCTGCTTCACCCATGCGCTCCAACGCCGGTTGCGGTCGGTGAGGATCGCCTTGCGCGCCGCGGGCACGCTGTCGATATCCTCGTTGATCACCGTTTCGAGCGCCGCGACGTCGCCGCGCCCCCACGCCGCGGTGAGCGCGCCCACCTCCTTTACCGCATCGCCCGCTTCCTCGGCCGCGCGCGTGAGCAGGATGCGCTGGGTTTGCGGATCGAGCGTCTCGAACAGCATCAGCTGTTCCCGCGCTGTCTCGAAGCCGCCGATCGGCTTGCCTGCCGCCTCGAATTTTTCCGCGAGGCCCGTTTCGACGCCATCGGCCGAGGACAGGCCGGCATTTTGCGCGACGCGCTGGCCCATCAGGACCATCACCGCCCAATCATCAAGCGCTTCCTCGCCGAAACCGCGGCCGCTCGTTTCCAGCGCGCGAAAGCCGGTCAGCGCCTTGCCGGAAAGGCGCGCTTCGATCGCCAGCGGGGTTTCGCGCGGCGCGAGCTTGCGGAACATCGCACCCGCGGCCGCGAGTTCGGTGGGCGACAGCTCCATCATCAGCTCGTCGGCCGCTTCGATCGCGCTTGCGACCCGGCCTTCGTCCCAGTCGGTGCCGCGCGGCAGCGCGTGCATCGTGCCGAGAATATAGATTTTCGTATCGGCATCCGCGACCAGCCACATCGCCGGCCGAGCCTCCGGCCCCGAAGACGCCGTCCCACAGGCCGTCAGCAGGAGCGGCAAAAGGGCCGCCGCGATGCGGAGACCCCCTTGTCCGTATCGGGGCGCGGATCGCCTCAATATTCGACCCGCTTCACGGTCAGGCCCCGTTCCTTCAGATAATCCTGCACGCTGTGTTGACCCGCGAGATGTCCGGCGCCGACCGCGACGAATACGGTCCCCGGCTGATCCATCCGCGCCTTCAGCTGATCGGCCCAGCGCGCGTTGCGGTCCCACAGCAGCGTCTTGGCAAGCTCGGGGGTCGCCGCGAGGCTTTCGTTCATCGCGGTTGCGAGGCCATCGGGGTCGCCTTTCGCCCACAGCACGACCATCTTGTCGAGTTGCGGCCCCAGCTTGTCGAGATCCTTCACGACCGCGTTGAGGAAGGCGAGTTGCTGCGTTTCGGGCAGCGTGTCGAAGAAGCCAAGCTGTTCGGGGAGCGTCTCGAGCCCCGCCACCGGCTTGCCCGCCGTCTTCGCGAACCCCGTCAGCTGTTTTTCGGCGCCCTGCTCGGGATCGTAGCCGAGCTTGGTGAGCGGCAGCACCGACAGCGTGATCGCCGGGAACCAGGGTTCGAACATATCGAATTGCGCGACGGGCAGGCCGACACTCGCCATTGCGGCCTGATAGGCCTTGAGTTGGTCGGGATCGAGCCGCGACGACAGTGTCTTGCCGCTCTGATCGATCGCCAGCGGTATCATCACCTTGGCCGCCTCGGCCTGATCCTCGGGCATCACCAATTCGAGCATCAGCTGGTCGGACGCGTCGAACGCGGTCTTCACCGCTTCGTCGAACCAGCTGAGCCCGGGTTTCAGCACATGGACGGTGCCGAAGAGATAGATCGTCGTGTCTTCGTCCTTCACCACCCACAGCGCGGGGTCGGCGTCGGTCGCTGCCGGGGCTTGCTGCGTCGCCGCCGCGGCGGGCTCGGCGGCGTAGGCATTATTGCCGCCCGGGATCAGCGCGCATTGGGCGAAGGGGATGATCGCACAGGTGGCGGCAAGCGTCTTGAACCAATTTTTCACGGAAAAGCCTCTCGTCATGGGGCCTTGTGGCCGGTGGACAGGAAAAAGGGGAGGGGAAAGCGTTGGTGATTGCGGGGTCAGCGAAATTTCAGCCATGCCCAGACGATGGCGTTCACGATCAGCGACAGGATGAAAAGCAGCATCGCATCGACCGGGGGCGCCATGCCGGCGCGGTGGAGCACCCACCAGGCGGGAGCGGGAAAGATGAACGCATACCAGCCGGCAAGGCACGCCCACAGATAGGCCCGCTCCTCATGGTCGTCGATCGAGCGATGGTAAAGAGTGATCGCGATCGCGAGCCCGCCGATCCACAGGATGGCGAGCGCGACGGCGCTCGTCGGCGACAAGATACCGTAGGAGAAGATGGCATCGACGCCCGTGCTGCTCCGGCCGCTATGCAATAGCGCCCCGGCGAAGGCGCCGACCAGTCCCGCTCCGGCTAGGCTGGCCCAATAGAGCCGCTTGCGCCGCGACCAATCACGCCAGAAGGTGCCGACGCGGCGCAGGTAAAGCCCCATCGCGCCAATGCCGGCCACGACGACGAGGCCCGCGCCGAGAGCGGTCGGCATGATAGGATGGCCGTCCGCCGCCGCTCCATCGAGATAGCCCGCGATGAAGGCGGCCAGAAAGAGGGTGATGAGAATGATCGCGATCGGCCAGCCGATGCCCGGGCGTCGCGACGGACTGTCGATATCACGCATCATCGCCATGTCCTTTGCTTCCATCGTCGAAAATCTCCTCGATCGGCATGGCGAACAGCCGCGCCAGCTTGAACGCGAGCGGCAGCGAGGGGTCGTATTTCCCCGTCTCGATCGCATTTACCGCCTGCCGCGAGACATCGAGCCGGTCGGCTAGCTCCGCCTGGCTCCAGTTTCGCATCGCGCGCAGCACTTTCAGCTGGTTGTTCACCCGCGATCCTTGTCGTCATGCGTCCCTGACCCAATGTCAGCTGTTGTTGACTAAATGACATGAGTCGCTGACTGTGTCAACGAGACCTGACAATTTGCGATGCACGGTTGACATCGGCCGCCGGACGGCTGTCGCTACGGCTTGACCCGTTGCCGCCGCTGGGCCAATGCGGCGGCGATTTTTTGCACCTGCGAAGGGAATGCGGCCGTGGCCGACGGGGCGACCAAATACCCACTCAGCTTTCAGGACATGATCCTGACGCTGCACAATTACTGGAGCGCGCGCGGATGCGCGATTTTGCAGCCCTATGACATGCGCGTCGGGGCAGGGACCTTTCACCCGTCAACGACGCTGCGCAGCCTGGGGCCCGAGCCGTGGAACGTTGCCTACGTCCAGCCCAGCCGCCGCCCGACCGACGGCCGCTATGGCGAGAACCCGAACCGGCTCCAGCATTATTACCAATATCAGGTGATTTTGAAGCCGTCGCCGGCCGACCTGCAGGAACAATATCTGGGTTCGCTCGCCGCGATCGGTATCGATCCGCTGCTCCACGACATCCGTTTCGTCGAGGACGACTGGGAAAGCCCGACGCTCGGCGCGTGGGGGCTGGGTTGGGAAGTCTGGTGTGACGGGATGGAAGTCACCCAGTTCACTTATTTTCAGCAGATGGGTGGCTTCGACTGCAAGCCCGTCGCGGGCGAGCTCACCTACGGGCTCGAACGCCTCGCCATGTATATCCAGAACGTCGATAATGTGTATGACCTGCGCTTTTCCGATCCCATCGGCGACGTGCCGGGGGTGAGCTATGGCGATGTGTTCCTCGAGAATGAAAAGCAGTTCTCGAAATGGAATTTCGAGGTCGCCGATACCGATACGCTCTTCGCAGGTTTCAAGGCGGCCGAGGCTGAGTGCAACCGGGCGATCGAGGCCGGCGTGCCGCTCGCGGCCTATGATCAGGCGATCGAGGCGAGCCATTTGTTCAACCTGCTCCAGGCGCGCGGCGTGATCAGCGTGCAGGAACGCGCGAATTATATGGCGCGCGTCCGCGACCTTGCGAAGGGCAGCTGCAAGGCGTGGATCGACAGCCAGTCCGAGCGCTGGACCGAAAAATATCCGGGGTGGACGCTGTGACCGATTTTCTTCTCGAACTGCGCAGCGAGGAAATCCCGGCGCGGATGCAAGCCGGCGCGCGCGCCGAACTGGATAAGCTGTTCCGGGCGCAGATGGGCGCCGCGGGCCTCGAAACGGGCGACCTCACCATCTGGTCGACGCCGCGCCGCCTCGCGCTGATCGCGAAAGACCTGCCCGAAGCGACCGCCGCGGTCAGCGACGAGTTGAAGGGCCCGCGCAGCAGCGCGCCTCCGCAGGCGCTCGAAGGCTTCCTTCGCAAGACCGGCCTGACGCAGGATCAGCTCGAGGACCGCGACGGCGTCTGGTTCGCCGTGATCGACAAGCCCGGTCGTCCCACGACCGACGTGCTCGCAGAGGCGATCCCCGCGATCGTCCGCAGCTTTTCGTGGCCCAAGTCGATGCGCTGGGGCAAGGACAGCGCGAGCAGCGAAAGCCTGCGCTGGGTGCGCCCGCTGTCAGGCATCGTCGCGATCTTCGGCGAAGAGCTTGTTCCGTGTGAAGTGAGCGGGATTTCCGCAGGTTTCGCGACGCGCGGCCACCGCTTCCACTGCCCGGGCGAAATCACCATCGGCTCGGCGTCGGATTACGCCGAGAAGCTGCGCGCGTGCCACGTCATTGTCGATCATGAGGAACGGCAGACGATCGTCCGCGACGGCGCCGCGAAAGCTGCGGCCGATGCGGGCCTGACGCTGGTCGAGGACGAGGGGCTGGTGATCGAGAATGCCGGCCTCACCGAATGGCCGGTGCCCTTGCTCGGCCGCTTCGACGAGGCCTTCCTCGAAGTGCCGCCCGAGGTCATCCAGCTCACCGCGCGCGTGAACCAGAAATATTTCGTCGTGAACGGGGCAGACGGCAAGCTCGCCAACGGCTTCGTCTGCACCGCGAACATCGATGCGCACGACGGCGGGGCGGAGATCGTGGCGGGCAACCGCAAGGTGCTCGCGGCGCGGCTGTCCGATGCACGCTTCTTCTGGGAACAGGACAAGAAGAAGACGCTCGCGCAGCACGCCGAAAAGCTCGCGAACATCACCTTCCACGAAAAGCTGGGTACCGTCGCGGACAAGGTCGAGCGCGTCGCGAAGCTGGCCGAATGGCTGGCGAGCGAAGGCATCGTACCGAACTGCGACCCCCCGCTCGCGCGGCAGGCGGCCGAGCTGGCAAAGGCGGACCTCGTCACCGAAATGGTCGGCGAATTCCCCGAATTGCAGGGCCTGATGGGCGGCTACTACGCCCGCGCCGAAGGCTTGCCCGATGCGGTAGCCGATGCGATCCGCGACCATTACAAGCCGGCCGGGCAGGGCGATGATGTCCCGACGGCTCCGGTGACGATGGCCGTGGCTCTGGCGGACAAGCTGGATACTCTTTTCGAGTTTTATGCGATCAATGAAAAGCCGACCGGTTCCAAGGATCCGTTCGCTCTTCGCCGGGCGGCGCTCGGCGTGCTGCAAATTCTCACGGCTAACGGCTTGAGACTGCCTCTGCTCGATCTCATGACTGTTGTGAGCCGGCGTCTTGTGACCGGTAACCCCAAACAGATTCTGGTGTTCGAAGATGGCTTCAGGACCGCGTTGCAAGATCGAAATGCGGAGGGATTTTCCGCGCTCAGCAGCTTGCTGCTCCAAGGTCATGGCTTTGCGCTTCTCGATTTCTTTGCCGACCGCCTCAAGGTCCAGCAACGCGAGGCTGGCGTCCGTCACGACTTGATCGACGCGGTGTTCGCGCTCGGCGGCGAGGATGATCTTGTTCGTCTGCTTGCCCGCGTCAAGGCGCTTCAGGCGTTCATGGCAACCGAGGACGGGACCAATTTGCTCGCCGGCTATAAGCGCGCGGCGAATATCTTGAAGCAGGCGGATATCTCCGTCGCCCCCGCGAAGGCAGGGGCCGCTATCGTCGGTTCACCATCGCCAGCGGCCCCTGCCTTCGCGGGGGCGACGGCTGTGGATCAGGCTTTGCTCACCGCACTCAACACTGCCGAACCCGCAGCCTCCACCGCGGTCGCCGACGAGCGCTTCACCGATGCGATGGCCGCGCTCGCCAGCCTTCGCGCCCCGATCGACGCCTTCTTCGACGGCGTGATGGTCAACGATCCCGACGAAGCGGTCCGCGCCTATCGTCTTGGTCTGCTCGCGCGATTTACCGGCGCGGTGCATGGCGTCGCCGATTTCTCGAAGATCGAAGGATAAAGCCGACCTTTCAGCCCCGTTCGTGTCGAGCGAAGTCGAGACAAGGGGAAGGTAAGCAAGAAGGATGGGCATCTCGACTTCGCTCGATGTGAACGGAGTAGGGAAGTCTGGAAAGACCGAAGTAAAACTGAATCGACGATAACAACTCTCCACCCTATCCAGCCGCAACCTCCTCCCCGGGGCAGCAGGAGCATGACATGACGACGATGGTGCATCTTTTCGGCGGCGACGCGACCACGGCCGAGCGCTCGAAGGAATTGCTGGGCGGCAAGGGGTCGAACCTCGCCGAAATGGCCTCGATCGGCCTGCCGGTGCCCCCGGGCTTTACGATCACCACCGACGTCTGCACCGCCTATTATGCGAATGGCGAGCAATTCCCCGCGGGCCTGATCGAAGAGGTCGCCGCGGGCATCGCGCATATCGAGGGCATCACCGGCAAGACATTCGGCGACGCCGCCGATCCGCTGCTCGTTTCGGTCCGTTCGGGCGCGCGCGTCTCGATGCCGGGGATGATGGACACCGTGCTCAACCTTGGGCTGAATGACAAGACCGTCGTCGGCCTGTCCGACGCCTCGGGCGACCCGCGTTTCGCATGGGACAGCTATCGCCGCTTCGTCCAGATGTACGCCGACGTCGTCATGGGCCTCGACCATGCCGAATTCGAGGAAGCGCTGGAAATCGCCAAGGAAGACAGGGGCTTCTATCTCGACACCGAAATGTCGGCTGAAGACTGGCAGGCGCTGGTCAAGGAATATCAGGCAATCGTCGAGCGCGAGACCGGCGCGCCGTTCCCGCAGGAGCCGAACGACCAGCTGTGGGGTGCGGTCGGCGCGGTGTTCGCGAGCTGGGAAAGCGACCGCGCGAAAGTCTATCGCCGCCTGAACTCGATTCCCGCCGAATGGGGCACCGCGGTCAATGTGCAGGCGATGGTGTTCGGCAATATGGGCGACACCTCGGCCACCGGCGTCGCCTTTACGCGCGATCCCGCGACCGGCGAGCGCGCCTGGTACGGCGAATGGCTGATCAATGCGCAGGGCGAGGATGTCGTCGCGGGCATCCGCACGCCGCAATATCTCACCAAGGTCGCACGCGAAAAGGCAGGCGCGAAGCCGGCGTCAATGGAAGAGGCGATGCCCGAGACCTTCGGCGAACTGGGCCGCGTTTTCGACACGCTCGAGACACACTATCGCGACATGCAGGATATCGAGTTCACCGTCGAACGCGGGACGCTGTGGATGCTGCAAACGCGTTCGGGCAAGCGCACCGCCAAGGCGGCGCTCAAGATCGCGGTCGATATGGCGGCCGAGGGGCTGATTTCGGAAGAGGAAGCCGTCGGCCGCGTCGATCCGGGCGCGCTCGACCAGCTTCTCCACCCGACGCTCGATCCCAAGGCGGAGCGCGATGTGCTCACCAAGGGGCTTCCCGCAAGTCCCGGCGCCGCATCGGGTAAGATCATGTTCGACGCCGACAGCGCCGAGAAGGCCGCGGGCATGGGCGAGGCGGTGATCCTCGTGCGCGTCGAAACCAGCCCCGAAGACATTCACGGCATGCACGCCGCCAACGGCATTTTGACCGCGCGCGGCGGGATGACCAGCCATGCCGCGGTGGTGGCGCGCGGCATGGGTCGCCCCTGCGTCTCGGGCGCTGGCGGCCTCTCGATCGATGGCGCCGCACGCGTGCTGCGCGTCGGCGGACGCGAATTGCGCGAAGGCGACATCCTGACCCTCGACGGCTCGACCGGCGAGGTGATGGCGGGCGAGGTTCCGACGCTGCTCCCCGAACTCGTCGGCGATTTCGGCACGCTGATGGCTTGGGCCGACAAGGTGCGCCGCATGAAGGTGCGCACCAACGCCGAAACCCCGCAGGATGCCCAGGTCGCGCGCGACTTCGGCGCCGAGGGCATCGGCCTCTGCCGCACCGAGCATATGTTCTTCGACGCCGCGCGCATCACCGCGGTGCGCGAGATGATCCTTGCCGACAGCGAAGCCGGCCGCCGCGCCGCGCTCGCCAAGCTGCTCCCCGAGCAGCGCGGCGACTTTGCCGCGATCTTCGGCGTGATGGCGGGCCTGCCCGTGACCATCCGTCTGCTCGATCCGCCGCTGCACGAGTTTCTGCCGACGCGCGAGGAAGATTTCGCCGATGTTGCAGCCGCCGCGGGGGTGGGCATCGAGGCGCTGAAGGCGCGTGCGAACGAGCTGCACGAATTCAACCCGATGCTCGGCCATCGCGGTTGCCGCCTCGGCGTCACCTATCCCGAAATCTACGAGATGCAGGCCCGCGCGATTTTCGAGGCGGCGTGCGATGTCGCCGCCGAAACCGGCGCGGCGCCGATCCCCGAGGTGATGATCCCGTTAGTGGCGACGCGCCGCGAATTCGACCTGATGAAGGCGGTCGTCGATAGCCAGGCCAAGGCGGTGTTCGCCGAAAAGGGCCGCGAGATCGCTTATCTCGTCGGCACGATGATCGAACTGCCGCGCGCCGCCCTGATGGCGGCCGAGATCGCCGAGAGCGCCGAATTCTTCAGCTTCGGCACCAACGACCTCACCCAGACGACGATCGGTATCAGCCGTGATGATGCGGGTCGCTTCCTGACGCAATATGTCGACAAGGGCATCTTTCTGACCGATCCGTTCGTCAGCCTCGACGTTGAAGGCGTCGGGCAGTTGATCGACCTCGCGGCGGAACGCGGACGCCAGACGCGTCCCGACGTCAAGCTCGGCATCTGCGGCGAGCATGGCGGCGACGCGCCGAGCATCCATTTCTGCGAAAAGACGGGTCTCGACTATGTCAGCGCCTCTCCCTACCGGGTGCCGATCGCGCGCCTGGCGGCAGCGCAGGCGGCACTGAAAGCGAAATAACGCCCCTCGCGGGTGCGGCGGCAATGACGATTAAAGCGTAGGCGACGGCCTGCGCTTTCGAATCATGGTCGGGCGCGAGGGCGGGCAGCGCCCGCGACCGTGCGCGGAGCACGAACGCGGCTCGCGCCAGCCGGGCCGATCATCGAGAAACTTCGCGAAAATCGGCCCCGCGGAGGCCATCTACCAACAATCATACTGCCAATGGGTCACAAAGCTGAAATAGGGGGTTGCGCCCCCGCGCACCGCCCCTTAAAGGCGCCTCTCCACGCACCCGTAGCTCAGCTGGATAGAGCATCAGACTACGAATCTGAGGGTCGGGCGTTCGAATCGCTCCGGGTGCGCCATTCCTTCCCTGCTTTGTCGCTGGACAGGCGGAAGGGACCTTTTCTCGATAATTGGCGAGTTCTCCAGAGGCGCGATCAGCTCGCTGCGCATGTCGATCGCATGAGACTCGATTATGCGTGGTCTTTCCCCGTACCCGCAGGAATCCGCGGTGCTCGCGGCGGCTTATCAACATAGGTTATGGGGGCCGGCCGGCGCGCGCTCATCAGTGTTTCGGCAACTTAACATGGGTGAATGTCCGCCCGGCGCGTAACGCCCATCTGATCTCCCTGTTGCAAGGGGGTCGCATGGGGCTGGGTGAAATTGTGAACGGGCTGTTGACCTCGCGCGAGCGGTTGGTCTGGGAGGCCAGCCTCGCGCGCAACACGCGCGATTATATGAAGGGCGCGGACCTTGCCCGCGAAGGCGAAAAGCCCCTTGCGCTGCGGATCATATTGGCGGGCTGGGCACAGAAGTATAAACAGATGCCCGATGGTCGGCGGCAAATTCTGGGGGTCGTCCTGCCAGGCGAGCTTTGCGACCTCGATCTCTTTACCGTCGCGCGTACCGATCACTCGATAGCCGCGGTGCGCCGCCTGTCGGTGGCGGAGATCAGCCGGCCGGACGCGCAACGGCTTTTCGAACAATGCCCCAATCTGGCACCGGCATTGTGCTGGGCCGCGATTCTCGGCGCGGCGGTACAGCGCGAATGGACGATCAACATCGGACAGCGAAACGCGCTCGAGCGCGTGGCTCAGCTCCTTTGCGAAATCTATGTTCGTCAGCGCGGCGTCCCTTCCGCCGGCGGAGGGTCGTGCGACTTTCTGCTGACCCAAGGGCAGATGGCGGAAGCGATGGGTCTGACACAGGTGCATGTGAACCGGATCGTCCAGCAACTGCGCCTTCGCTGCGCGGTGGAGATTCGCAATATGCGGCTCGAAATTCCCGATTTCGTCCAGCTGGCGGCCTTGGCGTCGTTCAACGCGACCTATCTTCATCTGGGCGAAGCGGTGACGCTGGTCGAGCGGGCGCGGATGCTGTTCTCGCCCGATTTCGACAGGCCGGATCGGCCGAACAACGACGGGGCGATTTCGCCGGCTATTTGACGAGGGCGGGATGTCTCACGCTGGCGAATGATGCGCGTGAACGATCCGACTATTCTTCCAGCACGCCCCACCGCGGATCAAGCACAGTGACCATGATTGCGAATTTGACGCGCCCGGTCTCATCGACCACATTCACGCGCAATCCATGCTCATTCTGTACGATGTCGGGCTCGTCCTGCAGGAGGCTGCCGCTGTAGCGCACCGCCTCACGCCGCGCTGCAGCGTCATCGGCCAATTCGACGCCGACATCGTCATATTGGCGCGACCCGTCGCTGGTATGGAAGAAATAGCGCGTCATATCATCGCTCTCCAATGAAATGACCCTCAAGGCGCCGGATTGTTCCGGCAAGATCGGTGTCGGATAGCCGGGAAGCGGTCGCAATGCGCGATAATGCCAAAGGCATATCGAGTTCGCCGCGATGCGAGAAGGGCCCTGCATTGCGGCAGAGCCCTTCAGTCCTCTTGTATATGGCTACGCAAGAGGATGCCCATCTACCGTCCCGGGTCGCAGGGTCGGTGTCCGTGAAATGGCTATTAGCCCAGATACGGTCATCCTCCTGCAACATAGATTATAGCCGACGGAAAAGGGACGACGAGGAGAGCTTCGTTCCGCGGGCGCCTTTGGTCTTCCGCCGCCGGACGCGAAGTTGTCGACAATATGGTGGCGGAGCGGGAGGGATTCGAACCCTCGATACGCTTTTGACGTATACTCACTTTCCAGGCGAGCGCCTTCGACCACTCGGCCACCGCTCCGCATGCACCCCGGTCGTTTCGTGCGAAGCACGAAGCGTGAATCGGGTGCCCAACCAATTCGCACTGGAACGGGCGCCCTAATCGCTTGGCGGGGCTTTCGCAAGCCGATTGGGCGTGGCAGACGTCGGGCATGAAACATCTGTTGCTGGCGGCAACCGTGGCCGCGTCGCTCATCCTTCCCGTCACCGCGTCGGAACCGGCGCCGATTCCGTCTCCGGGCGAAATCGCTGAGGCGGCGCCTGCAAGCGACTGGATCGCCATCGCGCCGTCCGACCTCTTGGTGATGGATCTCGCGCCCGATGCGGAGCGCAAGCTGCGCCGCGTCGTCATCCAGTTGATGCCCGCGCCGTTCAGCCAGGGCTGGATCGGCAATATCCGCAAGCTTGTCGCCGCGCACTGGTGGGACGGGACGAGCATCAACCGCGTGCAGGACAATTATGTCGCGCAATGGGGCGATGCGACCGAGAAGAAGCCGCTGCCGGAGGGATTGGCGACGGTGCCCGAGAGCGAATATGTGGTGAGCGCCGCGGGTGCCGCCGGGTGGGCGGCCGCCCGCGCGATGCAAGCTTCGGCGCCGATCATTCCAGACCCTTATGCGTCCAGCCAGGCGCGTTGGGGTTGGCCCGTCGGGCGCGGAAAAGACGGCGAACTATGGCCGGTCCATTGCTATGGCGCGGTCGGAGTGGGCCGCAACATGTCTCCCGATACGGGGTCGGGCGCCGAACTCTATGCCGTTATCGGGCACGCGCCGCGTCATCTCGACCGCAACATTGCCGTCGTCGGCCGGGTCATTCGCGGGATCGAGCATCTGTCGAGCCTGCCGCGCGGAACGGAAGCGCTTGGTTTCTATAAAACGGACGCCGAGCGCACGCCCATTGCTTCGATCCGCATCGCGAGCGAATTGCCCGCCGCCGAACAGCCTAAATTCGAATATCTGTCGACCGAAAGTGACAGTTTCGCGCGCTATGCCGACGCGCGTGCCAACCGGCGCGATCCCTTTTTCATCACACCGGCGGGCGGGGCCGACATTTGCAATATTCCTGTCCCCGTTCGCCCGGTCGCGGTGAAATAGGGCGGATGGAGGATTTCACGGTCACGACGCCGCTTTGGCGCTGGCAATCGGCGTCGGCGCCCGCCGCCTGGTTCTTCGTGACGATCGCGGGCGACGAAGCCGGCGGGATCCGTATGGCTGCGATGACCGGTCAGTGGATGGACGGGCGAAAAGGATTCGGCTCGGCGCGCGTCGAAGCGAAAATCGGCGGCACCTGCTGGAAGACGTCGGTGTTCCCTCACAAGGAAAGCGGCGGCTGGCTCTTGCCTGTCAAGGCCGCGGTGCGAAAGGCCGAGGGGCTCGCCGAGGGCGACGCGGTGACCGTGACGGTCAGTCTTTAGGCGGCGCTTCCGCCTTCGCGTCACGGGCCTGCGCCTTGCGTTTGCGTAGATTGGTGCGCAACGCTTCGGCGAGGCGGCGTTCACGCTCGAGATCGGCGGGGGAGGGCGTTTTGGTCACGGGAGAGGCCATGCCCGCGAAATCGCCGCATCGTCAAGCCTCGCATCTTGACAGGCGAGGGGCGCCCCGCCATAGGCCGCGCCTGCCCAGCGAACATGTATCGGCGGGCGGCCCGGTTGCTGCTGTAGCTCAGTGGTAGAGCGCGTCATTGGTAATGACGAGGTCGACAGTTCAATCCTGTCCAGCAGCACCATTTCCCACATTCGAGACGATTGGCGCGTCAGATTCTGGCGGCCAGCAACCAGTCGTGGAACAGCTTGACCGCCGGCTGACGCAGCGCGCGCGGACGACAGACGAACCAATAGCTGTACGGGCTGTCGACATCGAAGTCGAACAGGCGGACGAGGCGCGGGTCGTGCGCGTCGTCGAAATGGTGGCCATGCATGAAAGCGACGCCGATGCCCTGCGCGGCGGCCTCCAGCATCAGGGGGCCCGAATCGAAATAGTCGGTCCCGGCGGGTTCGAGATAGGGCATGCCGATCGCTTTCTTCCATTCGGAAAAGGTCTCGGGCATTTCCCTGTGAAGCAGGACGGTCATCCGCTGCATCTGTTCGGGCACGGTTATCGCGCGGTTGCTGTCGGTCAGCGTCCGCGACGCGATCGGGAACACTTTGTCCTGATCGAGCCGCGCGGCATACAGCATCGGATCGATCGAGCGGGCGAGCGCGATCGCGGCGTCGATGCCTTCCCCCAGCCGGGCTTCGCCGTGCGACATGGTGTCGATGTCGATGTGCAGTTCTGGATGCTGGCGCCTGAGTTCGGGAAGGCGCGGGAACAACCGCTGCTGTGCGAACAGCGGCAGGACGTTGAGATGGAGGCGGAGCGACGCGTCGGGGCTGCCCGCCTGGCCGATCACCGCGCGCAATTCATCAAGAAGCGGCGACAGTTGCGCGTCGAGCGCGCGGCCCGTCTCGGTGAGGCTGAGCCCGTGATGATGACGGTTGAAGAGCGGGCGTCCCACGGCATGCTCGAGCGTCTGGATGCGGCGCGACAGCGCGGGCATCGACAGCCCGAGCTCGATCGCCGCCGCCTTGACCGTGCCATGGCGGGCGACCTCGAGAAAGGCTTCCATGCTGCTGAGGGGAGGAAGGCGTGGCATAACGGTTGGCGATGATGACACGGGCGGAGCGGACACGCCAGAATTTTGTGCAGTGCGTCATAGATTGAAAGCTCGGCGGGGTCGCAAATCGGGAACAACACCCTATCT
Source organism: uncultured Sphingopyxis sp. (assembly GCA_966250105.1). Lineage (GTDB taxonomy): Bacteria > Pseudomonadota > Alphaproteobacteria > Sphingomonadales > Sphingomonadaceae > Sphingopyxis. The sequence continues at coordinate 33,105 of CBINGC010000028.1, read as the reverse complement.
TCCGCATTCTGACGTTTTTTGAGGGAGACGCGCATTGGCCGACGCAGCGGTAAAAGAAAAACAGGTGAAACTGCAGGTGGCGAATTCGCGCGCCGAGGAAAGCGGTGGCGGCATCGCCCGCATTCCGCGCTCGGCAATGGCGGAACTCGGCGTGACCGAGGGCGATATCATCCAGATCAGCGGCAAACGGCAAACGGCTTCGCGGATCGTCGCGCCCTATGCCGAGGACGAAGGATTGGAGGTCATCCGGCTCGACGGCCTGCAGCGTGCCAATGCCGGGGCCGGTGCTGGCGATATGGTGATGCTCAGCCGCGTCGAGACGCGCCCCGCCGCCCGCGTGGTGTTCGCACCGGCGCAGGAAAATCTTCGGCTTCAGGGCTCGGCCAACGCGCTGAAACGCAGCTTCTTCGGCCGCCCGCTCGTCGCGGGCGATACGGTCGCGACCGCGGGTCAGCAAAGACTGCCCTCGGGCGACATGCCGCCGCAGCTTCGCCAGATGCTCAACGCCCCCGCCTATGCGCTCGCCGAAGTGCGCCTGCTCGTCGTGTCGGCAAGCCCCAAGGGCGTCGTCTTCATCGACGAGAATACCGAAATCGAACTGCTGCCCGAATATCAGGAGCCGCAGGACGCGCGCCGTACCGATGTCACCTATGACGATCTGGGCGGGCTAGGCGAGACCATCGATCAGCTCCGTGAGATGGTCGAGCTGCCGCTACGCTATCCCGAACTGTTCCGCCGTCTGGGCGTCGACCCGCCGCGCGGGGTGCTGCTGCACGGTCCGCCAGGAACGGGCAAGACGCGGCTCGCGCGGGCGGTCGCCAATGAGAGCGAAGCGCAATTCTTCCTGATCAACGGGCCCGAGATCATGGGCAGCGCCTATGGCGAGTCCGAAAAGCGCTTGCGCGATGTGTTTGAGGCTGCGGCGAAGTCCGCGCCGTCGATCCTGTTCATCGACGAGATCGATTCGATCGCGCCGAAGCGGGGGCAGGTGCAGGGCGAGGCCGAAAAGCGGCTCGTGGCGCAGCTGCTGACGCTGATGGACGGGCTGGAACCGCGGACGAACTTGGTGGTGATCGCCGCGACCAATCGCCCCGATGCGATCGACGAGGCGCTGCGCCGCCCGGGCCGTTTCGACCGCGAGATCGTGATCGGCGTTCCCGACGAGAAGGGGCGCCGAGAGATATTGGGTATTCACACGCGCGGCATGCCGCTCGGCGAGAATGTCGATCTGGACGAGCTTTCGCGCACGACCTTCGGTTTCGTCGGCGCCGACATGGCGGCGCTGACCCGCGAGGCGGCGATCGAAGCCGTGCGGCGGATCATGCCCAAGCTCAACCTTGAGGAAGGGACGATCCCGCCCGAGGTGCTTGAGGAATTGCGCGTGACGCGCGGGGATTTCAACAATGCGCTGAAGCGCGTCCAGCCGTCGGCGATGCGCGAGGTGATGGTGCAGGCGCCGAAGACGCGGTGGAGCGACATCGGCGGCCTCGACGCTGCGCGCGACAAGCTGATCGAAGGGATCGAACTGCCGCTGAAAAATCCCGCTGCGTTCCGGCGGCTGGGTATCCGCCCGGCCAAGGGCTTTCTGCTCTATGGTCCGCCGGGCACGGGCAAGACCTTGCTGGCCAAGGCGGCGGCGCGCGAATCGGACGCCAATTTCATCTCGATCAAATCGTCAGACCTGCTTTCGAAATGGTATGGCGAGAGCGAGCAGCAGATCGCGAGGCTGTTCCAGCGGGCACGCGCCGTCGCGCCGACGATCATCTTCATCGACGAACTCGACAGCCTGGTTCCCGCGCGCGGCAGCGGGACGTCGGGCGAACCGCAGGTGACCGAACGTGTCGTCAACACGATCCTCGCCGAGATGGACGGGATCGAGGAGATGCAGTCGGTCGTCGTCATCGGCGCGACGAACCGCCCGAACCTGATCGACCCGGCGCTGCTGCGCCCGGGACGGCTCGACGAACTCATCTACGTCTCGGTTCCGAATGCCGAGGGGCGCAAGCGCATCCTCGAAATCCAGACGGCGAAGATGCCGCTTGCGAGCGACGTCGACCTTGGCGTCCTCGCCGAAAAATCCGATCGCTTCACCGGCGCCGACCTCGAGGATCTGACGCGTCGCGCAGGGCTCGCCGCGCTCAAGCGTTCGATGGGCAGCGAGACGGTGACGATGGAGGATTTCGAGACCGCGCTCAAGGACACACGCGCTTCGGTGACGGAAGCGATGGAGCGGGATTATGAAAAGATCCAGGGCGAGATCAAACAGGCCGCGATGAGCGTCGACCCGATCGGCTTCTTCGCGCCCGGCATGCTAAAGCCCGTTCGCGAACGCAAGCATGAGGAACCGAGGGATTAGGCTCGGCGGAGTTCAACCTTGGGGCTGGGCCGGTTTGAGCGCCGACCAGCCCCACAGGACCAGCCAGCCGCAGAAGCCCGCCATCAGGCCGTAAGCGACCATCGGGTGCCAATTATAGAGCAGCACGCCGATGGCCGGCGACACGATATAGGCCGATCCGTTGATCGAAGCCGTCATGCCGGCGACGCTGCCCTGATCGCGGCGCGGCACCGATAGCGACGCGCCCGCGGTAAAGCCTGGGCGAAACAGCCCGAAGCCGAGCGAGGCGAGGGCAAAGCCGATGATGATGCCATGAAAATCGTGGGAAAGGCCGGTCAGAACGGTCCCGAGCCCGCCAAGCGCCGCTCCGCAGAGCACCGCGGTTCGCGGCGACATTTTGAGCAAGGGAATCAAGCCCCATTGCGAAAGCAGCGTCGCGAACGCGCCCGCCATCAGCACGATGCCCGTCATCGCGGCGCCTTCGTCGGGACGCAGGCGCAGGTGCAGGCGGTCGAGGATCAGAAATCCGATCACCCCCAGCATCATCGCTTGCGCCTGTCCGCCGTGGAAACCGGCGAGCAGCCAGGGACGCACGCGCTTGTCGGTCCAGCGTAGCGCCGGCGGCGCGACCTGGGGCTGGTCGAGGATCTGCTCTTCGGCTTCTTCGGTGGCGGTCTGCGGCGATGCGCCGGTCGTTGGATAGGAAACGATCGCGCCGCGCGCGGCGAAGCGCGGTACGTCGTCGGGCAAGCGCCAGCGCAGCGCGATGAGCACGCCGATACCGATCAGCGCAAAGACGAGCAGCGGTCCGGCGAGGCCGACGATCGGCAGAATGAAGAAGGGCGCGATCGCGGGGCCGATGACGGTGCCGAGCCCGAAGGAGGAGGATACGAGCGACAGGGCCTGCGTGCGCTGTTCGGGATCGGTGCGCGCGGCCACATAGGCCTGCACCGCGGGCGGCGCGGCCGAGCCGAGCCCGCCGTACAGGCTACGGAACAGTGCGAAGAGAATGAAGGTCATCCCCGCTGCCAGCCAGCCTTCGAGCCCCGACCACAGCACGAAACCGCACAGCGCCATCGACGAAAGGAAGCCGATGACGCCGAGCGCCATCAGCGCCTTGCGCCCGCGCTTGTCGGACTGGCGCGCCCAATGCGGCGCGGTGAGCACCCAAAGCAGCGCCGACCAACTGAACGCGAGGCTGACCCAGACGTCGGGAATATGCAATTTCGCGCCGATGGCGGGAAGGATCGACTGCATCGCCGTATTGCCCGCCGCCGCGACCAGCATCACCGCAAAGAGCACCGCCATGCGGTCGGAAGGGATCGAATGCGATGGTGTCGCCATGTCCGCTCCCCCTTTTATTTACAGTCGGTAACGCCGCTTCTCCCTACACGCGGGCGCTCCGCTGTCCAGAGTCAAGACTGACTCTTTCCTTGCGCCGCCGCCGCGATTTTGCCACGCCTTTGCCAACCGCAACAACGCGAAAGCCGTCATGACCAATCCGCGGGCGCAGGCCCAACAAACGAAAGCCCCGCTGGTTCGCCGGCTGCGGGTGGGCCTCAAACGCTTTTTCGGGCCGTGGGGCATGTTCGTCCGCGGCTTTATCAAACACCCGGTCATGGTGGGGTCGATCGTACCGTCGTCGCCGACGCTGATCCGCCACATGCTGAAGCCCGTCGACTGGAAGAATACGAAGCTGTTCGTCGAATATGGCCCCGGCGTCGGCACTTTCTGCCGCCCCGTGCTCGAACGCATGGCGGGCGACGCGACGCTGATCGCGATCGACACCAACGAGGATTTCATCGACTATCTTCGAGGTGACATTCGCGACAGTCGCTTTATCGCGGTCCACGGTTCGGCGGCCGACGTTGAGCAGATCATCCGCGCGCATGGCTTCGAAAAGGCGGACTATGTCCTTTCGGGCCTGCCATTTTCGACCCTACCCGCCGGTATCGGCCCGGCGATCGCCGCGGCGACGCACCGCGTGCTGCGTCCGGGCGGCGCTTTCCTCGTCTATCAATTCCGGGCCCGCGCGCGCGATTTCCTCGCGGCGCATTTCAACCGCATCGACGATGCGTTCGAATGGGTCAACGTCCCGCCCTGCTTCCTCTTCTGGGGCTGGAAGGAATAGGGTCGGAAACCCTATACCTCCGGATCGGGGTCGCCGAGCCCGAAGTTGAGTTTCCGCGACACCGTATAGTCGACCACGCCGACGACGAACCAGGCGATCGTCCAGCGCAGCCGCGTCAGCCAATGGCCGCGCGCCTTGTGCGATTGCGGCGTGATAATCTCGCAGTCGGGCCTCAGCGAGGCGAGGAAGTTGCGCATCTTTTCGGCGAAGCTCGCATCGGCGATCCGCACCATCACCTCGACGTTCACGAACAGGCTGCGCACGTCGAAATTGGCCGATCCGATATAGACGACATCGTCGATGACGATCAGCTTCATGTGCAACCGGCACGGCCGATATTCCCATATGGTAGCGGTCTTGCGCAGCAGATAGCCATAGAGCAGCCGCGACGCGCCGATCGTCGCCGGGTTATCCGATTTGCCCGCCATCACGAAACGCGCGCGACCGCGCCGGGCGACGCGGCCGAGCCGGCGCAGCATGCCTTGGCCTGGCGAGAAATAGGCCATCGCCATGTCGAGCTGGCGTGCGTCATCGAGGTCGGCGCGCACCGCGCGCGCCCAAGGGGAGAGGCGCTGCGTCGGCCCGCCGACGAGCCATGAGACGGCCTCGCCATCGACCGGCCATTCGCGGATCAGCCGTCGCAGGGTCAGAACCTTGCCGTCGTCATGGACGGTATAATCGTGGATTTCGGCGAACCACCGTGCGGCGCGGACGACCGTCGGCCCCTTCACGATCATCCCGATGTCGAACCAGCAGTCGCTGCGCGGTGGGCTCAGATAATCGTCGGCGATGTTAAACCCGCCGGTGACCGCGACATATTCGTCGATCAGGATCAGCTTCTGGTGATTGCGGATCAGATAGGTTGAACGCCAGCGGCGCGAGAAGAAGGTGACGCTACCGCCCGCTTCGCGAAGCGGTCCGAACAGGCTGTCGGGGGTTTCGACCGACCCGAAGCTGTCGATCACCGCGCGCACGCGGACCCCGCGTTTCGCCGCGAGCAGCAACGCATCGAGGATGCGCCGGCCCGCGACATCCCCCTCGAAAATATACATGATCAAGTCGACGCTGTGCGCCGCGCCGTTGATAAGGTCGAGGAGACGCAGCAACCGGTCGCTGCCGTCGAAGAGCAGTTCGAGGCGGTGGCCTGCAACATCCGCCGACAATCTCTGATGCAGGTCGGCGGGGGGGCAGGCGTCAGTCATCACCCGCTCATAGGCCGACGGCCGCAAGGGCCGCAAGAGCGCCGCTTTGGTTGACATCGGCGGACCGGACTGCTAGCGCGCAGCGCTTGCCGCCAGCCCCAAAGGCTGGCCTCTCCGATATCTAAGGAAACAACATGGCCCGCGTTACCGTCGAGGATTGCGTCGACAAGATTTCCAACCGCTTCGACCTGGTTCTGCTCTCCGCACATCGCGCGCGTGAAATCTCGGGCGGCTCGGAACTGACGGTCGATCGCGACCGCGACAAAAACCCTGTCGTCGCGCTGCGCGAGATCGCAGAGCAGACGATCCGTCCCAAGGATCTGCAGGAAACGCTCGTCGGTTCGATGCAGAAGGTTGTTGTCGACGATGATGACACGCCCGATGAAATCAGCTCGATCAGCCGTTCGGCGGAGGCCCTGCGCCTGACCGCCGCAGCACCGCCGCGCAGCCCTGCCGGCGGCGGCAGCGATTTCGAATAAGCAGCTTGCATATATCACCAATGGGGCCGCAGGAAACTGCGGCCCTTTTGTTATGGAACCTTGGTGAGTTCGGCGATGCGGATCGCTTTGGAGGCGAGCATCGGGTCTAGGATCCGCTGGATGCGATGCGCGCGCTGCGAACCGACGGTGATGTTGAACAGGCTGTTCGCTATCACGTCGGCGATCTGAACGCCGTCGCTGCGGCGGCTGTCGGCGAGCGAGGCGCGGCCCCACTGGCCGAGCCCCGCCTGTATCTCTTCACGGACCTCCGCGAGTATCTTGGGATCGTATCGCCCGTCGTCGATCACGACATCGGTGCACACGCCGCCTGTTTCGGGCAGCCAGTGCCCGATGGCAAGGTTGAGCAGCGCGGCATAGAGCGCGAGATCGCTTGGTAGCGTGCCGCCCGGATTTTGGGCGAGCTTGTCACGGTTGGCGACCGCGACCCATGCCCGGCCGCCGGCGCGATCGAACAGTTCGAGCAGATAGGCGCGCTCGACGATAGAGATGCGGCTACCCTTGAGTTCGCCGCGAAGCCCGGTGACGCCGCGGAAGCGTTCATGGATCTCGGTCGCCGCCGCGGGCGCCAGCATCACCGCCGAGAAGGTCATCGCACCGGCGTTGAGCCCGCCCGATTCGTCGCAATAGATCGTCATTCGGAGGGGTTACCGCACGCGTCCGAAAAAGGCGACCGAGCGGCTCGCGCCGGGAGCGATCGCGTCGGGCCAAAGCCAGCGGACGTGCGTGACCTCGGCGGCGGTGGCGGGGCGACCCGTGGCCCCTTCGACCGGTACGATGAGGGAGGCGAGCGGGCCGAAAGTCTTGCCACCGTCGATCGACACGCCGAAGCCCGCTGTATCGACCGTGTCGTCGTAAGCCAGGCCTTTGGGGATGGGATTGACGAGATTGACGCCCGAGGCGGGCGCGGCGCCGTCGTTGGTGAAGGTGAGGGTGACGCGAACCCTATCGCCGGGAACAACGACATCGGGGTCGACATAAGTCTTTTGCGCCGGTTGGCCCGCTGTCGCCGGCGTCAATTTCTCCAGTTCGATCTTGCTTGTCAGCGCGCCTGAGCCCTGCGCCGCCGCCGAGCCGGCATTGATTATCAGAAGCATCGCAGCGGCCAAGATATTCCCCACCTTGCCAATCATGGGCATCTCCTTTGGTCCTTTGGCGCTTTTGGCGCATCAGGCGGGGCAGGGATAGCGTTTCTTCATCAGGGCATCGAAGGCCGAATAGATGCTGACTTTCCGCCGCGCGGAAGCCGGATAGCTGCGCAGGTGCGACAGCCATTGATCGGGGGTGAGGCTGCCTGATTCGGGCGGGCAACTCGTTGTCCTGCGCCCGGCGCGGCGTTCGGCGTCGATCCGCGCCTTGTAGCGCTTGCCCGCCGCGATCACTTCGCCCTTGAGCTGATGACCCTGCGGCGTCGCGAGTGCAAGCGGGCCGAGCCGTTCGATCGAGGCCGCGCGGGCCAAAAACGCCGCGACGCTCATATCGCCGGGCGCCATGCCGCAAAGGATGGGAACCGCGAACAGGACGGGGAAAAGGCGTGCATGTTTCGCGTTGACCATGCGCCGCAAATTCCCCTCCGGCAATGAATAGTCCCTGAAGGCTGAAGGGCCGAGGCGCGAAGCCTAGGCCCCCTGGGGATTGGCGTCGCCGAACGGGCGCGGCTTACGCTTGATCTGCGGGATGCCGCCCGCATGACCCGACACTGGCGTACCGCGCTTCGTCGCATCGTCTTCGCGGCCGATGTCTTCGCCCTTGATCGCGCGCTTCGCTTCTTCGCCCGACAGCGTCTCATATTCGAGCAGCGCACCGGCGAGCAGGTGGAGCTCGTCGATATGGTCGGTCAGCACCTTGCGCGCAACCTTTTCGCCTTCCTCGACGAGCCGGCGAACTTCGGCGTCGATCAGCTTGGCGGTTTCTTCGGACATATTCTGCGCGCGCGATACGCTGTGGCCAAGGAAAACCTCGTCCTGATTGTCGCGATAGCGCAGCCAGCCGAGCTTCTCGGACATGCCATATTCCATGACCATCGACCGCGCCATGTCGGTCGCCTGCTGGATGTCATTGGACGCGCCGGTGTTGAGCTCATCCTTGCCATAGATGAGCTGCTCGGCGATGCGGCCGCCGAAACAGAGCGCGAGGCGCGCCTTCATCTGCTTCATATTCTGCGAATAGCGGTCGCGCTCAGGCAGGTTCCACGTCACGCCCAAGGCGCGGCCACGCGGGATGATCGTCACCTTGTGCAGCGGGTCGTTGTGTTCGACGTGGAGCGAGACGAGCGCGTGGCCGGCCTCGTGATAGGCGGTCGCCTTCTTCTCGTCCTCGGTCATCACCATCGAGCGCCGTTCGGCACCCATCATGACCTTGTCCTTGGCTTCCTCGAACTCGTCCGAGGCGATCAGGCGCTTGCCCTTGCGCGCCGCGAGCAGCGCCGCTTCGTTGCAAAGATTAGCCAGATCGGCGCCCGAGAAGCCCGGGGTGCCGCGCGCGACACGGCGGAGGTCGACATCGGGCGCGAGCGGCTTCTTGCGCGTATGGACTTCGAGAATCTTTTGGCGGCCCTCGATGTCGGGGCGCGGGACGACGACCTGGCGGTCGAAGCGGCCCGGGCGCAGCAACGCGGGGTCGAGCACGTCGGGGCGGTTGGTCGCGGCGACGATGATGATGCCTTCATTGGCCTCGAAACCGTCCATCTCAACGAGCAATTGATTGAGCGTCTGTTCGCGCTCGTCATTGCCGTTGCCGAGCCCGGCGCCGCGATGGCGGCCGACGGCGTCGATTTCGTCGATAAAGACGATGCACGGTGCGTTGCGCTTCGCCTGTTCGAACATGTCGCGGACGCGCGATGCACCCACGCCGACGAACATTTCGACGAAGTCCGAACCCGAGATGGTGAAGAAGGGGACGCCAGCTTCACCCGCGATCGCGCGGGCGAGCAAGGTCTTGCCGGTGCCGGGCGAGCCGACGAGCAGCGCGCCCTTCGGAATCTGGCCGCCGAGCTTCGAAAATTTGGTCGGGTCCTTCAGAAACTCGACGATTTCCTCGAGCTCCTCGCGCGCCTCGTCGATGCCCGCGACATCGTCGAAGGTCACGCGGCCCTGCTTTTCAGTGAGCATCTTGGCGCGCGACTTGCCGAAGCCCATCGCGCCCGAGCCGTTGTTTTTCTGCACCTGGCGAAAGACGAAGAAGGCGATGCCGAGGATCAGCAGGAAGGGGAGCGACTGGATGAGCATATACATCCAGAAATTCGGCACTTCGGCCGCTTTCCCGTCATATTTGACGCCATTGTCGTTGAGCATCTTGAGCAGTTCGGGGTCGCGCACGACGTTGGCGGTAAAGCGGTCGCCGTTCGACAGCGTGCCGGTCACCTTGTCTTCGGAGAGGACGACGTCCTTGACGCTGCCTTCCTCGACCTTCTGGCGGAATTCCGAATAGGCGAGGGGGCTGCCCGCGGGCTGCGCAGCGCCGCCGAACATCGAGGCGACGAGGAGCATGGCGAGCAGAATGCCGCTCCAGATCATCACGCTCTTCATCCAGGGGTTGCCCTGCGGTTCCTTGTCGTCCTGCATTCGGATTCGTCCTCAACGGCGCGGTGCTGCGCTCCTATCTGCACAAGATAGGATAATCGGGTTAAATGACAATGAGGCAATCAGGCCTTTTTCGCCGCTTTCCGCCGCGGCGCCGCGGAAATGCGCCAGATCGTCCCTTCGAGGCCGCGCACGGCGTCGATCAGCAGCGCGCCGACCATCGCGCGGCGGCCCTCGTGCATCGCGGCGATGACCCCGTCGAGCGAGGCGCCGCGCAGGACCAGTTGTGGCGCGTTGGCGCGCAGGCGCTGTGCGACGATGCGGCGAAACATCTCGGGCGGATAGCTGTCGTCGCGGATCACCGCGATATCGGAGGCGTCGGGCCAGGACGCGATCAGCCGCTCGACCGCCCAGTCGAGCGCCTCGTCGGCCTCGGCGAGCCAGGCCGCCGACCTTGCCGAGGCGACGGGGTCGATTGCGGTCTGCGATCGCAGCGCGTGGCGCAGCCGCGCGCGGTCGAAGCGGTCGTCGCTGTTCGACGGATCGTCGACGAAGGGCAGGTCGTTTTCGAGCGCGACCTGGACGAGTTCGCGTCTCCGCCAGTCGAGCAAGGGGCGCAGGATTCGACCGTTTTTCGCGCGAATCGCGGCAAGGCCGCCGACGCCGCTCGACCGGTTGAGCCGCATCACGATCGTTTCGAGCTGATCGTCGGCGTGATGCGCGGTGACGATATGGTCGAGCGCGTTCGCCTCCCGCCATTGTTCGAGCAGACGATAGCGTTCGGTCCGCGCCGCGGCTTGCTGCGATCCCGTGATCGGCGTCGGCGGGCGCAGCGTCGAATGCGGGATATGTTCGCGCGCGCAAAAGCCCGCGACCATCCGCGCTTCGTCGTCCGATCCCTTGCGCAGGCCGTGATCGACCGTCGCCGCCCAAACTTGCCCGGGCAGCAGGCTGGTCATCAGCCACAGCAATGCCATGCTGTCGGGACCCCCCGAAACGGCGACGCCATAATGGAGCCGCTGCCAGTCGGGGCCCAGAAGCGCCGCGATGTCGCCGGCCAGCCGACCGGCGACGTCGCGATCAGCAGCCTGCTTTTGCTTTTGCGGCGGCAGCATCGGTGCGGACATCCTGCGGCGCCTTGTCGCCATAGACCTCGTCGAGCTCGCGGAACGCCTTGCAGGCGTCGGCCTTGCGCCCGAGCTTGTCGAGCGCGACGCCCATATACATGAGGCTGTGCGGCGCGCGGGGACCGCTCGGGCGATCCTTGTAATTATTGTAGAAGGCGACCGCGGCGAGGCTCGGCTTGCCTTCGTCGAGATAGGCGCGGCCGAGCAGATTCTGCGCATAGCTCGCCAGATTGGTCTTCGGCGATTTGGCGACGACGGTCTTCAACTGCGCCTGCGCCTCGGGATACAGCTTGGCATCCCACAAGCGGAAGCCATAGTCATAAGCGTCCTGCATTTCGTTGCCGGTTGACGGCACTTCGACCTTTTTGACGAGCGCGAGCCGCGCCGCATCGGGGCCCCCTGGTTTGGCTGCCGGCTTTTTGGCCGGTGTGATCGCGGCGGCCGCGGGCGCTTTCACCACGGGGGCGAGGCTCGCGGGGGTTGCCGTCGGGTCCGCGGCCGCCGGGTCGACCGCCGCCGGATCGGCGAAGCGCTTGTCCATTTCGGCCTTATAGGCGGTGAACGCCTTTTCGAGCTCACGCAGGTGGTAAGCATTTTGTTCGGTCTGGCCGGTCAGCGTCTGCAACTGCGATTCGAGCGCGTCGACGCGGGCGGTCAGGTCAATCACCGGGGCGTTGGCGCGCGAGCGTTCGCCGGGCGTATTGTCGGGCGCGATCTCGCCTTCGAAAAAGGTCGGGCTGCCGCCCGGGAAGACCGAGCGCTGGACCGCCCGCATTTCCTTTTCCAGGCGCTCGACGCGCTTGCCGATTCCATTGTCCTGCGCCGCCGCCGGCATGGCCGCGGCGAGCGCGATCGTCGCCGCTCCGAGGAAAGTGATCTGACGCATCATCATCTGCCGTTAGGTTCCCACTGATTAACCAATTTCGCCGTCCATAACGCGGCAATCGACGCCAGCGCAAACCCATTTCGGTGCGCTGGCGTTCGAGCCGGCCCGAACGAGCCCCTCCGGTCAGCCCTTGGGGCGCGGCCCCGCAGGGGTGGCGGCGCCGTTTCCTTCGGTGCGCGCGACCAAGTCGGCGGGTTTCAGCGAAACGCCCTTCACGAGCGTGTCGGCTGGGCCGATCGACCCGACGTCGCGGCCGCCGACGGTGACCTTCAGCGCCTGCGGTATGCTCGTGCGCAGCGTGAATTGTTCGATATAGGCGGGCGGCACCTGATAGACTTCGCCGGCTTCGAGCGTGCGCCAATTCTCGGTCTTGCCTGTCGCGTCGTCGAAGCCGATCCAAACTTCGGCGAGGCCGGTGAGCACGACCGGCGCGTCGGCCGCGACGGCGCCCGCCTTGGTTCCGGCGGCCGGGGCGGCGTCGCTTTGCGGCGCTTCGGACTCGTCCGCGGCGCGGTTCTGCGCCGCGATCAGCGCTTCGTCGGGTTCGACCGACAGAAAGCGCCAGACGCCATAGGCCGATGCGAGCAGCAGAGTGACGATGACCAGCGTCCAGGTCAGCCTTGCGGTGGGCAGGCGGGCGGGATCGGTCGGTTCATAGGCCTCGTAAAGCGGGCGCGAACCATATTCATCCTCTTCGAGTTCCTGGCGGACGGCGGCGCCGACCTCGGCCTCGGGCAAATCGACGGCGCGGGCATAGGCACGCGCGAAGCCGGTGACATAGGTTCGGCCCGGAAGTTCGGAAAAATCCGATTTTTCGATCGCGGCGAGGTGGCGCTGGGTGATCCGCGTCCGCGTCGCCACGTCGGCGAGCGACAATCCCGCCGCCTCCCGCGCCAGCCGAAGCCGATCGCCGGTGCGCGTGATCGCCAACTCGCCCTGATCGGGGGCGACGTCCTCATCCGTCATTGCTGTCTCCGTGCCGGCCGTTTGACCCAGGTTCGACCGTGCCGCATGTTCATCGCATTGACGGCGCGAGAAAGTCAAATGAAGTTCGGTAAACGGACGGCTGAAAAGGAAGCGGATTCGGGTTCGTGGATGCGCGCGCGTGGGGCACGGCGAACTGTTGCTCCGGCGTGGTTAGTCGACCTTCCAGCCGGGAGCGATGAAAGGGGGTGGGCCGCTCATCACGAAGCCAAGCTTTGCGCCCAAATGGGTTAAAGCCGCACCATCCGCATCCCCTGTTCGCCATAGCGCGGGCCGCTCGTGCCGCCCTTGGGCGCGGCGGCGTCGATCGCGGCGCGGTCGTCGGCGGTCAGCGTGACGTCGGCCGCGGCGACGCTGTCCTCCATCGTCGCGCGGCGCTTGGTGCCGGGGATCGGGACAATATCGTCGCCTTGCGCGAGCAACCAGGCGAGCGCGACCTGCGCTTTCGACACGCCATGCTTGTCCGCCACCGCGCCGATCGCATCGACGATCGCGAGGTTGGCAGGGAGATTCTCGTCCGAATAGCGCGGATCGTTCCGCCGCCAGTCGCCCTCGGGAAGCTCGTCGCGGCTGCGCACCGCGCCGGCGAGGAAACCGCGGCCGAGCGGCGAATAGGGAACGAAACCGATGCCATGCTCGCGGCAGACGGGCAGGATCTCGTCCTCGACATCGCGCTCCCAGATCGAATATTCGCTCTGCAGCGCGGTGATAGGCGCGGCCTTGGCGGCGCGGCGGAGCGTTTCGGGGCCGGCTTCCGAAAGCGCGATATGGCGGACCTTGCCCTCCTTCACCAGCTCCATCATCCCTCCGACGGTTTCCTCGATCGGCACATCGGGGTCGACGCGGTGCTGATAGAAGAGGTCGATCGTGTCGATGCCGAGCCGCTGGAGCGAGCTCTCGCACGCTTTGCGCGCATTCTCGGGCGAGCCGTCGACGCCGGTGATCTGCTTGCCCTCGAACCGGAAACCGAATTTGGTCGCAATGACCAGACCGTCGCGCTTGCCCTTGATCGCCTCGCCCAGCAGTTCCTCGTTGCTGAACGGACCATAGATTTGCGCGGTGTCGAAGAAGGTGACGCCAAGGTCGATCGCGCGATGGATCGTGCGCGTCGATTCGCCCAAGTCGGCGGCCTCGCCATAGAGAATGTTGCCGCCCTTGATCATCGGCATGCAGCCGATGCCGATCGCGGACACTTCGAGGCCGTGGCCGAGCTTGCGATATTTCATGGCGTTTCTCCTACGGGTTCATTCTCGACGCCGTCGGCAGCATATTTGGTTGCGGCGACATCGCCGATAACATTGCCGATCGTCCGGAAGATGTCGGGAAAGGTCTCGACCGCGACGAGCAGCCCCAAAGGCGCGACGGGAACCCCCATCGACACCGCGATCGGCGCGATCGAGGTGACGAAGCTGATCGATCCGGGCAGGCTGACCGAGGAGAGCGCGGCGGCGATCGCGACGAGCAGGCCGATCGCCATTTCCCACGGCGTCAGCTCGATCCCGAACAGCCAGGCCACATAGACGACGACCGCGAGGTTCATCGCGGGACTGGTGAAACGGAACAGCGCGACCGCGAGCGGCAGGACGATGTCCGCCTTTTTTGGGTCAACGCCGAGTTCCTCCGACGATTTGAGCATCGCGGGCAGGCTTGCGAGCGAGCTTTGCGTGCTGATCGCGACCGCGAGCGTCGGCACCATCGCGCGCAGGAAACGCGGCGGCGCGATGCCGACGACGAGCCATGCGAGCAGGAGGCCGAGGATGATGCAGCTGACGCCGATCCCCATCAGGATGAGCACATAATGGACGAGCCCGCCGAACGCCGCGACCCCCGCCTTGACCGCGAGCGCATAGCCCAGTGCGAAGACGCCGATCGGCGCGAGCGCGAGGACCCAGCCGATGACGATCAGCATCGCGTCGCCGAGCGCCTTGAACAGCCCCGACAGCGTGGCGCGCTGCGCTGGTTCGAGCCGGGTTATCGCAAAGGCGAAGATGGTGGTGAAGACGATCAGCGGCAGGATCGCAGTCTCGGCGGCCGCGGCGATCGGGTTGGTCGGGATCAGCGAGAGCAGGAAATCGCCGAAGGTCGGCGAGGGTCCCGCCTCGGTCGTGCCGCCGAGCCCGTGGCGCAAGGCTTCGGCAGCGCCCGCCGACAGCGGGAAAAGCCGGAGCAGCAGCGGGGTCATCAAGAGCGACATCAGGCCCGAGAGAAAGATCGCACCGAGAAAGGTCATCACCGCGCGAAAGGCCAGCGTTCCGGCGCGCGCGGCATCGGCGGTGGCGGTGATGCCGGTGATCAGCAGCGCGACGATCAAGGGGACGATCGTCATCTTGAGCGCGTTGAGCCAGAGCAGGCCTATCGGTTCGATCCATGGCAGCGACGCGGTCCCGGCGTCGGGCGACACCAGTTCGACGCCGATCCCGAGCAGCATGCCGGCGATCAGCGCCGAGAGGATGAACCAAGCGGATTTCAAGACGGATTCTCCCGGCGATTTTTCTGGCCAGCTTGCCAAGCAAAAGAGGGTGACTTAGAGCACCTCCCGAAACAAACGGGAACCGGTTTTTGGGCCGCGAAATGCTCCGCGGGGGCCATCCCGTGGGAAGCCGGGGCAGGCATTTGCCGGGCCGTGGTTAAGTTAGCAGAGGGACTATGCGCAAGTTTTTCGGAACCGACGGGATTCGCGGCCTGACCAACAAGGCCCCGATGACGGCGGAGGTCGCGATGCGCGTCGGTATGGCGGCGGGCGCGCATTTCCTGCGCGGCACGCACAAGCATCGCGTCGTGATTGGCAAGGACACGCGGCTATCGGGCTATATGCTCGAAAATGCGCTCGTCGCGGGCTTCACCAGCGTCGGCATGGATGTGGTGCAGGTCGGCCCGATGCCGACCCCGGCGATCGCGATGCTGACGCGCTCGATGCGCGCCGATCTGGGCGTTATGATCTCTGCGAGCCACAATCCCTATCAGGACAACGGGATCAAGCTCTTCGGTCCCGACGGCTATAAATTGTCCGACGAGGATGAGGCGCAGATCGAGCATCTGCTGACCATCGAGCCGAAGCTCGCCGATGCGGGGCACATCGGGCGCGCGAAACGCATCGACGATGCGCGCGGCCGCTATATCCATGCGGTGAAGCAGAGCCTGCCCGAATCGGTCCGTCTGGACGGGCTGCGCATCGTGCTCGATTGCGCGAATGGCGCGGCCTATAACAGCGCGCCGACGGTGTTCTGGGAACTGGGGGCCGACGTCGTCGCGATCGGGGTCGAGCCCAATGGCACCAACATCAACGACAAATGCGGATCGACCGCGCCGGGGCTGCTCCAGGAAAGTGTCGTCGCGAGCGGCGCCGACATCGGCATTGCGCTCGACGGTGACGCCGACCGGCTGATCGTCGTCGACGAAAAGGGGACGATCATCGACGGCGATCAGATCATGGGGCTGATCGGCGCGAGCTGGGCGCGGCAGGGGCGGCTGAAAGGCGGCGGCGTCGTCGCGACGGTGATGTCGAACCTCGGCCTCGAACGCTTTCTGGAGGGCGAGGGGCTGCGGCTCGAGCGCACCAAGGTCGGCGACCGCTATGTCCTCGAACGGATGAAGGAAGGCGGCTTCAACGTCGGCGGCGAGCAATCGGGGCATATGATCCTGTCGGACCATGCGACGACCGGCGACGGCACGCTCGCGGCGTTGCAGCTGCTCGCCGAGCTCGTCGCGGCCGGCAAGCCCGCGAGCGAATTGCTGCACCAGTTCGACGCGGTGCCGCAGCTTTTGAAGAATGTCCGCTTTGCCGGGGGCAAACCGCTCGACGACAGGCAGGTCATCGCCGCGATTGCCGAAGGCGAGGCGGCGCTGAACGGGCGGGGCCGGCTGGTGATCCGCCCGTCGGGCACCGAACCGCTGATCCGCGTGATGGCCGAAGGCGACGATGCCGGGCAGGTCGAACAGGTCGTCGACATGATCTGCGACGCGGTGCGCGCGGCGGCGGCCTGAACAACTTTACTCTGAAGGAATCTAGATATGCTTGAAATGCGACCTGATTGCGAAAAATGCGGACGCAACCTGCCCGCCGATCTCCATGGCGCCTTCATCTGTTCGATGGAGTGCACCTTCTGCGCGAACTGTGCCGACAAGCTCGACGAACTCTGCCCCAATTGCGGCGGCGACCTGCTCGACCGGCCGCTCCGCGAAGGTGCGATACTGGCGAAATACCCCGCTTCGACGGAGCGAAAGCATAAGGGGTGACCATCCATTCTCACGTCATCCCAGCGAAAGCCGGGATCTGGTGCGTCATGCGGCTCACGTCCGATAGCGGTCCCAGCTTTCGCTGGGACGACGGAGTGTTTCGGTGACCGCACGCGTTCTGATCATCGCCGGATCGGATAGCGGCGGCGGCGCGGGGATTCAGGCCGACATCAAGGCGGTCACGATGCTCGGCGGCCATGCGATGACCGCGATCACCGCGATCACCGCGCAGAATACGCTGGGGGTGCAGGGCGTCCATCCGGTCCCGACTGCGATGGTGATCGAGCAGATCGACAGCGTCGCGCCCGATATCGGCGTCGATGCGGTCAAGATCGGCATGATCGGCAGCGCCGAGACCGCTTTGGCGGTGGCTGAGCGATTGTCGCAGCCCGACCTTGCGCAAGCGGCGCTTGTCTTCGACCCGGTGATGGTCGCGTCGAGTGGATCGGTGCTCGCCGATGACGCGACGATCGACGCGTTCCGCGCGCTGCTCGACCGCGCGATGGTCGCAACCCCGAACTTGCCCGAACTCGACGCGCTTGGCGGCGAGGAGGCGGTGCTCGCGCACGGCTGCTCGCTGCTCGTCAAGGGCGGGCATGGCGAGGGCGAAACGGTGACCGATCGCCTGCTCGAAACGGGCGAGGGCGAGGTCGCGCGCTGGGAAGCGCCGCGGATCGACACGCCGCACAGCCATGGCACGGGATGCACGCTGGCAAGCGCGATCGCGTGCGGTTTGGCGCAAGGAATGCCGCTCGAACCCGCGATCGCGCGCGCGCGCGATTTCGTGCGGCTGTCGCTGCTCGATGCGCCGGGGCTGGGGCAGGGGCATGGCCCGATGGGGCAGCAATATGTGCGCAACGACGGATTGTTCACCGGGCCGGCGCTCAACCAGATCACGCTGCCCGCAAATGATTATGCGGTGTCGGTCGCCTTCTACAAGCAGATGGGGCTGAGGCAGATCGTCGACAGCCCCGGCGATGGATATGCGCGGTTCGAAGCCGCGAATGGCGTGACGCTGTCGATCCATGTCGGCGACGGCGCGGCGGGCGGGGCGACGACTTATCTGGAGAGCGGCGCGCTCGATGCGTGGGTCGCGTATCTCGCTCGGCGCGGAGTGCGCTTCGAGCAGATGCCGAAGGACGAGGAATGGGGCTGGCGCGAGGCGCGGCTGAGCGATCCCGCGGGCAACCGGCTGTGCCTGTATCAGGCGGGTGAATATCGGAGGTATCCGCCGTGGCGTATATGATCGTCGGGGTGGACGAGGCTGGACGCGGACCGCTGGCGGGGCCGGTGGTCGCGGCGGCGGTGCTGCTGTGCGAGGGCGGCATCGTGGGGCTCGACGACAGCAAGAAGCTCACCGCCAAACGCCGCGGCGAGCTGGAGATCGAGATCAAGGCGCGCTGCCGCTGGGGCGTCGGCGAGGCAAGCGTCGAAGAGATCGACCGGATCAACATATTGCAAGCGACCTTCCTCGCGATGACGCGCGCGGTCGAGGCGCTGGGCTTCGACCCGCACGAGATACTCGTCGACGGCAACCGCCTTCCGAAATGGCGCTACACCGCGACCGCGATCATCGGCGGCGACGCGCTGCATCCGTGTATTTCGGCGGCGAGCATCCTCGCGAAGGAACATCGCGACCGCTTCATGGTCGGGGTGGCGCGCGACTATCCGGGCTTTGGCTGGGAGACCAATATGGGCTATGGCACCCCGCATCATCTCGCGGCGCTGCGCCAACATGGCCCCACGCCGCACCATCGGACCAGTTTTGCCCCGGTCGCACAAATGCAGCTGGTCTGAAGCCCAAAAAGGGGGAGCCGATGAGCAGGGGATTTACGGCCGACGATGTGCCGGCCCAGACCGGCCGCAGCTTTCTTGTCACCGGTGCCAATGCCGGGATCGGCTTCGAAGTTTCCA
Source organism: uncultured Sphingopyxis sp. (assembly GCA_966250105.1). Classification (GTDB taxonomy): domain Bacteria; phylum Pseudomonadota; class Alphaproteobacteria; order Sphingomonadales; family Sphingomonadaceae; genus Sphingopyxis. The sequence goes on along the minus strand of CBINGC010000028.1, from coordinate 14,272 downwards.
AAATCCTGGCCGCACGCGGCGCGCATGTGATCCTCGCGTGCCGCGACGAGGGCAAGGCCGAGGCGGCGATGAACAGGATCCGTGCCGACGTGCCCAAGGCCGAGCTATCGTTTCAGTCGCTCGATCTCGCCGATCTCGACCAGGTCCGCGAGGCGGCGAAGGCCGTGCTCGCGGGACCCCGGATCGATGTGATGGTGAACAATGCCGGGGTTATGATCCCGCCGCGGACGCTCACCAGGCAGGGCTATGAGCTGCAATTCGGGGTAAATTACCTCGGCACCTTCGCTTTCACCGGACTGGTCCACCCCCATGTCGACGACCGCATCGTCGTCACGGGCAGCATCGCGCACCGGAACGGGACGATGGATTACAGCGACCTGTCGGCGTCGCGGAGCTACCATAACTGGCCGCGTTACCAGATGAGCAAGCTCGCGAACCTGCTCCACATGTTCGAACTCGACCGGCGGCTCAGCGCCGCGAGGCGCGCGACGCAGGCGATCGGATGCCACCCGGGGGTCGCGCTCACCGAATTGCAGCGCCATCTGCCGTTGCCGCTGCGCGCGATGACCCCGCTTGCCTCGCCTTTCTTCAACAGCGCGGCGCAGGGCGCGTGGCCGACCTTGCAGGCGGCGACCGGCGCGCATGTGCAGGGCGGCGACTATCTGGGGCCGCAGGGGCTGGGCGAAGTGACGGGGCGATCGGGCCCGGCGCGCGCGACGCGCATGGCGCGCGACCCGAAGCTGGCGCGCGAGCTGTGGATGCGGTCGATCGAGCTGACCGGGGTCGATCCGGGGATATGAGTTCCTTCTCCTCTTGGGGGAGAAGGATAGGGATCCTTATCGCGAAGCGATTAGGCGGACTTGGATGAGGGTGAGCCTCACCCAGCTTCGACCCCAAGGGGAGAGGAAAAAAAATTCGCCAGTGAGTCCTCATCGCCACACCACCAGTGGTTGAGTCTCCGAGTCGCGGCCGACTCCATATGCTGTGTCAGACTCCTTTCGTTCTCGTCGCATTAACTATTTGGACACGCGAAATCCTTAGAGTCCTGCGCTTGACGGCGGACTCCGCCTGACTCATCAGGGCCTTCTTACGAGCAAGGAACGGGGTGAAGCATGGGTGTGATGGAACGGGTCAAGGCGCCGGCGACGAAGCAGCGGACGCCGAAAGTCGACCCCGCGGACCTGCCGCTCGACAGCATCTTGCAGGGCGATTGCGTCGCGATGATGCGTTCGCTGCCCGCGGCATCGGTCGACATGATCTTCGCCGACCCGCCGTATAATCTCCAGCTCGGCGGCGACCTGCTGCGTCCCGACGGCAGCCAGGTCGATGCGGTCGACGACGATTGGGACAAGTTCGACAGCCTCGCGACCTACGATCGCTTCACTCACGCCTGGCTGAAGGAAGCGAAGCGCATCCTGAAGCCGAACGGCAGCATCTGGGTGATCGGCAGCTATCACAACATCTTTCGCGTCGGCACCGCGCTGCAGGACAATGGATACTGGATCCTCAACGACATCGTGTGGCGCAAGGCGAACCCGATGCCTAATTTCAAGGGCACGCGCTTCACCAACGCGCACGAGACTTTGATCTGGGCGTCGATGGGCGAGAAATCGCGCTACACCTTCAACTATCGCGCGATGAAGACGCTGAACGACGAGCTTCAGATGCGCAGCGATTGGCTGATCCCGATCTGCGGCGGTCAGGAACGGCTCAAGAAGGGCGGGACGAAGGTCCACCCGACGCAGAAGCCCGAGGCGCTTCTCTATCGCATCCTGCTCGCCTGCTCGAACCCCGGCGACGTGATCCTCGATCCCTTCTTCGGCACCGGCACGACGGGCGCGGTCGCGAAGCGGCTCGGCCGCCACTATATCGGCATCGAGCGCGAGGATGATTATATCGCCGCGGCGAAGGAGCGTATCCAGATGGCACTGCCGCTCGACGAGAGCGCGGTGAAGACGATGATGGCTCCTAAAGCCGCGACGCGCGTTGCTTTCGGCACGCTCGTCGAATGCGGCATGATTGCGCCGGGGACGCTGCTGACCGATACGAAGCGCCGCTGGAAGGCGAAGGTGCGCGTCGATGGCAGTCTCGATTGCGAGGGCCAGCCCGCGGGCTCGATCCACAAGGTCGGCGCGGGCGTGCAGGGCGCGCCGAGCTGCAACGGCTGGACCTTTTGGCACGTCGATACCGGCAAGGAATTGCGCGTCATCGACGCTGTGCGGCAGGACTGGTTGCTGGCGAACGAGGCTTAAGCCATTTCCCAAATCCGTTTGCCCTGAGCTTGTCGAAGGGCGGTCCTTCTCTTCGACGGTGCAAAGGAAGAACGGTGCTTCGACAAGCTCAGCACGAACGGGTAGGGGAAAGCTGATGTTCGCCCCACTCACGAAGCCCGACCTCGGCAAGACGTGGGAGGATGCGCGCGTCTACCTCCGCCCGACCTGCTTCGTCGACCGGCCGCACGAGCTGGACGAGGATTGCCTGCGGATCGCCGACACGATGGTCTGGTTCGCGGCGTGGTATGTCAGTCTGTGCGATAATGACGCGGTCAAATCGGCGGTCGTGCCCGTTTCCGAACTCGACGGCTGGATCGCGGCGATGCCGGGCCGGCTCGCCGAGGCGGCGACCGCGCAGCGCGCGGGCGTGGTGCGGCCGCGCGGCAATCTCCAGCTTGGCGAGCGAACGATCCGGCTCGGCGAACCGCAGTTGATGGGCATTTTGAACGTCACCCCCGACAGCTTCTCCGATGGTGGCAAGCATGTCGACGCCGCCGCCGCGGCGGACGCGGGCTTCGCGATGGGCGCCGCGGGGGCGGCGATCATCGACGTCGGCGGCGAATCGACGCGGCCCGGCGCGCCGCTGATCTGGGAAGGCGACGAGATCGCGCGCATCGAGGGCGTCGTCGCGGCGCTGGCGAAGGGGGGCGTCGCGGTGTCGATCGACACGCGCAAGGCCGCAGTGATGGAAGCGGCGCTTGCGGCCGGGGCGGGCATCGTCAATGATATTTCGGCGCTGCGTTACGACGACCGCGCGATGGATGTGGTGGTGCAGGCCGGGTGTCCGGTCGTGCTGATGCACGCGCCGTCGGCGAAAAGCGACCCGCACGAGGGCGGCAATTACGCGCATATTCTGTTCGACGTCTATGACATGCTCGCCGAGCGCGTCGCGGCATGCGTCGCAGCGGGGGTCGACCGCACAAAGATCATCGTCGATCCGGGGCTCGGTTTCGGCAAGGGGGTCGGCGACAATCTCGCACTGGTGAACGGTTTGGCGCTGTTCCACACATTGGGCTGCCCGATCCTGTTCGGCGCGAGCCGCAAGCGGATGATCGGCGCGCTCGATAACGAAGCCCCGGCCGATCAGCGGCTCGGCGGTACGGTGGCGCTGCACTATCAGGCGGCGGCGCAGGGGGCGCAGCTGCTGCGCGTGCACGATATCGCCGAGAACCGGCAGGCGCTGCGCGTGTGGCGCGGGTTGAGAGATACCGCGCTGACGGGGTAGATTTCGCCCTCTCCCTTTCAGGGGAGAGGTATGGAGGCTTGGCAGCTTGCTGCCTAGCCGGAGTTAGAGGGGGGGCAGCGTGCCCCTCTCCAAGCTTCGCTAGCAAGCTCAGCTATCCTCTCCCCTGAAGAGAAGAGGACTTAAGCCGCGGTGTCGATGCCGAGATCGCTCAGCTTGCGATAGAGGGTCGAGCGGCCGATGCCGAGGCGGCGGGCGACTTCGCTCATCCGGCCGCGATAATGGCCGATCGCGAGGCGGATGACGTCGGCTTCGATCTCTTCGAGTGGACGCAGGTTGCCGTCGGGCAGGTACAGCGTGACGCCGATCGCCTCGCCGTTGATCGCGATATCGCTATCGCCGCTGACGCCGCCGCCGAGCGTGGCCTCGATCGCGCGGAAATCGGCGCTGGTCAGCACGTCGGTCTTGCTCTCGACCGCGGCGCGGAACAGCACGTCTTGCAGCTGGCGGACATTGCCCGGCCAGGCATAGGCGGCGAGCAGGCGCAGCGCGTCGTCGGTGACCCCGATCGGGCCCATGCCGGGCAGGCCGCCGATGCGTGCGAGCAGGTGCCGCGCGAGCGGGCCGACGTCGCCGCGGCGTTCCGAAAGCGAAGGCAGGGTGAATTGCGCGCTCGACAGCGCGTAGAACAGATCCTCGCGGAAGTGGCCCGCCTCGATCAGCTTGTCGAGCGGGCTCGCGCTCGTCGCAATGATGCGGACGTCGACGCTCTGGCGGATCGAGCCGCCGATCATCTGCACTTCGCCCGAGTTCAGAAATTCGACGAGCTTCGCCTGCGTTTCGAGCGGGATGCACTCGACATGGTCGATGATGATGCTGCCGCCGTCGGCCTGAACCAGGCGGCCGACCTGGCGGTCGAACGCGCCCGGAAAGGCGCCGCGTTCATGGCCGAAGAGGCCCGAGCCGATCAGGCCGGGCGAGACCGCCGAACAATCGACCATCACGAGCTGGCCGCGCGCGCGCGGGCTGGCGCTGTGGATCGCGCGGGCAAAGACTTCCTTGCCGGTGCCGGGCTTGCCGTTGATCATCACCGGCACGCGCGCGCGCGCGGCCTTGGCGGCGATCGCGAGCGCGCTGCGGAAATTGGGGCTCGATCCGATAATTTCTTCGAAGGCGAGCGGGGCGCGCAGTTTTTCGGTGAGCGGGCGCAGTTCGCCCTGCGGGCCGCCGGTCGACACGACGCGGTCGAGCGCCTCGAGCAGCCGGTCGGGCGCGATCGGTTTCTGAACGAAGTCGCTCGCGCCGGCGCGCATCGCGCCGACCGCGACCTCGACCCCGTTTCGCATCGTGATGACGACGAGCGGTAGCGCGGGACGCCAGCGGCGGAGTTCCGCGACGAATTCGGAAATGTCCATGCCAGGCGCGCCCTGGTCGACGAGGACGGCGTCGAGCGCCATGCCCTCCTGCGTGCCGAGCTTGGCCAGCGCGGTGTCGGTGTCGGGCGCGATCACGCTGCGCCAGCCGCCGCGCGAGGCCAGCGCGGCGAGAAAGCGCTGCTGGGCAGGCTCGCTGTCGACGATCATCACCATTCGCGTGTCGCGCGTGTTTGTCATCGTTTCGAATCTGCCCCCTGAATCGGCATTGCTACGGCTCTGTTCGGCTGTGGGACGCATATCTATCCGATAGGGGTAAAAGGGCGATTAAGGCCAATCCTCTTTTGCCGCCGCGAAGTCCAGCGGCCAAACCGGCTCTTGAGCATCGCCGGGTGCGTGGCTAAGACCGGCGCGATATTCCGATTCTGGGTGCGCCGCTGTGCGTTCGCGCACAGGAACGGGCCGGTAAAGGGGAAAAGCGATGGCACAGCAGGAAATGAAGGCAGCGGACGAAACCTATTCGGGTTTTCTCAGCCTGCTGAAAATCGGGTCGATCATCACTGCGGTGGTCACCGTCGGTGTCGTCCTCCTGATCGCCTCCTGACCCGACCGGCATGCGCATCGCCGTTCTGAAGGAGCTCGCCGACGGCGAGACCCGCGTCGCCGCGACCCCCGAAACGGTGAAGAAATTCATCGGCTTGGGCGCCGAGATTGCCATCGAGTCGGGTGCGGGGGAGCAAGCTTCGATCGCCGATGCCGATTATAGCGCCGCGGGTGCGAGCGTCGGCAGCCGCGCCGACGCGCTGAAGGGTGCGAACATCATTCTCGCCGTGCAGGGTCCCGACCCGAAAAGCGTATCGGGTTTTGCCGACGGCGCCTGGCTCGCCGCCGGGCTCAATCCCTTCGGCGAGCGCACACGCATCGACGAATATGCCAAGCTCGGGATCGAGGCGCTGGCGATGGAATTCATGCCGCGCATTACGCGTGCGCAGTCGATGGACATTCTTTCCAGCCAGGCGAACCTCGCGGGTTACAAGGCGGTGCTGATGGCGGCGAACGCCTATGGCCGCGCCTTTCCCATGATGATGACCGCCGCGGGCACCGTCAGCGCCGCGAAGGCGTTCGTGATGGGCGTCGGCGTCGCGGGCCTTCAGGCGATCGCGACCGCGCGGCGCCTGGGTGCGCAGGTCAGCGCGACCGACGTGCGCGCCGCGACCAAGGAACAGATTCTTTCGCTCGGCGCCAAGCCGATCTTCGTCGAGACGGTCGCGGGGATCGAGGGTGAGGGCGCGGGCGGCTATGCCACCGAAATGTCCGACGAATATAAGGCGGCGCAGGCCGAACTGGTCTCGTCGCACATCGCCAAGCAGGACATCGTCATCACCACCGCGCTGATCCCCGGGCGCCCCGCGCCGCGGCTGATTTCGGACGCGCAGCTCGCAACGATGCGCAGCGGCAGCGTGATCGTCGACATGGCGGCCGAAAGCGGCGGCAATGTCGAAGGTTCGGTGTCTGGCGAGACCAAGAAGATTCACGGCGTCACCGTGATCGGCGCACAGAATATCGCGGCGCTGATGCCCGCGGACACCAGCGCGCTGTTCAGCCGCAACCTGTTCAACTTCCTCTCGGCCTTTTGGGACAAGGAAGCGGGCAAGCCCGTGCTCGACGAGGAAATCGGCAACGCCGTGCGCCTGACGCAGGGCGGCAAGGTCGTGAACGAGCGGCTACTGGGCTGAGGCTATCGCGTCGGCACCCTTTGCTCAGGGGGCTGGGAGTTTGACTTCGGGAAGGCCGGCAAGCTCGGCCTTGGTCATCTTGGTTTGCAAATCGGTGTCGTCGCCGCGCACGACCGTCTTCAGGCCGGTGATCGGAACATGGACGTAGCGATCGGGATTGCTGTCCTCGATCTCGACCAGCAGCCGGTCGACCTTGTTGCTTGCATCGCGCAGGACCTGCGCGACATCGCCAAGTTCCTGACCGTCGGCCCCGACGAGCTCGGCATCGAGGAGTTGCGCCTCGGTCAGCCCGAGCGCGGCCGGGACGGAGCCCGCCACCGTGGCGCTCGTTTCGGCCGCGCGCTCGAGCTTTTCTTCCGCGGCCTCATTCTTGTCGGCACAGGCCGAGAGAAGTGCGGTCGAACCGGCGAGAATGAGGAGCGTGCGCATATCGGTTCCTTTTTCGTTGTCGAAATCCGAACGCGCGTATCGAGGCCATGGTTGCCTTGGATGGGCCCGCTCTAGCCTTGTTGCGGTCTGATCTCGAAACCCGTGACGTCGTCGTCGGCGGTCAGGACGCTGGCGATTTCCTCCGCGCGGGCTTCGCTGTAACCATCCACGATGGCGCTGAAACTGCGCGCGTCGCCGTCGAGCTTCTGGTCGATCGTGATGAATTTCAGTTTTTTGTCCGCGAGCATCTCGCCGAAGCTGCTGAGCGACATCGCCGCCGCCCGGCGGTAGGTCGCGTGGATATGGGCGATGCGCCGCTGCGGCGCATAACGCTCGGTAAGCGATACCGCCGCGAGTATGAGGAAGGTCGCGGCGGCGCCGAAGATCGCGAGCTGATAAAAGCCGATTCCGAACAGCATCCCGAGCGTCGAGGTCGTCCACAGCGAGGCCGCGGTCGTCAACCCGCGGACGTTGAGTCCTTCCCGAAAGATGACGCCCCCGCACAGGAAGCCGATGCCGGTCAGGATGCCGTGCGCCATGCGAACGGGGTCGATCCGGATAACCTCGACCGGCGCGTCGTTGAGCCATGCCATCTGGTGGACGGCCGAAAGCATCAGCAGGCAGCAGGACAAAGCGACGAGAATATGGGTGCGAAGACCGGCGGGACTGGCGCGATATTCGCGCTCGGCGCCGATGATCGCGCCGGCGATGCTCGCGCCCGCGATCGGCCAGAGAAGGGAAGGTTCGAGAAGGTCCATATTTGCCCTACTGCACGGCAGGCCCGATGGTTCCCCGCGAGCCGCCTTGCACGTCTCGATGATAGGAAGCTCCCGGTCATATTGCCGTCATCAACGCCGTGTTGATGCCGACGATCGGCCGATTCGGTCGGGGATATTTGCGAGGATGGATCATGAAGGTTTGTTTTCTGATGACCGCGGCTGCAGCGGCGCTCCTGCTCGCGGGATGCGGCAAGGCGGAAGCGCCGGCATCGGACGCCGGAGCCGCTTCGGTCGCCGAGGCGATTTCGTCGGGCAACGCGATGAGCGCCGAGACCGTGATCGCGGCGAATGTCGCGGCGTCGCCGACGCACAAGACGCTCGCCAGCGCGCTTCAGGCGGCGGGGCTCGTTGAAACATTGTCGGGGGCGGGCCCGTTCACGCTCTTTGCGCCGACCGACGCCGGTTTCACGCAGGTGCCGCCGGTGACGCGCGACGGCTGGATGCGCCCGGCGCAGAAGGCGGTGCTCGCGGGCGTGCTCAACTATCATATCGTCCCGGGCAAGCTGACCGCCGCCGACCTCGCCGCAAAGATCGCCGAGGGGGGCGGCCGGGCGGTGCTCAAAACCGCCGGCGGGCAGGATCTGATCGCGACGAAGAGCGGCAGCGCGATCCTGCTGACGAGCAGCAGCGGCAACAAGGCGGCCGTGACGGCGACCGACCTTGGCCAGTCGAACGGCGTGATCCATGTTGTCGATGCGGTGCTTGTTCCGACGATGTAGGCCGCTTGCTCTCGCGCTGATGCAGACCGGCGGGTAAGGCGGGTTCAGACGGGTGGCTGTCGCTGAGTATCCCATAACTTCGTCATTCCCGCGAAAGCGGGAACCCAGAGCGTGCGTCGGCTGATCCCAGACTGGGTTCCCGCTTTCGCGGGAATGACGAATATTGGGAACGTCCGCTCACCACCCCAAAGCGGAAGAAAATATTACGCCTCGGTCAAATCGAGCAAGGTCCGCGCGTCGAGGCCGATGCGGCGCATCTGCTGCGCCACCGGGGGCCAGATATTGGCGAGGAAATCGGCGCGCATCAGGTCGCGCAGCCGCTCGGTTGCTCCTTGGGCAACGAACATGCCGACCCCGCGTTTGACCGTGACCAGTCCTTCGTCCTGAAAGGTCTGATACGCCTTGGCGACGGTCAGCGGATTCGCGCCTTCCTCTGCGGCGAGCGAGCGCACCGAGGGGAGCATGTCGCCGTCGCGGAATTGACCGTCGAGGATCGCGTTGGCGATGACGTCGCGCAGACGCTGGTACACGGGCTTGGACTGATCGAGCATGCCGCCTTAATGCCATAAGACAGCAGCACAGTCAAATTCAGCTAATTACAATTTCAGTCCCGAATCTGAAACTAAATTTCCCACGCGCGAACGACGTCGTCATAATTAGGGCGAGGGCGCTCGTCGAGATCGCGCGAGGCTGTGCCGAAGAAGAAATAGCCGACGATCTTGTCGTCATCGCCGGCGCCGAACGCCGCCGCGACTTCGGGGCAATAGGCCGCCCAGCCGGTGAGCCAGCTGCCGACGAAGCCATGCGCATGCGCGGCGTGGAGCAGGTTCATGCCGACCGCGCCGGCCGACATCTGTTGTTCCCATACCGGGATTTTGGCGCCGGGGACCGGGGCCGAGATGAGGACGAGCGCAGTCGGCGCCTGATGCGCGAACTGATCGAGCGCCGAAAGGTCCATGCCCGCGGCGCCGGGGTTTTCGGCGACCCACGCCTGTTTGAGCAGCGCGGCGAAGGCGTCGCGCCGGTCGTCCGCGATCGTCACGATGCGCCACGGCGCGAGCTTGCCATGATCGGGCGTGCGGAGCGCGAGCGCGATGATGTCGCGGAGCTGAGCGGCGTCTGGACCGGGCGCGATCATGTCGCGCGCCTTGCCCGAGCGGCGGGTGGCGAGATGGGCGAGGAGCGAGGAACTGTCGTTGAACATGGTGCGCCATGTGGGCTTTTCCGCGCCATCGCGCAAGCGTTGCGAACGATTCGCAACAAATTCCGGCCCGATCGCGATAGTTTCCCGCGCAATTAGATTCTTCCAATACGCAATTTTCGCGTTAGGTTGCCCCATTCGCGCGGCGGGAGGCCGCGTTCAAGATAATCGATAAAAGGGACGTTTTGATGAAAGATATGGGCCTTTGGGACGAAGGCGACTGGATCGCGGTAATCGCGCTGGTCGTTCTGGGGGTGTTCCTGACCATCGGCGGATTGATCGCGGGGAGCAAGAAGCCCGAATTCGCCGGGCACCCCAAGGGCCTCTACATGCTCTTCTTCGCCGAGATGTGGGAGCGTTTTTCCTATTACGGCATGCGCGCGCTGCTGATTTTCTACCTGACGCAGCATTGGCTGTTTTCGGACGGCAAATCGAACCTGATCTATGGCGCCTACACCAGCCTCGTCTATATCACCCCGGTGCTCGGCGGCTATCTGGCCGATCGTTATCTGGGGCAGCGCAAGGCGGTGCTGTTCGGTGGCGTGCTGCTCGCGCTCGGCCATCTGTTCATGGCGTTCGAGGGCGTCGGCGGGCAGGAGGACGCGACGATCAACGTCTTTTGGCTCGCGCTCGCGCTGATCATCGTCGGCTCGGGTTTCCTCAAGGCCAATATCTCGGTGATGGTCGGCCAGCTTTATCGCCTGACCGACATGCGCCGCGACGCCGCCTATACCATCTTCTACATGGGGATTAACGTCGGCGCCGCGCTCGGCACGATCCTCGTCGGCTATTTGGGGCAGAAGATCGGCTGGGCCTATGGCTTCGGCCTCGCGGGCATCGGCATGGTCGCCGGCCTGATCGTCTTCGTGCTCGGCAAGAATGTGCTGCTCGGCGCAGGCGAAGCCCCGGCGCCGCTCGCGCGCAACAAGGAAATGACGATCTATGCCGTCGGCCTTGGCGCCGTGGCGGTGATGTGGGCGCTGGTCCAATATCAGGATGTCATCCAGAATCTGCTGATCGTCTCGGGCCTCGCGCTGCTCGGCTATGTGCTTTACGAAAGCTTCAAGCTCGACAAGGAACCGCGCGAGCGCATGTTCGCGATCCTGTTCCTGATCGCGCTCAATCCGCTGTTCTGGGGCCTGTTCGAACAGGCGGGCGGCAGCTTCAACCTCTATACCGACCGCTATGTCGACAAGGGCGGCGTGCCCGCTTCGGTGTTCCAGTCGATCAACCCCATCTATATCATTCTGTTCGCGCCGGTCTTTGCCGCGCTGTGGCAATGGCTGGGCAAGCGCGGGCTGGAACCGTCGGCACCGGCGAAATTCGCGCTCGCGCTCGCTCAGGTCGGGCTCGGCTTCCTCGTCTTCGTATGGGGCGCGAGCAGCGTCGGGCCCGAGGTCGCGACGCCGGTGCTCTTCGTCTTCCTGCTCTATCTTCTCCACACCACGGGCGAGCTCTGCCTGTCGCCGGTGGGGCTGAGCGCGATGAACCGCCTGGCGCCGACCTTCCTCGCCTCGCTCATCATGGGCGCGTGGTTCTATATGACCGCGGTCGGCAATTTCGTCGCCGGCAAGATCGGCGAGGCGACCGGCGGCCATGACGGCGCGATGACCAAGGACGCGACGTTGAGCATCTATTGGGAGATCGGCCTGATCACCATCGGGGTCAGCGTCGTCGTGCTGGCGCTGTCACCGATCGTGAGGAAGTGGATGCACCTCGACACGCTCGCCGACCGCGAACCGGCCATTCCGGGCACCGGCGAACTCGCCGAGCCGCAGGCGGCCGGCACTCATCCCAAAGGGGCGTAATCGATGATCAGAGGTGTGAAGGGCAGCCTGCTGGCTGCGGTGTCGCTGGCGCTCGTCGGTTGCGCGGCGAGCAGCGGAGAAACGGCCTCGGCGAGCGACAAGCCCGCCGAAAAGCCGGCGAAGTTCAACAAGGATCCTTATCCGTCGACCTATAAGCCCTATCCCGGGCAGGTGACGGCGGTGCGTAACGTCACGATTTTCGATGGCGAAGGCGGGCGGATCGACAATGGCACCGTGCTGCTGGCGAACGGCAAGGTCGAGGCCGTCGGCGGCCCCGATACGCCGATCCCCGCCGACGTCGCGGTCTATGACGGCACCGGCAAGTTTATCACCCCCGGTATCATCGACATTCACAGCCATCTCGGCGACTATCCGAGCCCGAGCGTCGATGCGCATTCGGACGGCAATGAGGCGACGTCGCCGACGACGCCCGAAGTATGGTCCGAACATAGCGTATGGCCGCAGGATCCGGGGTTCAGCCGTGCGCTGGCGAACGGCGGCGTGACCAGCCTGCAAATCCTGCCGGGCAGCGCGAACCTGATGGGCGGACGCTCGATCACGCTCAAGAATGTGCCGTCGCGCACGGTGCAGGGGATGAAATTCCCCGGCGCGCCCTATGGCCTGAAAATGGCGTGCGGCGAGAATCCGAAGCGGGTTTACGGCGGCAAGGGCCGCGCGCCCTCCACCCGCATGGGCAATTTCGCGGTGAACCGCGCGACGTGGCAGAAGGCGGCCGCGTACAAGAAGAAGATGGACGACGGGAAAGCCGTCGACCGCGACCTCGCGATGGAGACGCTCGCGGGGGTGTTGTCGGGCGAGATCCTCGTCCACAATCATTGCTACCGCGCCGACGAGATGGCGCTCGTGATCGATATGTCGAAGGAGTTCGGCTATAAGGTATCGACCTTCCACCACGCGGTCGAAAGCTACAAGATCGCCGACATCCTTGCGCAGGAAGGCATTTGCTCGGCGATGTGGGCCGATTGGTGGGGCTTCAAGATGGAAGCCTATGACAGCGTCAACGAGAATATCCCGCTCGTTTACAAGGCCGGCGCCTGCACGATCGTCCATTCGGACGACGCGAACCAGATCCAGCGGCTGAACCAGGAAGCGGCCAAGGCGCGCGCCGCGGGGCGCCGCATCGGCATCGACGTCAGCGACGAGATGGCGTGGACCTGGCTGTCGTATAATCCGGCGAAGGCGCTGGGCATCGCCGACCGGACGGGCAGCCTGAAGCCCGGCAAGATGGCCGACGTCGTGCTATGGAACGGCAATCCCTTCAGCGCCTATACGCGGCCCGAAAAAGTATGGATCGACGGCGCGCTGATGTTCGATGCGATGGATCCGAAGCGGCGGCCGGTGAGCGATTTCGAGCTCGGCCAGCCGGGCGAAGGAGATGTGAAATGATGCGCGCGCTCCTTCTTTCCGCCGCCGCGTTGATTGCGGTTCCCGCGACGGCGCAGGACGTCGCGATCGTCAATGCCAAGCTCGTCATCGGCGATGGCAGCGCGCCGATCGAGGGCGGCACCGTCGTCGTGCGCGGCGGCAAGGTCGTCGCGGCGGGCGCGGGCGTCGCGGTGCCCGCGGGGGTCGAGCGCGTCGATGCCGAGGGCAAATATGTGACCCCCGGCATCGTCGCGGCGTTCAGCCGCGTCGGGCTGACCGAGGTCGATGCGGTCAGCGGCACCAACGACCGCTCGGCGCTGCGCACGCGCTTTTCGGCGGGACTCGATATCGCGCCCGCATTGAACCCGATGGGCTCGCCGGTCGCGGTCAACCGCGCGTCGGGCGTGACGCGCGCGATCGTCGCGCCGGGGGGCAGCAGCAATTTGTTCGCCGGGCAGGGCGCGGTCGTCGACCTGGCCGACGACATGGACATGGTGACCAAGCCGCGCGCGCTGCAGTTCGTGGCGTTCGGCGAGGATGGCGCGTCGAAGGCGGGGGGCAGCCGCGCGGCGACCTTCCTGCTCTTTCGCGAGCAATTGCTCGCGGCGCGCAGCTATGCCCGCAACCCGGCGGTGCTTGCCGAATGGGGCAATGACGCGATGATCCAGCGCGCCGATGCCGACGCGCTCGTGCGCGTGATCGACGGCACGACGCCGCTGTTCATTCGCGTCGACCGCGCGGTCGACATCGTCAATGTGCTGAAGCTCAGGCAAGAGTTTCCCGCGATGAAGCTGGTGCTCGTCGGCGCGACCGAGGGCTGGATCGTCGCGCGCGAGATCGCGGCGGCGAAGGTGCCGGTGCTCGTCTCGCCGCTCACCGACCTGCCGTCGAGCTTTGAACAGCTTGGCGCAACCCAGTCGAACGCGGGGCGGCTCAAGGCCGCGGGCGTCGAGGTGTCGGTCGGCGTTTTCGACGACGATGACGCGCACAAGATGGGTTATGCGACGCAATATGCGGGCAACCTCGTCGGGCTGACGCGGGTGCCGGGCGCGAGCGGGCTGAGCTGGGACCAGGCCTTCGCCTCGATCAGCAGCGTGCCGGCGCGCGCGGTCGGCATGGAGGGCAGCATCGGGTCGCTGCGTCCGGGCCGCGCCGGCGACGTCGTGATCTGGGACAATGATCCGCTCGAGCTTGGAAGCCGACCGACCGCCGTGTGGATCGACGGCAAGGCGCAGTCGCTGACGACGCGGCAGGACCGTTTGCGTCAGCGCTACGAAACCCCGCAGGAAGGGGCGCTGCCCAACGCATATGATTGGTAGCGTGCTACCCCCGCGCGTCATGTTGACACTGTTATCTTTGTGGCGGATGGTGGCGGCGAAATGGCT
>CBINGC010000027.1:0-47348 GCA_966250105.1 uncultured Sphingopyxis sp. | reverse complement strand
GTTCGCGGGCTATCCGTGGCCATCAAATGGCGTCCGAGGCGGATTGCGCTGGACCATCGGGCGTGTCCGCTGATACGGAGCGTCCGGACTTTCTCGAATAGGGTAAAGATGACCAAATTTTCGACCATGACCGGCCTGATCGCCTTGGCCGCCGTCGGCGCGGCGCCCGTGCTGGCGCAGACCGTCCCCGACAGCGACGTGCCGACGACCAGCCTCAACATCCCCGGCAATGTGCAGCTTTACGGCGATGCGACACCGAACGTCTATCGCCCGTCGGCGACGGTGAACGGCGAAATCATCACTTCGACCGACATCGCACAGCGCATGGCGCTGATCCGCATCGCGAACAATAATGTCGAGCTGCCGCCCGAGGAAATCGAGCGGTTGCGCAACCAGGTGTTCAGCAACCTGATCGACGAAAAATTGCAGATTCAGGAAGCCAAGGCGGCCGAGATCACGATCGACGAAAATGTCGTCAACGACCAGTTCGCCCGGCTCGCGACGCGCTTCAAGCAGACCCCCGAACAATTTTCGGAATATCTGGCGTCGAAAGGCTCGTCCGCCGCGGCGGTGAAGCAGCAGATCCGCGGCGAATTCGCGTGGGATCGCCTGTTGTCGCGCAATATCCAGTCGACGACCAACGTCTCGACCGAAGAGGTCGATCTGATCGTCAAGCAATTGGAAGCGTCCAAGGGCCAGGATGAATTTCACCTGGGCGAAATCTATCTGTCGGCGACCCCCGATAATATGGCCGCGGTCACCGAGAACGCGAAGAAGATCATCCAGGCACTGCAGGCGGGCGGCAGCTTTGCCGCTTATGCGCGCCAGTTTTCCGAAGCGTCGACCGCGGTCGTGGGCGGCGACCTCGGCTGGGTGAAGGCCGGCCAGTTGCCCGCGTCGATGGGCGAGGCCGCGACCCAGATGCAGCCCGGCCAGCTCGTCGGCCCGATCGAGGTGCCCGGCGGCATTTCGATCATGCTGCTGATCGACCGGCGTCAGGTGCTGACCGCTGACCCGCGCGACGCTGTGCTCAGCCTGAAGCAGATTTCGCTCGATTTCCCGGCCGGGACGACGCAGGAAAAGGCATCGGAACTCGCCGGCAAGTTCGCCGAAGCGACGCGCACCATCGCCGGCTGCGGGGCCGCCGACGCGGTGGCGCAGCAATTGGGGGCGAGCGTCGTGTCGCGCGACAATATCGAAATGCGCGCGCTGCCCGCACCGCTCCAGGCGACGCTTGTCAGCCTGCAGGTCGGCCAGACGACGCAGCCCTTCGGCGCCGCGAACGAAGGCGTCAGCGTCCTTGTCCTTTGCGGCCGCGACATGCCGCAGACGGCGACGGCACCGAACCTCGAGCAGATCGAGCAGAAACTGCTGGAGGAAAAGGTCAACAAGCGGGCCCAGCGCTATCTGCGCGACCTGCGCCGGGATGCCGTGATCGAATATAGCTGATGGCGGATTACATTAATCGACGCCCGATCGCGGTTACCATGGGTGACCCGGCCGGCGTCGGCCCCGAAGTCACGGCGCGCGCATGGGCCGCGCGCGGAGAAAACCGTCTGCCTCCCTTTGTCGCGATCGGCGACATCGCCGCGATCGAAGCGGTGTGGGACGGCCCCGTGGCGCGTGTCGGCGACATGGACGAGGTCGTGCGGACCTTTGGCGAGGCGCTGCCCGTCTGGCATCTCGAGGACAGCGGCCCGCTGATCCCCGGGTCGCCGACGCCCGCCGGCGCGACCTGCGCGCTCCACGCACTGGAAACCGGCATCGGGTTGACGCGCAACCAGGCGAGTTCAGCGCTGGTCACCGGATCGGTATCGAAACATGCGCTGCATGGCATCGGCTATACGCATCCCGGGCAGACCGAATTCATCGCCGAACGCTGCGGCGTGACCGCGACCAACGCGGTGATGATGCTGGCGGGACCGTCGCTTCGCGTCGTGCCGCTGACCGTGCATATCCCGCTCGCCGAGGTGCCCGAGCGGCTGACGAGCGAGTTGATCGTCGCCAAGGCGCGGATCGTCGCGCGCGGACTACGCCGCGATTTCGGCATCGATAAGCCGCGCATCGCGCTCGCGGGCCTCAACCCCCACGCGGGCGAGAGCGGTCAGCTCGGCGGCGAGGAGGAGCGCGTGATGAAGCCCGCGGTTGCGCAGCTGGCCGAGGACGGGATTGTCGTCGATGGCCCGCTCGCCGCCGACGCGCTGTTCGCACCCGGCATTCGCGACCAATATGATGCGCTGCTGTGCGGTTATCACGATCAGGCGCTGGCGCCGTTCAAGGCGCTGCATTTCCACGACGGGGTCAATCTGACGCTCGGGCTGCCGATCATCCGCACCTCGCCCGACCATGGCACCGCGTTCGACATCGCGGGCACCGGCCGCGCCGATCCGGGGCCGACGATCGCGGCGATCGCGATGGCCGCGCGGATGGCGGCGGCGCGCGAGCGCAATTGCGCGCCGGCGAAGTGACGGTCCAGCCGCGCACGCCGCTGCCCCCGCTGCGCGAGACGGTGCGCGTCCACGGCCTGTCCGCGAGCAAGGCTCTGGGGCAGAATTTCCTGTTCGACGAGCAATTGCTCGACCGGATCGCGGCGCTGCCCGGCGATCTGGAGGGCGCGACGGTGTTCGAGGTCGGGCCGGGGCCCGGCGGGCTGACGCGCGCGCTGCTGCGCGCAGGCGCCAAGGTGATCGCGGTCGAGCGCGACGATCGCTGCCTGCCGCTGCTCGCCGAGCTCGGCGAAGCGTTTCCGGGGCAATTGACGGTGATCGCGGGCGATGCGATGGCGGTCGACGTCGACGCGCTGACCGGCGGCGGGCCTTATCATATCGTCGCCAACCTGCCCTATAATGTCGGAACGGCGTTGCTCACGCGCTGGCTCGAGCCTGCGGCCTGGCCGCCGCGTTGGGTATCGCTGACCCTGATGTTCCAGCTCGAGGTCGCCGAGCGCATCGTCGCGCCGGTCGGGACGGGCGCCTATGGCCGGCTCGCGGTGCTCGCGCAGTGGCGGTCGCACGCGAAAATCGCGATGAAGGTGCACCGGTCGGCCTTTACCCCGCCGCCAAAGGTGATGTCGGCGATCGTCCATGTGACGCCGGGCGATCAGCCCGGGGGCGTCGATCCGAAACTTCTGTCGAAGCTCACCGAGAAAGGTTTCGGGCAGCGGCGCAAGATGCTGCGGCAGAGCCTGAAGGGTGTCGAGGGCGCGGTCGCGGCGGCGGAGGCATTGGGGATTGACCCGACGCGGCGCGCCGAGACAGTCGGCGTCGGCGAGTGGGTCGCGCTGGCGCGCGCGCTCGGCGTCTAGATCAATTCTGCCCCGTGGCGGGCTTGACCGTCGCGACGACCGGCTTCGGCACCAGCGCCTCGGCGGCGACGACGCGTTTCGAGGCGCTCGATGCGATCGTCTTTTCGAGCGCGGCTACCTGCGGGCATTTGGCACCGCAAACGCGCTCGGCCTCGGCGAGCTTTTCGCGCGCCAGTTCGAACGCGCCCTTGTCGGCGAGCGCCTCACCCTGTCCGGTCAGTGCGACGATATCCTTGGGTTCCAGGATCAGCGCCTCGCGATAGAGGCCGATCGCCTTGCCCGGCAGCCCCTGCGCGCGGGCGACCTGCGCCAGCGCGATGATCGCCGACCGGTTGCGCGGATCGGCGGCGAGCGCCGATTCATAGAAGTCGATCGCCAGGTCGAGGTCGCCGGCTTCCTGCGCCTGATGCCCTTCCTGCTGGAGCGCGATCGAGCGGGGGAAGATGTCGTTGTCGGCGCGCTGCGCATCGGAGGCGGTCGGCAGGCTGGCCAGAACAAGACCGGCACCAACGGCCAGAAAACTGATGCGCATCGCATTCTCCCATCGCTTCATTGCAGGGGATGCTAACATGGCGATGTCAGCCGTGCGAGGAAAAATCCGTCAGAGTGGTCGTGCGCCGGGGTCAGCAGGAAACCCGCGCCCGCAGCGCGGCCGATACCATCGGGGAGATAGCCGGCGTCGGCCGTCCACCCCGGATGCCGGTTCAGAAAATCGTCCACCTGTGCCCGCCCCTCACGCGTGATGACCGAGCAGACGGCATAGAGGAGTTTGCCGCCGGGCGCCACCAGATTGGCGCCGATTTCCAGAAGCTTCGCCTGATCGGCGCGATGGCGATCGAGGCGCGCGGGGGTGAGTCGCCAGCGCAGCTCGGGGCTGCGCCGCCAGGTGCCGCTGCCCGAACAGGGGGCGTCGACGAAGACGCGCGCCGCCCTGCCCCGCCAGTCGGCGAGCATGTCGCTTTCCTGCCTGGGGTTGAGCAGCCGCGTCTCGACGCGCGTCGCGCCGGCGCGTTCAGCGCGCGGGGCGAGTTGCTGAAGGCGGGCGCGGTTGGTGTCGCAGGCGAGGATGTCGGCGTCGTTGCCGGTGAGCGAAGCGATGGCGAGCGTCTTGCCGCCGCCGCCCGCGCAGAGATCGACGATCGGCTGCCTAGGCGCCGCATCCAAAGCGGCGGACGCATATTGGCTCGCGGCGTCCTGCACTTCAAAGCGACCTTCGGTGTAGGCGGGATGCTGGATCGCGGCCGTTTCGGGCGGAAGGCGCCAGCCGTCGGGGGCGCCGGGGATCGCTTCACCTTCGGCAAAGAGTGTAGCGAGATCGTCGCGCGTCGCCTTGATCCGGTTGGCGCGGAGGTCGAGCGTCGCGCGCGTCAGCATCGCGTCATGCTCGTCTTCGCCGACGAGCGGGTCGAAGAGGTCAATCAGCGCCTCTGCGGCGAGCCCGGTTTCGGCGCGCGGTTCGTCGGCGGCGATCGGCGCGGGGCCGTAGGGCGAGCCGTCGAAAAGCGCGGCGAGTTCGGGCTGCGCGTCGGCGAGCGCGAGCATCGCCGCGCGGCCCGAGGCAGGCGCCGAGCGCACGGCGCGGATCGCGTCATAGACGTGGGTGCGGATCGCGCGGCGGTCTTTCGAGCCCGCGTAGCGGCGCGCGCGCATCGCCTCGGCGAAGATCGCGTCGGCCGGCGCACCACCCTCGCGCGCGGCGGCGGCGATGGCGTCGAGGATTTCGCTGGCGGTCTGGATGCGGGCGGCGGGGGTCATCGGCTGGCTTTAGCCCGCCGGATAGTTCGGCGCCTCGCGCGTGATCGCGACGTCGTGGACATGGCTTTCGCGCAGACCCGCATTGGTGATGCGCACGAATTTGGCGCGCTCGCGGAAATCCTTGAGGGTGCGGCTGCCGGTATAGCCCATCGCCGCCTTCACGCCGCCGACCATCTGATGGATGACGTCCTTCGCGGGGCCCTTGAACGGCACCTGGCCCTCGATGCCCTCGGGCACCAGCTTCATCTGGTCCTTGATGTCCTGCTGGAAATAGCGGTCGGCGCTGCCGCGCGCCATCGCGCCGACGCTGCCCATGCCGCGATAGCTTTTGTAGGTGCGACCCTGATAGAGGAAGGTTTCGCCCGGCGCTTCGGCGGTGCCCGCTAGCATCGAGCCGACCATGACGCTCGACGCGCCCGCAGCCAAGGCCTTGGCGACGTCGCCCGAGGTGCGGAGGCCCCCGTCGGCGATCACCGGCACGCCGAGCTTCGACGCCGCCTCAACGCTGTCGAGAATTGCGGTAAGTTGCGGCACGCCGACGCCCGCGACGATGCGGGTAGTGCAGATCGAACCCGGGCCGATGCCGACCTTCACGCCGTCGGCGCCCGCGTCGATCAACGCGCGCGTCGCATCGCCGGTCGCGACATTGCCCGCCAGCACCTGAACCCGGTTCGATAATTTCTTGATGCGTGCGACGGTCTCGCCGACGCCCTTGCTGTGGCCGTGCGCGGTGTCGACGACGATCAGGTCGCATTCGGCCTCGAGCAATGCCTCTGCGCGCTCGACGCCGCTATCGCCGGTATTCGTCGCCGCCGCGACGCGCAGGCGGCCACTGGCGTCCTTGGTCGCGTCGGGGAAATTGACCGCCTTTTCCATATCCTTGACGGTGATGAGGCCGATGCAGTGATATTCGTCGTCGACGACGAGCAGTTTTTCGATCCGGCGCTGGTGGAGGAGCTTCCGCGCTTCGTCCTGTCCGACCCCGGCGCGGACGGTCGCAAGATTTTCGGCGGTCATCAGTTCGCGCACCGGCTGACCCGGATTGTCGGCGAAGCGCACGTCACGGTGAGTCAGGATGCCGACAAGCTTGCCGCCGGTTTCGACGACCGGAATGCCCGAAATCCGGTGCTGGTCCATCAGGGCGGTCGCATAGGAGAGCGGCGCGTCGGGAGTGATGGTGATCGGGTTGACGATCATGCCGCTTTCGAACCGTTTGACCTGCCGCACCGCGGCGGCCTGTTCCTCGACGGTCAGGTTGCGGTGGAGGACGCCGATGCCGCCGATCTGCGCCATCAATATCGCCATCTCGGCCTCGGTCACCGTGTCCATCGCCGACGACAGGACCGGGATATTGAGGCTGATTTCGCTGGTCAGTTGGGTCGACAGATTGGCGTCGGAGGGCAGAATGTCCGAGGCTCCGGGCACCAGCAACACGTCGTCGAAGGTCAGGCCGGTGATGATTTCCATGGGTGCCACTTTCTGGTGCAGGCGGCGCCTGTCCCAGCTTTTCGGGGCGGCACGCGCGAATCATTTGGTGGCGGCCCATGTAACCAGTCGCGCCCGCGCGCGCCAGTGGGAGACGAACGATTATTTCGTGCGATTCCGAAGGGCGCCGGTGCGCCGCGAGGACGCGCACCATCGGAACCGGTGTAACCGGTTGCGTTGCCTGTGAGGCCCCGTTAGACCCGCCGCATAACATAGTTCCGGCGAAGAGGATATTCCGAATGAACGAGCCCAGCCAGGCGGCCGCCCCCGGGGACGGCCGCTCGAATGCCATGGCGGCCTTTGCCGCGGTCACCGTGCTGTTTTTCGCCTGGGGCTTCATCACTTCGCTGATCGATCCGCTGGTCGCCGCGGTGAAGGGTATCTTCACGTTGAGCGATGCGGAGGCACAGCTGTCGGCATCGGCCTTCTTCATCGCCTATGGCCTGATCTCCTTTCCCGCCGCGGCGTTGATCGCGCGCTTTCATTCGGTGCCGTCGATCCTGACCGCGCTGTCGACGATGGTCGTCGGCTGCCTCGT
Source organism: uncultured Sphingopyxis sp. (assembly GCA_966250105.1). Classification (GTDB taxonomy): domain Bacteria; phylum Pseudomonadota; class Alphaproteobacteria; order Sphingomonadales; family Sphingomonadaceae; genus Sphingopyxis. The sequence goes on along the minus strand of CBINGC010000027.1, from coordinate 40,266 downwards.
CATGCTCGCGGCGGCGAACCTCGCCGTCTATCCGCTGGTGCTCGCGGGCCTGTTCATTCTCGCGAGCGGTATCACCATATTGCAGGTCGCGGCAAATCCGCTCGCGGCGGCGCTCGGTGACCCGAAACGCAGCCATTTCCGCCTGACCTTCAGCCAGACCTTCAACAGTTTCGGCACCTTCCTCGGTCCGCTGATCGGCGCGCACCTGTTCCTCGAAGGCGTCGAGGTCAAGGAAGGCATGGTGGTAACCGAGGCGGTGCGCGCGCAGGCGCTCGGCGGGATCGACGCCGCCTATTTCTGGATCTGCGGCCTGATCATCGCGCTGCTCTTCTTCTTCTGGTTCAGCCGGCGGATCGTCAACGAAGCCGTACCGCCCGCACCGATCGGCGAGCGCGCCGGAATGGGCGAGTTGATCCGCGAGGCCTTTTCATCGCGCTGGGCGCTGCTCGGCGGGCTCGCGATCTTCCTCTATGTCGGCGCCGAGGTCGCGATCGGGACGCAGATGGCGCTGTTCCTCAACAGCGATGCGATCTGGGGCCAGTCCGATGCGCCCTTCGGCCTGTTCGGCTGGATCATGGGCAGCGACGGCGTTCCCGGCGTGTCGCTGCAGGAAGCGGGCAAGGCGGTCGCGCTTTACTGGGGCGGCGCGATGGTCGGCCGCGCGATCGGATCGGTCCTGCTGGCGCGTTTCTCGGCATCGAAACTGCTCGTCATCTTTACCGCCATCGCGGCGCTGCTCTGCCTCTATATCGTGTTCGTAGGCGGGGTGAATGCTGGCTTCGTCGCGCTGTCGATCGGCCTGTTCAATTCGATCATGTTCCCCGTGATCTTCACCCTGACGCTCGAACGCTCGACCGCGCGCGCCGAGGCGACGTCGGGGCTGCTGTGCACCGCGATCGTCGGCGGCGCGGCGATCCCCTATCTCGTCGGGCAATTGTCGGATGCGGTAGGGTACAGCGCCGCGCTGATCCTCCCCGCCGCCTGCTATGCCGCGCTGTGCCTGTTCGCGATCGCCGCGGGGCGCGCACCCGCGCGGCAGGCTGGCGCGGGCGTAACGGTCCACTGAGGGACCCGGGAACGCGGGCGGACCATGGCGGGATTGTCGATCGAGGGCGCGCGCAAGAGCTTCGGCGCGACCGAGATTCTGAAGGGCGTGTCGATCGACGTTGCCGACGGCGAATTTACGGTGGTCGTCGGCCCGTCAGGATGCGGCAAGTCGACGTTGCTGCGTGCCGTGGCGGGGCTGGAGGAACTGACCGCCGGCCGCATCGTCATCGGCGACCGCGACGTCACCCATCTCGCGCCGTCGGAGCGGGGCATCGCGATGGTGTTCCAATCCTATGCGCTCTACCCGCATCTCAGCGTCTATGAGAATATGGCGTTCGCCCTGCGCATCGCGAAGACGGACAAGGCCGCGATCGATGCCGCGGTGCGGCGCGCGGCGGCGATACTGAACATCGAGGCGCTGCTGGATCGCAAACCGGCGGCTTTGTCGGGCGGACAGCGGCAGCGCGTGGCGATCGGCCGCGCCATCGTGCGCCAGCCGCAGATATTCCTGTTCGACGAGCCGCTGTCGAATCTCGACGCCGATCTGCGGGGGCGGATGCGGCATGAATTCGCCGAGCTTCACCGCCAACTCGGCACGACGACGCTCTATGTGACGCACGATCAGGTCGAGGCGATGACGCTCGCCGACCGCATCGTCGTGATGCGCGACGGGCAGATCGAGCAAATCGGCACCCCGCGCGAATTATATGCGCGGCCGGCGAATATCTTCGTCGCGCAATTTCTCGGCACGCCGCGGATGAACATATTGCCCGCGACGATGGCCGAAGGCGGCCGCGCGATGTTGGCCGACGGGCGCGGCATCGCCCTGCCCCCGCTCGCGGCGGCGCCGCCGGCCGGGACGCCGCTGTCGATCGGCATCCGGCCCGAGGATATCGCGATCGGCGATGCACCGGGCGCGCTGTCCTTCGCCATCGGCTTTATCGAGCGACTCGGCGGGCTGGCGACGCTGCATCTTTGCGGATGCGAAGAGGGCGAACCCGTTGCGTGCCAATGGCGCGACGACGGCAGTTTGGGCGAGGGCGACACGGTCTCCGCCTCCTTCGCGCCCGGCGATCTGCACCTGTTCGGCACCGATGGCGAAGCGTTGGAGTTGGCAGGGAAATGACCTTGCATTTCGCCATTGTAACCGGTTACGCTGTCGCCGTTTCCGCGCCCGGCGAAAGAGGAACGGAGTCGCAACAGCGGCCCGGCGCCATATGAGGGAAAGGGGGCCAGCGGCATGGCGACATTGAGGGACGTGGCCCGCGAGGCGGGGGTGTCGGTGGCGACGGCGTCGCGCGCGATCAACGGGCTCGGCAATGTCACCGCGCCGACCCGCGCCGCGGTGATGGCGGCGGTCAAGAAGCTGAATTTCGTCCCCCACAGCGGCGCGCGCAGCCTGACGCGGCGCAAGACCGACACCGTCGGGGTCATCCTGCCCGACCTGTTCGGCGAATTCTTCTCCGAAATCATCCGCGGTATCGACCTGGTCGCGCATGAATCGGGGATGCACCTGCTGCTCGGCAACATGCACGGCAGCACGCACGAGACCGCGGCGGCGATCGCCGCGATGCGGGGGCGCGTCGACGGGCTACTCGTCATGCCGCCCGACCTGAAGCCCGAACTGCTGGCCGACCATCTCGACCCGGCGCTGCCCACCGTGCTGCTCAATTACGACGCGGGATCGCTCGACCTGCCTTTCGTCGCGGTCGACAATTATCGCGGCGCCTATGCGATGACCGAGGCGTTGCTGGCGCGCGGCGCGCGGCAGGTGATTCATATTGCGGGGCCGAAGCATAATCGCGACGCGCGCGACCGCCAGCGCGGCTTCGCCGATGCGATGGCAAAGATCGCGGGAGAACGCAGCCCGGTGATCCTGCCCGGCGATTTTTCGGAGGAAAGCGGCGAAAAGGCGGCGCGGCTGTTCGTCGAGGGGCAACTCCCCGCCGACGCGGTCTTTGCCGCGAACGACCAGATGGCGGTCGGGCTGATCGCCGAACTGGGGCGCGTGGGCGTGGCGGTGCCCGATGACGTGATGGTCGCGGGCTTCGACGACATCCCGCTCGCACGGCATTTGAGCCCGGGGCTGACGACGATGCAGGTCAATATCGACCGGCTGGGGTCGACAGGCATGATGATGCTGCTCCGCCTGCTGCGCGGCGACGCGCTAGGCGCGGCGAGCGCGACGATCCTGACCCCGAGCCTGGTCGCGCGCGGCACCACCGCGAGCATGGCCGAGCCCAAGCGAGCGAGCGCCGCAGCGGGAGGCTCGCCGACGTGAACCCCGCCGCGCGCATTTGCCGATGCAGTTGACGCGCCGCCATATGACCGGCGCGCTCGCCGCGCTGCCCCTCGCCCCGCTGCTCGGCGGTTGCGGCGCGCGGCGGGGCGATGAACTGACGGTTTGGGCGATGGGCAATGAGGCGGCGAGCCTGCCCGCGCTGCTGGGGGGCATCGCCTGGCCCGCCGACGCGCCGCCGATCGCGGTCCAGCCGCTGCCGTGGACCGCGGCACACGAGAAATTGCTCACGGGTTTTGCGGGCGGATCGCTGCCCAGCGTCGGGCAGGTCGGCAACAGCTGGATCGCCGAGCTCGCCGCGATCGGCGCGCTCGCGCCCGTGCCCGGGCGGGCGATGCGGTTGTTGAGCGACCAGTTCGGCGCGGTGGTCGACACCAACCGCATCGCGGGCAAGATTTGGGGCGTCCCCTGGTATGTCGACACGCGGCTGCAATTTTATCGCAAGGATCTGTTCGCACGCGCGGGCTATGCGGCGCCGCCGCCCGACTGGACGGGATGGAAAGCGGCGCTTCACAAGGTGAAGAAGCAAGCGGGCGACGGCAATTTCGCGCTGCTCTATCCGCTCAACGAATATGAGCAGCTGACGACGCTGGCGCTGTCGGCAGGCGCGCGGATGCTGCGCGACGAGGGCGGACGCGGCGCCTTTTCGGAACCCGAGTTCAAGGCGGCGCTCGCCTTTTACAAATCGCTGTTCGACGAGGAACTCGCGCCGCGCGTATCGATGGCGCAGATTTCCAATGTCTGGACCGAATTCGGACGCGGCCATTTCAGCCTGTTCCTGTCGGGCCCGTGGACGATCGGCGACCTGAAGAGGCGCCTCGCCCCGGCATTGCAGGACGATTGGGGCACCGCCGTGAACCCGGGCCCCGACGGCGTGGGGTCGGCGGCGCCGGGCGGGTCGAGCCTCGTCGTCTTTGCAGGCGGCGCGCACGACAAGGCGGCGTGGGATCTTGTCGCGCGGCTGACGGCGTCGGTCGCGCAGCTCGCGCTCCACGAGGCGACGGGCGACCTGCCCGCGCGGCGCTCGGTGTGGACCGCGGCGGGGCTGATGCGCGACCCCGCGGTTGCGCCCTTCCGCGTCCAGCTCGAAAATGCGACCGCGCTGCCCAAGGTGCCCGAATGGGAACGCATCGTCACCGAGATGCAGATCGTCGCCGAGCGCATGGTACGGGGCCAGTTCAGCGTCGACGAGGCGGCGCGGGAAATCGACGCGCGCGCCGACCGGCTGCTCGAAAAGCGGCGGTGGATGCTGAGCAAAGGACGCGCGCTTTGAGTGCGGTCGGCCGGACGGGCGAAGCGCGCGCGGGCTGGGCGATGGCGTCGCCAGCGCTCGCAGCGATCCTGCTGTTCTTCGTCCTGCCCGCCATCGCGTCGCTATTCCTGAGCTTCACCGATTTCGATATCTACGCGCTCGCGGACATCGGAAACCTGCGCTTCGTCGGTTTCCAGAATTACGAGCGCCTGCTCGAAAACCCGCTGTTCTGGAAGGCGATGAGGAACACATTATTGTTCGTCGCGGTCGGCACGCCTTTCATCGTGGCGCTGTCGCTGTTCACGGCGATGCTCGTCAATTCGCGCTGGCTGACATGGCGGCCGGTATGGCGCGTCGCGCTGTTCGCGCCCTATGTGACGACGCTCGTCGCGACCGCGGTGGTGTGGCGCTATCTGCTCCACACGCGCTACGGCTTGCTCAATTATCTCCTCTCCTTCTTCGGGGTGCCGCCGGTCGATTGGCTTGGAAGCCCGACCGCGTCGCTGCCCGCGATCCTGCTCTTCGTCGGGTGGAAGACCTTCGGCTATAACATGATCATCTTCCTCGCCGCGCTGCAGACGGTGCCGCGCGAACTCGACGAGGCGGCGCGGATCGACGGCGCGGGCTGGCTTACGCGGCTGCGCCACGTCACCCTGCCGGCGATCGCGCCGACGATGCTGCTCGTATCGGTGCTGACGGTCGCGGGTATGTTCCAGCTGTTTGCCGAACCCTATGTGATGACGCAGGGCGGCCCCGCCCAGTCGACCGTCACCATCCTCTATTTCATGTATGAGGAGGGGTTCAAATGGTGGAACCTCGGATCGGGCGCGGCGGTCGCCTTCCTGCTCTTCCTCTGCATTCTGGCGGTAACGCTGGTGCAATTGCGGCTGGCCAAGCGGAGCGGCGCGATATGAGCCTGCGTCGCTGGTCCGTTACGTTGCTCGCCGCGCTCGTCGCGCTGATCACGATCGCGCCCTTGCTGTGGATGGTCTCGGTCAGCTTCATGGCGCGCGGCGAGGCGGCGCAATTTCCGCCGCCGCTGTGGCCCGCGAGTCCTGGCCTCGAAAATTACCGTCTGCTCTTCGGCAGTTTCGGCGTCGGCCGCTTTCTGTTCAACAGCATCCTCGTCTCGACGCTCGCGACGGGGCTTGCGCTACTCTTCACCATCCCGGCGGGCTATGCCTTCGCCAAATTGCGCTTCAAAGGCCGCGACGCGACCTTCCGCTTACTGGTCGCGGCGCTCGTCGTGCCGGGGCAGATCGGAATGCTGCCGCTGTTCCTCGAACTGAAGGCGATGGGGCTCGTCAACAGCTATGCCGGCGCGCTCGTGCCGTGGCTCGCGGGGATTTTCGGCATCTTTCTCGTCCGCCAATATTGCCTGTCGATCCCCGACGAGATGCTCGAGGCGGCGCGGATCGACGGCGCGAGCGAGGGGCAGATATTGCACCGTATCGTGCTGCCGATCCTGACGCCGATCATCGTCACGCTCGCGCTTTATGTGTTCCTGTCGAGCTGGAACGATTTCATGTGGCCGCTGATCATCCTCGCCGATCAGGACCTCTACACGCTGCCGGTCGCGCTTGCCGCGAACAGCCGCCAGAATGTGCAGGATTATGAAATCATGATGGCCGGCGCGGTCGTCACCACCCTCCCCGTCCTCATCCTCTTCCTCGCGCTCCAACGCTATTATCTGAGCGGACTCCTGACCGGGAGCATGAAGGGGTGAGCCATTCAACCAAGGAAAGCCGAATGACATATTGGACCGCGGCGCTGCTGGGACTCGCCCTCGCCGCCTCTCCCGCTGCCGCAAGAACGAAGGCGCCGCCCGTTGTCGAAGGGCAGACGCCGCAGCAACCGGTCGCGTCGGGCAATTATCCATACCAGCTGTTCGTGCCCAAGGGCTATCTGACCGACACGGCGAAGCAATATCCGCTGCTGATCTTTCTCCACGGCTCGGGCGAGCGCGGCGACGACGTCGCGAAGGTCAAGGTTCACGGTCCGCCCAAGATCGCCGACCGCGATCCTGATTTCCCCTTCATTACCGTCTCGCCTTTGCTCGGCACCGATCAGGATTGGAATATCGAAAAGCTGGACCAGCTTCTCGACCATGTCGCGAAGAGCTATCGCGTCGATCGCACGCGCATCTATCTGACTGGGCTCAGCCGCGGCGGCCATGCGAGCTGGCGCTGGGCGATCGCCGAGCCGAAGCGTTTCGCCGCGGTCGCGGCGGTCGCCGGGCGCGGCAATCCGGGCGAGGCGTGCCGGTTGATGGACCTGCCCGTGTGGGCGTTCCACGGCGACCGCGACGATGTCGTAATCCCCGAGGGCAGCTTCGATATGGCGCGCGCGATCCGCGCCTGCGGCGGCCGCAAGGTCCGCCTGACCATCTATCCCGACCTGGGCCACAATGCCTGGGACCCCGCCTATGATGATCCGGCGCTCTATGCCTGGCTGCTCGAACAAAAACTCGCCTCCCCGACTTATGCCGACAAGGACAAGAAATGACGCAGACCGTTTTCCCCGACGATTTCCTGTGGGGCGCGGCAACCGCCGCCTATCAGATCGAGGGGTCGCCGCTCGCCGACGGCGCGGGGGCGAGCATCTGGCAGCGCTTCAGTCACGACCCGCGACTGATGGCCGCCAAGGGCGATACCGGCGACGTCGCGTGCGACCATTATAACCGCATGCCGGCCGACGTCGCGCTGATGAAGGAATTGGGGCTCAAGGCCTATCGCTTCAGCGTCAATTGGGGCCGCGTGCTGCCCGAAGGCATCGGCCGCGTGAACGAGCCGGGGCTCGGCTTCTATGAGCGGCTCGTCGACGAGCTGCTCAAGCACGACATCGAGCCGCTCTTGACGCTGCACCATTGGGATCTTCCCGCCGCGCTCGATGACAAGGGCGGCTGGCTGAACCGCGACAGCGCCGACTGGTTCGCGGAATATGGAGCGGTGATGTACCGCCGCCTCGACGGGCGGGTGAAGAAATGGGTGACGCTGAACGAACCCTGGGTGATCACCGACGGCGGCTATCTGCACGGCGCGCTCGCTCCCGGCCATCGGAACCTGTTCGAGACGCCGATCGCGAGCCACAATCTGATGCGCGCCCACGGCCGCGCGGTGCAGGCCTATCGCAGCGAGGGCGCGCACGAGATCGGCCTCGTCGTCAATATCGAACCCAAATATCCCGCGAGCGACAGCCCCGAGGATGTAGCCGCGACCGCGCGCGCGCACGCCTATATGAACCGCCAATATCTCGACCCGGCGCTGAAAGGCTCTTATCCTGAAGAACTGGCCGAGATATTCGGCGAAGCCTGGCCGGCGTGGCCCGCCGAGGACCTCAAGGACATCTGCCAGCCGCTCGATTTCATCGGGATCAATTATTATACGCGCAATGTCGTGAAGGCCGACCCGCACCAATGGCCCGTCGGTGCGTCGCCCGTGCGGCAAGTCGCGACCCACACGACGACCGATTGGGAAGTCTATCCGCCCGCGCTCACCGAAATGCTGGTCTGGTTCCGCGACACCTATGGCGATATTCCGGTCTATATCACCGAAAATGGCGCCGCCTTTTACGATCCGCCCAAGGCCGGGCCCGACGGGATCGACGATCCGCTGCGCTGCGATTATCTGCGCACGCATATTTCGGCGATCGGCGACGCGATCCGGCAGGGCGTCGATGTGCGCGGCTATATGGCCTGGTCGCTGCTCGACAATCTCGAATGGTCCTTGGGCTTTTCGAAGCGCTTCGGTATCGTCCATGTCGATTATGAAACGCAGGCGCGCACGCCGAAACGCAGCGCGCGTTTCTATAGCAGCGTGATCGCCGCCAATGGAGGAAATCTCGGATGATCCGCAAAGCCATGCTGCTCGCCGCGGCGCTGCTCGCGCTGCCCACGACGGCCAAAGAGCGCGCCGACCATTATGAAGCGATGACCTATAATATCCGGCTCGATGTCGCGTCGGACAGCGCCAATGCCTGGCCGCACCGCCGCGCGGCGCTGATCGCGCTCGTCGCCTATCAGGCGCCCGACCTGGTCGGGATGCAGGAGGTGCTCCAGCATCAGAAGCAGGCGGTCGAGACCGACCTGCCCGCCTATCAATTCGTCGGCGTCGCGCGCGACGACGGCAAGGCGAAGGGCGAATATTCGATGCTGGGGTTCCGCCTCGACCGTTTCGCGCTGGTCGGATCGGGCACTTTCTGGCTGTCGCCGACGCCCGATGTGCCGAGCAAGGGCTGGGACGCCGCGCTACCGCGGATCGCGACCTGGGCGCGGCTGCACGACCGGACGGCCAAGCGCGACTTGCTGGTCGTGAACACCCATTTCGATCATATCGGCGAGGTCGCGCGACAGGAAAGCGCGCGCCAGATCCGCCGCTGGATCGACGGCGAGCGCAAGCCGGGCGAGAGTGCGGTGTTGATGGGCGATTTCAACAGCCCGGCGACGAGCACCGCCTATGCCGCGATCGTCGAGCCCGGCCAAGGCGCGCTGCACGACAGCCGCACGATCAGCCGCACGCCGCATTATGGCCCGCTCGGCACCTTCACCGGTTTCGACATCGCGCGGACGGACGCGAGCCCGATCGACCATATCTTCGTCAGCGACGATGTGACGGTGCTGCGCCATGCAACCCTGACCGACCAGAATGGCGGCAAGCTGCCGTCGGATCATTATCCGGTGGTCGCCGATCTTTGTGTCGGGAAGGGCTGCTGACGCCATCTTCGTCATCCCGGCGAAGGCCGGGATGACGAAGTGAATTAGTCCGCCTCCGCCTGATCGAGCCAGCCGCCGGTGAAGCCGATGCGCTTCAATCCGCGGACGATATGCGGATTCTTGCGCATCACCTTCCACACCAGCTCGCTGCGATGATTTTCCATCATCGCGAGGATCGGCCCCTGGTCGATGCCGAGATAATCGTTCGCGACCCAGCCGTGAACGGGGTCGACCGCGCCCGATTTCGAGTCCGCGTCGGTGAAGGTGAAGCTGGGGTTGAACGCGTCCTTGAAGCCGTAACGCGTATAGAGCCTTGACCCATATTGCGTGCGCATCGCCATCAGCGCGGGGATCGTCACTTCGGGCGCGAAGGCGACCGAGCCGCCCGCCGCGGTGGGGACGATCGTGCCGTCATCGACGACGCGGATCGCGCTGACGCCGCGCGCCATATAGGTGTTGAAGTTCCGCGGCGTGCCGTTGACGCTATACTCGCCTTCCGAATAGCCGGGCCCGTCGGACGCGGTCCAGCCCCAGATGTCGGCGCTATAGCCCGCCCATTTGTTCGGATTGTCGGCGCCATAGGCGCGCTGCGCCAGCGTCGCTCGGCGGCTGTTCTCGAAATAGTCGATGCCCTTTGCGCGCATGAAATCGTCGCGGATGCCGCGGAAATCGACCCAGACATGGCTGTACTGGTGCCCGAACATCGGCTCGAACTGCAGATGCTCCTGCCCGTAATAGGTGCCCCAATCCTTTTCGAGGTCGGCCGCCCAGCCCTTGTCCCACGCGTCCTTGCCGACGGGGTGCGTCGGCGAACCGAGCGCGAGCACATAGACGAGCATCCCCTCGTTATAGCCGACCCAGTCGTGCGTCTCGAACCCCTTCTCGGGCTTCCAGCCCATCGTGATCCCGCGCGAGTTCGCGAGGTTGCGCGCCTGCGTCCCGGTGTTCGTCCGCTGAACGAAGGTCCAGTCGACGCGCGTGTAGATCTTTTCCGCAAGATTGCGGATCTCGGCCTCGACCGGGTCGTCGCGATCGAAATAGCTTTGCGCGAACAGCGCGCCGCCGAGGAACAGGCTGGTATCAACGGTCGACAGTTCGACATCGCGGAACCGCGTGCCGTCGTCATTCTTCAGAAAATGATAGAAAAAACCCTTGTACCCGGTGGCGCCCGCCACCCCGGCACCCTGCGGCGCGGTCCAGTAAAAGCGCAGGCAATCGCGCGTGCGCTCCGCCGCCTCGGCGCGCGTGACGTAACCGCGCTCGGCGCCGATGCCATAAGCGGTGAGCGCGAAGCCGGTCGCAGCGATCGACGAGAAGGGATTGCTCGGCCAGCGATCGGGCGCGAGGCATTTTTCGGTATCGGTGGTGTCCCAGAAATAGCGGAAGGTGCGTTCGGTCAGCTCTTCCGAAAAAGCCGCCTCGCTCATCGGTGCGAGCGTCGGCGTGGGGGTGGTTGTCGAGGGCGCCGGAACGGGTGTGCAAGCGGTGGCCAGCGCGATCAGGGGCAGAAAAAGGGCCCCGGTGCGGAACAACATTCGATACTCCAAGAAAAGAGAGGCGCCCGGCCCGCGGGAGGGGGTGCGGGCCGGGCGCCTGGTCAGCCGGTCAGAAAGAGAAACCGGCCGAAAGCTTGATCGTTCGCGGCGGCCCGTCAAGAGCCAGGTCGTTGGGGTTCCGCAGACCGGTAAGCGCGTCGAAGCCGCCGAAATTGCGGTCGTTGAACAGGTTGATGATATCGAGGCGGAAGCGCAGTCGCGCCTCGTCGTTGACGAAAGCGATCGGCACATATTTGGTGATCGACAGGTCCATCTGGCGGAAGCCCCAACGGTCGCCATTACCTTCGGTCTCGGTCGAGATCGCTTCGCGCGACGGCGGCGTGCCGCCGGTGCCCGCGGTGTTCAGGATCGCGCCCAGATATTTGGGCGAGGCGATCTGGAACTTGCCCGACAGCGTAAGGCCCCACGGAATATCGACGGTGCCCGCCATCACCAGGCGATGCTTGCGAACGCCCGTGGCGGTGATGAAGTTATAATCGTCGATACTCGGGAAATCGAGGCTGAAGACCTCGCCGAACTGCCGGTTTTCCTTGGCATCGGTGTAGGTATAGGTCGCATCGAGGCTCCACGGCGACGCCTGTGTATAACGCTTGGTTAGCTTGAGATAGGCGGTATGCGCCTTGGTCTCGAGCCCATTGTCGCCGAGGATGATCGAGCCGAAGGGCGACGGCGGAGAGCCGAAAGGCGAATCGGGGTTGCCGGTCGGCGGGAAGAAACTGCCGTCGGGCCGCCGGTTGCCGAGCAGATAGACGAAACCGTCCTTGCTCGTCACATAGCTGTAGCCGACTTCGGTTTCGAGCAGGTTGAAGCGCCCGCGCACGCCGAGGCTGAACTGGTCCGAATAGGGCGTTTTGAGGTCGTTCTTGATGAAACGCAGCTCGCGCCCCGCGCCCGGCGGCAGTCCGGCAATCAGGTCGGCGCGGCCCTCGGGGGTCAGATAGACCGGATTCCAGGCGATACAGGTCGGGCTGGGATCGCAGACATTAGTCGCGTCGCCCGGATTGTTGAAGTTGAAGTTGCGGTTGGCGAACAGCCCCTGCCGCAGTTCCTGCTGGATGAAATCGAACTGGGTGCGGTCATAGGAGCGGCCATAGCCGCCGAAGACGGCGAAGCGCCCCTCCTCGTCGAGCTCGTAGGTAAAGCCGACGCGCGGCTGCCACGCGCCCTTGAACGCCTTTCGCTCGCTGCCGGTCGAAATATAGTCGTTGATGTCGTAATCGGCGTTGAGCAGGTTTGTGTAGGGCGGCGTCACCGTTCCATCGGGCGCGGTGTAGGCGGCCTGCCCGCTGACGAACGCCGCGATCGCCGGATCGTGGACATAGTCGAGGAAGGCCGGGGTCCGCTCATAATCCCAACGCAGGCCGACATTGACCGTCAACCGGTCGGTGACCTCCCAATCGTCCTGCGCGTAAATGCCGAACTGGAAGTTTTTCGACCGGATATTGGGGTCGCCGTCGGTGACGGGCGCGCTGAATTCCATGCGATAGGGAATCGTGTCATTGAAATCGACGCCGGCCGGATAGAGCGCGTTGTAGGTGAATACCGGATTGACCCCGCCCTGCTCGTTCGTGTTGAGCTTGACCCACTTCGCCTTCACGCCGAACTTGAAGCTATGGCCTTCAAGCCCGGTGTAGGTGAAATCGTTCGAGACCTGCCAGCCCTTCTGCCCCTTGTCCTGAAAATTGCTCCCGGCACCGATCCGCAAGATGTCGCCGCGCTGCGTCGTTCCCGGCTCGGCGCCGGGGATCGTGGCGTTGAAGACGCTGACGTTGCCGAAGACGGCCGGACGCGGCCCCCAGGTCACATCTTCATAGGCGACCTTGAAATCATTGACCCATGTGTCGGCGGTATGTTCCCAGCGGCCGAGTCCGCGCCATTCCTCGACCCGCGCGAGCGTTCGCGTATCGAACGCGCCGAAGCCATTGTTGATCTGAACGCCCGTTTCGTCGCGATATTTGGCCGAAAATTCGAACAGGTCGCTCGACGTCGGGGTGAAGTTGATTTTGCCGAAATAGAGATTCTCGTCGAACGTCTCGCTCGCCGAACCGAACGCGCCTTGATATTCGGTCGGGAAGAAATCGGGCGACAGGTTGAGGCCCGGAGCGATCGTGCGCGGTTCGGTGCGGCGCTTGCCTTCATAGGTCGCGAAGAAGTGCAGCACGTCCTTGATGATCGGCCCGCCGAGCGCGCCGCCGAACTGAATGTCACGCGTCTTGATCTTGGGAATATAGGTCGGGAAATTTTCCGCCGGGGTCCGGTCGCGCAGACTCTGGTTGGTGAAGTCGATGAAGCCCTCGCCGTGGAATTCATTGGTCCCCGATTTGGTCACCGCGGTGATCGCGACCGAACTGACCTGATCGAATTCAGCCTTATAATTCGAGCTGATGACGCGATATTCGCCGATCGCGAGCTGGGGGAACGGGTTGCCTTGCGTCGAATCCTGGCCGGTGATGCCGTTCTTGAGCACATAGTCCTTCTGCCCGACGCCATCGATGAAGATGTTGACCGAGTTGCTGCCCTGCGCGCCGCCCTGCAGGCGCGATTGGCCGCTCGCATTGGTGATGAACTGCACGCCCGGCGCGAGGTCGGCGAAGGCGAGGAAATTGCGGTTGTTCTGCGGAAGCTGATCGATCAGGCGCTGCGAGATGGTCGTCCCGACCTCGCCGCCCTCCATCGAGCGGAGGCGGCTGCCGGTGACGATGATCGCATCGTCGCCGCCCTCGGCGATGTCAGGCTGCGAGAAGTCGAAGTCGAGCACGGCATTCTGCGCGACGTTGAGCGTGAATTCGTCCGTCTGACGCTTGCCCTGCGGCGTCGTCAGTTCGAGACGATAAGTGCCCACAGGCAAGGAGGCGAAATTGTAGCTGCCGTTCGCGCCGACGGTGGAGGTGCGCGTCAAGCCGGTGTCGACGTTGATCGCGGTGACCTGGGACACGCCGCCCTCCGCCTTCACCGTGCCGCGGAGCGACGCGCCGGAAACCTGGGCGTGCGCAGGGGCGGCGACACCGACTGCCAGCGCGGCGCCGGCGCTGCTCCATGCGAGCGCCGCGGCGAGCCGGCGCGCGCGCGACCGGCGCGCGGTCATGGTCTGAAATTCATGCGAAACCTTCACGGCAACCTCCCTTTTTGTGCCCCGACATTTCCCGCCCTCGCCCGATTCGCCGACCGGCCTTGCCTCCGGTGCAGCGACGAGTCGCGGGAAACCGCGTCGTTGTTTTTTTGATTTGTAACCGGTTTCACGATAGCTGTATAGGGGGAAGCGACACAGACGGATGCGATCGGCGACCAGCCGGTTTTCGGCCGAAATTCGGCCGATCCGTGTGACAATGTACAAGTAGATCGACTGGGAAGGACGAATCATGCCGCCGATGCCGCGCAACCTCACATGCCTTACGCTCGCCACCCTCATGACGGTCGGGCAGCTCGCCCCCGCCCCGCTGCTCGCGAAGCCAGCGGCGAGCGCGAGCGCGAAGGCGCCGGTCGATGCCGCGGGATGGATGCGCCCCGATCCGAAGATGGACCGCTTCATCGCCGAGTTGATGGCGAAGATGACGCTCGACGAAAAGGTCGGGCAGCTCAACCTGCTCACCAGCGACTGGGAATCGACCGGCCCGACCATGCGCGAAGGCTATAAGGACGATATCACTGCCGGCCGGGTCGGCGCCATCTTCAACGCCTACACCGCGAAATATACGCGCGAGTTGCAGCGCATGGCGGTCGAGGGCACGCGGCTCAAAATCCCGCTGATCTTCGGCTACGACGTCATCCACGGCCACCGCACCATCTTTCCCATCTCGCTGGGCGAAGCTGCGAGCTGGGACCTTCAGGCAATTGAAAAGGCGGCACGAATCTCGGCAGCCGAGGCGTCGGCCGAGGGCATCCACTGGACCTTTTCGCCGATGGTCGACATCGCCCGCGACGCGCGTTGGGGCCGCATGTCGGAAGGCGCGGGCGAGGACGTCTATCTGGGCAGCCTGATCGCCGCGGCGCGCGTGCGGGGATATCAGGGCGACGACCTGTCGCGTCCCGACACGATCCTTGCGACCGCCAAGCATTTCGCCGCCTATGGCGCGGCGCAGGCCGGGCGCGACTATCACACGGTCGATATTTCGGAGCGGACGCTGCGCGACGTCTATCTGCCGCCGTTCAAGGCCGCGGCCGATGCCGGCGCCGCGACCTTCATGACCTCCTTCAACGAGTATGACGGGGTCCCGGCATCGGGCAACCGCTATCTGCTGACCGAAGTGCTGCGAAACAAATGGGGTTTCAAGGGCTTCGTCGTAACCGATTACACGTCGATCAACGAAATGGTCCCGCACGGCTATTCGAAGGATTTGAAACAGGCGGGCGAACAGGCGATCAACGCCGGGGTCGATATGGACATGCAGGGTGCGGTCTATATGGAAAATCTCGCCAAATCGGTCACCGAAGGCAAGGTCGACATCAAAAAGATCGACGCCGCGGTCAAGGCGATCCTCGAGATGAAATATCGCCTCGGCCTGTTCGAGGATCCCTATCGCTATTCCAACGAGGCGCGCGAGAAGGCGACGGTTTACAGGCCCGAATTCCTCGAGGCGGCGCGCGATGTCGCGCGCAAGTCGATCGTCCTGCTCAAGAACAAGGATAATGCCCTGCCCCTCGCCGCGGCGGCGAAATCGATCGCGGTGATCGGCCCCCTCGGCGACAGCAAGGAGGATATGATCGGCAGCTGGTCGGCGGCGGGCGACCGCAAGACGCGGCCGGTCACCCTGCTCGAGGGGATGCAGGCTGGCGCACCGAATGGGACGAGCGTCGCCTATGCCAAGGGCGCGAGCTATGCGTTCGAGGATGCGGGCAAGAGCGACGGGTTCGCCGAAGCGATCGCGCTGGCGCAAAAATCGGATGTGATCATCGCCGCGGTGGGCGAACGCTGGGACATGACGGGCGAAGCGGCGAGCCGCACGTCGCTCGACCTGCCCGGCAACCAGCAGGCGTTGCTTGAAGAACTCAAGAAGACCGGCAAGCCCATCATCCTCGTGTTGATGAGCGGGCGCCCGAACAGCATCGAATGGGCCGACGCCAATGTCGATGCGATCCTGGAGGCCTGGTATCCCGGCACGATGGGCGGCCACGCGATCGCCGACGTGCTTTATGGCCGCTATAATCCATCGGGCAAACTGCCCGTCACCTTCCCGCGCAACGTCGGGCAGGTGCCGATCCATTACGACATGAAGAACACCGGGCGGCCGATCGAACTGGGCGAGCCGGGCGCCAAATATGTCTCGCGCTACCTCGATGCGCCGAACACGCCGCTTTATCCCTTCGGCTATGGGCTAAGCTATACGAGCTTTTCCTATTCGCCGGTGACGCTCGACAAGACGAAGATTCGCCCGGGCGAAAAGCTGACTGCCAGCGTCACGGTGACGAACAGCGGCGCGCGGGCGGGCGAGGAGGTCGTGCAGCTTTATATCCGCGATCTCGTCGGGTCGGTGACGCGGCCGGTGAAGGAATTGAAGGGGTTCGAGAAGATCAACCTCAAAAAGGGTGAAACGCGCACGGTGCGCTTCACCCTGTCGGACGCCGACCTCGCCTTCACGCGACAGGACATGAGCTGGGGCAGCGAACCCGGCCAGTTCAAGCTGTGGATCGGGCCGTCGTCGGCCGCAGGACACGAAGCCAGTTTCGAGCTGACCGAATAGCTCGGCCTTGCCGCGACCGGAGCGCGGGGTTACCCGGCATAGGGTGAGTCCCGACACGCCCGCCCCGCCCTCCGCGTTCGCGCCGTTCCGCTACCCGGCATTTCGGGCGATCTGGATCGCCAACCTCGCATCGAACATGGGGTCGATGATCCAGTCGGTCGCGGCGGCGTGGCTGATGACCGAGCTCACCCAATCGCACCTGTTGATCGCGCTGGTGGCGGCGAGCACGACGATTCCGGTCATGCTGCTCGGCATTTTCGCGGGGGCCATCGCCGACAATTTCGACCGGCGGCGCGTGATGCTCGCGGCGCAGACGGGGATGCTAATCGTCTCGGCGGCGCTGACGCTGACGACCTATCTGGGTGCGATCACGCCGCTCACCCTGCTCTTCTTCACGCTGGCGGTCGGGTGCGGCACCGCGCTCAACGGCCCTGCGTGGCAGGCGTCGGTGCGTTTGCAGGTCGGGCCCAGGGATTTGCCGCAAGCGATTGCGCTCAATACCATCGCCTTCAACCTCGCGCGCAGCGTCGGGCCGGCGCTCGGCGGGATGCTGATTGCGATCGTCGGCACTGCCGCCGCCTTCGGGCTCAATGCGCTAAGCTATGTCGCGCTGATCGTCGTGCTGCTGCGCTGGCATCCCGAGACCGCGCCGCCTCGCCGGACGCCGATGTTGACCGCGATCGCCGCCGGCATCCGCTTCTGCGCACATTCGGACCCGGTGCGCCGCGTATTGATCCGCGGCTTTGCTTTCGGCGTCGGCGCGGCAGGGTTCCAGGCGCTGCTCCCTTCGCTCGTCCGCGACAGGCTGCACGGGACCGAGGTCATTTACGGCCTTTGTCTTGGCGCCTTCGGGGCGGGGTCGATCTTCGCCGCGCTGTGGATCGGCGCAGCGCGGCGGCGATGGGGCAGCGATCGGGTGGTAACCGCGGCGTCGCTGACCTTCGCCGCCGCGATGCTGCCTGTCGCGCTCACGGCCAACCTCCCCGCCTTGATGATCGCCGCCTTCGTCGCGGGCGGCGCGTGGGTCTCGACGCTGACGACGCTCAATGTCGCGATGCAATTGCGTTCGCCCGAGGAGATTCTCGGCCGCTGCCTGTCGATCTATCAGGCGGTGACCTTTGGCGCGATGGCGCTCGGCGCCTATACGCTCGGGCTGCTCGCCGACCTCAGCAGCTTGCCCGCGGCGATGCTCGGCGCGGCCGGCTGGCTCCTGCTATCGGCGCTGGTGCTGCGCTTCGTTGCGCCGATGCCGCGCCGCGACGAAGGCCGCATCCTGCCCTGAGCGACCGAATCCGATTGCCAAAAACCGCCGCTGCGCTATGGGCGGCGCGTGCGGGGCTTGCCCTGCGCATGATCGCGCCGGTGCCCGAGAGGGCTTAATAGGGAACGCGGTAGGCGCGCCGGACGGCGCACCGAAACCGAGGCTGTCCCTGCAACTGTAAGCGGCGAGCGCGATGCACCGTCCGGATTTGGGTCCGGGCAGCCACTGGGGCAACCTGGGAAGGCGTGCATCAAGCCCTGACCCGCGAGCCAGGAGACCTGCCGGCGTGGGTCGCTCAATGCCAAGGCTCAGGGAAAGGCCGCGGCACGGAGGATTCCGTCGAGCGACGACCAGGCGGTGGAGCCGCCTCGGTGTCGGGGTCGCAGGCATTACGCCGCTTGCGCTGCCAGCATCGGTCGATCGCGCGTGCGTTTCGGCAGGTTCCGCCTTCGTTGCCGGCGTGCGGGGACCTCCCATGTTGAAGTTTGCAAGTATCTCCCTTTTGGCACTGGCCACGGCAACGCCGGCCCTTGCAGAGACCGCCGACAGCGAGCGCGGCGACGATATCGTGGTGACGGCGTCGGGCATCGAACAATCGCGCGATGAGGTCGGCCAGGCGATCACGATCATCGATGGCGACACGATCGAGCGGCGCCAGTCGGTCGAGGTCGTCGACCTGCTCGCCACCACGCCGGGCGTGCGCTTCAACCGGTCGGGCAGCACCGGATCGGTGGCGAGCATATCGCTGCGCGGTGCGGAGACGACGCAGACTCTGGTGCTGATCGACGGGGTGAAGGTCAACGACCCGAGCGGCATCGGCGACGGATATGATTTCGGCCATCTGCTGACCGGCAATATCGACCGGATCGAGGTGCTGCGCGGATCGAACTCGGTCGTCCACGGCAGCCAGGCGATCGGCGGCGTTGTCAGCCTGATGACCGCGACGCCCGCCGAGGGCCTCGCCGCCAATGCCTCGGCCGAATATGGTTATAGCGATACGGTGGGTGCCAAGGCCGATGTGTCGGGTACCGCGGGCGCGATTTCGGGCGGGATCGGCGGCGCTTATTTCCGCACTGACGGCATATCGTCGGCGGCGGTGGGCACCGAGAAGGACGGATACAAGAATTTCGCGGGCAACGCGCGGCTGAAGGTCGCGTTCAGCGACGCGCTGAGCCTCGACCTGCGCGGCTATTATATCGACGCGGACCTCGATTACGACAGCTTCTTCGGTGCCCCCGCCGACAGTGCCGACGTCGCCAAGCTCGACCAATATGTCGGCTATGCCGGGCTGAACCTCGGCCTGTTCGACGGCAATTTCATTAGCCGCGCGGCGGTGACATGGATGCGGAACGACCGCGATTATTATTTCGCGCGCGGGACGGCTCCCGATTACGGCTATTCGGGCACCAATTTGCGTTTCGAATATCAGGGCGTGGTGACACCCGTAGAGCAGGCGAAGCTTATCTTCGGTTACGAGCATGAGCGCCCCGATTATGATTTCTTCGGCTTCGGATCGACCGACCGCCAGAAGGCCAATATCGACAGCGCCTATGCACTCGCGATCGTCCAGCCGTTCGCTGGGCTGTCGCTGTCGGGCGGCGTCCGCCACGACGACCATAGCCAGTTCGGCGGCGCGACGACGCTTGGCGCCAACACCAATTATTCGCCCAATGCGGGCACGACCAATTTTCGGCTGAGCTATGGGGAGGGGCTCAAGGCGCCGTCGCTCTATCAGCTTTACGACGCGTTCAGCGGCAACGCCGCGCTGCGTCCCGAGCGGTCGAAAAGCTATGACATCGGCATCGACCAGAGCCTCGCGGGCGGCCGCGCGCTGATCTCGCTCACGGCGTTCCTGCGCAACACGGTGGACCAGATCAACTACGACAATGCGACCTTCACCTATGGCAATATCGACCGCACGCGCGCCAAGGGGATCGAGGCGACGCTGGCGCTGAAGCCCGTCGACGCGCTGAACGTCACCGCGTCGTACAGCTATATCGACGCGCGCGACCGGTCGGGGCGCCCCGCATTCGACGGCAAGCGCCTTCCCCGCCGCGCCGAACATGCCGTCAGCCTGTCGGCCGATTATGACTGGTCGTTCGGCCTGTCGACCGGCGCGACGCTGACGATGGTCGGCGACAGTTTCGACGATGCGGCGAACAATGTGCCGCTCGATGGCTATGCGCTTGCCGGGATCCGCGCCTCCTTCCCGGTGGGGCCGAATTTCGAGATCACCGGCCGCGTCGACAATCTTTTCGATGCCGATTATGCCACCGCTTTCAACTATGGCACCTATGGCCGCGCGGCCTATGGCGGCGTGCGGGCGCGCTTCTGATGAAGGCGCGGAGCGACGCCGAGCACAGGGCGAAGATGAAGAAGATCCAGGCCGCGCAGGCGAAGAAGGTCGCGGCGAAGACGGTCGAAAAGGGGCTCGTCATCGTCCACACCGGCCCCGGCAAGGGCAAGACGTCGGCCGCGCTCGGCATGGCGGTGCGCGCGATCGGGCACGGGATGAAAGTCGGCGTGATCCAGTTCGTCAAGGGCGCGATGGCGACCGGCGAGAAAGCGGTGTTCGACCGTTTCCCCGACCTCATCGAATTCAAGCCGATGGGCGAAGGCTTTACGTGGGATACGCAGGACCGGACGCGCGACATCGCGGTCGCGCGCGAAGCGTGGGAGGAGGTCAAGCGCATGATCGGCGATCCCTCCTACGCGATGGTGATCGCCGACGAACTCAATATCGTGCTGCGATACGATTATCTGCCAGTTGACGAGGTGCTGGAGGCGCTGAGCGCGAAGCCGCATATGACGCACGTGATCATCACCGGGCGTAACGCGCCGCAACCGCTGATCGACGCCGCCGACCTCGTCACCGAGATGGCACAGGTTAAGCACCCGTTCCGCGAGCAGAATGTGAAGGCGCAGCGGGGGATCGAGTTCTGATGCGGCGGCGCGGCCTTTTGGCGGCGGCCGGCCTGCTTGCCTGCGGCGCGGGGCTGCTGTGGGCGGCCTCCCCCGCTCCGCCTGCGAAAGCACCGGCGGTGCCGCAGCGCATCGTTTCGATCAACCTGTGCGCCGACCAGCTGGTGGTTGCGCTTGCGGACCGGCAGCAGATCGCGGGGCTGACAAAGAATGCAACCGATCCCGAGATGTCGGGCGAGGCCGCGAAGGCGCATGGCATCCCGCTGCTCAGCAATTCGGCCGAGCAAATCCTGGCGATCGAGCCCGATTTGATCGTTGGCATGCCCGCGAGCCGCAGCGCGGCGCTGGCAGCATTGCCCGAGCAGAATTACCCGCTGCTCGATCTCGCCACCGCCGATAGGCTCGATGAAATCTACGCCTCGATCCGCGAGACCGCGGCGGCTGTGGGCCATCCCGCGCGAGGCACCGCACTGATCGCGCACATGGAGCGCGAGCTGGCGGGGCTTTCGAAGCCGGGCAAAGGCCGCGTTGCGGCCTATTACCAACGGCGCGGCTATATGACCGGGACGGGCACGCTGATCGACGAATTGATGGCGCGCGTGGGGCTGGTCAATCTCGCAGGCAAGCTCGGCAAGCCGCCGCTGTCGCAATTGAGTCTCGAGGAGATGGTAGCGGCCGAGCCCGATTTCCTGATCGTCGAGAGCGCGACCGACGTGGTGACCGATCAGGGGAGCGAAATGCTGCACCATCCTGCGATCAAGGACATCCCGCGTATCAGCATGCCGCAGGCGTGGACGGTGTGCGGCAGCCCCGCCTACACCGAGGCCGCGCGCAGCATGGCGGCGCAGATCGCGCGGCACGACGGGGCGCACTCATGAGCCGTTTTGCCTTGCCCCGCTGGTCGCTGATCGGCGCACTTGCGGCGCTGACGCTCGCCGCCGCAGTCGCATCGCTGCTGTTCGGCGCGGTCGAGCTGTCGGTCGCGCGGCTGATCGCGGCGGCGAGCGGCAATGGCGACCGGGTCGCGTCGATCATCCTCTTCGATCTCCGCCTGCCGCGCACCTTGCTCGCGCTGGCAGTCGGCGCGATGCTCGGGCTCGCCGGCGCGGCGCTGCAAGGCTATCTGCGCAACCCGCTCGCCGAACCGTCGGTGCTCGGAACTTCGAACGCCGCGGCGCTCGGCGGGGTTGCGGCGATCTATTTCGGGCTCGCCGAACTGCATCCGGTAATGCTGCCGCTGCTCGCGACGGGCGGCGCGCTGCTGTCGCTCGCGCTGCTGTTCATCCTGTCGGGCAAGGCCGAAAGCCCGCTGACCTTGATCCTCGCCGGGATCGCGGTGGGCACACTCGCGGTCGCGGGGACGAGCCTCGCGCTCAACCTGTCGCCCAATCCTTTCGCGGCGATGGAGATCATGACCTGGCTGCTCGGGAGCCTTGAGAATAGGTCGTTCGAGCATGTGTGGATCGCGCTGCCGTGCATCGCGATCGGGGCCGTGATGCTGCTGTGGAACGGGCGCGCGCTCGATGCGCTGACGCTCGGCGAAGATGCGGCGCAGGCGCTCGGCACGGATTTGCGGCGCACGCGACTTCGCCTCTTGATCGGCACCGCGATCGGGGTCGGCGGCGCGGTCGCGGTGTCGGGGTCGATCGGCTTTGTCGGGCTGATCGTGCCGCATCTGATCCGCCCGCTGACCGACCGCAGCCCGTCGGCGATCCTGCTGCCCTCGGCGATCGGCGGCGCGGCCTTGCTGACGCTCGCCGACCTCGGCGTGCGGATCATTCCGACGACGAACGAGCTGAAGCTGGGGGTCGTCACCGCCTTTCTCGGCGTCCCGGTCTTCCTCCTCCACCTGATGCGGGAGCGGCGGCTATGGTGAACGTTACGCTGAACGACGTCGGCGTCACGCTGGGGCGGCGCGTCGTGGTGCACGGCGTCAGCGCCGCGTTCGGCGCGGGCACGCTGACCGGGATCGTCGGCCCCAATGGCGCAGGCAAGTCGACGCTGGCGCGCGCGATGCTCGCGCTGGTGCCGGCGAGTGGGACGGTCCGGGTCGATGATGTCGATGCGGCGGCGATGCCGCGCGGAAAGCTCGCGCGGCGGATCGCTTATGTGCCGCAGGGGCAGAGTTTGCACTGGCCGCTGACCGTCGAGCGGCTCGTCGGGCTGGGGCGGTTGCCGCACCTCGCGCCGATGTCGCGAATTTCGGAGGCCGATACGGCCGCGATCGAACGCGCAATGGCGCGCGCCGATGTGCTCGATTTGCGCGACCGGATCGCGACCGAATTGTCGGGCGGCGAGCGCGCTCGGGTGCTGTTCGCGCGGGCGCTGGCGGTCGAGGCGCCGGCGCTGATCGCCGACGAGCCGCTCGCGAGTCTCGATCCCGGGCACCAGATCGATGTCATGGACATGCTGCGCGCCGAAGCGGCGGGCGGCGCGCTGGTGATCGCGGTGCTGCACGATCTGACGCTCGCGGCGCGATATTGCGACCGGCTGCTGCTGATCGACGAAGGGCGGATCGTCGCCGACGGCACGCCCGCCGAGGTGCTGACCGCCGAGCGGCTGCGCGCGGTTTACGGCATCGATGCGCGCGTCGAGACCAGCGGCGAATGGCCGACGATCACGCTGTTCGGGCGTGCGCGGTGACGGACTGGATGAAGGCGGCCTAGCCGCCGCCCCCGCTGCGGCAAAAGCCGACGACATAGTCGATGATCATCCGGTCGCGCTGCGGGGACGGCGGGCCGAGCACGCCCTGCGCGTGCGGCGGAAGGTGGTCGACCGCGCCTTTCGCGCCGTCGCCGAAGACATAATGGTCGAACCAGGTTCGCCACGCCGCACGCTCGCTGTCGGAAAGGTCGCGGATGGAGTGCATCGCGAGCATCAGCGCGGCGAAGGGAAAGCGGTCCGGCCGCTGGCCGAACCAGTAGTTGACGAGCACAGTGAGCGAGCCTTCGCTGCGCACATGATGCCACCACATCGGCGGCATATAGATGGCGTCGCCGGGGGCGAGGTCGGCGGTTACCTTATGGCGTTCGGCCTCGGCATAGAGCGGATAGCGCGCGTGGTCGGGATGATCGGGGTCGACCATGCTCGTCGGCTGGCCCGCGATCGTGCGCTCGACGGGGCCGACGTAGAGGTTCGTTATCTGCTCCGGCGGGAACAGGGTGAAACGGCGGCGGCCCGCGACGACGACCGCGATGTTCGCTGCCATGTCATAGTGCGGCGCGATGCGGCTGCTGTTGCCGACCCATATGCGCGGATCGACCCCGGTGTCGACGGGGAGCGGGTTTTCGGCGGCGAAGCTCGCGACGCTTTCGGGGGTGGGGGTCGACCCGGCGTAGAGGCTCGGCGCGCCGGCGGTATCGCGCAGGGCGAGCAACTGCTCGACGAGCGCCCGCATCGGCATCTTTTCGCTGCGAAAATTCACGCTGCGCATGTCATCGGAGTAGAAATAGCGCCCGCCGGTTTCGGGCGGGCCGACGAGGACGGTAAGCGGTTTGCCATTGTCGCGCGCGGCGAGATAAGCGGCGATCGCCTCGTCGCCTTCGCGCGCGGCGGCGATGGCGGGCCAATCAGCCGCGATGCCGCGGACGATCGCGGGGCGCTCGGCGGCGGCGACCCAGCGCGCGAGCGCGGCATGATCGCTGCCGGCGATTTCCTCCAATGTCTGGCTCACTCGGTCTCCCCTACCCTCAGCGGGCGGGTTCGACCCGCACCGTCCGGCTCGCGCGCTTGCCGTCGGCGGAGCGGCCACGCAGATCCACTGCGCCGCCGACCGCTACCGGCCCCGCATAGCGCGTCCACGCGCCTTCGCCGACACGATATTCGATCGCGGTGCCGGGGAACATGCTGTTCGCCTCGAGCTTGCCATTCGCGATCCGCGCGCCGGGCGGTGCGACGCGATAGGCGACGCCGATCTTTTCGAGCATCGGCCATTGCACAGCGACGCGCCCGGCGAAATCCTGCCAGCCCGCCTTGAGCTTCGCGGCGTCGACCCGTTTGTCGCTCCACTCATAGCTGACGCCCGCCTGATAGGGCGGGGTCCAGTGCGCGGGCGCCCAGGCGCGCTCGGCGAGGGCGAGCAGGCGCGGGAAGAGCATATAATCGACCTGTGCGTCGGTGCGGATCGTCTCGCTCCAGAGCTGCGCCTGCAGCCCCGCGACGCGATGCCCGGGCTGAAGGACCGGCTTGTCCTCGATCGGCTTGCCCTCGGCATGGATGTTACGGATCGTCGCCGCGTTCGCGGGCAGATTGTCGGGCATGAAGCCATAGACCTGATACGGGTCGACCCCGCGCGAGGCCCAATCATAGCCGCCCTCTTCGGGATGCGGGGCATAGGGCATATCGAAATAGCCGAGGTCGGGGATCGACAGCACGACGTCCCAGCCGCGGTTCATTTGGTCGTGCGCCTCGCGGATCGCGCCGGTGTGGAGCACGCCCCAGATGTTGGTCTGCACCAGATGCGGTGCTTTCGGCATATTCGCGGTTTCGGTGTGTCCCATGCCGTCGCTCCAGCCGCCGGTGCGCAGGCCCTGCGCCGCGAGGCTGGCGGTTACGCGCTCGATGAAGCGCGGAGTGAGCTTGCCCGCATCGCCGCCATTTTCGGCGATCATCGCCTGGCACGCGGGCGATTTGACCCACGCGCCCGCGGTCTCGTCGGCGCCGAGGTGAAAGGTCTTAAGCGGCACGCCCGCCTGGCTGTGCATCGCGGCGAGCGCATCGACCACCGTGTCGACGAAACGATAGGTCGCGGGCAGGCAGACGTTGAGCGTATTGTCGTCGTAATTCTGGATGCTGCGATATTCGGTCGTGTCGGCGGGGTCGATCAGGCGATATTGCTCGGCTTCAGCCTTCTTGCCCGCCGCGCTCAGGCGCGCGTGGCGCACCTCCATCGCCTTGATCGCGGCGCGACTGTGGCCGGGCATGTCGATCGACGGGATGACTTCGATCTGGCGCGCGGCGGCCGCCTTGACGATCGCGACATAGTCGGCGGTGGTGAGATATCCGTTGACCCCGCCCATGCCCTCGGGCCCGGCGCCGAGTTGCGGCAGGATGCACGTCGTCTCTGATGGATCGTGGCAGCGTTTCGAGCCGATTTCGGCGAGTTCGGGGAGCGCCGGGATTTCGATGCGCCAGCCCTCATCCTCGGCGAGGTGGAGGTGGAGCTTGTTGAGCTTGTAGGTCGCCATCGCCTCGACGAGCTTTAAAATCTCATCGCGGCTGTGGAAGTTGCGACCCAAGTCGATGTGGAGGCCGCGGAAGCCATATTCGGGGGCGTCCTCGACGTGCAGCGGTGTGAGCTTGCCCTTTTCGAACGCCGCCTGCTGCGCGAGCGAGCGCAAGGCATGGCTCGCACCCGCAGCATCGTGCGCGGTGATCGTAATGCCCGATGCCTTGGCATCGAGGATGTAGGACTCGGGCTTCGCCGTCGCGGCCGGATCGATGCGGATCGTCAGCGCCAGCGCGCCCTCGGGAGCGCCGAGCGCCGCGAGCGCGGGCGCGATCGCACTGCGCTCGACGCCGGTCAGCGTCAGCGCGACGCCGCGGCCGAGGTCGACCGGCTGGCCCTTGCCCTGCACGGCCTTTGCGGGTTTGGGAAGAATCACGACACCGGAGGCTTCGGGCGCGAGCCGGGTGGCCTGGAGGTCGAAGGCGCGCTCGGCGGTGAGCCAGCGCGTCTTGTCGGCGTCGCTCTTGGTCGCGAGCTTCGCTTCGTCGGTCATCGGCGCGACGAAGGGCAGGCTTTCGAGGCCGGTTTCGGGATCGATCACCGCGCGCGTCGCGGCGATCGTGCGCGGTTCGAGCCCGTCGGCGACGAGATAGGCGTTGGGCATGCCGAACGCCTTCGAGAAGTTCGAGCCGATGCCCCAGAGTTTGATCTCGTGCATCGCGCCGGGGCGCAGCGTCGCGCCGGGCTTCAGCGTCAGTTGCTGGACGTCGCCGTTGATCAGCCGGTGGGTGAAGATATCGCTTTCGACGAGCGGCAGGCGATTGACGAAGCTGAAATAGAGCGCGAGCCCCTCGGTCGGCACGTCGGCGGGCAGATTTTCGGGGACGGTCAGCGTGATCGTCGTGAGGAAACAGCCGTCGATCCCGGCGGGGCATTCGGGGCCGTTGTCGACCATCGTGAGGCGGTAGCCGAGCGTGTCGGCGAGGCGGTCGAGCGACGCTTGCGATCCCGTTTCGGCCGCCAGCGCCTGCGGCGCGGCGAGCGCCATCATCGCTATCGTGATCCACCCCGCAGCCCGCATCAATTTTCTCCCATCGACAATTTGTATCTAATTTGTCATGTAGTTGCGAGCTGGTCAACGCCTTTCGAAACGGACGGAATTATGGGGGAAATTGACAGAATGACGAATATTCGCGCTTTTCGCCTCATCATGTCGATCCTGATTGGTTTTATATTGATATTGTCGCTTTCCGCCCGTGCCGACGAGCGACGTCCCGTTGTGGTCGGCTATCTCGCGGCGTTCAAGGGGCTCGACCTGTCGATCGCGCGCACCGATCTGTCAGCCTTTACCCATTATAACCTGTCCTTCGCCAACCCCGACGCCGAAGGGCGCTTCGCCGAAGAGGGACGGATGACGTGCATGGGGGACGAGACGGGCGCCAACCTGTCGGTCGCGGCGTTGCGGGGGACGGTCGCGCGGCTGCAAGCGAGCGGCGGCAAGGTGCTGATCTCGACCGCGGGCGGCGTGATCCCCGGCTGCTCGGGCGACTGGAAAACGTTGCTCGCGCCCGAACGGCGCGCGGCCACCGTCGCGGCGCTGGTCGAGCTGGCCGATACGCTGGGGCTCGACGGGGTCGACATCGACATCGAAGGCCAGTTGCTCACCGAGATCGACCGGGCGGGCGACTATACGCCGTTCATCGCGGCGCTGTCGGATGCGATGAAGGCGCGCGGCAAGCTGCTGACCTGCGCCACCGCATCCTATGAGGGCGGGATGATCCCGGTGAGTTCGATCCCCTATTTCGACCTCGTCAACGTCATGTCCTATGACGCGATCGGGCCGAGCTGGGGCGAAGCGGGCGCCGAGCATAGCAGCTATGCGATGGCGGTGCGCGATCTCGACCTGTGGCTGGCGCGCGGGGTGGCGCGCGAACGACTCGTCCTGGGCGTGCCCTTTTACGGCTATGGGTTCGGCGGCGAGAAGGCGAATTGGTCCTATCGCGAGCTGGTCGCCGCACAGGGCCTAAATGCGACCAAAGCCGATGTGATCGGCGAACGCTGCGCCGGATGCCGCTATATCACCCACAACAGCCCGGCGACGATCGAGAAGAAAGCGCGGCTTGCCGCCGAAAAGGCCAGCGGCGTGATGGTGTGGGAGTTGTCGCAGGACAGCCCCGATCAGGCGCTGACCAAGGCGATCGAGCGCGGCCTTTCGCGCGAATAACTCGCAACAAGGTTGACGCGACGATACCAATGCAACACATCGGGTGACGGCGCTGGTCCTATCGGGCCGATGCGCCGGACAATCAGGTGGAGCATCGTCCTTGTCACTGATCGAACGCGTGGGTCCGCTCCAGAAGGACGATCCGACACCGCTTTACCTGCAGCTGCAGAAAATCCTGCGCGACGCGATCGAGGGACAGGTGGTGAAGGCCGAGGAAGCGATCCCGACCGAGCGCGATCTGGCCGAGGAATTCGACGTGTCGCGCATCACGGTGCGCAAGGCGATCGACGGACTGGTCGGCGACGGCATCGTCACACGCCGCCGCGGCGCGGGCACTTTCGTCACGCGGCCGCGCGTCGAGAAAAGCTTTTCGAAGCTCACCTCCTTTTCGGAGGATATGGTGTCGCGCGGGCGCAAGCCGCACAGCAGATGGGTGAGCAAGACCGCGGGCGCGGTGACCCCCGAGGAGGCGCTGTCGCTGGGGCTGTCGCCGGGGTCGCTCGTCTATCGCTTTCACCGCATCCGCTATGCGGACGACACGTCCATGGCGCTCGAATATGCGACCATCCCCGCCTATTGCCTGCCGTCGGTCGAGGCGGTGGGCGCTTCGCTGTACGAGGCGCTGGAAGCGGCGGGGCATCTGCCCGTTCGTGCGCTCCAGCGGCTGCGCGCGATCGCCGCGACACCGGACCAGGCCGAAATGCTGGAGATCGAACCCGGAACACCGGGGCTGTTCATCGAGCGGCGGGGATTTCTGGCCGACGGACGCACCGCGGAATTCACGCAGAGCTTCTATCGGGGCGATGCTTATGATGTGGTCGCGGAGTTGAATGGGTAGCGATTACCTTTCCGTTTGTGCTGAGCTTGTCGAAGCACCGTTCTTCGTGCGGCGTCCAAAGAAAGAACGGCCCTTCGACAAGCTCAGGGCGAACGGCATCGGAAGAAGGCGGGGAAGTTATAGCCTTCGCAGAAATTCCGCATGCGGCGGCAGTTCGGCGAGCTGTTCGGCAACGCGCCCGCGCAATGTCGCGAGGCGCGCGGCGAGTTCGGCGTCGGAGAGGCCGTCGGCGATCGGATGCCAGCTTTGCGGGCGCACCCCCTGCCCTGTCAGCACCGCATACCAGTTCGTCGGGCCGAACAGGTCGCCGGGTTCGAAGAGGATATTGCCGGTGGTGCGGAACGCCTCGATCCGCTCGGCGAGGCTGTCCGGCACGCCCGCCGCCGCGACGTCGCGCCAGAAGGACGTGTCGTCGCGGCCCGCAAGCGCATAATGGGCGATCACGAAATCGCGGATCACCTCATATTCGCGGAGCGCGTCGCGGTTGAAGCGCGCCACGACGTTCGGATCGATCGCATCGCGCGGCAGCAGCGCGAGCAGGCGGACGATCGTTGTCTGGATCAAATGGATCGAGGTCGATTCCAAGGGTTCGAGGAAGCCGCCCGCAAGCCCGATCGCGACGCAATTGCGGTTCCAGATCGCCTTGCGGTGCCCCGCCGTGAAGCGCAGCCGGTTGGCGTCCGCCAGCGGTGCGCCGGGGAGGTGCGCGCGCAGCAGCGCCTCGGCCTCGTCATGGCCCATATGCGCGCTCGAATAGACATGGCCGTTGCCGGTGCGGTGCTGGAGCGGGATGCGCCATTGCCATCCCGCCTCGCGCGCGGTCGCGCGCGTGAAGGGGACGGGGTCGCCCACATTTTCGCACGGCATCGCCACGGCACTGTCGCACGGGAGCCAATGGCTCCACTCGGAATAGCCGGTCTGGAGCGCGCCTTCGATGAGCAGGCCGCGAAAGCCCGAGCAGTCGACGAACAGGTCGCCTTCGATGACGCGGCCATCGTCGAGGGCGAGCGAGGTGATGAAGCCGTCCTCGGGATCGAGGCGGACGTCGGCGACCTTGCCCTCAAGGCGGTTTACGCCCTTTTCCTCGGCATAGCTTCGCAGGAAGCGCGCGTAAGCCGCGGCGTCGAAATGGACCGCGTGATGCACCGGGCCATGGCGCGTCGCGGGCGCGACGCGGCTTTCGCGCGCGGCCATCGTTTCGAGATTATAGGGACCGTGATCGGCGTCGCCGCCCGCCGCGAGGTGGCGCAGCCAGAAGTGGTGGAAATGGATGCCCGACATTTCGATGCCGAGATAGCCGAAGGGGTGGAAATAGCGGTGATCGGCGCCGCCCCACCCTTCGAATTCGATGCCGAGCTTGATTGTGCCGTGCGTCGCGCGGAGAAATTCGGCCGGGTCGAGGCGCAGGTAGCGGTTGAATTCGTGGATCGGCGGCACGGTCGCTTCGCCGACGCCGACGGTGCCGATCGCTTCGGATTCGACGAGGGTGATGCTGTGCGGCTGTCCCGCGAGCGCGCGGCCGAGCGCCGCGGCGGTCATCCAGCCTGCGGTGCCGCCGCCGACGATGACGATGCGCCGCACGGGGCGCGCCCGCGCGTTCATCCGCGCATCTTCCCAAGAGCCTCGGCGTGGGTGTCCATCGCGTGGACGTCGCTCGCGACGGCGCGGAGCTGGCGCTGGAATTCGGCCATCAGCGCCTGATCTTCGACGAGCAGCGCCTGCGGATCGAAGCTGCGCGGGGTGACGCCGTGCCCCGCCATGACGAGCGCCCAGCTGTCCTCGACATGCGCCTCGTGATTATAATGCGCGAACATGCCGCGCGCGGCGAAGAGGTCGATCTTGGCCGCGAGTTCGGCCGAGATCGGCGCGGCGCGCGCGGCGTCCCAATAGGGCTCGCCGGTGCGGGCGTTGAGGCGGAAATGCTGCGCGGTGAAGTCGGCGACACGCGCGCGGGTGCCGGCCATTTCCTCATTATAGATGTCGGCCTCGGGCATCGCGGCGCGGTCGATCGGCCAGAGCAGCACGAGCTGCGCTATGCCAAGCTGGAGCAGGAGCAGTTCGGCGCCGTCGAGCGGCGGGGCGGCGCCCGCCGCGGGGCCGACCGCGACGACATTGCTGACCCACGGGCGCGGGCGCGCGGCGGCGGCGAGCTCGGCGGGCGGCGCGGTATCGACGGAGCGCCCGAGCGCCGCCGTCAGAGCGGCCGGGGCATCGGCGTCGGAGAGCGATTGGCTGTCATAGGCGAATTCGATCGCGGTGCGGTTCGCGAGCGGAATCATCGTCAGCCATCCGGCGGCGTGCGCGGCGACGCGGCTGTAGAGCGGCAGCGGGTCGAAGGCCGGGGCCGAGGCGCGGATGATGCGGTCGCAGAAGCCCGGGCGCGCTTTCGCACCGCCGTCGATTGCGGCGATCAGCGCGCCGTCGGCGTCGATGAACAGGTCGGCGTGGAGTTGCTCGCCGTTCGCGAGGGTGATGCGGTCGAGGCCCGATCCAGCCTTATGCGGAACGGCGCCAACGCCGGGGACGATGCGGATATCGGCCTGTTCGCACGCGGCGCGGAGCAGCTTCGCATAGCCGGTGGCGTCGAGGTGCCAGCCCGCCTTGATCGCCTGCCGCGCCGCCGTCTCGCGCGGCGCGCCGGTGCGGCCCTGCTTCGCGGCGGCGGCGGCGAGGCAGAAATCCTCGAGCGCGACGCGCAGCCCCGCGCCGCGCGCGCGCGTCCAGTGCTGGACGAAGGGCAGCGAGGCGAAGGCGCCGCCCGCGTCGCCATAGGCGTGGAGGAAAGCGTCGTCGCCGCCCCAGCCGGCGAATTGCTGGCCCATGTTGATCGTCGCGGCGGCTTCGCGGGTCAGCACCGCTTCTTCGATGCCGAGCAGGCGATGGAAGGTCGAAAGGTCGGGCGGCGCGATGAGCGCGGCGTGCGGCGCGGGCGCTTCGCCGGTATCGACCCAGATGACGTCGGTGCCGAGCCGCGCATAGGCGCGGCTGACGGCGAGCGCCGCCATCGCCGCCGCGAGGCCGCCGCCATGGACGATGACTTGCTGCACCGGACCGGTCATGGCGCGGGGGCCGGGCAATAGCGCGCAATGAAATCGGCATGCGAGGGCGCGGTCGCCGCGGCATCGGCGATCGTCGCGGCGAGATTCGCAAGCCGCTCCTCCACCGTCGCGGCGGGAAGCACGTCGGCGAGGCGGTCGGCGGCTTGCGGCTCGATGCCCTGCCCGACGAACACCGCCTGCCAGCTTGGCGGGCCGAAGAGGCCGTCGCGATAGGCCTGGACATGGCCGCGGTGGCGGAAGCGATCGATCTTGTCGGCGAGCGTATCGGGCACAGCCATCGTCGTCACGCGCTCCCACAGCGGCGCGTCGGGCTCGTTCGCGATATAGTGGAGGATCAGGAAGTCGCGGATGCGGTCATATTCGATGTCCATCACGCGGTTGAGTTCGGCAGGCAACGCCGGGTCGATCCCGGAACCCGACGGCAGCAGCGTCAGCATATGCATGATCGCCATCTGGACGAGATAGATGCTGGTCGATTCGAGCGGCTCGAGAAAGCCGCTCGCGAGCCCCATGGCGACGCAATTATGCGCCCAGGCCTTTTCGCGCTTGCACGCCTTGAAACGCAGCACGCGCGGTTCGGCCATCGCTTCGCCGTCGAGACCCGCGAGCAGGGTCGCCGCCGCCTCGTCGTCCGAAATGTCGGCGCTCGAATAGACATAGCCGTTGCCGGTGCGGTGCTGGAGCGGGATGCGCCATTGCCAGCCCGCCGTGCGCCGCGTCGATCGCGTATAGGGGTGAAAGTCCGCCGAGCGCGCCGACGGCACCGCCGCCGCGCTGTCGCACGGCAGCCAGTGCGACCAGTCCTCGATCCCCACCCCCAGCGTCTGCGCCATCAGCAGGCCGCGAAAGCCCGAGCAGTCGACGAACAGGTTGCCGGCGATGCCCGCGCCCGATGCCAGCTTTACCGCCGCGATGTTGCCGCTTTCGTTATGTTGCTCGACCTCGACGATCCGACCTTCGACGCGCTCGATCCCGCGCGCTTCGGCCCATTGCCGCAGGTATCGGGCGTATAGAAAGGCGTCGAACTGATAGGCGTAAGCGAAGGCGTTGCGCACGTCATTCGCGTCGCCGTTCGGCAGCATGAAGCGGTTTTGCAGCGCGGCGACGATCGGGAAGCAATAGTCGGAGAGCGAGGCCGCGGTGCCGGCGCGGTGGGCGCGGATCCAGTAGCTGAAGAAATCGGCCTCGCCGATCGGGCGGCCGAAGGTGCCGAAGGGGTGAACATAGCGGACGCCCGCGCGGCCCCAGTTCACGAATTCGATGCCGAGTTTGAAGGTGGCCTGCGTCGCCTTCATAAACTCGGCCTCGTCGAGCCCGAGGAAGTCGTTGAAGTCCTTCATCTGCGGCAGCGTCGCTTCGCCGACGCCGACGGTGCCGATCTCTTCGGATTCGACGAGGCGGACGCGGAAGCGCGCGGGGTCGAGCTTGGCGGCGCAGGCCGCGGCGCACATCCACCCCGCGGTCCCGCCGCCGACGATCACGATTTCGAGCTTATCCCCCATCGCGGGTCCAGCTTAACGCGGAAGAAAGCGGGCGCCAGCCCCAAAGGACCGACGCCCCTTCCCCCCTTTTAGAAGTTGAGCCGCACGCCGAGCTGGTAGCGGCGGTCGTTTTTGAACCAGGCGTTCGGCTTGAGCGTTCCGTCGGAGTCCACCTGCTGCATCAGCACGGTGTCGGTGCCGAGTAGGTTGGTGCCTTCCAGAACGAACTCGATATTCGCGGTCGCGCGCAGGCGAAGCGAGGCATCGAGATAGCCCGTGCTCTTTTGCCAGATCGGGAAGCCGACGCAGCAGTCGATCGCGGTCACCAGATATTTGGAGCGCCAGTTATAGGCGACACGCGCCGACACCGGGCCCTTTTCATACATGCCGACGAGGTTGTAGCTGTGCTTCGAAATGCCCTCGAGCGCATCGGGCTTTACCGTGCTGTCTTCGTAAGTGATACCGCCGCCGGCGGTCCCGCCCGCAGTCTCGTTGGTCAGATTGACCGTCTCGATCCCGCTGTTCTTCACATAGGTGTAGTTCGCCTGGACCCCGAAGCCGTCGAACGGCGCCGGCAGGAAGTCGAAGAAGGTCTGGAAGGCGAATTCGGCGCCATAGATTTTCGCGCCGTCGCCATTGACCGGCCGGTTGATGCGGACGTCCTCGGTCACGCCATTGTTGGTGATCGAGAGGTTGAACTGGCCCGACTGGATATATTCGTTGAACTTCTTGTAGAAACCGGTGGCGGTGAACGAACTCGACCGGCCGAAATAATATTCGAGCGTCAGGTCGAACTGGTCGGCCGTCATCGGCTTCAGGCCCGGATTGCCCGATTGACCGGTATATTGCCAGTCATAGGCGATCGCCCGATCCTGCTCGTCCCGCGTAATATTGGGGTCGGAGAAATCGTTGAGGTTGGGCGACAGACGATTGATGGTCAGGAAGTTGCGCAACAAGCCGAAGTCGGGGCGCGACATCGCGCGCGAATAAGCGAAGCGCGATACCAGCCTGTCGGTGAGATCGAACTTCACGTTGAAACTGGGCAAAGCGTGGAAATGATTGACCTTGGTCGTATCGGCCACGGTCGCGCCATCATTGAACGCAATTTCGTCGGCGGTCACGACGCAGCCCGCCGTCGCCGTGGGTCTGTCATCGACGACCCCGCGGTCGCAAGCCAATTGGGCCGGCGTGAATGGCGTGGCGAAGGTGGTCGCCCCCCGTGTATCGTCGCGCGTCCAGATCAGGCGGACGCCGACATTGCCCGAGATCGGCACGCCGCCGATCGCCAGGCTGTCGCCCCCGAACTTCGCCATCGCGTAGGCCGACACTGTGCGTTCGCTGATACGATGCACCTCACTCGGGAAATAGCAGCCGACGGATTTTTCGATCGTTTCGGCGCCGCGGTAGCCTTCTCCCGAACAGACGGGGTAATAATCGCCGACGCCGATCGAGGGGCGCCCGAGCGCCGCCGCCAGCTGTTCGCGGTTCGACAGCATGTCCATGTTGAAGAAGGCGAAGCTGTTATGATTGATCTGGTTGCCGGCAAAGAAATCGCCGCCGAAGGTGTGCAGTTCGTTGGTGCCCGGCGCGTAGGCCGGGCTGTCGATATTGAAATAGGGCGCCTGCGTGTAGGTCCAGGTATTCGAGATATTTGCCCAGTTATATGCGCCCCAGCGCACCGTCTGGTCGCGATCAGCGTAGCGCGCGCCGACCTTGATCGCATCGAGCCAGCCCGAGTCGACATCATATTCGACGTCGGCGCGCAGCGCGACTTCCTGTCCGTCGCTGTCCTCGGTGTGGTCGGTGATCGCGTAATAGAAATAATTGTTCGGGTTGTTCAGCCCGCCATTCGCCAGATTGATATTCTCCGCCTGGTTGGGAAGAAATTCAAGCCGCGGATATTTGCCCGTCAGGTCGACATAGGTATCGGCAAAGGTGCGCGCAGTGACCGAGGCATTGTAGTTTTTAACGCTGGCATCGACATATTGGCCATCAAGGGTGACGCGGACCCGGTCCGAGACATCCCAGCGGAAGTTGAGGCCGAAGTCCTGCGTGATCTGTTTGTTCCTGAGCGCGTTGGCGGCGGTGTCGACCTGCGGCGCGCGCTGCTGCGGGACGCAGCCTTCCCATGAATAGCACCGATTGAAGAAGGGCTCGCCATTCTCGTTGAGGCCGAGACCATCTTCGTCGCCGGGGAAATCGCCGACATAAGGGCGGGGCGCCGACCACCAGCCGCTGAGGAAATTGCCGTCGC
Organism: uncultured Sphingopyxis sp.; assembly: GCA_966250105.1. Lineage (GTDB taxonomy): Bacteria > Pseudomonadota > Alphaproteobacteria > Sphingomonadales > Sphingomonadaceae > Sphingopyxis. Next base: position 4,517 of record CBINGC010000027.1, on the reverse strand, counting down.
CGTCGAACTGAAACGGCGCGGTGCCGGTGAGTGGGTTCACGAGCGTCGGATCGGTGACCAGATAGTCGCTCGGCTGACCATAGACGGTGAACGCGCTCGAATAGATCGCATGTTCGCGCCAGCTGTTGTTGTACTGCGAGCGCAGATACTGACCGGTCAATTCCATGTCGCCATCGTTCGAGCGCCACTGGAACGCCGCCGAAATGCCATAGCGTTTGCGGTCATATTCATTGTCGCGCATGTAGATGCCGCTGGGAATATATTGCTTTCCGGGGCCGAACACGCCGTCGAAGATCGCCATGCGATCGAACTGGATGCCCTGGCTCGCGGTGATCGCGTGCGAATAGGCGCCGCTGAGCATCAGGCCGATCTCGCCGATGCCGGTCTGCCAGCGGTCGGAGATGATCCCCGATATTTCGGGCGTCGATTTCTCGGCGATATCGCCATAGGTGTTCTTGATCGAGATCGAGATGAGGCGGCCGTCCTGATCGAAGGGCACGCGGGTGCGCAGATTGACGGTGCCCGCGATGCCGCCCTCGATCATGTCGGCGGTCTGGTTTTTGTAGGTGTCGATGCCGCCAAGAAGTTCGGGCGAGATGTCCTGCCAAGACAGGCCGCGCGAGCTGTTCGCGCTGAAGGTATCGCGGCCGTTGAATTCGGAGCGGACCTGGCTGAGGCCGCGAACGATCACGCCCGAGGGTTCGGCCGAGAAGTGCGAGGTGTCGTCGGTGCCCGCGAAGCGGACGACGGTGATGCCGGGAACGCGTTGCAGCGCCTCGGCAACCGATTTGTCGGGAAAGGAGCCGATATCTTCGGCGGTGATCGAATCGACGACCGTGTCGGCGTTCCGTTTGCGATTTTGCGCCGATTCGAGGTTGGCGCGGATGCCGGTGACGACGATGTCATCCGGATTTTCTTCCTCCGCCGTCACCGGTGCCGTGCTTTCCTGCGCGGCGGCGGGAAGGATCATCGCGTTCGCCAGTGCTGCGCCGCAGATCCCCTGAAGCAGGCTGTGGCGAATCCGATATGTCTTGGCAGGCCCCTTGAGCATTTTAATTTTCCCCCATCCAATCCGGTCCAGATTGCCTTCCCACAATCTTTATAAGACCAATTGCGTCCTTGGACTATTACCAATAGACTACAAATCCAACGCGCTGTCCATTGCAAATTTATGGCAGCGCCAAAGATGCCGCCTGCGGGGGCGATGGCGACCGGGGAGAAAAGCCATGCGATTGATTTCACTCGACGTGCTGCGGGGGCTGACCGTCGCGGGAATGATATTGGTGAATTCGGCCGCGGCGATGAAATATGGCGCCGAGGCCGATGTCGCGCCGATCCTGCTGCACGTCAGCTGGGACGGGCTCACCCTCGCCGATCTGGTTTTTCCGGGCTTTTTGACGATGGTCGGCATCGCCATTCCCTTTTCGATGCGCGATGCGAGATTCGATTCGGCGCAGCGCAGCCACATCTTCGTCCGCACCGGCCGCCTGCTGCTGCTGGGCTTCATCCTCAGCAATCTTTACTGGTTCACCAGCTTCGCCTCGGGCGACTGGCGCCTGTTCGGGGTGCTCCAGCGAATCGGGCTCGTCTATTGCGCCTGCGCGCTGCTGTTCCTGCTCGCGGGACCGCGCGCGCGGCTGATCGTCGCGGCGGCGATCCTCGCGCTTTACTGGCCGCTCGCACTGATTCCTTCGCTCGATGGCTTGGCGACCGATATATGGGTTCGCGGGCATAATTTCGTCGCGTCGGTCGACCGGCTGCTGCTCGGCAACCACCTTTATGTAAAGGGGCCCGATGGCTATGATCCCGAGGGGATATTGGGCACGCTTCCGGCCATCGCGCAGGGCCTGATCGGGGTCGCGATCGGCGAGCTGCTGATTCGCCGCCACGGTCCGGCGGCGCGGCAGCTCGCGATGATCGGCGCCGCGATGCTGGTCGTCGGCGGCGCCTGGAGCCTCGCCTTTCCGATCGTCAAGGACATCTGGTCGAGCAGCTTCGTGCTCGTCACCAGCGGCATCACCGTCCTTGCGCTCGCGCTGCTGCACCACTGGCTCGACCGCGACGGCCGCAAGCCGGGCCTCGCCGCGACCGCGATGCTCGCCTTCGGCGCCAATGCGATCGCGGCTTATACGCTCCATCAGGTGACGGCGGGCGTGGTGACGTGGGACCTGCTGCTCCTGCCCTTCCGCGCGCTGCGCGAAACGCTGGGCGATCCGCTCGCGTCGCTGCTGCCGATCCTGATCTATATGCTGCTGATCTGGGCCGCGATGGAGTGGCTGCGCCGCAAGGGCTGGATCATCAAAATCTGATCCTTCCAAACATACCTCTTGATGAGACCTATATAACCTATATAGTACCAATGATCGGATGACGTCGCGTCGTCCGATCCGAAGAAAGATGGACGATGCCGAACGCCGCAATAGACGGACGAACGACGCTGATGGAGCAGGAGGCCGGGGAGGCAGCGGCCGCAGTCGCCGCGATGCTCGAGGCGAATCGCGACGCGTTCATCGCCATCGGGCGGCGCCTGCGCGCCTCGCCCCCCGTCGCGGTGGTGACCTGCGCGCGCGGGTCGTCGGACCATGCGGCGACCTATGCCAAATATCTGATCGAGACGATGACGGGGACGCCGACCGCGTCGGCCGCGCTGTCGATCGCGTCGCTCTATGATGCGCCCGCGGTCGCCGGAAATCGCCTGTGCCTCGCCGTATCGCAGTCGGGGAAAAGCCCCGACCTGCTGGCCGCGGTCGAACAGCAGCGCGAGGCCGGCGCCTTTGTCGTCGCGCTCGTCAATGCCGAGGGTTCGCCGCTCGCGGCCCTCGCCGATGTGGTGATCCCGCTCTCCGCCGGGGTCGAACGCTCGGTCGCTGCGACCAAATCCTATATCGCCTCACTGGCAGCAATCGCCGCGCTGGTCGCCACATGGACCGAGGATGACGCGCTCGACGCGGCGCTGACCGCCCTGCCCGGCCAGCTCGAGCAGGCCTTCGCGCTCGACTGGTCGCCGGCGGTCGGCGCCTTTCGGGACGCGACCAATTTGTTCGTGCTCGGCCGCGGTTACGGCCTTGGCGTCGCGCAGGAAGCCGCGCTCAAATTCAAGGAAACATCGGCGCTGCATGCCGAAAGCTTCAGCGCCGCCGAAGTGCGCCACGGCCCGATGGCGATCGTCGGCGATGCTTTTCATGTGCTGGCGTTCGGTGGCAGCGACCGGGCGGCGGCGAGCGTGCGCGACGCGGCGGCCGAGTTTCGCGGGCGCGGCGCGACCGTGCTGCTCGCCGATGCGGAGGGCGGCGACCTGCCCGTCCTTGCCGCGCACCCGGCGATCGAACCGGTGCTGATGATCCAGAGCTTTTATCGCATGGCGAGCGCGCTGGCACTCGCGCGTGGCCAGGACCCCGACTCGCCACCGCATCTCAACAAGGTTACCGAGACCCTATGATCTTTCGTTTCCACAACGGCCGGATCGCATTGCCGGGCGGCGCCGTCGAGGCTGCGGATCTGACCGTGATCGACGGCGTTCTCGCCGCGGTATCGGATGCCGGCGATGCGGCCGCGGAGCGCGAGATCGACCTCGCGGGCGGGTGGTTGCTGCCCGGCTTCGTCGACACGCAGGTCAATGGCGGCGGGGGGGTGCTGTTCAACGACCAGGTCGATGTCGCAGCCATCGCGGCGATCGGCGCGGCGCACGCGCGCTTTGGCACCACCGCCTTTCTGCCGACGCTGATCAGCGATACGCCAGCGCAGATCGCCGCCGCGCTCGCCGCGGTCGATGCCGCGATCGAGCAAGGCGTGCCGGGGGTCGTCGGCATCCATATCGAAGGCCCGTTTATCAACGAGGTGAAGCGCGGCATTCACGAAGCGCATCGCATCCGAAGGCTCGATACCCAGATATTGGCGACGCTCACCGCGCCGCATCGCGGGCGCGTGATGCTGACGCTCGCGCCCGAACTGTGCGACGAGGAGGATATTCGCACGCTGGTGCGTCATGGCGTGATCGTCAGCGCGGGGCATAGCGACGCGACCTATGACGAAGCGCAGCGCGCGATCGGCGCGGGGCTGACCGGTTTCACGCACCTGTTCAATGCGATGTCGCCGCTGCACCACCGCAATCCCGGCGCGGTCGGCGCGGCATTCGATTCGGACAGCTATTGCGGGCTGATCGTCGACGACGTCCATCTGCATCCGGCGGTGGTGCGCCTCGCGGTGCATGCGAAGGGCAAGGACCGCATCATGCTGGTCACCGACGCGATGCCGAGCGTCGGCACCGACGTCAGCGAATTCACGCTGCAGGGCAAGCGCATCGCGGTTAAGGACGGGGTCTGCATTTTCGAGGACGGCACGCTGGCGGGCACGCATCTCGACATGGCGTCGGCGCTGCGCAAGACCGTCGAGGTCACCGGCCTGCCCGTAACCGACGTGTCGGCGATGGCGAGCGTGACGCCCGCCGCTTTCCTGTCGCTGGAGGACCGCATCGGGTCGATCGCGCCGGGGCGGCGCGCCGACTGGGTGTGGCTGGA
>CBINGC010000026.1:0-47731 GCA_966250105.1 uncultured Sphingopyxis sp. | reverse complement strand
CGGCGGCCTTTTTCGTGTCAGAACTCCTCCGCCACGCCCATCAATCCCGCCAGCTTTTTCGGCGCCACCGCCAGCCAGCTCTTACGCAGCCATTCGCCGATCGCATCCCAGTCGGTGTCGCCAAGGTCGAGGCGGATGCCGACCCAGCCGTCGCCGAAATAGGCGGGACGGTAATAGCGCTCTTCGTCGAGTTCGATCAGCGCCGCCTGCTCGTCGCCGCCACTGATCTTGACCAGCAGCGCGATCTTACCGTCGCCATGATGATCCTCGGTGAAATAGGCAAATTTCTTGCCCTTCACGATTCCGAAGCATGGCATCCCATGCGACACCACCTCGTCGGCCTCGGGTAGCGCCATGGCGAGGTCGCGCACCCGGCCGCGCAGATAGTCGGGCGACCTCTCGCGCGTCACGAAGGCGGCGAGCGTGGCGGGATAAAGCTGATGCTCGGCGAACTGCACCCGCCGCGCCAGCGTTTCGACGCTATCGCCGGGCAGGATCGCGACCGGCGTCTGCGCGAGCACGGGCCCCTCGTCGACGCCGGGCGTCACGATATGGACGCTGCACCCGCCGAACTTGTCGCCCGCCTCGATCGCCTGGCTGTGCGTATTCAGCCCCTTGTAGAGTGGCAGCAGGCTCGGGTGGATATTGATCATCCGCCCCGCCCAGCGTCCGACGAAATCGTCCGACAGGATCCGCATATACCCCGCGAGCGCGACATATTCGGCGCCCGCCGCGCGCAATTGCTCGTCGACCAGCGCGTCGAACGCGTCGCGGTTCATGCCCTTGTGCGTGCGCGCCCACGTCGCGATGCCCTCGGCCTCGGCGATCGTCAGCCCCGCCGCATCGGGATCGTTGCTCGCGACGAGCACGAGCTCATAGGGGCAGGTTTCGGCCTTCGCCGCATAGAGCAGCGCTGCCATATTGGTTCCGGCGCCCGAGATCAGAACCGCGACCTTGGCTTTCGTCAAAGCGCCATTCCTTTGATCCGTTCGTGCTGAACCTGTCGAAGCACCGTTCTTTTCTCTTCTGCAGTTAAAAGGAAGAACCGCCCTTCGACAAGCTCAGGGCAAACGGTTTCGGGATTACCCGTGGTGCGTCGCGCTCCACGCTCCCATCGCGCTCCACGTCTCGGCGCTGCCGGTCACGGTGCAGCCCTTTTCGCCCTCGGCGATATGTCCGATGCGCAGCACTGTCTCGCCCGCACCCTCCAGCGCCGCCGTCACCTCGGCGACATCGCCCTCGGCCACGACGACGACCATGCCGATCCCGCAATTGAAGGTGCGCGCCATTTCCTCGGGCTCGATATTGCCCTGCGCCTGCAGGAAGGCCATCAGCCGCGGCTGCTCCCACGCATCGGCATCGACATGCGCGTGCAAGGTCTTGGGCAGCACGCGCGGGATATTCTCGAGCAATCCGCCGCCGGTGATATGCGCGAGCGCGTGAATCTTGCCGGTCTTCACCAGCGGCAGCAGGCTCTTCACATAGATGCGCGTCGGCGCCATCAGCGCGTCGATCAGCAGAATAGTCTGGTCGAACAGGGCAGGGCGATCGAGCTTCCATCCCTTGTCGGCCGCGAGCCGGCGCACGAGCGAAAAGCCGTTCGAATGCGCGCCCGATGAGGCGAGGCCCAAAATCACGTCACCCGCCGCGACCTTGTCGGCGGTCAGCACCTGGTCGCGCTCGACCGCGCCGACACAGAAGCCCGCGAGATCATAGTCGCCGTCCGAATACATGCCCGGCATTTCGGCGGTCTCGCCGCCGATCAGCGCGCATCCGGCCTGCTTGCAGCCCTCGGCGATGCTCGCGACGACTTCGGTCGCGACTTGGTTGTCGAGCTTGCCAGTCGCATAATAATCGAGGAAAAACAGCGGCTCGGCGCCCTGCACGATCAGATCGTTCGCGCACATCGCGACCAGGTCGATCCCGACCCCGTCATGCTTGCCCGATTCGATCGCGAGTTTGAGCTTGGTGCCCACCCCGTCGTTCGCCGCCACGAGCAGGGGGTCGTTGAACCCCGCCGCCTTCAGGTCGAAAAAACCGCCAAAGCCGCCAAGGTCGGCATCGGCGCCGGGTCGGCGCGTCGCGCGGGCGAGCGGAGCAATGGCACGGACCAGCGCGTTGCCGGTCTCGATCGATACGCCGGCCTGCGCATAAGTGTAGGAGCCGGGTTGGTTGTGCTTGGAATCCATGGCACGCGCGACTAACGGTTCCGGCCACGAATTGCCATGATTTCCTTGTCGGGGCCCGCGCTTTTGGGCAAAGCATAGAGAAGATATGATTTCGGCTGCTTTCCCCCGCTTCGCCCCGAGCTTCTCCGTCGACGCGCTGCGCGGCCGCGACTGGCGCTGGGCCGCGCTCTTCGGCTTTTTTCTGGCGATTCTGCTCGCGGGTATCGTCGATGGCCAGATCACACGCGGCGATCGCGGCATCACCCCGATCAACAGCAGCGGCGATTTCCTCGCCAGCGGCATCCTCGTCGACGTTACGGGGGACAATGCCGACGATGCGCGTTCGAAGGGCTGGCGCGAGGCGCAGCGCAAGGGCTGGGCGCAGCTGTATCGCCGGCTGAACGGCACCGAGGGGCCCGCGCTCACCGATTCGGTGCTCGACGGCATCGTCACGTCGATCGTGGTCGAGGACGAGCAGATCGGCCCGCGCCGCTATGTCGCCAAGCTCGGCATCCAGTTCGACCGCGTCCGCGCCGGACAGATATTGGGCGTCAGCGGCCGCACCCTCCGCTCGCCGCCGTTGCTCGTGATTCCGGTCTATGCGATCGATGCCATCCCGCAGGTGTTCGAACAGCGCAGCGCGTGGCAGCGTGCGTGGGCCGAATATAATACGGGGCAGAGCGCGATCGATTATGTCCGCACCGCGGGCACCGGCGCCGACACGCTGCTGATCAACGCGGGTCAGACCGGCCGCCGCGGCCGCGTCTGGTGGCGCGTGATCCTCGATCAATATGGCGCCGCCGACGTGCTGACGCCCATCGCGCGCGTTGAATATAGCTACCCCGGCGGGCCGATCAAAGGCCATTTCACCGCGCGCTTCGGCCCCGACAGCAAGCTGATCTCCAGCTTCACCATGACCGGGCCGAGCCCGGCGGCGCTGCCCGACATGATGGAAAAGGCGGTCGCGCGGATGGACCGCATCTATACCGACGCGCTGACCGCGGGCGTCCTCAAGACCGACACCTATCTCGTGCTCGAAAAACCGGTCGAAAGGGAAGACTTGCCCGAAGAGATCGCGACCGATGAGGAGGTCCTGCCCAGCGAGATCGACGCCAGCGTGCCCGCCACGCCCGCATCGGGGGTGCAGAGCTTCACCGTCCAGTACAGTTCGCCCGACGTCGATTCGGTCACCGCGACCGAACGCGCCGTCGCCGGCGTCGCGGGCGTCCAGTCGGCCTCGACCACCAGCCTCGCGCTCGGCGGCATGTCGGTGATGCGCGTGACCTTCCGCGGCGACATCGCGGCGCTGCGCGCGGCGCTCGCGGCACGCGGGTTCAACGTGCAGGAAGGCGGCGGTCAGCTCAGGATCAGCCGCTGATGGCGCGCGCGTCCCAGATCGCGCTCCCGCTCGATTGGAGCGCGGGCGGTTCGAACGACGGCCCGCTGATCGTCGGCACCAGCAACGCCGATGCGGTGCGCTATTTGCGCCATGTCGCGACCTGGCCCGTGCGCACCGCGGTGCTCACGGGCCCGCGCGGCTCCGGGCGCAGCTTGATGGGCCGGCTCTTCGCGCGCGAAACCGGCGGCCGCGTCATCGACGGGCACGCCAGCGTTTCCGAAGAAGAGATTTTCCACGCCTGGAACGCCGCGCAGGCGAGCGGCACGCCGCTGCTGATCATCGCCGACGCGCCTCCCGCGGACTGGAACGTCGCGCTGCCCGATCTTCGCTCGCGCCTCGCCGCGGTGCCGGTGCTGACGATCGGCGAACCCGACGACTGTCTTGCGCGCGACCTGATCGAGGCGCTGTTCGCGCAGCGCGGCATGGCATTGGCGCCGGGCGTCGCTTCCTACATCGTCCCGCGCATGGAGCGCAGCTACGCGATGATCCACCGTGTCGTCGCCGCGCTCGACGCCGCCTCGCTCGAAAAGGGCGGCGGCATCGGCATTCGTCTTACTCGTGAAACATTACTGTCACAGGGGCTGATCGATCCCGATCTCCTCGAACGACAGGATGCCGATACATGTCGCTAACAGGCCAGCCACTTCGCGCGGATAACGACGCCCATACGGCGCCCCCTTCCTTCGGTCCCGAACGCTTCTTCAACCGCGAACTGTCATGGCTTGCCTTTAATCGGCGGGTGATGGAAGAAGCGCGCAACCCCGCGCATCCGCTGCTCGAACGCCTCCGCTTCCTGTCGATCTCGGGCAGCAATCTCGACGAATTCTTCATGGTCCGCGTCGCGGGGCTCAAGGGCCAGCAGCTCCAGGGGATCGACGATCCCTCGGCCGACGGACGCTCGCCGGGGCAGCAACTCGCCGAGATCGAGGCCGAGGTGCACCGCCTCGTCGACCAGCAACAGAGCGAATGGCAGTTGCTCCACCGCCAACTCGGCGAACAGGGCATCGTCGTTCACGGCACAGGGTCGAACAAGGAGGCGCTCCGCGCGGCGCTGCGCCAATATTTCATCGACCAGATTTTTCCGATCCTGACCCCGCAGGTGCTCGATCCGGCGCACCCCTTTCCCTTCATCCCCAACCGCGGGCTGGGCGTCATCTTCGACCTTCAGCGCAAGGCGAGCGGAGAGACGGTGCGCGAACTGGTGATGATCCCGGCCTCGCTGGCGCGCTTCGTGCCGGTTCCCGGGGAACCGAGCGCTTTCGTGCCGATCGAATATCTGATCGAACTGTTCGGCGACCTCCTGTTTCCGGGTTTCGCGATCCGGTCCTTGGGGGTGTTCCGCATCATCCGCGACAGCGATATCGAGCTTGAGGAAGAGGCCGAGGATCTCGTGCGCCTGTTCCGTACCGCGATCCGCCGCCGTCGCCGCGGCCGCGTGATCCTGATGGAACTCGAAGCCGATATGCCCGCCGAGATCGCCGAGGTGCTCAATGCCGATATTCAGGGACATGAGGCGATCGTTGCCAAGATCGGCGGGTTCATCGGCCTCGCGGCGCTCTCGGCGCTTGTCGACGTCGACCGCCCCGACCTCAAATTCCCCGCTTACTCGCCGCGCTTTCCCGAACGCATTCGCGAACACGGCGGCGACTGTTTTGCGGCGATCCGTTCGAAGGACATCGTCGTCCACCACCCTTATGAAAGTTTCGACGTCGTCCTCTCGTTCCTGCGGCAGGCGGCGGCCGACCCCGACGTCGTCGCGATCAAACAAACGCTCTACCGCGCCGGCAACCAATCGCCGGTCATCCGCGCGCTGATCGAGGCGGCCGAGGCGGGCAAGTCGGTCACCGCCGTCGTCGAATTGAAGGCGCGTTTCGACGAGGAACAGAATCTGCTCTGGGCGAACCAGCTCGAACGTGCCGGGGTGCAAGTCGTCTACGGCTTTATCGAGTGGAAGACGCACGCCAAGATCTCGATGGTCGTGCGCCGCGAAGGGCAGGGCTATCGTACCTACTGCCATTTCGGCACCGGCAATTATCACCCGGTCACCGCGCGTATCTATACCGACCTCAGCTTCTTCACCGCCGATCCGCGCGCGGGGCGCGATGCCGCGCAGCTGTTCAATTACATCACCGGCTATGTCGAACCCGAACGGCTCGACCTCATCACCATGTCGCCGCTCAATATGCGTCGGCATCTGTCCGAACTGATCGACGCCGAAACCGCGGCCGCCCGGGCAGAGCGGCCGTCGGGCGTCTGGGCCAAGATGAACAGCCTCGTGGATCCCGATATCATCGACAAGCTCTATGAAGCGAGCGCGGCGGGCGTGCCGATCGAGCTGATCGTGCGCGGCATCTGCTGCCTGCGCCCCGGCGTGCCCGGACTTTCCGAAACGATCCGCGTCAAATCGGTCGTCGGCCGCTTCCTCGAACACAGCCGCGTCTGGGCCTTCGCCAACGGCGCGCCGCTGCCGCACCGCGGTGCCAAGCTCTATATTTCGAGCGCCGACTGGATGCCGCGCAACTTCGACCGCCGCGTCGAATATATGATCCCGATCGACAATCCGACCGTCCACGACCAGATATTGGATCAGGTCCTCGTCGCGAACCTCATCGACAATGAACAAAGCTGGATATTGCAGCCCGACGGCACCTCCGAACGCGTGGAGTCCGGGGATAAGCCATTCAACTTGCACCATTATTTCATGAACAACCCCTCGCTCTCGGGCCGCGGCACCGCACTCCACAAGCGCCAGGACGTCCCGACGCTCGCCTTCGATATGCGTGAAGATTGAGAAGAAGTTGAATTTCCTGCGCACCTCCAAACAAACGGTCAGCCGATCTGCCGTCATCGACATCGGCTCCAACTCGGTCCGCATCGTCGTCTATGAAGGCCCGGCGCGCGCGCCCGCGGTGATCTTCAACGAAAAGGTCGCCGCCGGTCTCGGCCGCGGCCTCGCGATCGACGGCCGCATCGCGCCCGAAGATGCGACACGCGGCCTCGTCGCGCTCCGCCGCTACGCGCTGCTCGCGCAGCATATGGACGTGAAGACGGTCCAGTGCGTCGCCACCGCCGCGGTGCGCGACGCGGCGAACGGCCCAGACTTCATCGCCGCCGCGGCCGAAGCCGGTCTCGATATCCGGCTGCTCTCGGGCGAGGAGGAAGCCGAAGCCGCCGGGCATGGCGTGCTTTCGGCGATCCCCGACGCGCGGGGCATCGCGGTCGATCTGGGCGGCGGCAGCCTCGAGCTCGCCGAGGTTTCCGATGGCCGGGTCGGTCGCTGCGCATCCTTTCCGCTCGGCGTGCTCCGCCTGCCCGCGCTGCGCCAGGATGGCGAACAGGCATTCGAGCGCGCGATCCGCAAGATGCTCCGCACCGCCGGCTGGCCCGGCGAGGGCTTGGCCGGGCTGCCGCTCTACCTCGTCGGCGGGTCGTGGCGCGCGCTCTCGCGTCTCGACCTCGAACTCACCAAGGACCCGCTTGCGGTGCTCGACCAGCATACGCTGCCGCGCAGCGCGCTCCGTCGCTTGATCCGCGCGACCAAAAGGCTGAGCTTCGAGGAATTGCGCGCGATTCCCGGCATGGCGTCGAACCGCGCGGCCGCCTTGCCCGACGCCGCGGCGCTGCTCGCGGCGCTCGTCAACATCCTCGACGTCCCCGAAATGACCGTCTCGTCATCGGGCCTTCGCGAGGGCCTGCTCTATCAGGCGCTCGATCCCGCGACGCGCGCGCAGGATCCGCTGATCGTCGCCGCCGAATTCGAAGGCCGTCGCCTCGCGCGTTTCGCCCCCCACGGCCGTGCGATCGCCGACTGGATCGCGCCGCTTTTTGCCGATGAAGCCCCGGCCGACAGCCGCGTGCGCCTCGCGGCGAGCCTGCTCAGCGACGTCGCCTGGTCGGCGAACCCCGATTTCCGCGCCGAACGCGGCACCGAGATCGGCCTGCACGGCAATTGGCGCAGCATCGACATTCCGGGGCGCATCCTCCTTGCGCGCGCGCTTTACGCCGGCTTCGGCGGGGCTGACGCCGAATTTCCCGCGATGGGCACACTCGTTTCGCCCGAACGATTGGCACGCGCGCGGCAATGGGGTCTCGCGATCCGGCTTGCCCAGCGGCTGACCGGGGGCGTCGAGGCGCCGCTCAAGGCAAGCGGGATCGCGCTCGTCGATGGCAGGCTGCGGCTGTCTCTCGACGCCGGCTGGCATCATCTGGCGGGCGAATCGGTCGAGCGCCGCCTGCGCGTCCTCGCGCAGGCGCTCGATGCCAAGCCTGAGTTGGTACTGTTATAAACGCACGTCGCCCCCGCGAAGGCGGGGGCGATGAGGTCCTAAACCTCGGCCGCCGTTGCCGCGTCGATCTCGCTCATCACAAGCTTGCCGTTCTTGACGGCGAAACCCATGCGCCCTTCGACAAGGTCGAGCGCGGCGTGGCCGAACACGTCATAGCGCCACCCCTCCATCATCTGGATGCCTTTGCGCGCGCCGGCGGCGAGGGCTTCGAGATCGTCGCTGCGCGCGATCAGCCGCGCCGCGACGTTGAGTTCGCGCGCCCGGATCTTGAGCAGCAGCTTCAAAAGGTCGGCCACCAGCGTGCCTTCCTTGCCGAGTCCCGGGCCGCGCGGCGCGCGGTCGGGCATGTCGTCCTTGGACATCGGCTTGGCATTTGCGATCGCGTCCATCAATCTGCCGCCGATGTCGTTCGTGCGCCAGGTCGCCGACAGCCCGCGCACGCGGCCCAGCCCGTCCTGATCCTTCGGCGGATGCGCGGCGAGGTCGGCGAGCGTCTCGTCCTTGACGATCCGGCCGCGCGGCAGATTCTTTTGCCGCGCCTCGCGCTCGCGCCACGCGGCGAGCGCCTGCAGGCGGCCCAGCACGTCGAGCTTGCGCGTCGGGACCTTGATCCGCTGCCACGCCTTGTCGGGATCGACGCTGTAATTGGCGGGGTCGGCGAGCTTTTCCATCTCCTCGTCGAGCCAGTGACCGCGCCCGGTCTTGATCAGCTTGTCGAGCATCATCGGGAAAATCTTCGCGAGGTGCGTGACGTCGCCGATCGCATAGTCGATCTGGCGCTTGTCGAGCGGACGGCGGCTCCAGTCGGTAAAGCGCGCGCCCTTGTCGAGCTGCACGCCGATCCATGCCTCGACGAGGTTCGAATAGCCGACCTGTTCGGCCTGACCCAGCGCCATCTGGCCGATCTGCGTGTCGAAGATCGGGTGCGGGGTCTTTCCCGTCAGGTTGAAGATGATTTCGACATCCTGCCCGCCCGCGTGAAAGACCTTCAGCATATCCTCATTGTCGACGAGCAGGTCGAGCAGGGGCTTCAGATCGATGCCGGGCGCCATCGGATCGATCGCCGCGGCATGGTCGCGGTCGGCCACCTGGATCAGGCAAAGCTCTGGCCAGAAGGTGTTTTCGCGCATGAATTCGGTATCGACCGCGATGAAATCGCTGTTCCCGATGAGGTCGCAGAATTCGACGAGCGCGGCGTTGGTTTCGATCAACGGATGGACTTGCATAGCGCGCCTATACAGCTAGTTGAAAGGAACGGGCAGGAAAAATTGTGACACAGCTGACCGTCGCTCTTCGGGTCGCAGAGCCGGAACACCGGCCACGGGAAAAACGGAGGGATTTGGGGCATGATGTGGCTCGGTTGGGCGCTCGCCGCGCTCGGTTTTGCGTTGCTTTTTGGCCAATATATGGCGGGGCAGGCAGATATCTTCGTTTCGATCGCCAATCCGCGGCCGCTCGACGAAGAATCGATGGTGGTGACACTGAAGGGCTGGGGCTTCGCCGCCGAGGCCGCGCAGCCGTTCGTGACGCCCGATTCCGACCATGGCCTGTGCGATGTCCGCGTGTTCGCGACGCGGCGCCAGATGCTCGTCGCGATTGCCACCTTGGGCTTCCTGCGCCCGGTCACGGTCGCGTGGCGCGCGCATGCCGGCATCCTGCCGCTCGGAGAAGCTTGATGCCGATCGTCAAGCTCCGCGAGGAAGGCCGCTGGACCAATTATCACGGCACCGGGACCTGCGAGGCGGCGACGCGCTTTGCCTTGCGCAGCGGTGACGCGGAGCGCGGGCGCGACGAGATCGCGATCGCCGCGAAATCGGTACACGACTGGCTCGGGCAGGCACAAAGAGCCCGGCGCCGCGTCCGGCCGCTCGGCGCAGGCTGGTCGCCCTCGAACGTCAACATCAGCTCGCAAAGCTGGCTGCTCCACACGCGCCGTTTCAATCGCTGTTTCCGGGTCGGCGCCGAAGATGTCGGTCCCGGCGTTGACGCGAACGCGTTGATGCTCGTCGAAGCCGGAGCGCTCGTCGATGAGGTTTCCGACAAGTTCGAGGCGCAAGGCCGCTCGCTGTGGACCAGCGGCGCAGGCAACGGCCAGACTTTTGCGGGCGCCTGCGCCACCGGCACGCACGGCTCGATGATCGCGCGCGGCGGCATTCAGGATCATATCCGCGCGGTGCAGATCGTCACGCCCGGCGGCATCCACTGGATTGAGCCGGACGCGGGCTTGATGAGCGACGCCTTCATCGCCGCGACGGGCTCGGCGGTGCTGTGCGACGATGACATTTTCGCCGCGGCCCAGCTCCCCGTCGGTTCGCTCGGCATCGTCACCGCGCTTGTCGTCGACAGCGTGCCCAAATTTCTCGTTCGCCCGATCCAGAATCTGCGCAAGGTCGACCGCGCCGCGCTCGACTGGCTTGCCATGGGGGATTTTCGACGCTTCTCGGCTGCTTACGCGCTCGACCGCGACCCCGATTTCGTCCAGATGATCGTCAATCCCTACAAGCCGTTCAAGCGTCCCGCGATGCTGCGCTTCCTTTACCGCGAGGTGTGGCGCGACGATTATCCTCGCGCGACGCCCGGCCAGCTCGGCGCGGGCTATGACGCGCTTAGCCTGCTCGGCCGGCTGCTCGACGATTATCCATGGGCGCGGGGCGCGCTGCTGCAGTTCGCCATGAAGATGGGTTACGCCGCCGGCCCCGACATCGATGATCCGCCGGTGTTCGGCAGCTGGGGTGAGGGGCTCGACACGCACCGGCCGCTGGCGGACCTGTTCAACGCCTCGGTCACCATCGATCGCGCCGATCTCGCGCGCGCCTTCGAGCGCATCTGCGCGGTCTACGCAAAGCATGGCGGTTCGACCGTCGTTACCGTGCGTTTCATGGAGCGCGCGCAGGGCCTGCTCGCGCCCACGCGTTTTCCGCACAATGCGGTGATCGATTTCGACGGCCCGCGGAGCCAGCGCACCGCGGACGCTTATGCGCGCGTCGTCGAATGTCTCGATGCCGAGGGCATCGTCTTTACTCGCCATTGGGCGAAAAGCTGCCGTCTCGATGCCACGCGCGTCGCGTCCGATTATAGCGAGGATTTCCGCCGCTGGCGCGCCGCGCGCGACCGGCTGATGCCCGATCCCGCCCACCGCGCGCTGTTCGGCAGCGAGGTGCTCGATGGGCTGGGATTGACCTGCTGAAACCGCCTCGACCCTTGACAAATGGCGCGCCGACCTGCCTTAGGCGCGGCCACAAATCACGTTAAAGTTGATTTCCTCATTCATCGAAAGACGACGAAAAATGCACGCCTATCGCACCCATAATTGCGGCCAGCTTCGCGCCGAGGATGTCGGCCAGAATGTCCGCGTTTCGGGCTGGGTCCATCGCAAGCGCGACCACGGCGGGCTGCTCTTCGTCGATCTGCGCGATCATTATGGCCTGACCCAGATCGTGGCCGACAGCAGCGACGCGGCGTTCGCCACGCTCGACGGGCTGCGCACCGAAAGCGTCGTGACGATCACCGGCGATGTCGTCGCGCGATCGGCCGAAACGACCAATAGCAATTTGCCCACCGGGGCGATCGAAGTCCGCGCGCGCGACGTCGCGGTCCAGTCGGCGGCGATCGAACTACCGATGCCGGTCGCTGGCGAGCAGGAATATCCCGAGGATATCCGTCTCAAATACCGCTTCCTCGACCTTCGCCGCGACCGTCTCCACGCGAATATCCTGCTGCGCTCGAACGTGATCGCCAGCCTGCGCCGCCGCATGGTCGAGCAGGGCTTCACCGAATATCAGACGCCGATCCTGACCGCCTCGTCGCCAGAAGGCGCGCGCGACTATCTGGTGCCGAGCCGTGTCCATCCCGGCAAATTCTATGCGCTGCCGCAGGCGCCGCAGATGTTCAAGCAGCTGCTGATGGTTGCGGGTTTCGACCGCTATTTCCAGATCGCGCCCTGCTTCCGCGACGAGGATGCGCGCGCCGACCGTTCGCCCGGCGAATTCTATCAGCTCGACTTCGAAATGAGCTTCGTCACCCAGGACGATGTCTTCAACGCGATCGAACCCGTGCTCGCGGGTGTTTTCGAGGAGTTTGCGAACGGCAAGTCGGTAACCCCGTCGGGCTCGTTCCCGCGCATTCCGTACCGCGAATCGATGCTGAAATATGGCAACGACAAGCCCGACCTGCGCAACCCGCTGATCATCACCGACGTCTCGTCGCACTTCATCGGCTCGGGCTTCGGCCGCTTTGCCGACATCGTCGCGGCGGGCGACGTCGTGCGCGCGATCCCGGCGCCCGCAACCGCCGAGAAGAGCCGTAAATTCTTCGACGACATGAACAGCTGGGCGCAGGGTGAGGGCTTTGCGGGCCTCGGCTATGCGACGCGCAAGGGCGGCGAGTGGGGCGGCCCGATCGCCAAGAACCATGGCGCCGACAAGATGGACGCGCTCGCCGCCGAACTCGGCATCGGTCCCGACGACGGCCTCTTCTTCGCCGCGGGCAAGGAAGCGACCGCCGCCAAGCTCGCCGGTTTTGCGCGCACCCGTGTTGCCGAACAGCTCGACCTGATCGATCCGAACAAGTTCGAGATGTGCTGGATCGTCGACTTCCCGATGTTCGAGGCCGACGAGGAAACGGGCAAGATCGATTTCAGCCACAACCCGTTTTCGATGCCGCAGGGCGAGCTCGAAGCGCTCGAAACCAAGGACCCGCTCGACATCCTCGCCTGGCAGTATGACATCGTCTGCAACGGCGTCGAGCTGTCCTCGGGCGCGATCCGGAACCACCGTCCGGACATCATGTACAAGGCGTTCGAAATCGCGGGCTACAGCCAAGCCGATGTCGACGCGAATTTCAGCGGCATGATCAACGCCTTCAAATTCGGCGCGCCACCGCACGGCGGTTCGGCGCCCGGCGTCGACCGCATCGTGATGCTGCTCGCCGACGAGCCGAACATCCGCGAAGTCGTCGTCTTCCCGATGAACCAGAAGGCCGAGGACTTGATGATGGGCGCCCCGGCACCGGTCAGCGACAAGCAGCTCAAGGAACTCGGCATCCGTATCGTCGACGGTCCGAAGAGCTAAGGTGTGAACGAACCCCGGGAACATCGGCTGAAAACGCCGGAAGGCGAAATCTGCTGGTTCGAATGGGGTGAGCGCGGAGGGGGGCCTTCGCTGCTCCTGCTCCACGCGACCGGCTTTCATGCGCGGCTTTGGGATCAGGTTGTCGCGGCGCTTCCCGCGGGCACGCACGTT
Source organism: uncultured Sphingopyxis sp. (assembly GCA_966250105.1). GTDB lineage: Bacteria > Pseudomonadota > Alphaproteobacteria > Sphingomonadales > Sphingomonadaceae > Sphingopyxis. The sequence continues at coordinate 34,638 of CBINGC010000026.1, read as the reverse complement.
ATCGCTCCCGATCACCGCGGCCATGGCCGAAGCTATCGTCCCGCGACGCTCGCCAGCTGGACGGCAACCGCCGATGTGCTGCTGCCGCTGCTCGACGGGCTTGGCGGGCATCCGATCGTCGGTTGCGGCCACAGCATGGGCGCCTATATCCTGACGCGTCTCGCGTCGCAGCGGCCCGCGGCCTTTCGCCATCTCGTGCTGATCGACCCGGTCATAATGGACCCTGCCATTTACGAGGGCGAGGCCGCGAAAGTGATTCCCGATCCTGCGGGCCATCCCGTCGCGCGCCGCCGCAATGTGTGGACCGACGCCGAGGAGATGCGCGCGCGTTTTGCAGACAGGCCGCCATATGCGAATTGGGATCCGCGCGTGCTCGCCGATTATTGCACCTATGGTCTGCTTCTCGCGGCCGATGGCGAGGAGTTCGAACTGGCCTGTCCCCCGGCGCTCGAAGCATCGGTCTATCAGAATGCGCTGCGCACCAATCCGCACGAGTGGCTCCACTATCTGTCGGTGCCATCGACGCTGATCCGCGCCCCGACCGGCGAGCGCGGCGGCGAGCTCGACTTTTCATTGAGCCCGACCTGGACCGGCCTCGGCCCGGCGATCGGCGCCGAGCGTGACGAATTGTGGGACGAGCATAGCCATTTCATTCCGATGGAGGCCCCCGCCCGCGTCGCCAGGCTGCTTGCCGACCTGCTCTGATTGCCCGTTTGCAAGAAAGTCGGCGCCCGCTGTCCCAGAAAATGACATCGGCGCATCACCCTTGGTAGGACGTCCCGGCTTGCGCTAGGGTGGACCGATGACGATCTCCCTTTCCGATTATGAAACCGGCGCCAAATATGACGGCGACTATTCCGACGATCTCGCCGCGCTTGAGGACCGGCTCGAACGGCTTCAGGCCGCGCACATCATCCACGGCCAGCGCAGCGTCATCATGTTCGAGGGCTGGGACGCGGCGGGGAAGGGCGGTATCATCCGGCGCCTGACCGCGTCGCTCGACCCGCGCTTTTTCGAGGTGTGGCCGATCAGCGCACCGAACGACGAGGAAAAGGCGCGTCATTTCCTCTGGCGTTTCTGGAAACGCCTGCCCGGCAACCGCGAAATCTCGGTGTTCGATCGCAGCTGGTACGGCCGCGTCCTCGTCGAGCGCGTCGAGGGCTATGCGAGCGAGGCCGAATGGCGCAAGGGCTATGACGAAATCAACGAGTTCGAAGCGCAGCTGACCGGCAGCCGCACGAATCTGGTCAAGCTGTTCGTCCACATCACGCAGGAGGAGCAGGACGAACGCTTCGCCGCGCGGCTCGACGATCCGTGGAAGCGCTGGAAGACCGGGCCGGAAGATTATCGCAACCGGTCGAAGCGCAAGGAGTATCTCGCGGCGATGGAGGAGATGTTCGCGCAGACGAACACGCGCTGGGCGCCATGGAAGGTGATCGACGGCAACCACAAGAAGACCGCACGCATCGCGGCGCTTACCCATATCGTCGAAACGCTCGAGGCCGCGGTGCCGATGACCCCGCCCGATCTCGATCCCGCCGTGGTCAAACTCGCGGCGAAGGCATTCGGCTACAAGTCCGAAAACTAGGTTTTTCGGCCCGCTCGGCTAGCAATTTCGGCCTCCAGCCGCTAGATGGGATGGAATGAGCCGCGCCAAGAGATCCGACGACTGGGGTTTTCCCCGCTGGCGCCCCTATGGCTCGTCGCGCGAGACGCAGAAGGTGCGCCTGTGCGACCGGCACGGCTGTACGAATCCCGGCAATTGCCCCGCACCCAAATCGCCGAACAGCCCCGAACGCTGGTATTTCTGCGAAGCTCACGCGGCCGAGTATAATCGCGGCTGGGACTATTTCGAGGGCCTCAGCGCCGAGGACGCCGCCGAACGCGCTGCCGACGAAGCGCGCGGCGCGAACAGCTACGCCCGCGCGCAACATTATGCTTGGGGCGGGTCGGGCGACGGCAGCCGCACCGCCGACGAAATGCGCGCGCTCGAAGTGCTCGACCTCGAACCCGACGCCGATTTCGAGGCGACGAAAAAGGCGTGGCGCAATCTGGCGAAGACGTGCCACCCCGACGTCAAACCAGGCGATGCAGAGGCGGCAAAACGCTTCGCGGCGGGGCAGGCTGCGTTCGAGGTGCTGAAGCAGGCCGAGGAGCGGAAGAGCTGGAAGCCGGCTTAGTGGCGATCCGGTCGGGGGCTTGGCTCAGTCCGGCCGAAATTAGCCGTCGCCCCCGCGAAGGCGAAGGGTCGCCGTCGGCCTTGCTTATCTCTCCAGCGGCCCCCGCCTTCGCGGGGGCGACGGGTGCGAAACGTCCGCTTACCACCCCCAAAGTCACCGCTATTCATAAACGCACGCATCCAGTCCGTCCCGCCTCACCACGCCGATGCGGGCCGTAATCGTGCGGCCGTAACGGCGCGTGAAGCCCGACGGGCTGATCGCCTCGCGCTTTTTCGGCAACGGCAGGATAGCGGCGATGCGCGCCGCCTCGCGCGGGGTCAGCTTGGCCGCGCCATGTTTGAAATAACGCTGCGCTCCCGCCTCGACGCCATAAGTGCCGATGCCTGTCTCGGCGACGTTGAGATAGACCTCCATGATCCGCCGCTTGCCCCAGATCGTCTCGATCAGGAAGGTGAACCACACTTCGGGCACCTTGCGGACATAACGCGTCCAGCCGCTGCCCTGCCACAGGAAGACATTCTTTGCGGTCTGCTGGCTGACGGTCGATCCGCCGCGCAGCTTCTTGCCCTTGGCGTTGCGCTCGATCGCCTCTTCGATCGCCGCGCGGTCGAAGCCGTCGTGGCTGCAGAATTTTCCGTCCTCGGCCGCGATCACCGCGCGCACCATGTTGCGGTCGATGTTCGAAAGGCTTTCCCAATCTTTGGTGATGCCGTTGCTGTCGGCGAGCATGGTGAATGTCACCGGTGGCGGCACGACCGCGTAAACGAGCACCCAGGCGACGCTGATCAGGATGAACCAGAGCAGCCATTTGAACGGCCGGAGATACCAGGGCAGCTTGCGCTTTTTCGCGCGCGATTTGGTTGTCATGGCAGCAAACTAGCCGGTTGCCGGGATGTGACAAGCGGTAGAGATATTTTAATCGTCACCGCCGGACCTGATTCAGCGGTGACGATGAAAGTCCGATCGATTCAGGCGCCGATCAACCGCCGATCGCCGGCGAGCTTGAGCATCGCCTTTTGCAGCTTTTCAAACGCGCGCACCTCGATCTGGCGGACGCGTTCGCGGCTGACGTCGTAAACCTGGCTCAGATCCTCGAGCGTCTTGGGATCGTCGGTCAGGCGGCGTTCGGTCAGGATGTGGCGCTCGCGGTCGTTCAACGTTTCGAGCGCTTCGTTGAGCAGCGAATGCCGCACGTCGCGTTCCTGCGCCTCGGCGACGCGCTCATCCTGCAACGGGCCTTCGTCGCCGAGCAGATCCTGCCACTGGCTGTCGCCATCCTCGCCCATCGGGACGTTGAGCGACGTGTCGCCGCCCATCGCCATGCGGCGGTTCATGCTGGTGACTTCCTCCTCGGTGACGCCGAGGTCGGTCGCGATCTTGGTGAGATGTTCGGGCGTCAGGTCACCGTCCTCGAACGCTTCGAGATTATTCTTCATCCGGCGAAGGTTGAAGAACAGCTTCTTCTGCGCCGCGGTGGTGCCCATCTTGACGAGGCTCCACGAGCGGAGGATGAATTCCTGGATCGAGGCGCGGATCCACCACATCGCATAGGTGGCGAGGCGGAAGCCGCGTTCGGGGTCGAACTTCTTCACGCCCTGCATCAACCCGATATTGCCTTCGCTGATCAGCTCGCTGACCGGCAGGCCATAGCCGCGGTAACCCATCGCGATCTTCGCGACGAGGCGGAGGTGCGAGGTGACGAGCTGCGCCGCCGCCTCGCTGTCTTCATGCTCCTGAAAACGCTTCGCGAGCATATATTCCTGCTCGGGCGTCAGCAGCGGAAATTTGCGGATTTCGGCCAGATAGCGGTTCAGGCTCGCCTCACCGCCGAGCGCGGGCACCACTGCCGGAACATTGCTTTTGTTAGCCATAGCGTCTTCCCTAAAATTCCAGAGGAGAGATGTGCCGCGGTTGACATCCACGGTCAAAATAGATTTTCATTCGAAACCTAAACGCGCAGTTCATCGATCAGTTCCCGCATATCCTGGGGGAGGGTGCTGTCGAGCGCGATCCTGTTACCGGTCACCGGATGAATAAAGCCCAAATGGGCGGCGTGCAATGCCTGCCGCACGAAATTCCGCGCTTTCAGCACCTCCGACAAAGGCTTTTTGGCCCGGCCATAGACCGGATCGCCGACGAGTGGATGGCCGATATGCGCCATATGGACGCGCACCTGGTGGGTGCGCCCGGTTTCGAGCCGGCATTCGACCAAAGTCGCATTTTTCAGCGGCTCGATCGTCCGGTAGTGGGTGATCGCATGCTTGCCGCGTCCCTCGGCGACCACCGCCATTTTCTTACGGTTGGTGTTCGACCGGCCGAGCGCGGCATCGACGGTACCGTTCGCTGGCATCGGCCGCCCGGTCGCGATCGCGAGATAGCGGCGGTCGATGCTGTGCGCGGCGAATTGCTTCGCGAGCCCTTCGTGGGCCTTGTCGTGCTTGGCGGCGACGATCAGCCCGCTGGTGTCCTTGTCGATGCGGTGGACGATCCCGGGGCGCGCGACGCCGCCGATCCCTGACAATTGCCCCGCGCAATGGTGGAGCAGCGCATTGACCATCGTGCCGTCGAGATTGCCCGCGGCGGGATGGACGACCATCCCAGCAGGCTTGTCGACGACGATCAGATGCTCGTCCTCGAACGCGATGACGAGGCCCATGTCCTGCGCGACATTATGCGCGGGCGTCGCGGCGGGCAGGCGGACCTCGATCGTCGCGGACGCGGGCGCCTTCGCCGACGGGTCCCACAGCACCGTGCCGCCTGCATCGACGACGCGTCCACCCTTGATCAGCGTCTTCAATCGTTCGCGCGAAAGGGCGGGAAGCGCCTCGGCCAGCGCCCGGTCGAGCCGCAGCCCGGCCGCGCTGTCCAGAAGCGTCACGGTCAGTATTTCGTCGTCCCCCAACATTGGTTGGGATATGGGAAGCGGGCGCCAATTTTCAAGTCGAGCCCTTGCAAGCGTCCATCACGGTGGGGCCGGCAATTTCCATTTCCGATAAAGGTTCGTCACACAAATGATGATGACCGCGATTTCGGCGCCGATCCACGCAAGGCTCCAACCGCGGAGCGGGCTGGGGGCGTTGAGCGAGACGGCAAGCAGCGCTGAGAAGATCAGCAGCGTCGAGAGGTGAATTCCATAGTCTTGCTCGGCCAATATCCGATCGCGCATTTCCCTTCGCGATAGCGACCTACCGGCGCTTGGCCGTCGTTCGAAGGCGCGAGCGGGAGCGTACCATGCGCGACGGTGTAGGAGCAGGAGCGCAAGCGTTGGAAAGGATACTATGGCCCAATATGCTAGTCGATGCTGCTCCGCAAACCGACCGCTGGTCCAAATTTCGAGTACGAGGATCAAAAGGACCGTCGTGCCTGCGACCAGCCAGATCGAGCGCCGCATTCGTCGATGATAGGCGTCGATAATCATCTGCTTTTCTTCAGCGGTGATACGCACCGCCTCCACGTCGAAATTCGGGCGATAGAGGAAGCCGTCGCCATCGGGCTCGAACTGCAAATCGAATATTCGTGCGGCGGAGCCGTCGTTCGAAAATAGCGCCATAGGGTGCGTGTTACCGTGTCGAGCCGTGGGCACAAGTGCCAACTGTTACGGCTTTCGCTTGCCCCGCGGCGGTCTGCTGCCCTAGGAGCGACCCACGCCGGAAATATCCGGCTACTGCGCCGGGGAGCCTGTTCATCCATGTCCGACGATCGCGTCGATTTCGCCTCGATGCTGGCCTCGCGCCTGTGTCACGACCTCTTGAGCCCGGTCGGCGCCTTCGCCAACGGCCTCGAATTGCTCGCCGACGAAAAAGACCCCGAAATGCGGGCGCGCTGCATCGACCTGCTCGAACAGAGCGCGCGGACCTCGGCGAACAAGCTCAAATTCTTTCGCCTCGCCTTCGGATCGGCGGGCGGTTTCGGCGAGCTTGTGCCCGCCGATGAAGCCAAATCGGCGATCCAGGGCATCATCGGCGACCGCGCGATCACCCTCAACTGGATGATCGGGGCCGACCCGCTGCCGAAGCCGGCGGTGAAGATCATCCTCAACCTCGCGCTGCTGCTCGTCGATGCGCTGGTGCGCGGCGGCCGGCTCGATATCGGCTGCGAGAAGCAGGCCGAAGGCGTCGAAATCGCGCTGCACGTCGAGGCGGAGCGGATTTTCCTCGATGCCGATGTCGAACGGATCCTCGCCGAAGGTGAAGGCGCAAGCCCCATGACTTCGCGCACCGCGCCCGCCGTGCTGGTGCAAGCCGTTGCGCGGCAAAGCGACGGCACGGTGATGCTGGCGCGCGAGACGCCGACCTCACTGCTCGTCGGCGCGGTGCTTAGAGGCTCGATCTAGCCAGGAGAGGCTCTAGGGGGCGCTGACGGGTGTTCCCTGCGACGGCGTGTAGTCGTCAGCTAGCAGGGTCCGGCGATCGGCCGTCCGTCGTCGGGACAACCAGCTCCACCCGCCTGTTCTTTGCGCGCCCCGCGGGATCGTCGCCGCCCGCGGCATTTTCGTTGGGCGCTATCGGCGCGGCTTCGCCCCGGCCCGACACCAGCAACTCGCGCTGGCGAACGCCGACCTGCTCGCGGAGCCAGTCCGCGACCCTATTCGCGCGCGCTTCGGATAGCATCTGGTTATAGGCGTCGTCGCCCTTGCTGTCGGTATGTCCGATCACCCGGATCGCGCCGGGAGGGCTGCCGCGGATCATCTCGGCCGCCTTGCGCAGTTCCACCTCGGCCGCCTGCGTCAGCACGGCCTTGTCATATTCGAACAAGGCGTCGGCGGGCAGGTCGATGATCGTGCCCATGTCGGTGACCCGCGTATTGAGCCCGCTGACCGTCCCCGTGAGCGAACTGACCTTTGCGCTCATGCCGGCGGCGGGCGGCGAGGCCGTATCTCCGGCGGGGCGTGACGACGCGCTCGAGCTTTCGCTCTGGTTGGCGGCATCGGTCGGCGCGTCCGCCGAACAGCCGCCGATCATAGCGGCCGCGGCGACGGACAGGAGCGGCCACCTCATCGCTGTACGGGAATGCCGTCGAAGGGCGCGACCCCGGGAAGGTTGATCGAAACGGTCGTGCTGGTGGCCGGCGGTGCCGGGAATTTGGCCCACATTACACCGGGTTTGGATGTGCAATCGACCATCATATTGTCATTGTCCGGACTGCTGCTGCGGACGAGGTTGGACACCATGGCATTGCCTTCATTGTCTTTCAGCACACCGATGCGCTGCGACGTGGCATCGTCGATCACGCTGATCTGGGCGACCCGGATCGATTCCCGATTATATCGCTCGGGGCTCGAACAGCGCATGGCGACGGTCAGGATGTCGCCGGTGACCTTGACCGAAAGCAGGTCGACCTGTGATCCGTCGGGGCCGGGCTGGGACTGGATCACTGTCGCGGCGGGCATGGGGGTGACCGGCGGGGTATCCGGTTCGGCTTTGGCCTCCTGACGCGTCACGCCGCCGGCGGGGGTGTCCGCGGTGCCATCTTGGGTCGGCTTTTCCTTCGCCGTGCATGCAGTCAGCGCCAAAGCCGCCGCACCGGCCAGCGTAAACATCTTCAATTGCATGAGATTCCTCCCGATTAGCTCCTGCCGAATACGCGCGGCCGCGGGCAGGGTTCCGCACTCGGCCAACCCACCCCGCCAAGCGGCCGCGAAAGAAGGATTCGCCCTGCTTTCCCGCCGACGAACTGGCGCAAGTAAAGCCAAACTTAACCATTGTCGGCCATGGTGGAGCTTCTATTTTTTTGGGGCGCACCGATACGGCGATGGACGATCTGCTGAACGACTTTTTGGCCGAAACGGCGGAAATTCTCGCCGAAGCGGGCGGGGCGATCGTGGCGTGGGAGGCCGATCCCGCCGACCGCGCGCAGCTCGACGCCATTTTCCGTTTCGTGCACACGATCAAGGGCAGCTCGGGCTTCCTCGCCCTGCCGCGGGTGACGGCGCTGTCGCACGCCGCCGAGGACGCGCTCGATCAGGTGCGCCGCGGCAACCGCGCCGCGAACGCCGCGCTGGTCACCGGGGTGCTCGGCATCCTCGACCGGCTGAACGAGCTGTGCGCCGCGCTCGGACGCGATGGCACCGAGCCGGCGGGCGACGACCGCGACGTTATCGGCGCGCTTGCCGAACGGGCGGGCGAGGGGGATGCGTCGCACGAAGTCGCCGGGGTTCCGCTGCGCAGGGAGGACGACCTCGGCGCGGACCTGCAAGGCTGGCGTTCGATCCGCGTGCCGCTGCCGCTGCTCGACAGCGTGATGACGGGCGTCACCGACATCGTGCTCGCGCGCAACGAATTCGCCCGGATGCTGCGCGAATCGGGCGCCGACCTGTCGCTGATCGCCTCGTTCGACCGCCTCTCCGATTCGATCGCGGGCATGCGTCAGTCGGTCAGTCAGATGCGGATGCAGCGGATCGACAAGCTGTTCGCACCATTGCCGCGCATCGTCCGCGACCTGGCGCAGGATATGGGCAAGAAGATCGCTTTCCAGACGAGCGGCGGCGAGGTCGAACTCGACCGCGAAATGATGGAGAATATCCGCGATCCGCTGATCCATATCGTCCGCAACGCGATCGACCATGGCGTCGAGCCGCTCGAGGATCGCGTCGCGGCGGGTAAGGAGATTACCGCGACCATATCGGTCTCGGCGCGCCAGTCGGGCAATCAGATCGAAATCGAAATTCGCGATGACGGCCGCGGCCTCTCGCCGGACGTTCTGGTCGCGAAAGCCATCGCCGCGCGCCTTGTGACCGCCACCGAAGCGCGCGCGCTGGGGCCGAAAGAAAAGCTGGAGCTGATCTTCCGGCCCGGATTTTCCACCGCCGCAAAGGTTACCGCCGTCTCGGGCCGCGGCGTCGGCATGGATATCGTCAAGGCGAATGTCGAAAAGATTGGCGGCGTCGTCGAGCTGCGCAACGACGAGGGCCGGGGGCTGACGATCCTTCTGCGCGTGCCGATGACGTTGACGATCATATCGGGCCTGATGGTGCGCGCCGCAGGGCAATATTTCGCGATTCCGCGCGGCTCCGTGCGTGAAATCCTGCTTGAAGGCGCCGATACGGTGCGGATCGACCGGGTCGGCGGCGGCGAACTGGCGACGGTGCGCGGCAAGCAATATCCGCTGCTTCGGCTCGAATCGGTGCTCGGCCGCGGACGCTACCATGGCGACGACGTCGACGACCGCGCGCTCGTCATCGTCCGGCCGGGGCAGGGGCAAAGCTATGCGCTGAGCGTCGCCGCGATTCACGATCAGGAGGAATTGGTGATCAAGCCCGCCGCGCCGATGATCATGGCGACCGGACTTTATGCGGGCACGACGCTTCCCGATAACGGCCGCCCGGTGTTGCTGCTCGACGTTCAGGGCCTGCTCGCCGCCGCGGCGATCGACGCGAACGAAGCGGGCCGCAGCCACGACCGGGCCGCCGAGGCCGACGCCGAGACGGTCGCGGCGCGCAATGCCGCGCAGCTGCTGCTCTTCCGCGACATGAACGCCCGCATTCGCGGCGTCCGTCTGTCGGTGATCGAGCGGGTCGAGGAAGCGCCGGTGTCGGCCCTGTTCGAAAGCGCGGGCCGGATTCAGGCTCAGATCGGTCAGGATATCTTCCCCGTTCACGCCGCGGCGCTGCCGGAGGGTGAGGGGACGCTGAAGCTTCTGCGCCTCTACGACGGCCACGCGGTGCTCTGCTACCCGATCGCCGAGGTGATCGACATCGTCCGCCTGCCCGACGCGGTGCAGCCTGCGGCCGCGCCCGGGCTGATCGCTGGCGTCGTGCTCGTCGGCGGCGAGCCGGTCGAACTCATCGACCCCTTCTGGTTGATGGAGCAATATGCCGCGGTCGCTGCGCCGGCGCCGCGCCAGCCGACCTGCCGCCTCGCCGACGATCGCGACGGCTGGGGCGACAATTTCCTTGCGCCGATCCTGCGCGGCGCGGGTTACCGGGTGATCGCGGACGGCGATCCGTCCGACGAGGCGCCCGACGTGCTTCTCTGCCTTACGGGCGATGGCGAGGCTTGCTCGCATATCGGCGGCGGCGTTCCGGTGATCCGGCTGCGCACCTCGATCGCGGCGGCGGGGCCACAGGACGAAAGCGTCTATCGTTATGACCGCCAGGCGCTGCTCGACGCGATGCGCCGCAGCGTCGGGGGAGAAGCCGCATGATGGACAAACTCTATCTGATCGCGCGCATCGCCGACACGCGGGTCGCGCTGCGCAGTCGCGCCATCCATTCGGTGGTCACCGTGGGGACGCCGGTCGAGGTGCCGGGCGCGCCGCCGCATGTCGCGGGGCTCTTCGCGCTGCGCAGCCGCGTCTTCACGCTCCTCGATCCCCATGTCGTCGTCGGCCTGTCCGCGGTGCCCGTCGCATTGGGGCAGCGCGTGATCGTCGTCGAGGTCGCCGAGCATGGCTATGCGCTGCTCGCCGACGAGATCGAGGATGTATGCTTCATCGAGGCGCCCGAGACGCGGATCGCCGGAAAGCTGCTTCCCGGCTGGGCGCGCGTCGCCGAGGCGATGATCGAACATGACGGCGCCTCGCTGCTCGTTGTCGACCCGTCCAATTTTATCACGATCCCTTCCTTAAAGGCCGCATGAATTCGGCCGTTTATTAACGGGCTGCACACGCCTTGGCGGTAAACATCCCAAATTCCCGGGGGTCGGAGTTAATTGAATGTCGAAATCTTGTCTGGTCGTCGATGACAGCAAAGTCATTCGCAAGGTCGCGCGCCATATCCTTGAAAGCATGTCCTTTGCCGTCGAGGAGGCGGCCGACGGGCAGGAAGCGCTGACCTTTTGCCGCGCCAATCGTCCCGACGTCATCCTGCTCGACTGGAATATGCCGGTGATGAGCGGCATGGAGTTTCTCGGCGCGTTCAACGATCTCGACTATGGGCATCAGGAACGGCCGCGCGTCGTGTTCTGCACCACCGAAAACAGCATCGACCATATCCGCGCCGCGATCGAGGCGGGCGCCGACGAATATGTGATGAAGCCGTTCGACCGCGAAACGCTCGAAGGAAAGCTGCAACTGGTCGGCATCGCCTGATTTCGGAACCCTCGCGCGTGGCTCACCCGCAACCCCTGATACCGGCCAGCGAGCCGACCGCGCGCACCCTGCGCGTTATGCTGGTCGACGACAGCCTCGTCGTCCGCAGCATCCTCGAACGCATCGTCGACCAGCGCGCGGGGCTCAAGATCTGCGCCTCGGTCGCCTCGGCGCATGATGCCCTCGACTATCTCTCGCGCGAGCCCGTCGACGTCGTCGTGCTCGATGTCGAGATGCCCGGCATGAACGGGCTCGACGCGCTGCCGCATATATTGGAGCGCGCCGAAAAGGCCCGCGTCCTCATCCTCTCGTCGAATTGCGTCGAAGGCGGCCCCGCCGCGATCGAGGCGCTGGCCCTGGGCGCCAGCGACACGCTCGCCAAGCCGGGACGCGGCAGCTTTTCGGGGCGCTTCGCCGAGGTGCTGACCGAACGGATCATGACGCTCGGCCACCAGCAGGATCATCCGGCGCCGCTGCCGGTCGGCGAACGCCGCGCTCCGGCGCCCGCCGCGCTCGCGATCGACACCGACCAGCCGATCGAGTGCATCGCGGTCGCGGCTTCGACCGGCGGCATTCCCGCCTTCACCAATTTCCTCGCCCACCTCGATCCCAGGATCAGTGCGCCGATCCTGCTGACCCAGCATCTGCCGGACGCGTTCATGGAATTTTACGCCAGGCAGATCGGGACGATGACCACGCGCCGCGTGCGCGTTGCGGAAGCGGGGATGGCGATCGAGCCGAACGCCATCTATCTCGCCCCCGGCGACGCGCATCTGATCGTCGTCGAGGGTCGCCGGCGCCGCGAAATCGCGCTCGACCGCCGCGTCGTCGACAATGGCTGCTGTCCGTCGGCCGACCCGATGCTCGATTCGGTTGCCGAGGTCTATGGCAAGGGCGGCATCGCGGTGATCCTCAGCGGCATGGGCCGCGACGGCGCGATCGGCGCGGCGCGGCTGAAGGAGGCGGGCGGCACGATCTTCGCGCAGGCGCCCGAGAGCTGCGTGATCTGGGGGATGCCGGGCGCGGTGGCGAAATCGGGCATCGCCGCGGCGACGCTCAACCCCGACGCGATCGCGCTGATGCTCGGCAGCTTCCTGCATGGGCGCGGGCAGGGGCGGCGCACGCCATGATGGGGGGCAGCGCCAGCGAGTCGGCCTATCGCGTCCTGATGGGCGTGCTCGAATCGCGCACCGGCCAGACGCTCTCGCCGAACCGTATCTGGCGGATCGAAATGTCACTGAAACCCGTGATGCAGCGCCACGGCATCGCCGATCTCGACGCGCTGGTCGCCGCGCTCGTCACCTCGAACAGTCGCCAGCTGCTCGACGACACCGTCGACGCGATGCTCAACAACGAAACCTATTTCTACCGCGAATACAGCGTTTTCGATGATATAGCTGCGACTGCGCTCGAGCAGGTTCGCGAGATCAACAAGCTGCGTCGCCGGCTGACGATCTGGCATTGCGGCGTGTCAACGGGGCAGGAAGCCTATTCGATGGCGATGTTGATCGCCGAACAGGGCGCGAAATGGGCGGGCTGGCAGGTTGACATCGTCGGCACCGACGTCAGCCATCATGCGATCGGCCGCGCACGCGTCGGCCTTTACACCCAGTTCGAGATCCAGCGGGGGCTGCCCGTCCAGCGGATGGTGCGCTGGTTCGACCAGACCGAAGGCGGCTGGCTCGCCAAGGCCGACCTCCGGCGCCGGATCGATTTTTCGGTGCAGAATATGCTCATCGACCGGCCGCCGCTCGCGAGCCCCGCCGACCTCATCTTCTGCCGCAACCTGCTGCTCTATTTTTCGGCCCCGATGCGGCAGAAGGCGTTTGCGCGGCTGCGCGCGATGGCGGCGCCGCAGAGCTTCCTCGTCCTCGGCGCGGGCGAAACGGTGCTCGGGCAGACCGACCAGTTCGTCGCCAGCCCGCGCCTGCGCGGCCTTTACGAACCCGCCGACCAGCAGGTTCGCAGCGCGGCCGCCGCCTGACCTTGCTTTTTGCGCCCCGCTGGCGCAATCGACGGATTGGCAAGAACAGGACGGGCCCGCAAAGCGCATGAGCGATTTTATCGAACGCTGGTCTCCCAATTTCGACGAGCGTTCGCTGCCCATTTCGATGATCATTCTCCACTATACCGGTATGAAGACCGGCGCCGAAGCCATTGATCGGCTGGCCGATCCCGAGGCGAAGGTGTCGGCGCACTATGTCGTCAGCGAGGACGGCCAGATCACCTATATGGTGCCCGAGGACAAGCGCGCGTGGCACGCAGGCAAATCGCACTGGCGCGGAGTCAGCGATATCAATTCGGCCAGCGTCGGGATCGAGATCGTCAATCCGGGGCATGAATGGGGCTATGTGCCCTTTCCCGACCCGCAGGTCGCCTCGGTCGTCCGCCTCGTCCACATGATCAAGGACCGCCACGCGATCACCCGCGGCAATGTCGTCGGCCATTCGGATATCGCCCCCACCCGCAAGCAGGATCCGGGCGAGCTTTTCCCCTGGGAGGAGCTCGCGCGCCGCCGCCTCGCGCTGCCGCGCCCGACGCGGAAGCTGACCGATCCCCTGTGGACCGATGCCGGATTTCTGCTCGCGCTCGAACGCTTCGGTTACGACGTGACCGACGGTTTTGCGGCGACGGTGGCGTTCCAGCGGCGCTTTCGTCCCGAATTGATCGACGGCACGATCGACGGGGAATGCCGCGCGATCCTGCTCGCGCTGCTGCTGCCGCAGCCCGAGGGCAATTGAGTTATGACCGTCGCCCCCGCCTTCGCGGGAGCGACGAGTTCTCGCAAATCGCTTCCGACGCTGCTATACTCCCACCCGCCAGAGGGTCGGGCGATCGCCGCTTCGCGCAAGCGAGGAGGAGGAAAGTCCGGGCTCCACGGAAACCACGGTGCCGGATAACGTCCGGCGGGCCGGTCCTCGGACCGGTTCAGGGAAAGTGCCACAGAGAGAAGACCGCCAACGGCCTCGGCCCGGCGAAAGGTGAAAGGGTGCGGTAAGAGCGCACCGCGCGGACGGTAACGGACGCGGCATGGCAAACCCCACCGGGAGCAAGGTCGAATAGGGATGGCACGAGTTCGCTTCTTTGAGGCAACTCAGGGCCGGTTCCGGCCCCGCCGTCCGGGTTGACTGCTTGAGCGTTCGGGTAACCGTTCGCCTAGAGGAATGATCGCCTATCCCTCGCAAGAGGGTGGACAGAACCCGGCTTACAGACCCTCTGGCATCTCTCCCCAACCCGCCGCGTGCGGGAACGCCCGTGCACGGGCCGCGTTCTGAATGGAACAGAAAGGGAGACGAAACATGAAAGTCGTCGATGACCATGTCGAAGTGACCGAGACCGAGGCAAGCAGCGGGGTAAAGGGACATAATGTCCGCTATGTACTGGCTATTTCGCTGCTCGCGGTGATCATCGTGCTGTCGGCCGTCTGGATCATTCCGGCGCTGTTGCAGCCCTGAGCGCCCCGCGCGCCATTTCGCCGTTGCGGGGAGTCCGTCTGCTTTGGGGTGGGTGAGCTGCCGTTCCCGCTTTCGTCATCCCGGACTTGATCCGGGATCCCGCTTTTTGGCGCCACTCATTGGCTTCGACCGTAAGCGGGACCCCGGATCAAGTCCGGGGTGACGAGGATTGATGGGGTCCGCTATCGGCCGTTAGCGGTTAGTCTGCCGCCCGGTCCGCCTCGGAAAATTTCAGCGAAACAACGAACGACCAAAAAATCAGCCCGCCGGATAATCGACCGCCATCACTTCCCATTCCTTCGGTCCGGCGGGAAGCTGCACGGTGCGCAGATCGCCCACCGCGGCGCCGCGTAGCGCGCGGGCGAGGGGGCTGTTCCAGCCGATCCGGCCTTCGCCGGCCTCGGCCTCGTCATCGCCCACCAACGTGACCACGCGCCGCGCGTCATCGTCGTCGGCAAGTTCGACCGTCGCGCCGAACCAGATGCGGCTCTTGTCGGGCTGCCCGGCGGGGTCGACGACGCGCGCCGCCTTCATGCGGCGGGCGAGGAAGCTCAAGCGCCGGTCGATCTCGCGCAGCCGCTTGCGGCCATAGATATAGTCGCCATTTTCGCTGCGGTCGCCGTTGCCCGCGGCCCAGCTGATCACCTCGACCAGCTTCGGCCGCTCGTCGCTCAGCAGCGCGTCATATTCGGCGCGCAGCGCGGCATAGCCCGCCGGGCTGATGATATTCGTCTTGTCCCCCGCCATGCGGCGCTTACCCCGGCGTGCGTTTGCCGAGGTAGAAGCTCAGCGGCGCCTGCGCCCGCGCCGTGCCGCCGTCGCGCAGCGTGTCATAGACGACGGCATTTTCGAGCACGCGTTGGACATAATTTTTCGTCTCGAAAATCGGGATCGCCTCGATCCAGTCGAGCATCGGAACCGCGCCGGTGCGCGGATCGCCGTTGGCGCGCAGCCATTTGTTCACATTGCCGGGGCCGGCATTATAGGCCGCGACCGCGAGCGGATAGCTGCCGCCATAATAGCGCAGCATCTGCTGGAAATAGGTCGATCCCAGCGTCATGTTGTAATTGGTGTCGGTGGTCAGCGACCCCGCGTCATAACTCATCCCCAGCTTGCCCGCGACTTCGCGCGCGGTGCCGGGCATCAGCTGCATCATGCCGCGCGCGCCGGCGTGGCTGATCGCGGCGCGGTCGAACTGGCTTTCCTGCCGCGTGATGGCATGGATGAAGGTCCAGTTGCTTTCGTGGCCCGACGGCACGCGCACCGTCGGGAACCCGGACACCTCCACCGCGTCGAGGCTGTTCGCCTGCGCGCTGCGGCCGATCATGACGCCGAGGTCGGGGCGCCCGATCTGCTTGGCAAGCTGTCCGGCGAGCACATGATCGGCGGGCGAACTCGCCTGCTGCGCGAGCGCGCGCAGGAACGCCGATTGCTCGCGCCACGCGCCGATTTCACCGAGTGCGCGCGCCGCGCGCACCAGCCGGTCGTCCTCGAATGCGCGCCGCTCGCCGCTGCTGACCTCGATCGTCGGATCGGGCGTCGGCTTGGGCTGCGGGCGGTTCAGCCGCTCGAGCGACAATTGGCCATAGAATTGGTCGTAATGCTGCGCGGCATCGGCGAAATGCGCGTTCGCGCCGGCGCGGTCGCCCGCCGCCAGCGCCGCGCGGCCGGCCCAGTAAAAGCCCTTGGTCCGCGTCTGCGCCGAGCGCGCAGCCTCGCCATAGGCGCGATAATGTTTCTCCGCCTCGGCCGGGCGGCCGAGATCGTTCAGCGCGAGCTGCCCCGCAAGCCAGGCGAGCGAGGTATAATCGTCGCGCACGCCGAGCGGGGTTTCGCGGACGACGGTGCCCGGCGGCAACGCGTCGCCCAATTGGCGCGCGATATTATAGGCGGTCAGCTTGTCGCCGCCCGCCTCGGCGAGCCGCGCGTTGGTGAGGAGGGTTTCCAGCCACTCTTCGGCATCGGTCGGTGCCTTGGCCAGCGATCGCGGCCCGGCGAGCAGCGCGCGCGCTTCGCCGTCGCGGCCCGATGCGCGCAGCCAGGTCGCCTTCGCGGTGATATAGCCGGGATCGGTGCGCGTGATCGAAGGGTTCGCGCTTTCGACTGCCGAGGCCTGAAACGCCGCGTCGACCGCGCCGCTGCGCATCGCGAGCCGCGCTGCGAAGATGCTGCGCTTGGCGGGCGAGGTATAGGCGAGCTGGCGGCTCGCCGCCGCGGTGGCGCCGAGCCACAGCAGCTTGTCCATGCGCGCGTCATGGTCGGCGGGCGTGATCGCCCCAGGGAACATGCTGAGCGCGCGGCTCGTTTCATAATCGTCGAGCGGCCCGCTCGTCCACGCGCGGCGGACGGCGGCATTGGCGTCGTCGCGCCGGCCCGCCGCGCCCAGCGCGAGCGCGTAGCGAAGCTGCCCGCTCGCGGTCTGCGGCGGATAGGACTGGAAATAGGCGAGGGTGCGCTGCGGATCATAGCTGTCGAGCGAGATCGCCTTTTCGGCGCGCGTCCGAAGCTTTTCGGCGTCGGGCCAGCCGCGGTTCGCCATCAAAAAGCGCGAAAGCTGGTCGAAAGAGGCGCCGGTGTTCGCGGTCAGCCGGCGCCATTCCATCACTGCATCGCCGACCGAATTGGGCGACGGCGGAGGCCCGGATACCGAGGCGAGCCCCATCTGGGCCCGATACCAGGCCATTTGTTCGGGGGTGAGTTCGCTCGCATGAGCGACAGTGGGGATGACAAGAGCAGCGGCAAGCGCCAGGCGGGAGATACTGGTCAGCGAGATCATACCGGCCATGTTAATGCCAAACTCCTTGCGGGGCGCTGAATAGACGTTCAATAGCGGCGCGCTGGCCGGATTCTATCGGCCTCTGCGGGTAATTGTAAAGGAGCGGAGCATGTTTTCGGGTTCGATTCCCGCCTTGGTGACGCCATTCCGCGACGGGGCGTTCGACGCGCCGGCCTTCGCGCGCCTTGTGGACTGGCAGATCAAAGAGGGCACCAGCGCGTTGGTGCCGTGCGGGACGACCGGCGAGAGCCCGACACTCGGCTTCGAAGAACATTATCAGGTCATCGACACCTGCATTCAGGCCGCCGCGGGGCGGGTGCCGGTGATCGCCGGTTGCGGATCGAACGACACCGCGACCGCGATCCGCCACATGCGCCACGCGCAGGCCGCCGGTGCCACCGCGGCGCTCGTCGTCGCCCCCTATTACAACCGGCCGAGCCAGGAAGGGATGATCGCGCATTTCAAGGCGCTCGCCGACGCGAGCGACCTGCCGATCGTCGTCTATAACGTCCCCGGCCGCACGTCCTCCGACATCGGCGCCGAGACGATGTGCGAGATCGCACAGATTTCCACTGTCGTCGCGATCAAGGATGCGAGCGGCGACCTTGCGCGCGTCACGATGCATCGTGCGGGTGCGGGCGCCGATTTCTGCCAGCTTTCGGGCAACGACGACCTCTGGCTGCCGCATGCCGTGATGGGCGGCGTCGGCTGCATCTCGGTCACCGCCAATGTCGCCCCGCGCCTCTGCGCCGATTTCGCCGCCGCTGCTGCCTCAGGCGACTGGGCGCGCGCGCTGACGCTCCACGACCGCTTGTTTGATTTGCACAAGGCGATGTTCTCCGACACCTCGCCGGGCCCGGTCAAATATGCGCTGTCTCGTGTGCACGACTGGTTTTCGCCCGAAGTGCGCCTACCTATCATCGTGGCGAACGAAACATCGCGCGCCGCCGTCGATGCCGCATTGTCCGCGGCCGGAGTAATCTAGGTTTCATAATGGCCCGCCCACAGTCCGCCGCCGAATTCGACAAGAAGAAGGTCGTCGCCGAGAACCGGCGCGCGCGCTTCGACTATGCGATCGAACAGGTGTTCGAGGCGGGCATCGCGCTGCAGGGCACCGAGGTGAAGTCGCTCCGCTTCGGCGAAGGGACGATCGCGGAGAGTTATGCCGAGGTCACCGGCGGCGAGGTATGGCTGATCAACGCCAACATACCCGAATTCAGCCACGGCAACCGTTTCAACCATGAGCCCAAGCGGCCGCGCAAGCTGCTGCTCAACGGGCGCGAGATCAACAAGCTGCACGCGGGCGTGATGCGGCAGGGCATGACGCTCGTGCCGCTCTCGGTCTATTTCAACAGCCGCGGCCGCGCCAAGGTCGAGCTCGCGCTCGCCAAGGGCAAAAAGGCGCACGACAAACGCGAGTCGATCAAGGAACGCGACTGGAAGCGCGACAAGGCGCGGCTGATGAAGGACCGCGGATGAGCGGCAAGCCCAAGGACAAGGCGGCGGTAATGAACTGGATCCGCCGCAACTCGCCGACGCGCGAGGAACTGCTCGAAAGCCGCTTCATCAAGCCCTTCGCGCACCGGGTCGCGCACAGCCATTTGTGGCGCTTCACGCGCACCTCGGTACCGCGCGGGACCGCGCTCGGGCTGTTCGTCGGCATCTTCTTTCTGATCCCCGGCGTGCAAATCCTCGGCGTCGCGCTGCTTGCGCTGCCCTTCCGCGCCAATATCCCGATCGGTGCGGCGATGACCTTCCTGTCGAACCCGGTGACGACGCCTTTCATCATCCTCGCCTCGGTGTGGCTCGGCGACTGGCTGTTCGGTCTCCACGCCAACAGCGCGACTTTCTCGGCGATGATCGAGCATGGCGCGTCGGCGGGCGAATGGGTGCGCTGGGTCTTTTCCGACGCGGCGCCCGCGATGCTCGCCGGGCTGCTCGTCATCTCGGTCGTCTCGGCGGCGATCGGTTATGTGCTCGCGACCCTGTTCTGGGACAATTGGATTCGCCTCCGCTGGCGGCGCAAGCTGGCGCGCGCACGCGACCAACGACATGAGGCATCGACGAGCGACACGGCGGCCGGTTGAAGCGCCCCGAAAGCGAGGCGTATAGCTGTCGTATCGCTGATCCGCGGCGTCTTTCCACGACGCGGACTTTCGCTTCCAATCGATACCGGGGAATATCATGACTCGTTTGAATATCTCTTCGCGCCTTCTGGCGACCGCTGCGCTGGGCGCATTGATGCTTGCCGCCGTTCCGGCAACGGCACAGGAGGCCGCCCCCGCGGCCCAGACCGACGGCAATCCCGAAATCGGCACCTTCGGCTTTGACCTCACCGGCATGGACAAGAGCGTCCAGCCCGGCGACGATTTCTACGCCTATGCCAACGGCACCTGGGCGAAGAATACCGAGATTCCGGCCGACAAGTCGAACTATGGCATGTTCACCGCTCTCGCGGACCTGTCCCAGACGCGTACGCGCGAAATCCTCGACGTCGCAAAGGGCGATCCGAACAGCATGATCGGCCGCGCCTACGCCTCCTATCTCGACTCGGCTGCGGTCGAGGCCAAGGGCCTCGCGCCGATCGAGCCATGGCTGAACAAGATCCGCGCCGTCGACAAGGCCGGCCTCGCCAAGCTGCTCGCCGAAGCCGACCGCAGCGGCGTGCAGCATTTCTTCGGCGGCTATGTCGGGCAGGACGACAAGAATCCCGAGGTTTACATCTACACGATGTTCCAGGGCGGCATCGGCATGCCCGACCGCGATTTCTACCTGAATGAGAATGAGCGGAACACCAAGCTGCAGGCCGCTTATCTGACGCATCTCGAAAACGTCCTGACGCTCGCGGGCGAGAAGGACGCCGCGGCGCGCGCCAAGGCGATCTACGATTTCGAAAAGCAGGTCGCGACCGTCCATTGGGACAAGAACGACAGCAGCGACGCGACCAAAGTCTATAACAAGATGACGATCGCCGAACTGGCGGCCGCGGCCCCCGGCTTCGACTGGCAGGGCTTCATCCGCGGCATCGGCGTGGGCGAAGATACGATCCTCGTGTCGCAGCCGAGCGCCTTCACCGGCGAAGCGAAGCTGCTGGCGGGCGCGCCGATCGGCGTGATCCGCGACATGCTGATCATACGCAGCCTCGACGGTTTCTCGGACGTGCTGCCTGATGCGGTCGCAGAGGAGGCCTTCTCCTTCTACGGCACCGCGCTGTCGGGCACGCCGCAGATGCAGGAGCGCTGGAAGCGCGCGGTCGACTTCACCACGGGCAATATGGGCGAGGCCGTCGGCAAGGATTATGTCGCGAAATATTTCCCGCCCGAAACCAAGGCGGCGATGGATGTGCTCGTCAAGAATGTGCTCGCCGCGCTCGACACGCGCATCACCAACCTGACGTGGATGCAGCCCGAGACAAAGGTCAAGGCGAAGAAGAAGCTCGCCAATTTCACGACCAAGATCGGCTACCCCGACCGCTGGAAGGATTATAGCAAGCTCGAGATCAAGGCCGGCGACCTGTTCGGCAACGCGCTTCGCTCGAATCAATTCGCGCACGACGACAATATCAGCCGTCTCGGCGGCCCGATCCGCCGCTGGGAGTGGGGCATGACCCCAATGACGGTCAACGCCTATGCCAATTTCGGCATGAACGAGATCGTCTTCCCCGCAGCGATCCTGCAGCCGCCCTTCTTCGATCCGCACGCCGACGACGCGATCAACTATGGCGGCATCGGTGCCGTCATCGGTCACGAGGTGAGTCATCATTTCGACGATCAGGGCGCGAAATATGACGAGACCGGCAAGCTCGCCGACTGGTGGACCCCCGCCGACGTCGCGGCGTTCGAGGCCGCGGGCAAGGCGCTCGTCGCGCAGTACGACGCTTATGAAGTGCTTCCCGGCGAAAAGCTCGACGGCACCTTCACGCTCGGCGAGAATATCGGCGATCTCGCCGGCCTGACGATCGCCTACGACGCCTACAAGAAGTCGCTGGGCGGGAAGGAAGCACCGGTAATCGGCGGGCTGACCGGCGACCAGCGCTTCTTCCTCGGCTGGGCGCAGGTGTGGCGCCGCAACTATCGCGAACAGAATCTGTCGCAGCGCATCACGACCGATCCGCATTCGCCCTCGATCCAGCGGACTTGGGTCTCGCGCAATCTTGACCCTTGGTATAAGGCCTATCAGATCAAGCAGGGCCAGAAGCTTTATCTGGCGCCCAAGGACCGCGTTCGCATCTGGTGATGCGCCACTAGGAAAGACAGCCGTTGACCGTGCAAAGCCTGCCCTCCGCTGATGGTGATGTCATCAGGGGGGCTGGCCCCGCCGGGCCGCTGGCGTCGCCGGCGGGTCTGTCTCAGCTCGACATTGCCTTGCTCGGCGGGCTTGTGCTGCTTTCTGCGGCCTTGCTGTTCTGGGCGACGGGCAGCGCCGTACTGGCGGCCGGCTTTTTGGCGGGCCTGGCGGTTGCCGCTGCCGGCGTCCTGCTCGTGCGCCGCCTCTTTCCCGCGGCGGTGTCCGGCGAAACGGCCGCGCCCGACTGGACGATGCTGCGTCAGGCGGTCAATCACGACGATGTCGCGATCGCGGTCACCGACCGCGGGGGGCGGATGGTCTGCGCGAACGACCTGTTCGGGACCTGGTTCAATGGCTTCGTGACGCCGCCCGGCCTGCCGCTCGAAGGGCGGGGCGCCGAGGAACTGAAAAATGCCGGCCGCATCGCGTGGCGCGATGGCGAGGGGCACGCCGACGATATCGCGATCGGGCCGCTGCAACTGCGCGCGCAGGTGACGCGCGCGGGGCAGTCGGAGGATTATCTCGTCTGGCGCTTTTCGGCGCTCGAACGGCTCGATCTCGTCGCCGAAATCGTCCGTCACCTCGATGGTCCGGCGGGCCGCACGCTTGGTCACGCCGGGGTGATGGCGGCGCTCGTCAGCTCCGAAGGGCGGCTGCGCGTCGCCAATCAGGCCTTTCTCCTCCGTGCGCTGGGCGAGGGCGACGCGGTTCATTATGCCGGTCGCGACGTCGCGCCGATGATCCGGCTCGATGATGCCGGCGCGCTCTATTTCGCACGCGAGGGCGACCGCGCGACGCCGGTGCGGCTCATTCAGATTCCGCTCGCCCCCGCCGACCGCAACACGCCGATGCTGCTCGCGATGCTCGACGAGGAAATGGGGCCGACCGATCGCGGCACCGCGCAGACCTATGTCGAAACCCTGCTGTCGCTGCTGCCTTTCGGGCTCGCGATGGTCGATCGCGACGGGCGCTTCCTTTACATGAACCGGGCTTTCGTGCGCGCCGCTAGCCTGCCCGAAGGCAAGATGCCGCGCTATCCCGGCGACATCGTCGTCGGCGAGGACAAGGGCCCGCTCGCCGACATGATCCGCCGCCACAGCAGCGGGCAGCAAGTGGGTGGCGACCTGTCGATCCGCCTTGCGGGGCAGAGTGGCGATCCCGTGTCGATGCGCGTCGTGGGCGTGCGCGGTCTCGGCGAGGCGGCGGTGCTGCTGAGCCTGAAAGATTCGAGCGAGGAATCGCGGCTCAAGCGCCAGGTCGCGCAGGCGTCGAAGATGCAGGCGGTCGGCCAGCTCGCTGGCGGCGTCGCGCATGATTTCAACAATATCCTGACCGCGGTGCTCGGCGCCTGCGACCTGATGCTGATGCGCCATACGCCGGGCGACAGCGACTATGACGATATCCAGCAGATCCGCAGCAACGCCAATCGCGCCGCCAGCCTGACGCGGCAATTGCTCGCTTTCTCGCGCCAACAAACCTTGCGCCCGCAGATATTGCAGCTGCCCGATGTGATTTCGGAAGTGTCGCACCTCCTGAAGCGGTTGATCGGCGAGACGGTCCAATTGTCGGTGCATCATGGTCGCGGCCTTGGAGCGGTGCGCGCCGACCCGGGGCAGCTCGAACAGGTGATCATCAATCTCGCGGTCAATGCGCGCGACGCGATGCCGGGCGGCGGGACGCTGACCATGGAAACCTTCCCGGTGTCGGCCGCCGATGTGCGGCAGATGGGCAATGAATTCATGCCGCCCGCCGATTATTGCGCGCTGAAAGTCAGCGACACCGGCACCGGCATTCCCGCCGACGTGCTGCCCAAGATTTTCGAACCCTTCTTCACCACCAAGGATGTCGGCAAGGGCACGGGGCTCGGGCTTTCGACCGTCTACGGGATCATCAAGCAGTCGGCTGGCTTCATCTTTGCCGACAGCAAGCCGGGACAGGGGACCAGCTTTTCGATCTATCTGCCCGTTCACCGCGCCGACGGCGATGCGCCCGCCGCGCCGCCGCCGCCGGCCAAGCCGAAGAAGAGCCAGTGGGGCACCGGAACGATCCTGCTCGTCGAGGATGAGGATATGGTGCGTGCCGTCGCGGAACGCGCGCTGACCCGCGCGGGTTATAGTGTCGTTACCGCTTCGCAGGGCGAAGAGGGGCTCGAACGCTTTGCGCAGATGGAGAAGGTCGATTTGATCATCAGCGACGTCGTGATGCCGACGATGGATGGCCCGGCCATGGTGCGCGCGATGCGGGCCAAGCGGCCCGGCCTGCCGGTCCTGTTCATGTCGGGCTATGCCGAGGAACAGCTGCGCCAGTCGATCGACATCGACGATGTCGGCTTTCTGCCCAAGCCCTTCTCGGTCGCGCAGCTTGCCGAGGCGACGTCGGCGGCGCTCGACGACGCGGCGCATCGGGTGCCGAATGGCCAGTAGTCAGCGCATCCTGCTCGTCGAGGACGATGTGCTGATCGGCATGATGCTCGCCGACATGTTTGACGCGCTCGACCTTCCCGAACCGGCGCAGGCGACGAGCAACGAGGAAGCGTTGGCACTCATCGCCGCCGAACCGCTCGCCGGGGCGCTCGTCGATATCAACCTTGGCGACGAAAAGGGGTGGCCGGTCGCCGATGCGCTCGCCGCCAAAAACATTCCCTTCGCTTTCACCTCGGGCGGCGGCGACGTCATTCCGCCCGCGCATGCGCATCGCAAGCTGATCACCAAGCCGTTCCGGATCAGCGACATCGAGGCGGCGCTCGAGGAGTTCGGATCTGATTGACCGTCGCCCCCGCGAAGACGGGGACGACGAAGAATATTTTGTTCTCCTCTTGTTCCATGAGAACAAATGTGGCACATGGTTCCGGCGTTGCGATGCTTGTGCTGTCGCTCTAGAGCTGGAAAGGGACGGCAAATGGCCGGACAATTGTCACTCGTCGAATCGGGGAAATCAGTGAACAACACGGACAGGCAGAAGGCGCTCGACGCCGCGCTCGCGCAGATCGATCGCGCGTTCGGCAAGGGCTCGGTGATGAAATTGGGCTCGAAGGAAGCGATGCAGGTCGAGGCGATCTCGACCGGCTCGCTCGGCCTCGACATCGCGCTTGGCGTCGGCGGACTGCCGCGCGGGCGCGTCATCGAAATCTACGGTCCCGAAAGTTCGGGCAAGACGACGCTCGCGCTGCACACGCTGGCCGAAGCGCAGAAGACCGGCGGCACCGTCGCCTTCGTCGACGCCGAACATGCGCTCGACCCCGTCTATGCCCGCAAGCTCGGCGTCAACATCGACGAACTCATCGTGTCGCAGCCCGACACCGGCGAACAGGCGCTCGAAATCGTCGATACGCTCGTCCGTTCGAACGCGATCGACGTGCTCGTGGTCGACTCGGTCGCCGCGCTCGTTCCGCGCGCCGAAATCGAGGGCGAGATGGGCGACAGCCACGTCGGCCTCCAGGCACGTTTGATGTCGCAGTCGCTGCGCAAGCTCACCGGCTCGATCAGCCGCTCGCGCTGCATGGTGATCTTCATCAACCAGCTGCGCATGAAGATCGGCGTGATGTACGGCAACCCCGAAACCACGACCGGCGGCAACGCGCTCAAATTCTACGCCTCGGTCCGCCTCGACATCCGCCGCACCGGCCAGATCAAGAATGGCGACGAGATCGTCGGCAACACGACCCGCGTGAAAGTGGTGAAGAACAAGGTCGCGCCGCCGTTCAAGCAGGTCGAATTCGACATCATGTACGGGCAGGGCATCTCGAAGATCGGCGAGATTCTCGACATCGGCGTCAAGGCCGGGCTCGTCGAGAAATCGGGCGCCTGGTTCAGTTATGACTCGATCCGTATCGGGCAGGGCCGCGAAAATGCGAAGAATTTCCTGACCGAGAACCCCGAACTCAAGGAACGGCTCGAAGCCGCGATCCGCGGCCGCACCGATGAAGTGGCCGAGGAAATGATGGCCGGCCCCGACGACGAGGGCGACGACGACAATTGATAATCTCCCGGCCGGTTCGCCTTGCTCGAACCGGCCGGCCGACGGCGGCGGGCCACCAGCCCCTTTGACCTGCACTCTCCCCCTCCCGAGCAGGTCGGCCCGCCCGCCGTTGATCCTTGCGCCGCTGTTGCCGAGGGCTACAAGCGGCCCATGCCCGCGATCCGCCTCTTCGGCCTGCCGACCGACATCAACAGCAGCTTCGAACGCGGCGCCGCCGCCGGTCCCGCCGCGATTCGCGAGGCGCTGTGGAGCGACCGCGGCAATATGGCGAGCGAGCTCGGCCCCGAAATCGGCCCAGAGATGGGCAGCGACATTACCCTCACCGACGACGGCGACCTGCCGCTGACCGAAAACACGGCGCAGGACGACGCGATGATCCGCCGCCACATCGCTTATGTGCGCGAAGATGGAGAAGTTCCGCTCGCCCTCGGCGGCGACCACGCCGTCACCTTTCCGCTCGTCGAGGCGGCTGCGGCTTGCCATGGCCCGCTGACGATCCTCCACTTCGACGCGCACCCCGATCTCTACGACGATTTCGCCGGCAACCCGCGTAGCCATGCCTCGCCCTTCGCGCGCATTTGCGAGGCGGGTCATGCGAAGCGGCTGGTGCAGGTCGGCATCCGCACCCTCAACCATCATTGCCGCGAACAGGCGGCGCGCTTCGGCGTCGAAATCGTTCCGATGGCCGATTTCACCGTTGATACGGTGCCGATTCTCGACGGCCCGCTCTATATCTCGATCGACCTCGACGGGCTCGACCCGTCGGCCGCGCCCGGCGTCGCGCATCCCGAACCGGGCGGACTGACGGTCCGCGAACTGCTCGCCGTGCTGCACAAACAGACCGCGCCGATCGTCGGGGCGGATATCGTCGAACTCCATCCCGGCCGCGACGTCGGCGGCGTCACCGCGATCCTCGGCGCGAAGCTCGTCCGCGAACTCGCGGCGCTGATCGACCGCAACGGCCCTTATCGGCCCTGATCCAAAGGAAAGCCCATGAGCCTGATCGTCCACCATCTGAACAACAGCCGCTCGCAGCGCATCCTGTGGCTGCTCGAAGAAATCGGCGCACCCTATGAGGTCAAATATTACGACCGCGATCCGGTCACCAATCTCGCGCCGCCCGAATTGCTCGCGGTGCATCCGCTCGGCAAGTCACCGGTGATTGAGGACAATCGCCGCGTAATCACCGAATCGGGCGCTATCACTGAATATCTTTGCGAGCGGCACGGCGGCGGACATCTCGTTCCGGAACGCGGCAGCGACGATCATATCAGCCATCTCGAATGGCTGCATTTCGCCGAAGGTTCGGCGATGACGCCGATCCTCCTGCGCATCTACACCGCGCGGCTCGGCGAGGCGGCTGCCCCGCTTGAGCCGCGGATCGCGCAGCAGCTCGATGCGCATTTCGGCTATATGGAAAGCCGCGTCGGCGAGAATGGTCATTTCATCGGAGATAGTCTGTCGGCGGCCGACATCATGTTGAGCTTCCCCGCCGAAATCGCGATCATGCAGGGCATGGCGCCGCGTTATCCCAGGCTCGCCGCTTTTGTAAACGCGTGCCACGAGCGGCCCGCGTGGCGCCGTGCGCGCGAAAAGGGCGGCGCTTATTATGGCTATTGATCCTCGAGGCCGCGCGCTGCTGGCCGCTGCGGGCCTGATCGCCGCGATCCCGGCGGCCTTCGCCGCACCGCCGACGCTCGCGCCCGAAGTCGAGCGCGCGATCGTCGCGCCCGGAAATGCGTCCTTCCAGCCATCGCCTTCCGATGAGGAGGGCGCGGTCGATCGCTTTGCCCAATATACGCTCGCGCTCGAGAAGCGCGACTTTACGGCGGCCTATGCGATGCTGCGGCTGTCGTTCCAGGCATCGAACCCGCGGCTCGAATGGGAAATGAACCAGCGCAAACGGGAAACCCTGTGGGCCGACGGACAAATCCGCCCGCTGCGTCTCAGCTGGTATCTCGATCCCGCGGGGCAGCCGGCGGGGCTCTATGCCGCCTTCGATTTCCGCGGCGACCGCAAGGACGGGACGATGGATTGCGGCTATGTCGTCGTTCATCGCGCGCAGCCGGACGCCGGCTGGACGGTAGTGCGCACCGACACGTCCGAAGTGCCGCCCGACCTGATCGAGGACGGCGTGCCAAAGGCCGACGTGCTGCGCCAGCTGCCCTGTTATCTGGGTCCGGGAATCGCGACCGCGCTCTGACAGATTGCGCCGATCGCGATGATCGACACTAATCACCTTGTCGCATCGCCGCAAAATGCCTAATTCGCGCGCATGATATCGACCAACGACATTCGCCGCTCCTTCCTCGACTATTTCGGGGGGACGGGGCACCATATCGAGCCGTCGGCGCCGCTGGTGCCGTATAACGATCCGACGCTGATGTTCGTCAACGCGGGCATGGTGCCGTTCAAGAATGTCTTCACGGGCCTCGAAAAGCGCCCGTACAGCACCGCGGTGTCGGCGCAGAAGTGCGTGCGCGCGGGGGGCAAGCATAACGATCTCGACAATGTCGGCTATACGGCGCGGCACCATACTTTCTTTGAAATGCTGGGGAATTTCTCTTTCGGCGACTATTTCAAGGAACAGGCGATCCACCATGCGTGGACGCTGATCACCAAGACATGGGGCCTTGCGCCCGAGAAGCTGACCGCGACCGTCTATCACACCGACGACGAGGCGTTCGACCTGTGGAAGAAGATCGCGGGCCTGCCCGAGGATCGGATCATCCGCATCGCGACGAGCGACAATTTCTGGTCGATGGGCGACACGGGACCGTGCGGGCCGTGCAGCGAAATCTTCTATGACCATGGCGATCATATCTGGGGCGGCCCGCCGGGCTCGGCCGAGGAGGATGGCGATCGTTTCGTCGAAATCTGGAATTTGGTGTTCATGCAATATGAGCAGCAGCCGGGCGGCGAGCGCGTCGACCTGCCGCGGCCGAGCATCGACACCGGCATGGGGCTCGAACGCGTCGCGGCGGTCATGCAGGGCGTCCATGACAATTACGACACCGACACGTTCAAGGCGCTGATCGCGGCGTCGGTCGATCTGACCGGCGTGCCGGCCGAAGGCGCGACGCAGGCGAGCCACCGCGTCATCGCCGATCATCTTCGCGCGTCGAGCTTCCTCGTCGCCGACGGCGTGCTGCCGTCGAACGAGGGGCGCGGCTATGTGCTGCGCCGGATCATGCGCCGCGCGATGCGCCACGCGCATTTGCTCGGGGCGAAAGACCCATTGATGCACCGGCTGCTGCCGTCGCTGACCGCCGAAATGGGCGCCGCCTATCCCGAGCTGATCCGCGCGCAGCCGCTGATCGCCGAGACGCTGGAGCGCGAGGAAACCAAGTTCCGCCAGACGCTGCAGAATGGTCTGCGTCTGCTCGACGAAGCGACAATTGGCATGGGCAAAGGCGACACCTTGCCGGGCGAGGTCGCGTTCAAGCTCTATGACACCTACGGCTTTCCCTATGATTTGACCGAAGATGCGCTGCGCACGGCCGATATTGCGGTCGACCGCGCGGGCTTCGACGCGGCGATGGCGCAGCAGAAGGCGGCGGCGCGCGCGGCGTGGAAGGGCAGCGGCGAAAAGGCGTCGGACGAAATCTGGTTCGACCTTGCCGAAACGAACGGCAGCACCGAATTCACCGGCTATAGCTCGACCGGGGGCGAGGCGACGGTGATCGGGCTGGTCAAGGACGGCAAGCCGGTCGATGAGGCCAAAGCTGGCGACGAGGTCGTCGTGCTGACCAACCAGACGCCCTTTTATGGCGAAAGCGGCGGCCAGATGGGCGACGCGGGGACGATCGCGACGCTGGAAGGTGCGAAGGCGGTGGTGAGCGACACCGGCAAGCCGCTGGGCCGCTTGCACACCCATCAGGCGAAGCTCGAAGCCGGGACGTTGAAGGTCGGCGATACGGTGCAGCTCAGCGTCGACGCCGAACGCCGCGACCGCATCCGTGCCAACCACAGCGCGACGCATCTGCTGCATGCGGCGCTGCGTAACCGGCTCGGCGGGCATGTGACGCAGAAGGGCAGCCTGGTCGCCGAAGACCGCTTCCGCTTCGACTTTTCGCATCCGAAGGCGCTCACGGCCGAAGAGATCGCGCAGATCGAGGCGGATGTGAACGCGCAGATCCGCGCCAACGAAGCGGTGTCGACGCGGCTGATGACGCCCGACGACGCCGTCGCGGCGGGCGCGCTGGCGCTGTTCGGCGAGAAATATGGCGACGAAGTGCGCGTGCTTTCGATGGGCGCGGCGGACGATCATCATTATTCGGTCGAGCTTTGCGGTGGGACGCATGTTCGCGCTTTGGGCGACATCGCGCTGTTCAAGATCGTCGGCGAAAGCGCTGTCTCCTCGGGCGTGCGGCGTATCGAGGCGCTGACCGGCGAGGCGGCGCGGACGTGGCTGAACGGCCGCGACGAGGCGCTGAAGGCGGCGGCTGCTGCGCTGAAGACCTCGCCCGACGACGTACCGGCGCGCGTCGCGGCACTGGCCGAGCAGCTCAAGAAGGCCGAGCGCGAGCTGGCCGATGCCAAGAAGGCTCTTGCCCTTAGCGGTTCGGGGGGCGGCGTTGGCGGCGCAGCGGTCGGGCCGGCGGTCGAGCAGGTTGGCGACGTCGCCTTCCTCGCGCAGGTGGTCGACGGGCTCGATCCCAAGGAACTCCGCGGCACGGTCGACGGGCTGAAGAAGCAGGTCGGCAGCGGCGTCGCGATGCTCGTTGCGGTCAACGACGGGCGCGCCTCGGTCGCGGTCGGCGTGACCGACGACAAGACCGGCAGCCATAGCGCGGTCGATCTGGTCAAGGCCGCGGTGGCGGCGCTTGGCGGCCAGGGCGGCGGCGGGCGGCCCGACATGGCGCAGGGCGGCGGACCCGACGGCGGCGCGGCGACTGACGCCGTCGCGGCGGTCAAAGCCGCGCTGACTTGAAACCGACCAAGAAGACGCGGCGCACCGATCATGCCGAACGGCTGATCGCGGCGCCGCTGGTCGATGTGTTCGCGGCCTTCACCAGCGCGGCGAAGCTGGCGCGATGGTTGCCGCCCGAGGGGGCGACGGGGACGTTCGAGCATGTCGACCTGCGCGCGGGCGGCGGTTTTTTGATGCGGCTGACCTTCGACGACCCCGATGTCGAGACCAAGAGCGACGACGATAGCGATGTTGTCGAAGTCTATATTCCGATCCTCGATGACGGGCGGCTGGTGGTGTGGCAGGTCGAATTCGAGTCCGACGATCCTCGCTTTTCGGGGACGATGGAGATGCACTGGTATCTGTCGCGGCAGGGCGGCGGCACGCTGGTCACGATCGATGCGCATCATGTGCCGCCGGGGATTTCGGCGAAGGATCATGTCGAGGGGTTGAATTCGTCGTTGGCCAATTTGGCGGCGGTGGTGGAAGCCGAAGTTGAATGAGCCGTGTGTCCCCGCGAAGGCGGGGACCCATCTCCTGCTGGTTCAACATAGAGCTTACCGGTGATGGGCCTCTGCCGTCGCAGGGGCACGCCGACTTGAATAGCCGTGGTGGAATTTCAGCCCTCCACCCCCTTCGCCTTCCCCCACGCTCTCGCGGCGGTGTACCCCAGATAACCCGTCCCGAAGAGTGCGTAGAGCGGTTCGGGGATGCCCGCGAGATAGGCGTTCATGCCCTCGGCGATGCCCTTTGCCATGTCGGGCCGCGCGGCGGCGATCAGGCCCATCGGGATGGCCCAGAGCAGCAACGCATACATGACGTAGAGGAAGCTCGGCCGCGCGCGGCTGGTCCAGGGGTCGGCGCTGTTTGCCTCGGCGACGATCGCGGTCATCCGGGTGCGGATCGCCTCCATTTCCTGGCTGCCCTCGAGCTTGATGAGTTCGAGTTTGGCGCGGTCGCGCGCTTCGGGGTCGGGGATGATCTTGTCGATCAGCTTGGCGATGGGGCCGATGAGGCCTTCGATGATGCTCATACTCGCATGTCCTTTTGCTGGAAGTTGTCAAAGTTCACGATACGTCCCGGTATAATGATACCCGTCAGGCTTCTCCGACGCGGTTGGCGAGCCAGCCGTAGAGGAAGGCTTCCTGGCTCGGGCGGCGTTCGGCGAGCGCGATGTAGCGTTCGCCTTGCAGCGCCTCCATCGCGCGCAGGAGGACGGTTTCGCCGCCCCTGCCGCGCGCTTTCAGAAAGCCGTCAAGCGCCGACAGCGTGCGCGGGCCGATGTCCCGGTCGACCGCGATGTCGGGATAGTCGCGCGCTGCGCGGTTCAATGCATTGAGCGCGCGCTGGAGAAAGCCCGCCGCGATGCCGGTGCCCATGTTGACGCCGGTGTCGAACAGTTCGGCGGCGATCTTCGGAGCGCGCAGCGCGACCCTGTCGAAGCCGGGACGCAGCCAATAGAGGCGGCGATAGATCGATGCGGCGTCGGCGCGCGGCAGGTCGCGCATCGCGCCCACATAGCCCTCGGCGCGCGCGACCGCCTCGGTGATGCCCCAGCAGGTCGGGCCGCCGCGATCGGCGGGGTGGTTTACATAACGGCCTTCGCGGTCGATGACGGCGTCGATCAACACGTCGGCATCGCTGGCGAGTGGGTCGGGTCTTGGCATGATTCGCTCCTTGTGGTTGGTTGAACGAATAAAAACGAACCATATTGGGATATTGTAGGAAAGGCTTTTCTCCATGCGGGCATTGCAGGTGCGCGAATTGCTTGCCGATCATGGCGGGGCGGGGCTGGCCGATCTGGCAGTGCCGGTGCCCGGCCCCGGCGAAGTTCGCGTGCGGGTGCGCGCGGCGGCGGTGAATTTCCCCGACTTGCTGATGACGTCGGGCGGCTATCAGCTGAAACCCGAGCTTCCCTTCGTCTCGGGGCTGGAGTTCGCCGGCGAGGTCGATGCGGTGGGCGAGGGAGTGGCCGACTGGAGCACGGGCGATGCGGTCGTCGGCGGCAATCGGTTCGGCGCGATGGCTGAATATTGCGTCGTTCCCGCTGGCGCATTGCGTGCGAAACCCGGCGGTTTGAGCTGGGAGGAGGCGGCCGCCTATCCGGTCGCCTATCTGACCGCCTATGTCGCGCTCGTCCGCTGCGCGCGGATCGAGCCGGGCGAGTGGCTGCTCATCCACGGTGCGGCGGGGGGCGTCGGGCTGGCGACGGTCGATCTGGCGAAGGCGCTGGGTGCAAGGGTGATCGCGGCGGCGAGCAGCGCCGAAAAGCGCGACGCGCTCGCGCGGCTCTATGCGCCCGACGCGGTGATTGCGGCGGAGCCGGGGTTTCGCGAGGAGGTGAAGGCGCTGACCGGGGGCAAGGGCGCCGACGTGATCTTTGACCCGGTCGGCGGCGATGTCTTCGACGAATCGACGCGCTGCATCGCTTTCGGCGGGCGCCTGCTCGTCGTCGGCTTTGCCTCGGGCCGGATTCCCGAGGTGTCGGTCAACATGCCGCTGATCAAGGGCTTCTCGGTGGTCGGAGTGCGCGCGGGCGAATATGGCCGGCGCTTTCCCGCACGCGGCGCCGAGAATGTCGCGGCGATCGACGCGCTGGCGAACGAGGGAAAGATCCGGCCGCACGTCCACGCCGCGCTCGACCTAGGCGACTGGCGCGAAGGCTTTGCGATGCTCGAGCGGCGCGAGGTGGTGGGGAAGGTCGTGCTGAAACCGTGACGGACGGAGCGGCGCTGGGATAATTTTGCGACATCGCGCGGTCATTCCCGCGCCGGGGCGTCGCGGTGGAGTTGCCGCATCATTCGAGAGGAAATGACGTGAAGACAGCTATCTGGATTGTCGCTTCGCTGGGGCTGGCGCTGCCGGCCGTGGTCGCCGCGCAGCCGCAGGGCGGCGGGCGCATGTTCGAGCGGATGGATGCCAATGGCGACGGCAAGCTCGACAAGGCCGAGATCACGAAGATGATGGAAATGCGCGCCGAGCGGCGCGGCGATGCGGCGCTGAAGAGCCCGGAAAAGATCGACGCCTTCATCAAGCGCGCCGATGCCAATGGCGATGGCGCGGTCGACAAGGCCGAGCTGCAAGCCACCCGCAAGATGCGCGCCGCGCCGCCGCCCCCGGCGGAGGGCGACGGCGAGGGCGAGCCCTAAAACAGGCGCCAGAGCGGATTGGCGGGGTCGGCGAGCAGCTTTGCGGTGAGCGCGAAGGACATGACGACGAGCAGCGGCCGTACCCCGCGCCCGCCGAAGCGGATCGCGAGCCGCGCGCCGAGCTGATTGCCCGCGACATTGGCGGCGGCCATCGACAGGCCGAGCAGCCACAGGACATGGCCGCCGACGATCATCGCAAGCAGCCCCGCGATATTGGTCGCGAGGTTGAGGAACTTCGTGTTGCCGATCGCGCGTACGAGGCCGAGCCCGCCGAGCGCGACCAGCGTCAGCGTCAGGAACGAGCCGGTGCCGGGACCGAAGAAGCCGTCGTAGAAGCCGAGCGCGGCGATGATGAGGGTGAGGCCGAGCGGGCCGGTGCGCGCGTGGCGATCGACGCTGCTCATCGGCGGCGCGAGCAGGAAATAGAGGCCCATCGCGATCAGGAGGATGGGCACGAAGGCGGCGAGGAACTCCGAGCCGACATATTGCACCGCCGTCGCGCCGAGTATCGAGCCCGCAAAGGCGCCCGCCGCGGGCCAGGCGAAGCGGCGAAGGTCGACATGTCCGGCGCGCCAGAAGGTCAGAAAGGCCGATCCGGTGCCGATCGTGCTTTGCAGCTTGTTCGTGGCGAGCGCCGACACCGGCGGCACGCCGGCGGCCATCAGCGCCGGGATGGTAAGAAGGCCGCCGCCGCCCGCCATCGCGTCGATCGCTCCCGCGAGAAAGGCGACGGCGATCAGGAAGGCGAAGATTTCGGGGGCGAATTCCATACGCGGGCTCGTAGTGCGCGGCGCCGCAATGCTCAAGCAGCGGCGATCCGGATCGCCTGATAGTGGAAGGTCGCGCCGATGGTCGTGATGACAGCAATCGACCG
>CBINGC010000025.1:0-48594 GCA_966250105.1 uncultured Sphingopyxis sp. | reverse complement strand
AAGCCGCCTCACCCCATCAAGCTCTTCGACGCCTGCTCGGTCACGTCGCGCGACAGGCCGGGCTGCGCGAGGATACGCTCCAGCTCGCCCCGCATCAGCGCCTGCCGGCCTTCATCGAACCGTTTCCAGCGGCCGAGCGGCGGGATCATCCTCGCCGCGGTCTGCGGATTTTTCGGATCGAGCGCGATGACGAGATCGGCGATCAGCCGGTAGCCCGCGCCGTCGGCGCGGTGGAAGGCCGCCTGATTGCCTGTCAGCGCACCGTATAGCGCACGCACGCGGTTGGGGTTCCCCAGCGTGAAGTCGGGATGCCGCGCGAGGTCCTTCACCGCATCGACGGTATCGGGCCGCAACGACCAGGCCTGCACCTGGAACCATTTGTCGAGCACCAGCGGATTGTCGCGATAGCGTTGATAGAAGATATCGAGCGCCGCCACGCGCTCTTCGCTGTCGCCATGCGCGAGCGTCGCGAGCGCGGCTTGCCGCTCGGTCATTCCGTCGGCGTCCGAGAAGATGTGAAAGGCGAGCGCCGCGGCGTCGTTGAAGCCCGCTGCCGCAAGATAGGCGAGCGCGACGCCGCGCAGGCGACGGCTGCCCTTCGCCCCGCGCGACAGGTCGGTGGCCGGAGGGGCGTCGCCGGAGAGGACCGCACGCCATTCCTTTTCGAGCGCAGTGCCGATCGCAGCCTGCAACGCCAGCCGCTCGCGGCGGATCGCGTCGGGGTCGACCGTCACCATCTGGTCGCCGATAAAGGCTTCGCTGGGAAGCAGCACCGCCTCGGCAACGAAGGCGGGGTCGCCGGTGCGAGCCGCGAGCGTCTGCGCCACGGCATCGATCACCGCGCCGTTGCCGCCCCCCTTGCCCGACACCGCGGCGACGAGC
This sequence comes from uncultured Sphingopyxis sp., assembly GCA_966250105.1. GTDB lineage: Bacteria > Pseudomonadota > Alphaproteobacteria > Sphingomonadales > Sphingomonadaceae > Sphingopyxis. The sequence continues at coordinate 47,712 of CBINGC010000025.1, read as the reverse complement.
GTGTCGAGCATCAATTGCTGCAACGCTTCATAGCGGGCGAACGGATCGTCGTCGTGCGCAGCAAGCCAGGCGAGCTCGCCCTCTTCACGCGCGAAATCGATGATCACCGGCGCCGAAAAGCCGCGATTGATCGAAAGCATCGGCCGGCCGCGACAGGAGCCCAGCGGCACCGCCATTTCGGCGCGGTCGAGCAGCACAAGCCGTTCTTCCTCCGCCCCATCGCCGCCATCCGGATCGAAAGCCTTGATGCGCAGCGGGATCAGCATCGGCGCCTTGTCGGGCTGTCCCGGGGTCGGCGGGACGAGCTGTGCGAGATGCAGCGTGCGCTCGCCGGTCGCCGCGTCGGTGCCGATCCGCGCGGTGATGCGCGGCGTGCCCGCCTGCCCGTACCAAAGGCGGAATTGGGTGAGGTCGATGCCCGCACCCTCCTCGATCGCCTTGACGAAATCCTCGCACGTCGCCGCCTCGCCGTCGTGGCGCTCGAAATAAAGGTCGGTGCCTTTGCGGAACCGCTCGGGGCCAACCATCGTCGCCATCATGCGGATGATCTCGGCGCCCTTGTTATAGATGGTCGCGGTGTAGAAGTTCGAGATTTCCTGAAAGCTGTCGGGGCGGATCGGGTGCGCGAGCGGCCCCGCATCCTCGGGAAATTGCGCGGCGCGAAGCAGGCGCACATCCTCGATCCGCTTGACCGGCGGCGAGCCCATGTCGGCCGAGAAATTCTGGTCGCGAAAGACAGTGAAGCCTTCCTTCAGGCTCAGCTGGAACCAGTCGCGGCAGGTGACGCGGTTGCCCGACCAATTGTGGAAATATTCATGCGCGACGACGCCCTCGACCCCGTCATAATCGAGGTCGGTCGCGGTGTCGGGATCGGCAAGGATGTAGCGGGTATTGAAGATATTGAGCCCCTTATTCTCCATCGCGCCCATGTTGAAATCGCCGACCGCAACGATGTTGAACAGGTCGAGGTCATATTCGCGGCCGTAAACCTCCTCGTCCCATTTCATGCTGTTCTTGAGCGCGTCCATCGCATGGCCGGTGCGATCGAGGTCGCCGTCGCGTACCCAGATACCGAGTTCGACCTCGCGCCCCGACATGGTGGTGAAGCTGTCCTTGTTGACGACGAGGTCCCCGGCGACGAGCGCGAAGAGATAGGAGGGCTTGGGCCACGGATCCTCCCACAGCGCCCAGTGAGCCCCGGCTTCGCCCTCGCCCTGTTCGATGCAATTGCCGTTCGACAGCAGGATCGGGAACGCCGCCTTATCGCCTTCCATGCGCACCCTGTAACGGCTGAGCACGTCGGGGCGGTCGGGGTGGAAGATAATGCGGCGAAAACCCTCGGCCTCACATTGGGTGCAAAGCATGCCGTTCGACGCATAGAGGCCCATGAGCTGGGTGTTTGCCGACGGATTGATGACGGTCTCGATTTCGACCGTCGCCGCCGTCCGCTCGCCGAGGTCGACGATCAGGTCGCCGCCATCCAGACGCCAGTCGTTCCACACCTCGCCATCGACGCGCACCGCCGCCGGGGTCAGCCCGTCGCCGCGCAGCACGAGCGGCGCCGGCGCATCGGCGTGGCGCACGACCGACAGCGCCGCCGCGACCTTGGTTTCATCAAGCCCGAGCGCGAAATCGAGCGCGATGTCCGGAACCTGCCATTCGGGCGGGCGATAATCGCCGCGGTGGATGGTGACGGGAATGGCGGGCGTGGAGGAGAGGTCGGTCATGCGATCGGTCTAGGCATGGCGCGGCTAAGGCGCAATAAGGCGCACGATGGCACAGATGCTGATTTTCGGGATGGGCTATGCGGCGAGCCACCTCGCCGAGCGCCTGCGCGCCCGCGGATGGGACGTCGCGGGAACGACGCGCGACGGACGCGCGGGCAGCATCGCCTTCACCGACGAAAGCGCGGTGTATGCGGCTTTGCGGGGCGCCACGCACATCCTCTCATCGGTCCCGCCCGCCGAAGGCAACGATCCCGTGCTCGCGCGCTATGGCGAGGCCATCGCCCTCGCGCCGACGACATGGACCGGCTATCTTTCGTCCACTGGCGTTTATGGCGACACGGGCGGCGCGTGGGTCGATGAAAGCGCGCCGGTCAAGGGCCGCCGCGCGGATCGCAATGCGGCCGACGCGGCTTGGCAGGCGCTGCGCGGCGACGTGCGCGTCTTTCGCCTGCCCGGCATCTATGGTCCCGGACGTTCGATTCTCGACCGCATTGGGGATGGCCGCGCGCACCGGATCGACCTGCCCGACCAGGTTTTCAGCCGCATTCATGTCGACGATATCGCGTGCGGCGTGATCGCCTCTTTCCGGGGCCCGGCGGGGGTTTACAACCTCGCCGACGACGAACCTTGCCACCAGAACCGCCTCGTCGAATGGGGCTGCGCGATGCTGGACGTTCCCCTTCCCCCGCTGCAATCGCTCGACGAAGCGGCCCTCTCGCCCGCCGCGCGCGCCTTCTACGCCGAGAATCGCCGCGTCGCGAACGGCAAGGCGAAACGCCTGCTGAAGTGGGCGCCGAAATATCCGACGTTTCGCGAAGGACTCGCCGCGAGCGGCTAGATCAACACATCCACCGTGTGTATCAGCACCCCCACCAGCCCGCCGACCAGCGTGCCGTTGATGCGGATATATTGCAGGTCGTCGCCGACGGCATTTTCCAGCCGGTCGGTGATCGTCTTCGCGTCCCAGCCGCGGATCGTGTCCGACACCAGTTTGAGCGCGGTTTCGCCATAGCTGTCGACGATGCCGACGACGGCGCGGCGGGCGTAGCGGTTGAGCGTGCGCTTGATCGCCGCATCCTCGCCGAGCATCGCGCCAAATTGGGTGACGAGCTCGCCGATCCGGCCCGCGAGCATCGTGTCGGGATTGCGCGCCGCCTTGAGCAGCGCCGTCCGCCCCTGTTCCCACAGACCGTCGAGCCAGCGCTTGACCGCCTTGTTTTCGAGCAATTCGTCGCGGACCTTTGCGACCTTCGCCTTGACCTCGGGGTCGTGCTGCAGGTCGAGCGCCACCTTGGCGAGCCCTTCCTCGACACGGATCCGCAGCGGGTGCGTCTCGTCGACCGCCATTTCGCTGAGCAGCTTCGACAGCCCCGCGACGATGCGGTTCGAAATGCTTTCGTCGAGCCCGGTGAAGCGCACGATCGCATTGCTATTGTCGTGCACCATCTGGTGGATCAGATGCTCGTTGAGTTCGAGGGTCTTCGATCCCCATTTGACCATCGCATCGAGAAGCGGCTGATGCCGTCCCTCGGCGAGCGCGGCCTGGAGCGCCTGTCCCAGGAGCGGCGCGACGTCGAGCTCGCGCAAACGATCCGCGATCGCCGACTTGACCATGCCGCCGAGCCGCTGCTGGTCGAGTGCGCCGAGCCCATCGGCGATGATCCGCGAGGCGCCGAGCCGAAGCCGGCCACCACCCTCGCCCGGTTCGGACAGGAATTTGCCGACCGCGCCCGCGACGTCGACCGTCTGCATCTTGCGCGCGATCAGGCGCGGCAGCAGGAAATTGGTGAGCAGGAAGCGCGCGAGCGTATCGCCGATGCGGTTCTTGTTGCGCGGGACGATGGCTGTATGCGGGATCGGCAGCCCCATCGGGTGGCGGAACAGCGCGGTGACCGCGAACCAGTCGGCGAGCCCGCCGACCATCGCCGCCTCGGCAAAGGCGCGAACGAAGCCGATCGCGGGATGGACGTCCTGAAAATATTTGGCGCCGACGAAGACGAGCGCCATCACGATCAACATGCCGGTCGCGACGACGCGGATGTTGAACCCGCCCGTCGGAACGGCAACGCCCACCCCCCGGTTCATTTGGGGAGGGTGGGCGGACATAGTATCGGTTTGCTGCGAAACGCGTTCCGTCATGACCATTCAAATGGCGTCACGACGCAAAGGTTGCAACAGGGCGCGGCACGGGTGCCGCGCCCGTCACTCGGCGGGCTCGGGCGCCGGTTTCCCATGCGGCTTGGTGTCATCGCCCTTCCGATAGGTGAGCAGATTGGCCGAGAAGAAGCGGCCGAGACGCTTCTCGATGCTGTCGGCAAGGCTGAAGCCCGCTGGCACGATCAGCAGCGTCAGCAGCGTCGACAGGATCAGGCCCCCGATCACGACGACGCCCATCGGCGCGCGCCACGCTCCGTCGCCCGACAAGGACAACGCGGTCGGCACCATGCCCGCGACCATCGCCACCGTCGTCATCACGATCGGCTGCGCGCGCTTGCGCCCGGCGTCGAGCAGCGCCTCCATCTTGTCGGCACCATGGTCCATTTCCTCGATCGCGAAATCGACGAGCAGGATCGAGTTTTTCGCAACGATGCCGAGCAGCATGAGCAAGCCGATATAGACCGGCATCGAAATTTCCATGCCCGTGACCGCCAGCCCCAAAAGGCCGCCGAGCGGCGCGAGCAGCAGCGAGGACATGTTGACGAGCGGCGACAGGAAGCGGCGATAGAGCAGCACCAGCGTCGCAAAGACCAGCATCAGCCCCGACACCACCGCGATGATGAAGTTGTTGATCAGCTCCGCCTGCCACTTCTGATCGCCCTGCACGACCTTGCGGACGCCCTGCGGCATATTTTTGACCGCCGGCAGCGCGTCGATCTTTTTCTGTGCATCGCCCGTGACGAGACCGGGCGCGAGGTCGGCACCGATGACGATGCGCCGCGTCTGATTATAGCGGCGCAGTTCGGTCGGCCCGGCGCCAAAGCCGATCTCGGCAACCGACTTCAGCGGCACGGTCGTCCCGCTCGCGGTCGGCACCGGCAGATTCTCGATCGTCGCAAGGCTGCGGCGCGAGTCTTCCGACAGGAGCACGCGGATCGGGATCTGCCGATCGGACAGCGAGAATTTGGCCGCGTTCTGATCGATATCGCCCAGCGTCGCGATGCGGATCGTCTGGCTGAGCGCCGCCGTCGTCACGCCGAGTTCGGCCGCCAGGTCCATCCGCGGATTGACGATGATTTCGGGGCGCGGAATGTCGCCTTCGATCCGCGGCGCGCGCAGTTCCTTCAATCCGCCCATCTGCTCGACGATCAGGCGCGCATGTTTTTCCAGCGCGACCGGATCGTCGCCGCCGACCACCATGGTGATGTCGCGGCCCGAAAAACCGCCCGACTGGCTTTGGAAGGACACGCGCGCGTCGGGAATGGCCGCCAGTTGGGGCTGCAGGCTGCGCTCCCATTCGACGCTGGTCTGTTCGCGTTCTTTTTTGAGCGTGATGAAGGCGTTGCCGCCGCCGACCTCGACGTCGTAGAATGCGGTCTGAACCGCCGGGCTGTCGTCGAGGACAGCGCCGATCTGCCGCACGATGGCCTCGCTCTGCGCCAGCGTCGAACCCGGCGGCAGTTCATATTTCACCTGGCTGTAATCGCTGTTGATCGTCGGCTGGAACTGTTGCGGCAGGACCGCGAACAGACCGATGCTCGACAAAAATGCCAGGATGCCGATGCCGACGATCCACACGCGATGGTCGTGCAGGCGCGCCCAGAAACGCTGGACCATGAACTTGGCCCAATGGGTGAAGGCGAACCGCCGCATTCCAAAGGCATAGGCGAGCGCGCCGATCAGGATGGCGAGCAGGCTCGTTATCAAAAAGGTCATGATCGTCATGACCGGGGTCAGCAAAAGGAAGTGAATGGCCGGGTTCGGACCATCCTGCCCGGCCGGAACCGGCTGAAAATAGGCATAGACGGAATAGAGGGCGTAGAGACCCGCCAGCGCGAGCGGAACGCCGAGAAATGCCAGCCGGGTCGACGTGCCGTCATATCCCGCGCGCACCCTCTGCTGCTTGCTGCTGTCGAGCGTCCACGCCAGAATCCGCTCGTAACGGTCGACCCAGGGGCCTGCGGCATGATCCTGCTCGCCCTGCGCCGACAGGAAATAGGCGGCGATCATCGGGGTGATCATGCGCGCGACCGCCAGGCTGACCAGCACCGCGAACACGACCGTCATGCCGAACTGGATGAAGAATTGCCCCGAAATGCCGGGCATGAGCGCGACGGGCAGGAACACCGCGACGATCGACATCGTCGTCGCGACCACCGCGAGGCCGATCTCGTCCGCGGCGTCGATCGACGCCTGATAGGCAGTCTTGCCCATGCGCATATGCCGGACGATATTCTCGATCTCGACGATCGCGTCGTCGACGAGCACGCCCGCGACGAGGCTCAATGCGAGCAGCGACAGGCTGTTCAGCGAAAAGCCCATCATGTCCATGAACCAGAAGGTCGGGATCGCCGACAAAGGGATCGCCAGCGCGGAAATCAGCGTCGCACGCCAATCGCGCAGGAACAGGAAGACGACCACGACCGCGAGCACCGCACCCTCGATCATCGCCAGCATCGAGCTGCGATATTGTTCCTTGGTATATTCGGTGCGGGTGAAGAGGATCTTGAAATCGACCTTGGGGTTCGCCTTCTTGATCTCCTCCAGTTTCTTCATCGTCTCGTCATGGACGGTCACGTCCGACGCACCCTTGGCCTTTTCGATCGAGAAGCTGAGCACCTGGCGCCCCCGGATCTTGGCCAGGTTGCGCTGTTCGGCATAGCCGTCCGTGACCCGGGCGATGTCCGCCAGGCGCACGGTCCGGCCGCCGCCTATCGACAGGCGCGCGTTGCTCAGTTCGAGCGCGCTGCCCGCGTTGCCGAGCACGCGCACCGCCTGTTCGGACCCGGCGATTTCGGTGCGTCCGCCCGCGGCGTTAACGTTGGTCTGGCGAAGTTGCTGGTTCACCTGACTGGCGGTCAGGCCATAGCTTTGCATACGTGCGGGATCGAGAATGACGCGGATCTCGCGATCGACGCCGCCCGAGCGGCCGACCTGGCTCATCCCCGGAATCGACAGCAGTTCCTTGGCGACATTATTGTCGACGAACCACGACAATTGTTCGAGCGTCATGTCCGACGCCTCGACCGCGAAATAGGTGATCGGGCCGCCGGCGATGTCGACGCGCACGACCTGCGGTTCGAGGATGCCGTCGGGCAGGTCGCTGCGAATCTGCTGCACCGCCTGGTTGACGTCGTTATACGCGCGGTCGATCGGCGTGCCGATCGCGAACTGAACGAAAGTGCGGCTGTTGCCCTCGCTGACATAGGAGGACATTTCGTCGACGCCGCTGACCCCGCGGATCGCCGCTTCGACGCGCTGCGTCACCTGCGTCTCAAGCTCGGTCGGCGCGGCGCCGGGCTGGACGACGACGACCTGCACCGCCGGGAATTCGATGTCCGGCTGGTCGTTCACGTCCATCCGGTTGAAGCTGACGATACCCGCCAGCAACAGCAGGACGAACATGACGACCGGCGGCACCGGATTGCGAATGCACCAGGCGGAGATGTTGCGAAAGCTCATGATTCAAACGCCTTTATGCGCGTGCGGTCCGGAATTACTGCGACGATTTCTGCACCACGGGCTTGACCTTGTCGCCCACGTTGAGGAAGGCGCCCGCGAGCACGACCACGCGTTCGTTGCCGGTGAGTCCCGAGGCGACCGACACGCCAGCGTCGGTGACGGTGCCGACCTTGACCGGGCGGCGCTGGATCAGATTCTTGTCATCGACGATCAGCACGAAATTGCCTTCGGGGCCGCTCAGCACCGCACTTTCGGGAAGCATCGGCGCCTGCGCGGTGCCGGCCACCAGTTCGGCATTGGCGAAGCCGCCGGGACGCAGCACCGCGCTGTATGGAACCGCGATGCGCACCATCCCCTGCCGCGTGTCGGGATTGACCACCGGCGACACCTGCCACACCTGCCCCGCGATCTGCGCGTCGGTGCCGACCGGGTTCACCGTCGCGCGCGTGCCCACGCCCACGCGTTGCAGGTCGGCCTCCGCCATTTGCGCCAGCAATTCCATCTCGCCGCCGCGCGCCATGCGGAACAGCACCCCGCTGCCCGCACCGACGATCTGGCCGACCTCGACGTCGCGGGTCAGTACCAGTCCCGCGGCCGGCGCGACGATGTTGAGGCGATCGTTGCGCGCGGTCGCTTCGGCATATTGCGCTTGTGCAACGCGCACGCGCGCGTTGGCGGCGTCGCGGGTTGCCCGCTTGCGGTCCATGTCGGCCTTTGAAATGAAGCCGCGCGAAACCAGCGCCTCGGCGCGCTCGAGTTCGGCCTGCGCAAGGTTCGCGTCGGCCTGCGCCACGCGGATCGACGCCGCGAGACCGGCGGCCTGCTCGGCCTGGACCGAACGATCGACGACGGCGAGCGGCTGTCCGGCGCCGACCCACTGGCCGGGCTCGACGAGCACGCGCTCGACCCGGCCGCCCTCGCCGGCGACCCCGACGGGCATTTCGCGCCGCGCCGCGATCGTGCCGTTGGTTGAAATCGTCGCTTCGACCGACTGGCGGCCGGGGACGACGACGGTGATGCTGGGGATGCTCGCCGCACCCTCGCCGCCCGCCGCCGCGCCATCGGCTGCGCCGCCCTTGCTCGCGCTGAAGGCATACCAGGCGGCCGCCAGCGCGAGCGCGATCAGCACCAGCGCGACGATCAGCCGCATCCGCTTGCGCCGGCTGTCGTCGGCGTCTTCATAAAAGCTTTGCGTGCCCGCCAGGCTGTCCATCGAATCCACTTTCCGCTCGTAGTTCACGCCGAAACCCTCCCTGCCTTGCGCGGCATCATGATGCGGAAGGCGCGAGCGCGCCTGCCCCCTCAGACCCCGCACAACAGGATCAATCCTCTGCGAGGTGTATTACCTAATTAAATCACCACTGGCAAGAGGCGAAACTTCGCCATCCCCCTGCGCCCCGGATCGGGCGCCATAGACGCGTTATCATGCGATTTCCAGTGGTTGCAGGCATGAAAAAAGGCGGCCCCGCCTTGCGGTGGCCGCCCTCTTCTTCGCGCTGGCCCTCCGGGGCCGGCTATGGCCGTCCGGCCGTCAGCGTACGCGGCCGCGGCGCACGAGGTTGACGATCCCGAGCAGGATCACGGCGCCGAGAAAGGCGGTAAGCAAGGTCATCGGATCAAAGGCGTCGCCTCGCAAATGGCCGCCGCCGAGGAAGCTGCCGAACAGGAAGCGGCCAAGGATCGACCCGATACAACCGACGATGATATTAAGGAAAATACCCTGCTGGGCGTCGGTACGCATCACGATGCTCGCCAGCCAGCCGATAATGCCGCCCATGATGATTGCGATAATCCAAGTCATAAGATGACCCCCTATGATCGTGTTGGCGCCTGATCCTGCAGGCCCGTCGTTGGTAACTCAAATATTTGTAATCGCCTAGCGGAATGGCGACGGGGTGAGACCCGCCGCCACGCCCGTCAGCGGACGCTGCCGCGCCGTATCAGGTTGATGATCCCGAGCAGCACCACCGCGCCGATGAAGGCCCAGAGCAGACCGATCGGGCTGAAGGTGTCGAGGCTGGCGCCCATACCGAAGAAACTGCCGAGGAAATTGCCCAGAAACGCGCCGACGATACCGACGACGACGTTCAGGATGATGCCCTGTTGCGCGTCGGTGCGCATGACGATGCTCGCCAGCCAGCCGATGATGCCGCCAACGATCAATGTGATGATCAAACCCATGATTTTCCCTTCCCTGACCCGGCCGGGCACGCGCCGGCGGCCGGCGATTATCGAAACGCCCGGTCGTGCCCGGACATCGCTTCAGCGATATTCTGACAATGCCGACGGGGATCGAAAGGTTCCCGGCCGGCCCTTTCGGGCGCGGCCGGGAAAAGGGGGATCGGTTCCTGATCGGGAACGTCTCCGGGTCGCAATATGGCACTAAGCAGGCGCGTTTGACGCTGGTGTGACGAAAGTCAATGCCGCAAAAATAATTGCGGGCGGGATAAAAGCGCAAATTTGCCTTCCTCTCAATTCCGTTCGTATCGAGCGGGAGGCGGAGCGATCTGTCGCACGATGTTCGACGAGGCGGCCGTACCGCGGCGCTGGTCCGGCCAGCGCATACGAAATGGGGGCCGACATCGCTGCCAACCCCCACTATCCGGTTTTGCCCTGCTGGCTCCGTTCCGCTTCATCCCGGTCCGCTTCTCTTGCGATCAGCGGCCCGCAAAACGATGCGTTGCGGCGCCCGCCGGAGCAATCCGGCGACGGTTTGGTCGGCCCCCTTTCGGGGGCCGGCCGCACCTGGAAAGCCCTTCATCATCTCTTCTTGCGTCCGCCGAAGCGGTCGCGGTCCAAGCGATGGACTGCATTTCCTGTACCCGATCGGGTCCGTATCAACTCGTGGGAATCGCTACGTTCCGTGATCAGGCTACCGGTCGATTTCCTCGTAGGTCCGTCCGTTCTCTTCCGGCTAGTCTTGCAACTACCCTTGATGTCCCGGTGGTCCGACGTCTCTGTCGTCCGATGATTGGAAGCTGACACGAAGCGTTCGGGCCGCCAACAAAAAATGCACGAAAATCTCCCAGGAACGGCCCGCACTTGTGGATAAGTCCGGCATTAGCAACAAGCGGATTCGCCGCAGCATTTTTGTAACAGCGTTGCAGCATTTTCGGATGTGCTTGCGACGAAGCGCGGCGCCCGTCGCCACCTTCAGAACCGAATCGATTCGGCTTGTGCGGATCAGGCGCGCCCCAGATCGCCCTTGCCCACCGTCCCCGAAGCCATGTCGAGCATCCGGTCGAGGCTCTTGCGCGCAGCGAGGCGGAGGCCTTCCTCCATCTCGATCTGCGGCTTCAGATCGCGCAGGGCGAGGTAGAGCTTCTCCATCGTGTTGAGCGCCATATAGGGGCAGATGTTGCAGTTGCAGTTGCCGTCGGCGCCGGGCGCGCCGATGAACTTCTTTTCGGGCAGCGCGAGTTCCATCTGGTGGATGATATGCGGCTCGGTCGCGACGATCAGCGTGTCGCCGGGGAAGCTCTTCGCGAACTGCAATATGCCGCTGGTCGAGCCGACATAATCGGCATGGTCGACGATATGCGGCGGGCATTCGGGGTGCGCCGCGACCGGCGCGCCCGGGTGCTGCGCCTTCAGCTTCAGAAGCTCGGTCTCGCTGAACGCCTCGTGCACGATGCACACGCCCGGCCACAGCAGCATATCGCGGCCGAACTTGCGGTTGAGATAGCCGCCCAAATGACGGTCGGGGCCGAAGATGATCTTCTGCTCGGGCGGGATCTGGCTGATGATCGTTTCGGCGCTCGACGAGGTGACGATGACGTCGCTCAATGCCTTCACCGCCGCCGAGCAGTTGATGTAGGTCAGCGCGATATGGTCGGGGTGCGCCTCGCGAAAGCGCTTGAACTGTTCGGGGGGGCAGCTGTCCTCGAGACTGCAACCCGCGTCCATGTCGGGCAGGATGACGGTCTTTTCGGGCGACAATATCTTCGCGGTCTCGGCCATGAACTTCACGCCGCAAAAGGCGATGACGTCGGCGTCGGTATCCGCCGCCTTGCGCGACAGTTCGAGCGAGTCGCCGACGAAATCGGCGAGATCCTGAATCTCGGGCTTCTGGTAATAATGCGCGAGGATGACGGCGTTGCGTTCCTTGCGGAGGCGTTCGATTTCGGCGCGCAGGTCGAGGCCCGAGAGATTCTCGCGGATGGGAGCAGTCATGGCATTTCCTTATATGGCTTAGCCTTGGCGCACCCCCTACACCGCGACCCGCGACAGGGCAATTGACCGCGTCAGCCAGCCAGCCGCTCCGCGAGCGCGATGACGGGGGGCGTCATCGACAGCAGCGATATGGCGACGCGCGTCGCGATGACAACCGCGCCGATCGCCCATGTCGCCGCATGCACCGCGCCAAGCGTCCTGCGGTCATAGGCCGCGACGATCGCGACGACCGCAAGCTGGCACAGCGCGACCGCGGGCTCCGCCCATGGTCCCATCAACGGTATCGGGAGCAGCCGCCCGAGCGCGGGTTCGAGGATCACGATCGTCGCCCCGATCATCAATCGCCGGTGCCAGTCGGTCGCCCGCCGCCGCCGGATCGCCCAAGCGACCATCGCGCCGAACACCAGCGATTCGGTCACCGTCAGCGCGAGGAAATAGGGCGGCGTGAAAAAGGGCGGGAAACGGTTCAGCATCAGCGACGCGACGCCGGTGAAAATGCCGAGGCCGGTGATGAAAACCGCCAGCACCCCGCCGATCCGCCCGAGCTGACGGTGCCGCGCCAGATTGCCCTGCGTCACCAATGTCGGCTGCGCGATCAGCAGCGCGAGCCACGCCAGCATCGCCACTCCATGGACATGCACCCAAAAGGGCGCCGCGACGGGATCGACGAACCCCCTCAGCGCGAATTGCAGAAATCCGAAGACGATGAAAATCGCGAGGCCGATCGCCATGCGATGCCAGAAAAGCTCGGCGCGCGCGGCGCCCCCTGCCGTTGTAGCCATGCCAGTTCCCCCTGCCCGACCCGGGCACGAGAATAACAAAGCTGCGGACGTGCGAAAAGCGGGCTTTTAACCAGCCGGCGCGTTCGCGAAGCGCGCGGTCACCTTTGCATCGATGCCCGCCGCCTTCAGCGGCATCGCAAAGCTTTGCTCGATCGCGGTGCGCGCGGCGCCTTGCGCAAGGCGCATCGGCGTCGTGCCCTTCGCCTGCTTGATCAATTCCTCCTGCGCGCGCTTCCGGTTGGCGGCGTCGAGCGCCTGCTCGGCATCGGTCAGCGTCAGCAAAATCTCTCCATCGCGATATTCGCTGATCGCATCAATGTCGATTTCCGGCCCCGCCAGCCGCAGCGGCGGCAGCGTGACGGTCAGCGCGTTGGTCGCCGCGTCCCAGTCGAGGTCCGACTGTTCGAGCTTGCCAAGGTCGAGTTCGTAGCGGACCGTGCCCGGCATGATCAGCGTCTTTTTCGCGCGGAGCCCGAGCCGGCTCTGCGTCGATGTTACCACCGCGACATAACGCGCGGTGAAGGGCACGAGGACATTCTGTTCCTGCAATCCCTGAAGGCTCGCGGCCACGACAGTTTCGGGGTCATAGCCACGCTGCCAATCCTGCCACGCGCGCCAGCCGAAGAACAGCGCGAGCGCGAGGATCGCGACAAGCGCGGCGCGAAACGGGCCCTTGCTCATGCCACCAGCCTCCAGCTTTCGGCATCGCGCGCGACGCGGCCGCGATTTTCCAGATCGATCAGATGCGCGAGCACCGAGCGGCCGGCGGCGCCGGTCAGTCGGGGGTCCAGCCCCTTGTACATATGCTTTACCATGTCGGGAATCACGCTTGTGCCCTTTTCGAGTTCCCGCAATATCTGCCGCTCGCGCTGCTTGCGATGCCCCAGCATGCCGCGCACCAGCTGCCGCGGCTTGGTCACGGCGGGGCCATGCGCGGGGTAATAGACGCGGTCGCCGCGGTCATAAAGTTTCGACAGGCTGGCCATATAGGCCGCCATGTCGCCGTCGGGCGGGCTGACGACGCTGGTCGACCAGGCCATGACATGATCGCCGGTGAACAGCGCCCCCGTCTCGACCAGTCCGAAACAGAGATGGTTCGACGTATGCCCCGGCGTCGCGACCGCCTCGATCGTCCAGCCGTCGCCCGAAATCCGCTCGCCGTCGGCGAGGATGCGGTCGGGCGCATAATCGGGGTCGAAAGCCGAATCGGCGCGCGGGCCGTCGTCGGACAGCGCCAGCGGCGCGCAGCCGATGATCGGCGCGCCCGTCGTGGCCTTGAGCGGCGCGGCGGCGGGCGAATGATCGCGGTGCGTATGGGTGCAGAGGATTGCGGAGACGCGCTGGCCCTCAACCGCGCGCAATATCGCATCAACATGCCCCGCGCCATTGATGTCGGCGGGATCGCCGATGCTCATGCCCGACCCGGTCGGCCCGGGATCGATCACCGCGACATCGCGGCCCGCTCCGACGATCCACGTCTGGGTGCCGGTGAAGGTATAGGGCGACGGGTTCGGCGCGAGCACGCGGCGCACGAGCGGCTCATGCTGCTCGCACTCGCCGGCGCGGATGCTGTCGGGCCAGGGCTTTTCTTCGCTCATGCCCTTCATGTGGCATCGCCTGCCGCGAAGGAAAAGAGGTGGTGATGAAAGATGACGGGGATGCAGGCCGGACTTGAGCTTTTTCGGCAAGACCTTTCGGCCGGTGGCGGACTCATCAATCCTCGTCACCCCGGACTTGATCCGGGGTCCCGCTTGAAGCCGAAGCCAGCCGATGCCTCATAAAGCGGGATCCCGGATCAAGTCCGGGATGACGAACGGGGAACGTCTGCTGCCCACCCCAAAGCGGGCGCCGCTTCCACACCCCAACCCACGAAAAAGGGAGCGACATGGGTCACTCCCTTCCCCGCCCCTGGCGCCGGCCCCACCGGGGAGCAGAGACCGGCGTCGAAGCTGGTCGGGCTCAGTGGCCCGATTTCTCCATATCGGCCATCGCCTTGTCGAGGTCAGCCGCGATCTTTGCGCGCATGTCTTCGGACATCGTGTGCGCCCATTTGCTTTGGGCGAGAGACTCGCGCGTCTTCTTGAGCGCCGACAGATGTGCGGCCCAGCTCGCCGCCGTGTCGCCGCACGAGAACATATAGACGCTGCTGCGCTTGTTGCCGTCGGCCTCTTCGCGTTTGACGATCGGCGCCGCCGGCTTGCCGTCGCCGCATTTGCTGATGATCCGCGCCTTGCCATCAGTCCAGCCGCTGTGCGGCATCGGCGGCACGGGAGGCATCGGGGGCAGCGGCGCCATGACGGTGCGGACCCGCTCGGTGCGCTTCGCTTCGAGCTTATCCGCGATCGCCTCGGCGCGCTTGCGCGAAATGCCCTGTTCCTTGAGCGTCGCGAGAACATCCTCGCGTGACAGGCTGCCGGGAGTACGGATTTCGATGCGGCGCGCTTCGTCCTTGCCATCGATCCGGGCGGACATCGCCGCGGGCGCCTCGCCGGCCCCGTCCTCGCGGATCACGATGCGATGCACTTCGCGCTTCGTGCCGCTATCGTCGGTCGTGACGTCGTCCTTGTGCTCGGTGAAGACCATGACGTCCGGTGCATCAGGCGCCTCGGCCGACAGCGGCGCTTCGGGAGGCGCGGGCGGTGCCGGGACATCGGCGGTCTGCGCCTTCGCCATGACGATCCCCGCCGGAACGAGCGTCGCGGTCGTCGCAAGCACTGCCAGCGTCGCACCGCCGACGAGCAGCCGGCCGGCAAGGCCGCGCTTTTTCGAAATATCCTGCCGCGTCAACATTGCCAGCCTCTCCTGCAGATTGTCGTGCACCGCCATCGGCGCGGCGAGCGACAGACGCGGTCCGACCGCAGCCTTGACGATCGCGGTCGCATAGCTCGCCGTCCGGTCGCCGCGCCGTTCCGGATCGGACCCCTCCTGATCGAGGACACGCGCGTCGCAGGCCGCCTCCTGATCGAAGCGAAAGGCGCGGATCGCGCGCCACGCAAAGGGATTGAACCATTGGGCGGCGAGCAGCACGAGCGCCGCGCTGTTCGCCCACAAATCGCCGTGGCGATGGTGCGACAGCTCGTGATCGATCGCCAGCGCCCGCTCCTCGGAGACATAGCGCGCGAAGAAATCGTGCGGCACCGCGACATAACGCTGCCACAGACCAAAGGCGACGGGGCCATCGACGGCATCGGACATGACCAGCCGGATGGTCCCGATAGGCTCCAGTTCGACGGCATCGCGCAGCACGCCCTGCCTAAAGCGGTGGTGCGACACCATCGCCGCCACCAGCACGGCAACCACGCCGACGGCCCAGACGAGGAAGAGGAGCGGGGTCAGGGCGGCGAGCGACCAGAGCGGTTCGGCGGCCGGTGCGGGCGCCGCGATGGGCAGGCCGGCCGGCATCGTCACCGCGATCTCGGCGGCGGGTTCGGGCGTCACGATCACCGGGTCGGCGAACGGCAGCGGCGGCAGCACCAGCCGCAGCGCGGGCACCGCCCACAAGGCATAGGTCAGCCGCGGGCCGAAATGCCGCGCAAAGGGTTTGCGGACTATCAAGACCAGAAGGACGAGAACCGCCGTGGTGATCAGCGTGTCGGCCCAAGCGACGAGCAGCATCGCGGCGTTCACGACTTGAGCTTCTTCAAAAGCGCCTCGATCTCGGCGATGTCGGTATCGGTGAGCGCCTCGCGGTCGGCAAGATGCGCGATCAGCGGGCTGACGCGGCCGCCGAACAGGCGATCGACGAAGCGCTGCGATTCCTCGCCGACGGCATCGGCGCGCTCGATCGCGGGGCTATAGAGATAGCGCCGGCCATCGGCCTCAGCCGTTACCGCGCCCTTCTGGACCAGCCGCGCGAGCAGCGTCTTGACCGTCGCTTGCGTCCAGCCGTTGATCGTGCCGATACGCCGGGTCAGGTCGGCGGCGGTCTGCGGGGACTTGTCCCACAGCGCCGACAGCACCTGCATCTCCGACTCGCTTGCTCGTTCTGCCATGCGGACCCCTCCCATTGGCACTGTCGATCTAACGCGACTACAAATGTAGTCAATGGGCTGAACGCTTGCTGAACGAAGCTGAACGGCGATGTGTCGGAATTTTTGACAAAGGCAGAGGCGGGTAAGGAATCGCTAACCAGCATGTTCCGCCCGAATCCGCGTGTGCCGCAAACTGGCATGGCACTTGTATAATATCAGTTGTTCCCGAGTGTTCCGCTCAAATGGAGCGGTGGGGGACATCAGTCTGGTCCCTGATGTCCCCTGCCCCCACCCGGGAAACCCCACTTACCCCCGATGCGGACGGGGGGCGGAGCGGCCGAAAGGCCCCGCCCCCCGGATGCTCTTTCAGCCCTTCGAAATTTCCGGAACGCCGAACAGCGCGGCAAAATCGCGTCGCTTTTTCAGCAGATCGTCGAGGCTGTAGCCGTCGAGCACGGTCATGAACGCCGCGAGGGCTTCGGCCAGCGCCCCCGTCAGGCCGCACGCGGGCGCGACGATGCAGCTGCCGCAATCGACGAGGTCGAACCCCTCCTCGGTATGGCGCACCACCGCGCCGACGTTGATCTCGGCCGCCGGTCGCGCGAGCCGGACGCCGCCGAAGCGCCCGCGTACGCTCTCCAGATAGCCCGCGTTCACCAGATCGTTCACCACCTTCATCAGATGGTTCTGCGATACGCCATAGGCGCGCGCGATTTCCGAGATCGGGCTGAGGCGCGCGTCATCCTGCGCGCCCACATAAAGGAGCACGCGCATCGCATAGTCGGTGTAGCGCGTCAGGCGCATCCTGGTCCTTCAAATCCGCTTCGATCGTCTAATATGTATTTTTGTTGCATGTTTCAAATCGCAGCAATACATGCGCAGCAAATACATGATTGGAGCGAGTCGTGAATTCCGACGATCACATCGACGAAGCCGCGCTGGGGCGCCTGATTCCGGCCTTTTACGACCGGGTGCGCGCCGATGCGGAGATCGGCCCGTTGTTCGACGAAGCGGTCGATGACTGGCCCGCGCATCTCGAAAAACTCGTCGCCTTCTGGTCGTCGGTGATGCTGACGACAGGCCGCTACAAAGGCAGCCCGGTGGCCGAGCATCTGAAACACAAGGCGCGCATCACCCCCGCGATGTTCGGCCGCTGGCTCGCGATCTGGTCCGCGACGACCGACGAGTTGATGCCGCCCGCCGCCGCGGCCGCACTTCAGGCGAAGGCCGCGCGCATCGCCGAAAGTCTTGAGCTCGCGCTCTTCTTCCGCCTCGACGACCCCGGTCGCCGGACGGCCTGAAGCCTTCCTCCCCTCTTCGATTATAAGGATATCTATGCGCACCGCCTCCACCCAAGCCATGGAAATCGTAAAAGCCACCGCTCCCGCGCTCGAAAAGCACGGCGTCGCAATCACGACCGCCATGTACGCGCGGCTGTTCGAGAATGAGGAGATCGAGGCGATGTTCGACCGCGCTGCGCAGACGAGCGGTGAACAGCCGAAGCGGCTCGCCGCCGCGATCCTCGCCTATGCGAAGAATATCGACAAGCTCCAGAACCTCGGCCCGGCGGTCTCACGCATGGTAAGCCGGCATATCGAGACCGGCGTCCGGCCCGAGCATTATCCGCATGTCGCCAACGCCCTGCTGCCCGCGATCCGCGACGTGCTCGGCGAAGAGGTCGCGACCGACGCGGTGCTCGCGGCGTGGGGCGAGGCCTATTGGATGCTCGCCGACATATTGATCAGCGCCGAGGCGCAAGCCTATGAGGATGCCGAGGCGGCGTGAACGATGGGCCGGTTTCGGCCGGTACTTGCCGCTCGGCTTAGTAACTCCGTTTGCATCGAGCGAAGTCGAGATGCCCCTCGGGCTGGGCGCTACGTCGACGGGTGTCTCGACTTCGCTCGACACGAACGGAAAGAGATATTGATCTTAACCGACCGGTTGCGGTCCCTCCCGCTCTTACACTTCGTCATTCCCGCGAAAGCGGGAACCCAGAGTGGGGTCAGCCGACGCACGCTCTGGGTTCCCGCTTTCGCGGGAATGACGAACATTGGGAACGACAGCAATCCACCCCGAACGGACAAACACAAAAAGCCCGCCGGCACATCAGCGCCGGCGGGCTTTAATGAGCCGCGAATGCCTTATTCGGCGCGCGTCGGAATGCCGTCCATCAATGTGTGAAGCTCGCCCGCTTCCCACATTTCCATCATGATGTCGCTGCCGCCGACGAATTCGCCCTTCACATAGAGCTGCGGGATCGTCGGCCAGTCCGAAAATTCCTTGATGCCCTGCCGGACTTCCATGTCCTGCAACACATCGACCGTCTCATATTCGACGCCAAGCCGGTCGAGCATCGCGATCGCGCGCGAAGAAAAGCCGCATTGCGGAAAGAGCGGGGTGCCCTTCATGAAGAGCAGCACGGGATTGTCGGCGACCAGCTTCGTAATGCGGTCGTGGGTGGTGGGGTCGGTCATTGTCGGTCTCCGGGCAGGCGCACCATCGCGCCCGCAAATCATCTGCCCCCTATGAGGGGATCGCGGTCGTCAATTGCAAGGCATGAAGTTCGCCGCCCATGCGTCCTCCCAAGGCTGCATAAACCGCCTTGTGCTGCGCGACGCGGGTCATTCCCTGAAAGGAGGCGCTGACGACGTGCGCCGCATAATGGTCGTTGTCGCCGGCGAGGTCGGTGATCGTCACCTCCGCATCCGGAAAGGCCGCGACGATCATCGCCCGCAGATCATCCTCGCGCATGCCCATGACGATCGCCTCAGTTCTGGCTGTCGATGAACTGGCGGCGCGCTTCGGCGGTCTTGTCGTTCAGCACCGCGCGGATTTCGGCATCGCTGATCTCGACGCTCGCCGCGGTCAGGTCGCCCGCGAGCTTGCGGATGACGTCCTCGTCGCCCGCTTCCTCGAAATCGGCCTGCACGACCGCCTTGGCATAGGCGTCGGTTTCTTCGGGCGTCAGCCCCATACGTTCGGCCGCCCATTCGCCGACCAGCCGGTTGCGGCGCGCGGTGATGCGGAACTGCACCTCCTGATCGCGTGCGAATTGTGCTTCGAAAGCCTTTTCCCGATCGTCGAATGCGCTCATCTCGTCCTCTTCCGAATGAATCTCTCTCGGCAGATAGGTGGCCTGCCCCGGCGGCGCAAGCCGCCTGTGCGGCAGATCACTTCCCTTTCGCTTACGAAGGGTTTAGGGTTCGTCGTCAAGGGAATGGGTCGTACCGCAGCATTGAAGACTGCGCCTTGCCGGCATCGCGTCGGCACGGCGCCTTCATGCTTGTGTTTGGGGGATTGGTGATGACTCGACGTTCGCATTTCGCGCCGGTTCTGGCCGCGCTGGCCTTGGCCGCGCCGGGAGCCGCGCTGGCGCAGGAAGGCGATCCGACGCTCCGCGACAGTTTTGCGATCGGCGAGCAGGGCGGTTCGCTGTGCGAGGTACAGGCCACCGTTCGCGACGGCGTGATCGACGGCATGTTCGACCGCGCCTGGACGATCATCTGCCGCGATGCCAGCCAGCCCGTCGGCACGGTGCGCGTACTGCGCGCGGACGCCGATGCGGCGCGCGCGCGGATCGAACGCGCCCGCGCCGGCACGATCGTCTGCGCTGCCGACGGCGCCTGCACGGTCGGGGACAGCAATGTCGCCTGGACGACGCGGATCGAAGCCGACGGCGATACAAGCTATAGCGTCGAAGGCTTCACCGCCTATGACGACGCGCTGAGGATCGCGCTCGAATCGGTACGTCAGCGCCGGATCGCCCCCGGCGTGATCCGGGTCGCGACGATCTCGGTCGGCGACAACGACGGTTTTGCGCGCACGCTCGCCGGAGCGATCGACGTCGACAAGGCGCTCGCCGAGGGATATCGCCGCAATCATAGCGGCGATTATGCCGAGGCAGCCGAATTTTTCGAGGCGCTGTCGCGCCGCGCGGAGGGCGAACAGGCGGCCGCCGGCATCGACCCCACCGAATTCACGCTGAACCGCGCGCTGCAACGCTCGAACCTCGGCGAATTCGCCGAAGCCGAGCGCCTGTTCGCCGAGGTCGAGGCGATCCCGACCGGCGACCCGGTCCAACTCCGCCTCCGCCGCAATTTCCGCGCGATCAACGCGCTCAACCAGCGCGATTACGGTCGCGCGGCGGCGCTGCTTCAGGCGCCGGTCGCGCCGCTGACCACCGGCGTGACGGTCGCGGGCGACGCGGTGACGCTGACCCCCGAAATCGTCGCCGGCGTCAACAGCGGCGAAAATGCCCGCGTCATCCGCCAGGCGAACGATCGCGAGCGGCTGACCCCGATCGAGCGCGCGCAGATCATCGATGCGCAGGCGATCCACCTGCTCGGCACCGTCGAGCGGCTCCGCGGTGATGCCGAGGCGGCAAAAACGGCGCAGCTCAAGGGGCTCGGCGACGCGCTTGCCGTGCGTCAGGGCCGCGTCACTTCGATCATCCGGCTGCGCTCGCAGATGCTCGGCGAGCTCGCTTTGGCCGAGGAAGCGGCCGGCGACATCGGCAGCGCCGACGCGCGTTTCACTCAATCGGTCGATCTGCTCGCCGCCGAATATCCCGAAACGACCGCGCTCGCTTCGACGCGCGCGCGCTATGCCGCCTTTCTGACCCGCCACGGGCAGGACGACAAGGCGGTCGGCATCTATCGCGAAGTTGTCGCCGCGCTTGCGAACTCGCAGCGCTCGACCACGGGCATGGCGAACGTCATGGCACCCTATTATGCGCTGCTGGCCAAGCGTGCGGCGAGCGATCCCGCCGCGGTCGGCGAATTCTTCGTCGCCAGCCAACTTCAGATCCGCCCCGGCGTCGCCGACACGCAGGCAGTGCTGGCGCGCGAATTGTCGAGCGGCAGCGACGACGGGGCACGGCTGTTTCGCCAGGCGACGACGCTGAACCGCGATATCGAACGCGCGCGGATCGAGGACGCCCGCCTCGCGCAGCTTCCCGCCTCGCCCGAAGTCAGCGCGCTGCGCGCGGATATCCGAACGCAGCTCGACAATCTGGCCTTCCAGCAGTCCGAAACCGTCGTCCAGCTGGCGGCTTTTCCGCAATATCGCGTCGTCGCATCGGGCAAGCTCGACCTTGCCGAATTGCAGCAGGTGCTACGCCCCGGGGAAGCCTATCTGAAGATGCTCGTCGTTGGCGAGGGCGTCTATGCGATGCTGATCGAACGGGACGGCGCACAGCTCTGGAAATCCGACATCGCCGCGTCGGACCTCGACCGGGCGGTCGACACGATCCGCTCGACCATCTCGATCGTCGAAAATGGTCGCCGCCTGACCTATCCCTTCGATGCCGCGACTTCGTATAAACTTTACGGCCAGCTCTTCGGTCCCGTCGCCGCGCGGCTCCCGGCGGTGCCGCATCTGATCTTCGAACCCGATGGTGCGATGCTGCGGCTGCCGATCAATCTGCTGATCACCGCCGATACGGGGCTCGCCGACTATGAACGGCGATTGCTCGATCCCGACGCCGACCCGTTCGACATGCGCCAGATCGCGTGGCTCGGCCGCACGAGCCGGCCCAGCACCGCGGTATCGACCCTCGGCTTCCGCAACGCGCGGCAGGCGCCGCCGTCGAAGGCGAGCCATCAATATTTCGGGCTCGGCGAAAACCTGCCGGTGGAAGGTCACCTGGCGTCCACCGGCACCCGCGGCGCGGCGGGCGGCAGCGCCGACGGCGACTGCCTGTGGGACGTCGCGCAATGGGGTCGCCCGATCTCGGCCGACGAACTGGTCACGGCCCGCGACGCGATGGGCCGCGCGGCCGGAACCTTGCTCACCGGCGGCGCCTTCACCGACACGGCGGTCAAGAACCGCGCCGATCTCGCCGACTATCGCATCATTCATTTCGCGACCCACGGCCTCGTCACCGCCCCGCGCCCCGCTTGCCCAGCGCGTCCGGCGCTCGTCACCTCGTTCGGCGGCGCGGATTCGGACGGCCTCCTCACCTTCCAGGAAATCTTCGATCTCAAGATCGACGCCGACCTCGTCATCCTTTCCGCCTGCGATACCGCCGGCGCGGCGAGCGTCGCGGCGACGCGCGAGGCGGGACTTTCGGGTGGCGGCAGCGCGCTCGACGGGCTCGTGCGCAGCTTTATCGGCGCCGGCGGCCGTTCGGTGATCGCAAGCCACTGGCCAGCACCCGACGATTTCGACGCGACCAAGCGGCTGATCGGCGGCCTGTTCGCCGCCGATGAGGGAACGAGCGTCGCCGATGCGCTGTGGACCACGCAGACGCGGCTGATGAACGACAAGCAGACGTCGCATCCCTATTATTGGGCCGGCTTCGCGATCATCGGCGACGGCGGCCAGGCGCTGCTCCACAGCGGCGCGACCGCCGCGCGAAAGGGAGAGGCCGCCGGCCGCGCCGCACGCTGATCCGATGAACGCGCCCGAAACCATCATCCCCGTCGCGGAGCCACCCCCGCAGGACGGCCAGCGCGCCGCGGTGCCTCTCGGCAAGCGGGTGCGCCGGCTGGTCATGCAGCTCGGCCCCTCGCGGATGGCGGCGACGATCGTCTTTCTGCTCGCCGCGATCCTGATCGCGCGGTTCAGCTGGCAAATGCCGCTGATCAACGCCGCCGAACGCGCGCTCTACGATGCGCGCGCGACCTTGATGGCGCCCAAGGTCGGGCAGGACGGGCGCATCACTCTCGTCACCTATAATGACGAGACGCTGTTCAACACCGGCATCCGCTCGCCGCTCGACCGGACATTGCTCGCGAACGCGCTCGGCAATCTCGACCAGATGGGCGCAAAGGCGATCGGCATCGATATCGCGTTCGATTCGCCGCGCCCCGACGATGATGTGCTGAAGGCGCAGCTCAGCGCGATGCAGACGCCGACATGGCTCGCCTATGCCGAACAGGCGAGCAATCCGAACACCATCTTTTATGAGCAGCAGAGGTTCCTTCAAGCCTTCATCGCCGACGTCACCACCGCCAAAACCAAGCCGACCAGCGTGCTCTTCCGCACCGACGACGACGACGTCATCCGCAAATGGCCCCACCGGCCGGAAAATCTGCCGCCCTTGATGGCGAACGCGCTGGCCCCGGTCGATCCGGCCTACGCCGATTTTCAGGGCGGCATCCGCTTCCTCGTCCCCGCGCGCGCCGCTGCGGGTCAGGAAGAGCCCGTGTTCGCCAACATCCCGATCGACATCTTCGCGATGCCGATGGATGCCGAGATGCGCGCCAGTTTTGCCGGGCTGGTCAAGGGCCGCTATGTGCTGATCGGCGGCGACATCATCGACAATGATCAGTTCAACACGCCGCTCAGCCGCTTTCCCGACGCGATCACCGGCCAGCATGAAACGATGATCGGGCTGGAGGTGCACGCCCACATGCTCGCGCAGCAGCTCGACAACGCCTGGCCGCGCCCGATCGCGGGGATCGCGCTCTGGGGGCTTGCGATCCTGATCGTCCTCGCGGGCGGGCTCACCAGCATGATCGACTTGCGCGCGCGCTGGGTCGCGCTCGCCTTTCTCGGGCAGATGGCCTTCTTCATCGCCTTCCCCTTCTGGCTGCAGGCGCGCGGCATCGACACGACGACGCTGCCGACCTTCGGCTGGGCGGTCGGCTGGCTGTTCGGCTATGCCGCGGTCGGCACGGCGGCGCGCACGATCGGATCGCGCCAGCGTGCCTTCGCGCAGTCGGCGCTCGGCAAATATCTGCCCGCCGACGTCGCAGCACAGATATTGCGCGATCCCGACCAGCTTTCGCTGCACGGCGAGCGACGCAACATCTTCTGCATCTTCACTGACCTCGAAGGCTTCACCAAATTGAGCCACGCGGTGACGCCGGAAACCGTCGCGCGGCTGCTCAACGAATATCTCGACCGCCTCTCCGACATCGTGCTCGATCATGGCGGAACGATCGACAAGTTCGTCGGCGACGCCGTCGTCGCCTTCTGGGGCGCGCCGCTCAGCCGCCCCGACGACGGCGAGCGGGCGGCCGCCGCGGCATTCGCCATGTATCGGGCGGGAGAGAAATTCCGCGCCGACCTGGCCACCGATGACGTGCCCCCGATCGGCATGACGCGCGTCGGCCTGCATGTCGGCGATGCGATCGTCGGCAATTTCGGCGGCGAGGGACGCATCCAGTACACCGCGCTCGGCGACAGCATGAACACCGCCTCGCGGCTCGAGGCGGCGAACAAGAGCCTGAAGACCGGCGTGCTGTTATCAGCCGAGGCGGCCGCGCGCTCGGGCCGCGACGACCTCGTCCCGATGGGCCGCGTCACGCTGCGCGGGCGGGCGCAGCCCGTCGACCTTTTCACCCCGCGGCCCGATCTTGTCCCGGAACGGCGCGCCCGGATCGCCGCGCTTGTCGCCGCACACGCCGCGGGCGATAAAAATGCCCATGTGACCGCCGCCACAGCATTGGCCGCGGAATTCGCCCAGGACGCATCCATCCTGTTCCTGATCGAACGCCTGAACGAGACCAAAAAGGGAGAAAGCTATGTCCTTTCCTGACTTCCGGATGCGCCGCTTCGGCCTGACCGCCGCTGCCGCCGTCGCCGCTCTGACCATGGTCACCGCCGCCGCCGCACAATCGATGGTCGTCCGCTCGACCGGCCCGTCGGCCGCCAAATATCCGGCCGGCGCGCGGCTCAAGCCCGCCGACAAGCTGACCCTCGTCGCGGGCGACCGGGTCGTGCTGATGCAATCGGGCAAGACGCGCACCCTGTCCGGTCCCGGCACCTTCGGCGCCGCCGGCACGGTGCAGGCGAGCCAGTCGCTTGGCGGCAATGTCACGCGCATGCTCGCCAAGGGGCCGACCATGCGGTCGCGCGGCGGATTTTCGCGCGGTCCCGACGAACCGACCCCCGCCGAGCTTCGCGCACCCAATCTCTGGCTGCTCGACTATCGCGAGGGCGGGACCTTTTGCGTCCTCGATCCCGCGGTACTGATGCTGTGGCGCCCCAATATGCAAGGCGACACCGCGCTCGAGATCGAAAGCGGCGGCAAGAAGGCGACCGTCGCGATCGTCGATGGCGCCAATTTCCGCAAATGGCCGACCGATGTCCTGCCGGTGCAATATGGCGCCGACTATCGCCTCTCAGGCGGCGGGCTCGCGCAGCCGGTGACGGTGCGCTTCACCGCTGTGGAAAACGCCCCCGACACGGTCGAGGGGTCGGTCGACATGCTGATGGCAAAGGGCTGCACACCGCAGCTTGACCGCCTCGTCGATACGATGTCGGAAGCGGAGGCCGGTTGAGCAAAAAGGATGGGCCGCGATTGAACGCGTCCTATCCGTCTGATATTGTTCCAGGGAAATACCGCCTGTCGCGTGGCGGAACCTTCCTTGGGTCGAAATTGGCTCCACCGCATCGCCGGGGAGCCGACGAAATTGACGCACCGCAATCGCGGTGCGTCGGAATACAAGGGGTGGTAATGGCCGTGTCGGGGGATGTGGGATTTCATGCGAACGCGAGGCCGAAGCACGCGACGATCCGCAAGATATTGGGGAGCTCGGCCGGATCGATCGCCGCGGCGCTGCCCGCCGCCTTATGGGCGCAGGCAACACCGCAAATCCCGACGCGCGAGGAAATCCAGCGCCCGGCGACACCCCCCGCCGCACAGGCCAGCGAACAGATCGTCGCGATCGACGACGGCATCGAACGCGCCCCCTGCCCGCTCGCCAATCCCGAATTCGCCCATATCCGCTTCACGTTGCGCACGGTCGAATTTTCGAGCGTCGAAGGTATCGATAATGGACTGCTCTTGCCGAGCTGGTCCGACCGAGTCGGGCAAGAGCTTCCGATTTCCACGGTGTGCGAGATTCGCGACCGCGCCGCGACCATCCTGCGGTCGAAAGGCTATCTCGCCGCGGTCCGGGTGCCGCCGCAGACGATCGGCGACGGCATCGTCCGGCTCGACATCCTGTCCGCCCGAATGGCGCGCGTCGAGGTGCGCGGCGACGCGGGCGCGAACGAGAAACTGCTGCAACGCTATCTCTCGCGGCTCGACGATGCGCCGGTTTTCAATATCAGCGATGCCGAACGCTACCTGCTGCTGGCGCGCGATATCCCGGGCATGGATGCGCGGCTGACACTGCGCCCCGGCGCGGTCCCTGGCGAAGTCGTCGGCGAAGTCACCGTCACGCGCACGCCCGTCACCTTCGACTTCAACGCGCAAAATTTGGGGTCGCGCGATGTCGGCCGCTGGGGCGGCAATGCGCGCGCGCGCTTCGCCGGCCTGACCGGCATGGGCGATCTCACCACGGTCAGCTTCTATGCGACCCCCGATTTCGACGAGCAGAAGGTCGTGCAAGCCTCGCACGAGTTCCGCGTCGGCGGTGAAGGGCTGCGCCTCGGCGCCAGCTATACCTACGCCTGGACGCGCCCCGACCTCACCGGCCTGCCGATCAAGTCGAACACCCGGATTGTCAGCCTGTTCGGCTCTTATCCGCTCGTGCTGACGCAGGCGCGGCGCTTGAGCGTAGGCGGCGGGCTCGACATCATCGATCAGGACATCAGCCTGACCGGCGTGCCGCTCAACAAGGACCGGCTGCGCATCGTGGGCCTGCGCGCCGACGCCAGCTGGATCGACCCCGCATCGATCGCCGGGCGCGGCGGCTATAATCCCGCCGAACCGCGCTGGTCGCTCGCCACCTCGCTCGAGGCGCGACGGGGTCTCGATTTCCTCGGCGCCAGCGACGATTGCGGTCCGGGCGGCACGGCCTGCTTCCTGCCCGGTGCGGTGCCGCTGACGCGCATCGAGGGCAAGCCGGACGCCTTCCTGGTGCGCGCCAATGCGCTCGCCGAATGGCGCCCGGCCAGACTGTTCACGCTGTCGGCGGCGCCGCGCGCGCAATGGGCGGCCGACCCGCTGCTCGCCTATGAGGAATTTTCGGGCGGCAATTTCACCGTCGGGCGCGGCTTCGATCCCGGCACGGTGATTGGCGACAGTGGCGTGGCGGTGGCGCTCGAGGCGCGCTACGGCTCGTTCGTCCCCGCGAGTACCCGCGCCTTCGCATTCCAGCCCTTCGTCTTTTTCGACGCCGCCTGGGTATGGAACAAGGATGCCGCCTTCGACGGCCTCGACCCGCAGAAACTTTATTCGGCGGGCGGTGGTGTGCGCGTCTCTTATGGCAATCTCGGCCGGCTCGACGTCACGCTGGCGGTGCCGCTCAACCGCGGCGGCTTCCTGGCCGAAAAACCCGACCCGCGGCTGCTCATTTCGCTGACCACCCAATTCGGCGTGCGGGGACGCTGACCCATGAGCTTTGCATCGAGGACAATCGACATGCGCGCCACCGCCACCTTATCGTCCGTCCGCAAAGGCAAGCAGCGCCTGCTCGCCAGTTGCGCGATCGCCGCCGGGATCGCCGCGCTTGCCTATGGCGGCCCGGCGCTGGCGCAAGTGGCCGGTTCGGGCAGCTTCGTGTCGGGCACCGGTTCGATCGGCAATGATGGCGGGGCCAACACGACGACGGTGAATGTCGACGGGGCGCAGAGCATCATCAATTGGGTGCCGACCGACACGGCGCCGACGGGGGGCGCGATCGACCTGCTCCCCGCTGGTGAGAATTGGAATTTCGTCGGCATCGACGACTATACCGTCCTCAACCGCTTCGTGAACGGCAGCGGGGGGGCACTCAGCCGCGAGATCGCGCTCAACGGCACGGTCAATAGCTATGTCGGATCGACGAGCGGCCCACGCGGGGGCAATATCTGGTTCTATAACGCCGGCGGCATCCTGATCGGTGCGAGCGGGGTCATCAACGTCGGCAGCCTGCTGCTCACCACGAACGACATTGTCACGACCGGCGGCCTGTTGGGTGCGGACGGTTCGATCCGCTTCAATGGCGCCTCGGGCAGCACGTCGGCGATCACCGTCAACGGCGCGATCAATGCCGGTAGCGACGACTTTCCGGGCAGTTCCTATGTCGCGCTGGTCGCGCCGCGCGTCGTGCAGGCCGGCGCCGTCCGCGTCGACGGGTCGGCCGCCTATGTCGCCGCCGAGCAGGCGAATATCCGCATCAACGGCGGGCTTTTCGACATCGACGTGACCGTCGGCGCGGAGGGCGGCAACGCGATCACCCATACCGGCACGACCACCGGCCCGGCGCATCTCGACAGCAATGGCAACCAGAGCCGTATCTATATGGTCGCCATTCCCAAGAATGACGCGGTGACGATGCTGGTCAGCGGGGCGATCGGCTATGACGACGCGCTGTCGGCGCAGGTCGATCCCGACGGTGCGGTGCGCCTGTCGGCCGGCTATAATATTGTCGGCGGCGAGCTGGCGGCTACGCCGGTTAACGCGACCGCCGCCAATATCGTCGTCAACGACACGCTGTTCCGCAGCAATACGCTCGCGCACGCAAACGGCACCTTTGTCGGCGAAGCGCTCCAACAGATTCCGGGCTCGCCTCCCCCTCTGTCGTCGGCGGGACGCATCTTTGTCGAAGGTGACGGGGTTTTCAGCGGGGACGCGGGCGCCACGCTGACGGTCGGCGCGGGGCAGCAAGCCGGCGCAACGGGCAACCTGGTGGTCCGATCGGATGGCGCCATCGGCACGGCGGGCAATGTCGCCGTAAATGTCAGCGGCGGGACGCTATCGACCGGCAATCTGCTGCAGATCACTTCGCTGAGCCAGCCCGCGGCGGCGACCGGCGACAGCCAGGGTGGGACTGCCAGCCTGACGATAACTGGCGGCACCGTAGCATCGCCGACCATCACGGTATCCGCAAGCGCCGCTGCGGATATCGGCACAAACGGCGAGACAGGTGACGCACGCGGCGGCAACGCCAGCATTTCCGTTCGAAATGCCGGCACGATACTGGATGCCAACTCCGTCTTGATAAGCGCGTCGGCTTTCGGCCCGACCAATATCGCCGTCCCCACTGGCGGCGATGCGCAAGGCGGCACGGCGACGCTAACGGTCGCCGACGGTGCAAGCTTCCGCGCGACGAACAATGTGTCGATCGACGCCTATGGCAGTGGCGGATTCGGCCCTGCTCAGGCGGGCAACGGAACGGGCGGCACCGCGCGCATCGAAATCCTCGGTGCAAACACCTCGTTCGAATCGTCCGACACTTCGATCGAGGCGCAAGGCAATGGGGGAAGTTTCTCGGGTCCCGATGACACGCTGAACGGCGGCGACGGAACGGGCGGGCGCGCCGACCTCATCATAAACAGCGACAGTGGCGGGGTCATCTCCCTCGGCACGCTCTCGCTCGACGCCAGCGGCCGGGGCGGCGATGCGGGCGGAGAGAATTCGGTCGGCGGCGACGCGCTGGGCGGCACGGTCAGCCTGACGGCCGACGGCGGCGCCACTGCACAATTCTCCGAAATTGAGCTGGACGCGTCCGCAGCCGCCGGAACCGCCATCTCCCCCAGCGGCACGACTGGCCAGTCGGGCAGCGCGCGCGGCAACGATGTGACATTGACGGCGACGAACGGCTCGACCATCAACAGCGACGGCCCGATCAATCTCTTCGCGGTCGGCATGGGCGTCGCGGGCGAGAATTTCGGCACGGGCAGCGGCGGCAATATCGCGGTCAGCGCGACCGCGGGCGGCGCGATCACCACGGCGAGCGCGTTGACCGCAGAGGCGATGGGCGGCAGCGTATCGAGCGCGCCCGGCCAAAGCGCGGGGGACGGCGCCGGCGGCGACATTGATTTCGTCGCCGACAGCGGAACGATTCAGGCCGGAACCTATCGCGTCGATGCGAGCAGCGACACGGCCAACGTCACCGGCACGGGCGGCACGGCGCAGGGCGGCACCATCGACCTCTTTGCCCGCAATGGCGGCCAGATCGCCGCGACGATCGACGCGTTCAACAGCTTTACGGCCAGCGCGCGCTCGGGCGTCAGCGCGGCGGGGACGGCGGCCACCGGCGGCTCGGTCCAGCTGATCGCCGACGCCGGCACGATCGACCTCGGCGTCGGCGCCGCCCTCTCCGCCGACGGCCGGTCGGGCGGCGCGGCGGTTTCGGGGGCGAACAACCCGGCCGGCACCGGCGGCGCGATCCTGATCCGGGTCGAAGCCGACGCATTGGACAGCAGCCGCATCGACGCCGGCGAACTTTTCGCAACCGCCGACGGACAGGCCCAGGCCGAAGTCGAACTGCCGCCCGGCGCACAAGCCCCCGCCGGCAATAGCCAAGGCGGCACGATGACCATAGCCGTCGCGGGCGGCATGCTCACCGGCAACATCATCGAGCTTTCCGCCAACGGCGGTACCGGCGATGGCGACAGCGGTAACGGCACCGGCGGCACGGCGACCTTCACACAGACCGGCGGAACCGTGTCGATCGGCGACATCAGCATCGCGGCCGATGGCTTCGGCGGCACCGTACAAGGCGTGTCGGGCACGGGCGTCGGCGGCACTGCGACGATCAACCTGTCGGGCGGCACGATCACCGCGGCCGACATCACCGCTTCGGCCAGCGGCTACGGCGGCATCGGCTTCGCGGGCGACGATTTCGACCCGCTCGACATCGTCGCGAGCGGCGCGGGCGGCATCGGCCGCGGCGGCAGCGCGACGATCAACATCGACGGTACGGCGGCTGTCGAAGCCAGCGTCATTGAGGCGAGCGCGCTCGGCACCGGCGGCGACGGCGGGCGGTTCGACAGCTTCTTCAGCGGGATACCGGGCGACGCGGGCGACGCGGGCGAAGGCATCGGCGGCAACGCGACGGTCAATGTGCGCGGCGGCACGACCACCGCGAGCAGCGTGACCGCCGAGGCGTCGGGCATCGGCGGCACCGGCGGCGACAGCTTCTTCTCCAGCAGCGGCGGCCCCGCCACCGGCATCGGAGTCGGCGGCACCGGCGGCACAGGCCGCGGCGGCACCGCGACGATCGCGCTCGAAACCGCGATCGACGGCGTCGGCGCGGCGAACAGCGTCGCGCTCGGTACCGGCGGCGCGGGCGGCGTGCACAATGTCGGCGGCGATGGCGGCGATGGCTTTGGCGGCACGGCACAAGCGATCGTGACCGGCTTCGAGGCGGGCGAGCTTGCAGTCATCATCGATTCGACGGGTACCGGCGGCAATGGCGCCAACGGCGGTGACGGCGCGGGCGGCAGCGGCGGCAACGGCACCGGCGGTATCTCGCGCATAGTCGCCGACGGCGCAGGGGCGAGCCTGACCGCTGTGCAGAGCAATCTCGTCTCGGGCGGCATCGGCGGCAACGGCGGCGCGGGCGGGCTCGGCTTCAGTTCCTTCCCCGCGGTCGCGCCCGATGGCGGCGATGGCGGCGACGGGCAAGGCGGCACGATCGAGATTGCCGCCAAGGAAGGCGGGACGGTCTCGCTAGGCACCGGCGGCGGCGACCTCGTCTCGCTCTCCAGCACCGGCAACGGCGGTGGCGGCGGCCTGGGCAGCGACAGCAGCTTTGGGGAAGGAAATCAGTCGGGCACCGGCGGCGACGGGGGCGCGGGAACCGGCGGAACCGTCCGCCTCGTCGCAACCGGCGGCACGATCACCTCGAACGGCGAAGCGGTCGATATCGCCGCAAGCGGATTTTCGGGCGAAGGCGGCAGCGGCGGCACCGGCCAGGGCGGTGGCATCGATGGCGCCCTCGGCATTTCGGGGCAGACCACGGGCGGCCGCGTCGTGATCGAAACCGCGGGCGGCGCTTCGGGGCCCGGTCAGATCGACCTTGGTCCGACGAGCATCGCGGCAAACGGCGATTTCGCGGGGCGCATCGAATTGCGCGCGGGCGGCAATATCAGCTTCGCGGGTCTTGCGGCCGAGGCGTTGGGGATCGCCGCACCGACGAACAACGACATTGATACCGCGCTTGCGGGAATCTTCATCGCGCCGACCGGCGGCACGATTTCGAGCCAGGGCGACGTCACGCTGACCACCGACGGCTCGATCGGCATCCATGCCCAGTCGGATGGCACCTTCGACGTCGACGGCAACCTGACGATCGACGCGGGCGACCAGATCGACGTCCGCCATGATGCGCGCGCAGGCGCGGCGCCGACACTCCGCGCGAGCGGCAGCCTGATCGCGACGGCGCCGAACAGCATCAGCGGCGCGCCGGGCAGCCTGATGGCCGCGGGCGGCACGCTGTCGCTGACCGCGACCGGCGATACGGGCACGATCGGCGTCGACGGCCTCGCTGGCGGCGACATCATATTGGCAAGCGCCGGCGCGACGACCGTCGAACATGCCGAGGCCGCCAATGATTTCACCGCGACCGCCGCCAGCTTCGCGACAGGGCTCAATTCGATCATCACCGGCGGCGATATCCAGATCACTTCGCCCGGCGCGGTCGATCTCGGTAACTCCAGCGCGGGCGGTTTCGTTCAGGTCTCGGGGCAATCGATCGCCTTCAACAATATCGACGCCGGGCTGTCGGTTGGCCTGTCGGCAGAAGGAACGGCGCCGGGCGCCGAGGGCATCAACGGAGGTTCGATCACAGCCGGCGGCGACATCAACCTGTTCGCGAACAGCATCGCGCTGACCGGCACGGTGACGGGCGACGCCTCACTCTTTGCCTTTGGCACCGGCGGCGCGGTTTCGGTGAATGACGCCGATGTCGCTGGCACCATCTCGATTTTCGCGGCCGACGATCTTTCGGGCAGCTTTGTCGCGGGCGGTAACATCTTCCTCAATTCGGACGGCAGCATCGATGCAGCGGCGCGGGCGAACGGCGGCTATGTCGACGGCAACGGCACCGCCACGGAAGGCAATATGTTCGTCGTCGCCGCAGGCGACGCGGCGCTGACCGACAGCTCCGCCGCGCGCATGTTCGGCGTCAGCGCCGGGGGTGCCGCATCGATCGATGGCGGTATCGCGGGCGAGGATATGCTCGTCATCGCCGGGACGACGGCCAGCCTGACCGACGTGAGCGTGGGTGACGATGTCACCGTCCGCGCGCCGGGGAACATTGATGCGGTGAATGTCAGCGCGACCGGCGCGGGCGCCGATACGCATGTCCTCGATTTTGCGTCCGGATCCGGCAGCCCGATCTTCACCATCGGCGTCGGGGACGGAGGCGGAGCCGATATCGCGATCGCGTCGGCGAACGGGGCGATCGACGCCGCCGCACTGTCGGCGGGCGACGACATAGTGCTCAACGCCGCGAACGACATCGCGGTCAATGGCGCGACGACGCTCGGCCTCGGCACGACCGGTGGCGACAGCAGCGTCCACACGCAGGGCGGCGCAACGACGCTTGCGGGTATCGATGCGTTCAGCGACGTGATCGTCGATGCGGCGGGCCTCGCGAACCTCTCCGGCGTCGTCGCCGCGGGCCGCAACGCCACGATCAACGCACAGGACGTCACCCTCGCCGCGCTGACCGATCCCGGCGGCAACGCCGTTCCGACGCTGAGCGCCGACGGCGATGTGGTAGTGAATTCGGCGGCGGGTATCGCGGGCGGCGGCGTTCGCGCGCTTGGCAATGCGGTATTGACGGCAAACGAGGCCATAGGCCTCACCTCGATCGAGGGTCAGGATGTCGCGTTGACCGGCACGACCGGCATCGACGTGGAGGCGGCCAATATTCTCGGCGCGGCCAGCCTGAACAGCAGCGACGGCGATATCCGCATCGGTAGCCTGTTAGCCGCGGGCCCGATCGATGCCAGCGCCGATGCGATCCGCATCGAAGGCGGCGGCAATCTGGCCTTCGCGGCGCTCACCACCGACGCCGGCGACGCCTATGTCCGGGCGGAGGGCGATTTGTCGGTCGCGAGTGGCACGATCGCGGGCACGGCCGACTTCGCCACAGGGGGCGAAGGCATGAGCATCGGCACCCTCAACGCGGCGAACGCGATCCTCGCCAATTCGGGCGGGTTCCTGAACCTCGATAGCGTGACCGTCGCGGGCAGCCTCGACGCCAGCGCGCTCGCCTCGCTCGGCATCACCGGCGTCGTCACCGGCCAGTCGATCGCGCTCGCCTCCGCGAATATAGCGATCGATCCGGCGGGCCGTGTCGGCACCGCGGGCGTTACGCAGCAACTGTCGGTCACGAACAACAACAGCGACAACCAGACCTTCGTCGGCGGCGCGCCGGGCACCAGCGTCGCGGGCTATCATATCGATGCCGACGAACTGACCCGCCTCTATGCCAGCCAGATCGACATCGTTGCACCCGCGGTGCAGACGGTCGGCAGCAGTTCGGTCGGGTCGGCGGCGCCGCCCGACGTCATAGTCGACAGTTTCACCATGACCGGCGGCGCGGCGGGGTCGAACCTCGGCGCCAATGGCGCGCTGACGATCCGCACCCCGGGCAAGATGCGCGTGACCGGCAATGTCGAACTGACGGGGCTCACCGATGCCAATACGCTCAATCTCGTCGCTAGCGACGCGCTCGAGGTCATTCTCGGTCAGGGCAGCGTGCGGCTCGTGAACGGCGCCGATCCGGCGGGGCAGCTCAACCTGGTCTCCAACGATGTCATCGTCGCCACCGCCGAAGCCATCGCGGACGTCGGCGCGGCCACCTCGACCAGCGCGATCAACACGCGGCTCGCACAGAATGACGGCGTCGTCCTCGACGAAGGCGCGCTCTTTGCACGCGGCATCCGCGCCCAGGTCGTCGGCGGCTTCTATGTCCAGAACAGCGGGGCGGGAACCGACCTCGCGCAGCGCCGCGGGCTGACCTTCGGCGCCGGCGGGCTCGACGTCGTGACCGAAGGGCCCTCGCGTATCGTCGTCAACGGCGTGCAATTGGGCCCGAACGGACAGGTTACCGGCCTCGACGCGCTCCAGCTTCTGACCGTCCGCGGTGCGGCCCCCGTCCCCGGCAGCTATGATCGGGGGTCGACGGTCAACGGCTGCCTCATCTCCAGCCCGACCGTCTGCGCCACCGTTGTCTTCGACGTCGACAATAATTTCCCGGTGCAAGACGTCATCGAAGAGATCGACGGCGACGAAGAGAGCGAGGGCGAAGGCAACACGCTGCCGCAGCCGCTGATCACGATGCGCGACGTAGAACCGCTGACCGGCGCGCCGCTTCTCGACGATCCGGTGACCGGCGCGGGCAATGACGATCTGTGGACGCCGCCCGCGCAGTAAGCCGCGTTTCGGTTGACGGATCACATCGGGGCGAGGCATGGGCGGCGGTATGACCGACGCCCCCGCCCACCCGATTTCCGCCTCGCCGCTCAAGCTGTTCAACAGCCTGACGCGCAGCCTGGAAATCTTCGAGCCCGTCCACCCCGGCGAGGCGCGCGTCTATTCGTGCGGCCCGACGGTCTATAATTACCCGCATATCGGCAATATGCGCGCCTATGTCTTCGCCGACACGCTCGGCCGCACGCTGTCGTACAAAGGCTACAAGCTCACCCACGTCATCAACATCACCGACGTCGGCCATCTGACCGACGACGCCGATGCGGGCGAGGACAAGCTGGAAAAGGCCGCGGCCGAGAAGGCCCAGTCGATCTGGGACATCGCGAAACATTATACCGAGGCCTATTGGGCCGATGTGAAGGCGCTCAACATCCGCCAGCCCGCGCACTGGTCGATCGCCACCGATTACGTCCCGCAGATGATCGAGTTCGCCAAGGCGATCGCCGACAAGCATTGCTACGAGCTCGACAGCGGGCTTTATTTCGACACCACGACGGTCAGCGATTATGGCCGCCTCGCGCGCCACGGCACCGACGAGGGCGAGAGCCGCATCGACCCTGTCGACGGCAAGCGCCACCCCGCCGACTTCGCGATCTGGCGCAAGACGCCGCCGGGCGAGAAGCGCCAGATGGAATGGGATTCGCCTTGGGGCCGCGGCGCGCCCGGCTGGCATCTCGAATGCTCGGTAATGTCGGAGGCTTTGCTCGGCTTTCCGTTCGACATCCACACCGGCGGCATCGATCACCGGGAGATCCACCACCCGAACGAGATCGCGCAGAATCAGGCACACAGCTGCAGCGACGCGAGCGGCGCCAAGCTGTGGATGCACAATAATTTCCTCGTCGAACGCTCGGGCAAGATGTCGAAGTCGAGCGGCGAGTTTTTGCGCGTGCAGCTACTCATCGACAAGGGCTATCACTCGCTCGCCTATCGGCTGATGTGTCTTCAGGCGCATTATCGCAGCGAGCTGGAGTTTAGCTGGGAAGGGCTCGGCGCGGCGCTGACGCGGCTCAAGCGGCTGGTGATGGCCGCCGCGCCGGTGCGCGACGTCGAAGCGGCCGAGCCGAGCGACCGCCGCCTTGGCGACTTGCTCGCGAAGTTCGACGCGGCGATGTCCGACGACCTCAACACCGCGGTCGCGCTGACCCTGCTCGAAGAGGCGGCCGCGATGAAAAAGGTCGACGCGGGACAGAAGCGGGCGACGCTCGCCGCGATGGACGCCGTGCTCGGCCTCGATCTGCTGACGATCGACCGCGCCGCTCTGCGTATCCGGCCGAGCGCCACAATGATCGCTGAAGACGAAATCGAAGCCATCCTCTCCCGCCGTAAGGATGCCCGCGCCGCGAAGGATTTCGCAGCCTCCGACGCGCTGCGCGACGAACTCCTCGCCGCCGGCGTCGAGGTGATGGACGGCGATCCGCTGGGCTGGGACTGGCGGCTCGATACATAAAGATCCTCCCCATCGCCTTGCGATGGGGAGGGGGACCGCCGCGAAGCGGTGATGGAGGGGCAACGACGATGCGTCCTGACAAACCGGCCATATCGGTGCGACACGCCAAACGGCTCCGCCGCCAGCTTACACTCCCCGAAGCCTTGCTCTGGAAAATCCTGCGGACCTCTCCCGGCGGCCACAAGTTCCGGAGACAACATCCCGCCGGGCCCTATATCCTCGATTTCTTTTGCGCCCGCGCCAATCTGGCAATCGAAGTCGACGGGATCGCGCATGATGTGGGCGATCATCCGACCCGCGACGCACGCCGCGACGCATGGCTGCACGCCAATCGCACCGACACGATCCGCATCCCCGCGCGCGCAGTACTGGACAGTCCGGAAACGGTCGCCCAATCTATCATCGACATTGTCGAAAGTCGTCTGACGGCCTTCGGCAAGGCCCCTCCGTCATCGCTTCGCGATGCCACCTCCCCATCGCAAGTCGATGGGGAGGATCAAGAAGGATTTTAAATGTCGAAAACCGTCACCGTCCTGTCGGGCCTCATCCGTCCGCTCGTCGAAAACCGCCTGCCCGACTGGGTCGAGCCGCGCTTCTTCGCGTCGAAGGAAGAGGCGCTCGAGCTGGCGCCGCAAGCCGAGATCGGCTGGTTCGACATGTACGACAAGAAGGACATGGCCGCGGTCATCACCGCCGCGACCGGGCTCAAATGGCTGAACTCGATCTACGCCGGGGTTGACGGCATGCCGCTGGACCTTCTCCATGAGCGCGGGACGATCGTGACCAATGGTGCCGGGATCAACGCGATCACCATCGCCGAATATGTCGTGATGGGCATGCTCACCACCGCCAAGGGCTACCGCGATGTCGTCCGCGCGCAGGAACGCCGCGAGTGGCTGATGGATTCGCCGGGCAAGATCGAACTCTTCGGATCGAAGGCGCTGCTGCTCGGCTATGGCGCGATCGGCAAGCTGATCGAGGAGCGGCTGAAGGCGTTCGCGGTCGACGTCACCGTCGTTCGCCGTTCGCCCGGCCCGAACATGTTGACGCCGGACCAGTGGCGCGCGCAGCTCGGCGATTTCGACTGGGTGATCCTCGCGGTTCCCGCGACCCCCGAGACCGACGGCATGATCGGCGCGGCCGAACTCGCGGCGATGAAGCCGACCGCGACGCTGATCAACATCGCGCGCGGCAGCGTCGTCGATCAGAATGCACTCGTCGCCGCGCTCGACAGCCGGCAGATCGCGTCGGCCTTCCTCGACGTCACGACGCCCGAACCACTCCCCTCGGACGATCCGCTGTGGAGCCTCGACAACGCGCATATCACGATGCACCTGTCGGGCCGCGCGCAGGACAAGATGTTCGTCCGCTCGGCGCAGCGCTTCCTCGAAAACCTCGATCGCTGGAAAAAGGGCGAGGCCGTCGAGCCGCGGGTGGATCTGTCGCTGGGCTATTGAAAATGTCGTCGCCCCCGCAAAGGCGGGGGCCGCCGGATAGAACTTCACCCCGGCCGTTCGGCCTTCAACTCGCGCACCAGCGGCTGCAACCGCTCGTCATATTTGGCGAGCATCGTGTGCGCGCCAGCATGGTCGTAAAAGCTGACCAATTCGCGTCCATTCCAGCGGTGGAGCGCATAAGCGGGATCTTCGGCGACGATCATGGGACGGTCGTCGGGATGATTTTCGTCGATCGGGCGAAGGTCGAGCGACACCTGCGGCGCGGTCGACGAGCAGATCGCGACCGTGCGTCCTTCCCAGGCGACGGTGACGCTGCGGTGGAGATGGCCGCAGATCAGCCCGCGCACCTGCGGATGGCGGCGAACCACATCGGTAAAGGCCCTGACCCAGGGTTCGTCGGGGTCGGTGTTCATCCATTCGATCCCGCTTTCGACAGGCGGGTGATGCATGACGATATAGGTCGGCTTGGTTGGCGCCTTCGCCAGTTCGGCGTCGAGCCAGGCTGCGCGGCGTTCGCAGAACGCACCGCCGTGGCGTCCTTCCTCCAGCGTGTCGATCGTCATCAACCGCAGTTCCGGCAGGTCGATGGCATATTGGACAAAGCCATTGCCATCGTCGAAGCCCGGAAAGCGCGCGTGAAAATTGTCGCGCAGGTCGTGATTGCCGACGCTCGGCCACACCGGAAAGGGACAGCGCGAGAACGCGTTGGCAAGACGGCGATAGCTGTCGTCGTCGCCGCGGTCGGTCAGATCCCCCGTGGCGAGCAACAGATCGGGCCGGTTCGGCCCCTCGATCAGCACGTCGAGCACCTCGTCGAGGCGCTTGCGGTTATATTCGGCCGGATTGTCCGGATCGAACCCGATATGGATATCTGTGATCTGTGCGATCAGCATATCCGTCCCCTGCTCCCGCCGGTCTGGCCCGACGACCCAAAACCTATCCGCCCTGCCCTGCCGCGCGCAAGGAAGGTGTGCGCCATGTCACTTCGTAAAGGCCCCGCCCCCCGGTTCCTGTGATCATGCTCACACCCTGGCTAGCACCAAGATGTTTATTTGTGATTGCGGCGGTGTTTTTCCTGGCTCTGCGCGGCGGCATCCACGGTTTGCCGCCGTCCGAATGATATTCATGACACATGGCACAGGGGGATTCGGTCGCGGTTTCGACCTTCACCAACCGCGCGCCGCCCTCGCCGACATGGCAGTCGCGGCATTGGCGAAGCCCCGGAACGAGCAGGTCGGTCGACGCCTTCGATGCGGGCGCGGCGGTGTGGCAGTCGGCGCATTCGGTTTCGCGGTGGGCGTCATGGTCGAACCAGCCCTTTTGCAGGTAGCGCGGCGTCTGGTCGACCGCCGCGACGCGCCAGCTATTGCCCGCCTGGGGCGCAAGAATCGTGTGGCAGTCGTAACAGGCACCGCCCTTCGAGAAGACCGCACGGACGGCATCCTGTGCACGGCTCGGCCGCGTGGCCACCTCGTTGAAGTAGATGTTGTAGATCTGCCCCTCGGCATAAGCGCCTGGCCGCCGCCGCTGCATCCCGCCCAGTTGGAGCGGCCGCGCCGGCGGCGCCGATCGATAATAGGCGGTGAGGTCGGCGACGACCTGCTCGGGTTCGCCATGGCGCAAGGTGCGCGTCACCCCGCCGACCGTCTCGAAGGCAAGACTGTGGCACATCGCGCAGTCGCGCTCCATCTCGACCGGCTTGACGCGCACCCCGTCGGCCTCGACGCGGTGGCAATTCCGGCACTCCAGCTTCTTTCCGAAATCATAGCGACCGCGGAAGCTCGCCGCCATACGCGCGACCCCGCCCGCCGCCTGCAAATGCACATCGTGCGGGAATTTGAGGCCGTTATAATCGACGACACCCTTGGTCAGCGTCGTGCGCACCAGCTTGCCGCCAGGCGCCGGACGAACGAGCGGGCGAAACTCCGGATGGCTCGTGCCGAAATCGGCCGCGTCGGCGAGCGTCGTCGGATGCCCGGCGGTCTTCAGCCGCTCCGACATGCCGTCGTGGCAATCGGCGCAGAATTGCTGCGGCGTCGCGGGCATCGGCCCCGACCCCTCATGCTCGGTATGGCACGCAACGCAGCGCCCTTGCGGCTTGTTGAAAGTCTTGGCGAAGCTGTCGAGGATTTGCTCGCCCATTCCAGGCGGATGGCGCGCGGCGAGCAGCATCGCGGTCGGCGCATTCGCGTGCGCCATGCTCATCGCCTTATGCTCGCCGGTGTGGCAGCCGACGCACGCCTTGTCGGTCACGGCAACGAACGGCTCGACGTGGCACGACTGGCAATCATTCTTCAGGCTGGCGTGCGCGCTCGACAGCGGGCCCGAGAGCCACGCGCTGTCGGCATGATAGCCGTCCGGACGCTGGTCGACATTTTTATAGCTGTGCCAGGCCCAGATCGGCCCGATCAGGAAGGCGAGCAGCATCAGCACGCCGAACACCCACGCCCCCATCCGCTTGCCGAGCATCACGCCCTGCAGTGAAAAGGCCTTCGCCTCGTCGACGTCCTTCGACGATTGCGACAGCTCGTCGATCCGCTCGACGAGCAGGATGATATTTTCGCCCTCGCGCGCGATCGTCAGCCGGTGGCCGCCGAAGCGCAGTTCGCCGCCCGCCCCGCTGTCGATATTCGCGACGGTTTCGCTGCGCCCGTTAAGGTCGAAGCCCAGCCCCTCGCTCGCCGCGACGCGCACGATACGCCCGTCGGCGCTGCTGATCGTCGCATGGTGCGGATTCACCGCGAGGTCGGCGACGTGGATGACATTGCTGCCCTCGCGGCCGAGGGTGATGGTATCGCCCGGCAACGCCTGATCGCGGATGATCTGCTTGCCCGTCTTCGTCGTCGAAATACGGCGCAGGATGAAGCTCATGGTCCCCCTCCCCGCCTTACCAATAGAAGAACACGCTGATGATGTGCGCCGACAGCGCCGCGATCAGCGCGAAGGTCAGCGGCACATGCACGTAAAGCCAGATTTCGAGCAGCGCGCGGATCTTGAGGTGCCGGCGCAGCCGCGTCAGCGCGGCCTCCTTCTGCTTGAGCAGCGCTACGACCTTATCGCGCGCCTCGCGGTCGCTGCCGTTCGAGAGCGACAGCCTGCTCAGCGCCGCCGCGGTGGCGCAGCCGGGATACCGCCCCGACAGTCGCGCCGCGATGCCGCCTGCGAACGGATCCTCATCGAGGGCCGCGAGCACCGGCGCGGTATCCGCCGGGGTCAGCGGCTGCGCCGCGCTGTGCAATTGCCGGTCGAAAGCGCGGATCGCCTCGAGCATCTGCATCTGCGTCATCTCGTCGCGATTGTTCGACAGTGCTTGCGGCAGCGTCGCATAGACGATGACGCCGTAAAGCCCCGACAGGATCACCAGCATCATCAGCGCCCAGGCGAGCGTGTGCACGTTCCAGCCGAGCTGGAACCCCGTATGCCAGGTGCCGATGACGATCAGGCTGAGCCCCAGATAGACATGCGCCGACGTCCATGCCTTCAGCGACCACGCCGTGCTCGTCATCTTGCGCTTGCGATAGCCGAGCGCCGTGAGCCAAAGGATCAGCCCCGCGCCGATCGTGCCGAGCGTATATCCGTACCAACTGCCGCCGTTATGCCGCGGCGTCACGTCGACCAGCGCATAGCTGACGATGATGAGCAGACAGAGCCCGCCCGAAATCTTCGCCCAGCGAAAACCTGCGTAGCGCAGGAAACCTTCATGTTTACGCTCGCGGACGCGCTCGGTCTGAGTCGCTTTCGACCGGCGGCGCTGGAACAGCGAGGCCATCAGCCGGCGTCCTCTTCGAGCCGCGCGATCGACAGGAACTCCTCGGGCGAAACACGGATCGCGGCGCCGGTCGGACAGGCGCGGACGCACGCGGGGCCGCCCGATATGCCCTTGCACATGTCGCATTTGACCGCGATCTTCTTGGGCTTCTCGTCGCCCAATTGCTTCTTCGTCCATTTGGGCGAGGGTTCGCCCGGCCCGGGGCCGAAACCGGTGAGCAGCCAGCGGAGCAGGCTCGGTTTCTCGGGCGGCGCCGCCTCCATGCGGATCACGCCATAGGGGCAGTTGCGCATGCAGTTGCCGCAGCCGATGCAGCCGGGCTCCATGAACACTTCGCCGTCGGGGCCGCGGTGGATAACGTTCGGCGGGCAGTCGGCCATGCAATGCGGATGTTCGCAGTGGCGGCAGCTTGTCGGCACATGCAGATGCGCAAAGGTCTTGCCCGCCTCGCGGTCGAGCCGCGACAGGCCTTC
This sequence comes from uncultured Sphingopyxis sp., assembly GCA_966250105.1. Classification (GTDB taxonomy): domain Bacteria; phylum Pseudomonadota; class Alphaproteobacteria; order Sphingomonadales; family Sphingomonadaceae; genus Sphingopyxis. The sequence continues at coordinate 5,240 of CBINGC010000025.1, read as the reverse complement.
GTGGCTGTCGGCGCACGCCTTTTCGCAATTGTCGCAGCCGACGCAGAGATTTTCGTCGATCAGCAGCGCGTCGGTCGCCTCGCCCAGCCCCTCCTTCATGATGAAGCTCGCGGTGTCCGAATAAAGATCGACCGCGCTCGAATAGGTCGCTTTGCGCGATTCGATGAAGCTGTTCATTTGCGCGCGTTCGGCGACCGCCGCTTCGGTCGCCTCGCGCACCTGCGGCCGCGCGGCGAGCATCTTGCGGAAGCTTTCTCCCGTCAGCTTGATCAACTCGGCGCCGACCGCCGCCTTGACCGTGGCGTTACGCGGCTGACCGCTGAGCACCCCCATCTCGCCGAAGAAGCTGCCGGCCGGAAGGTAGCGCAGGAAAATCGGCTTGCCGCCTATATCCTTCTCGACCACCATCGACCCCGACCGGATGACATAGACGTCGTCGCCCTGCTCGCCCTCGGTCAGCACGATCTTGCCGGCGGGGACGCGCTCGACCTCGGCGGCGTCGACGACGGGGCCAAGATCGTCGACCGTCAGCCCGCCCTTGAATATCTGGAGCAGTTGGCGTTCGAGCGAGATACGGTTGATCGCCCGCTTCGCGCCCGGGACCGACGCCATCAGCTTGAGCGCAGCGGTGCGCGATACCTCGACGAAAATACCATCCGCACCCGCACGGATCGTCGCGCCGCGCTTGCGGCCCGAGATCAGCCCGACCTCGCCGAAGATCGATCCCTCCTCGATCGGCACGGTCACGCCGGGGCCAACCTCGACCTCGGCAAAGCCGTCGGCGATCGCAAACAGCGACGATCCCGGATCGCCCTTTTCGAACACGACATCGCCTTTGCGATAAAAGGCCACCTTCGAATCGAGCATGAATTCGCGCATCTGGAGCGGCGACACATCGGCGAAGATGCTGACCCGCGTGCGCAGATAGTCGAGCCACTCGCTCACCGATTTCTGCTGCGGCAATCCCGCAAAAATCGCCGCCAGATCCTTTTCGTCGGCCGGGGTCAGGCCGGCATTGCCATTGATAAACTCGACGACGTCATAGCCTTGGTTCATGCAATGCTTGATCAGCGGATAGCCCGCGAGCGCGCCAATCACGAAAATACCGGGCACCGTCGATTCAAAGGTCGGCGACAGCTTGGGAAAGGCTTCGCGGTCCGGCCCGGTAAACTCGATCCCCATCGATTCGACGAAACCGCGCGGCGCCACCGACCCCAGCCGCGCGACGATGACGTCGCACTCGATCTTCTCGTCGCCGTTCGGGGTTTCGAGCGTCAGCCAGCCGGGCTCGACCTTCTTCGGCTGCGTCTCGATGCGGATCGACATGAAGCCATTCTCGCCCGCCTCCATCATGTCGGAGACATTCTTCGCCTTGGCGCGCGCGAAATCCTTTGACCGGTTGAGGATCGTCACCCTGTTTTCGAGCGCCTCCTCGGCGACGCCGAGCGCATTTTCGATCCCTGCGTCGCCCGATCCGACGACGGTGATGTGCTTGTCCTTGAAATCCTCGGGATCGTCGACCTGATAGATGATGTGCGGCAGGTCGGCGCCTTCGCAGCGCATGCGGTTCGGATTGCCCTGCGTGCCGATCGCCAGCACGATATTCTCGGCGTGAAATATGTCGCCCTTCGCGGTCTTGATCACGAACGCGCCCTTTTGGCCCGTCACCTCGGCAACATCGGCGTGATAGGCGACATTCACCTTGTTGTTCGCGGCATCCTCGTCCCAATTGCCGAGGATATATTCGCGCGCGCCCTCGGCAAAGCGGCAGTCGGACCGAAGGTCGAGCCGCTCGGGCGTCGCGAGCACGCGCTTGCCCTTCTGATATTTGAAGATGGTGTCCGACAGATGGTCGGTCTTTTCGAGCAGCACATGGCTGAGCCCGAGCTGCGCCGCGCGCGCGGCCGCACTGAGGCCCGCGGGGCCCGAACCGATGATCGCGACCTTGACCGGCTCGCTCATGCGCGCGCGCGTCCGCAGCCGAAGCGATCGGCCGCGATCAAGCTGCTGGTAAATATGCGCACGGGCATCCCATTCCCCCCAATCGCTTGCCCCCAAGCGACGCAATTACGGATGCGACCCGGACTTATGTCCTGGGTGCAAGGCTATGCCCTTGAAAGCGGGAAAAGGTCAACCGGCAGAGGCGGAGATTTCAGCTGCTGCGAGACGTTCTCAACTGATTCGACAAGCCGGACGGTCAGGCCAGCTCGAACATCGCCGCGATACGTTCCGACTGCGTCTCCTCGAAGCGCGACCAGCCGTCGGGTCCGAGCTTTTCTAGGGGGCGGAAACGCGCCTTGTACGCCATGCGCGCCGAGCCTTCGATCCAATAACCGAGATAGACATAGGGCAGCCCGGCATTCGCCGCGCGCTGAACATGGTCGGCGATGATATAGGTCCCCAGCCCCTCGCGCAACGGATGCGCGGCGTCGAAAAAGCTGTAGATCATCGACAGCCCGTCACCTTGCCGGTCGGTCAGGCAGCAGCCGACGAGACGGCCCTTGCCGCCATCCGCCGCCGGCTCCCGATATTCGATCATATAGCTGTCGACCGGGGTCTGCTCGACCATGTCGGCGAAATCCTGCTCATCCATGTCGGCCATGCCGCCATCGGGATGGCGCGAAGCGAGATAGGAACGGAGCAGCGCATATTGCTCCTCGGTCGCCCAAGGTTTGCATGCGGTGGCGACCAGGTCGCCGTTGCGGCGCAAGTTGCGCTTCTGCGAATTGCTGGGAACGAATTCACTCGCGCAGACGCGCACCGACACGCACGCGGAACAATCGGCGCAGCTCGGGCGATAGGCGACCGACTGGCTGCGCCGGAACCCGATGCGGCCGAGCGCATCGTTAAGCTCGTTCGCACTATTACCGCTGAGTTCCGTAAACACCTTGCGTTCGGTCTTGCCCGCCAGATAGGGACAAGGCGCCGGACTCGTAACGAAAAAGCGCGGAAAACGAAACGGTGCGGACACGCGGAAAAAACCTCCGGACTGGCGATGCGGAGCCCCCCGACGCGGGTCCGACGCGCTACTTGCACCAACTATGCCGCGCGGCGTCAATGGTGCAAAGTCCATTTACCATTTTGTTCCGTCCCGATCTGAATCAGGCGGAAAATTTTCTGAATCAGCCGGTAACTTTTGTGCCGATTTGAATCGATCAGGCGAGAATCGATCCTCCCCGTGGCGAAGCCATGGGGAGGGGGACCGCCGCGAAGCGGTGGGTGGAGGGGTCGCAACGTCGCGTCATAACCCCTCCGTCAGCGCTTCGCGCTGCCACCTCCCCCTCGCTGCGCGACAGGGAGGATCTGATAGTCAGCTATATCCGCGCAGTTCGTCGCCCGTCAGCGTCGCGACATGGAGCACGTTGGTCGATCCCGGCGTGCCGAACGGAACGCCCGCCATCATGACGAGCTTCGCGCCCGCCTTGCAGATGCCGTGGCGCAGCGCCATGCGCTTGCCCTTGGCGATCATCTCCTCGAAACTGCCGATATCCTTCGTCGGCACCGCATGGGCGCCCCACAGCAGACCCATGCGCCGCGCGGCTTCTTTTTTCGGCGTCAGGACGAGCAAAGGCGCCCCCGGCCGCTCGCGTGCAACGCGGCGCGCGGTCGATCCCGACGCCGTGAAACAGATGATCGCATCGGCGGCGATCGTCGCGATGATGCTGCCCGCCGCCTCGGCGAGCGCGTCGGCGGTCGTCGCGTCGGGCACCGTCTCGGTGAAATGCAGGCGGCGGTAATAGTCGGGATCGCTTTCGACCGAGCGCGCAATCGAATCCATCATGGTGACGGCCTCGACCGGCCAGGCGCCCGCCGCGGTTTCGGCCGACAGCATGATCGCATCCGCCCCGTCGTAAACCGCCGTGGCGACGTCGCTGACTTCGGCGCGCGTCGGCGACGGCGAGACGATCATCGATTCGAGCATCTGCGTCGCGACGACGACGGGCTTGCCCATGCGCCGCGCGGTCGCGACGATCTTTTTCTGCAGCGGCGGCACCGCTTCCGGCGGCAATTCGACACCCAAGTCGCCGCGCGCGACCATCGCCGCGTCGGCGAGCTCCAGAATCTCCTCGATCCGCTGCACTCCCGACGGCTTTTCGAACTTGACGAGCAGCGCCGCCTTGCCGCCGATCAGCCGCCGCGCCTCGGCGACATCTTCGGGGCGCTGCACGAACGACAGCGCGATCCAGTCGACATGCTGCTCAAGCGCGAAAGCCAGGTCCTTACGGTCCTTTTCGGTGAGCGCCGCGAGCGGAACGACGACGTCGGGGACATTGACCCCCTTGCGGTCCGAAATCTTGCCGCCGACCTCGACCACCGTCTCGATCCTGTCCGGCGCGACGCTCTTCACGCGGAGCACCAGCTTGCCATCGTCGATCAGCAGGCGCGTATCGGGTTCGGCGGCCGCGAACAATTCCGGGTGCGGCAAGTGGACGCGGGTCGCATCGCCGGGCGCCTTGTCGGTGTCGAGAACGAACGATTTGCCCTTTACCAGTTCGGCCGGCCCGTCCTTGAAAGTCCCGACGCGCAGCTTGGGGCCCTGCAGGTCGACGAGGATCGTCGTCGGGCGGCCCGTGTCCTTTTCAAGCGCGCGGATCGCGGCGATCACCTTCGCATGGCCGGCATGATCGCCGTGGCTCATATTGACGCGAAAGGCATCGGCCCCGGCGCGGTGCAGTTCGGCAATCATCTCGGCATTGGCGCTGGCGGGACCAAGGGTCGCCAAGATGCGGACCTTGCGCTGGCGGGGGGTAAAGCTCTGAACCACAAATGCTCCGATGACTTGGATAGGTGGGGGTCTGGGACGCTAGGGCAATGCCGCCTTGATGCGGCCAAGGCAACAACCGTATAGCTATTCATCATACAAAGGAGAAACCATGTCCTGCAGCGACGATCAGACGAATTCCGGCGATGCGCTCGATAGCGTAGATGACGCCGTCGCGGCCGCCGCATTCCGCCGCCTCGTCCGCCTGCTTCAGCATCGCAGCGACGCCGCGAACATCGACCTGATGGGCCTCGCCGGCTTTTGTCGAAATTGCCTCGGCGACTGGGTCGCGGAGGCGGGCAACATGGATAAGGAAGCCGGGCGCGCGATCGTCCACGGCATGCCGACCGCGGAGTGGAAATCGCGCTTCCGCGTCGCCGCCACACCCGAACAGCTCGCACGGATGGAAGAAAGCATGGCCAAGAATCCCTGACGCCGCTAATCGGGCGCCGAGGCGATTCTCGCCACACAATCATCC
>CBINGC010000024.1:0-49785 GCA_966250105.1 uncultured Sphingopyxis sp. | reverse complement strand
TCGCGGTGCGGCGGCTGAACGGCCAAGTCGAATATCAGTGGGGGCACGCGGATACGGTGTAGCGCCCAACGTCGTCATTGCGAGCGAAGCGAAGCAATCCCGAGCGGCGCAGACCCGCCCCTGGATTGCTTCGTCGCTTCGCTCCTCGCAATGACGAGCGTAATTAACGCGCCGGCGCTTCCAGCATATTCTTGCCGAACAAATTCGACCATTGCTCCTCGGTCAGCACCGGGCGCGCGCTCGACAGGTTCGCGGCGTTCTTGACGTCGGTCCCCGCGATCACAGCGGGCCGCTCGCCGATCCGCGCGAACCAGTCGGCGACGGCGGGATAATCGTCGAGCGTCAGCCCGATCGCCCGGATCGCACGCGTCCACGGCCACGTCGCGATGTCGGCCACCGAATATTCCTCCGCCAGATAGTCGGCTTGGGCGAGCCGCCCGTTGAGCACATGGAGCAGCCGCAACGTCTCGTTGCGATAGCGTTCGACCGGATAGGTCTGCCCCTCGGGCGCATAGCGGATGAAATGATGCGCCTGACCCTGCATCGGGCCAAAGCTCGCCATCTGCCACATCAGCCATTGCTGAGCCTGCGATCGGCGACGCGGATTTTCGGGGAGCAGCTGGCCGCTCTTCTCCGCGAGATAGAGCAGGATCGCGCCGCTCTCGAACACCGGCAGCGGGGCGCCGCCGCCTACGGGCTCATGATCGACGATCGCGGGCAGGCGGCCGTTCGGATTGATCCGCCGATATTCGGGGGTCAAATGATCGCCCTCGAGCATGTTCATCGCGAGCAGCTGATGCGGAAGCCCGATTTCTTCGAGCATGATCGAGACCTTGTGGCCGTTCGGAGTGGGGGTGAAATAGACGTCGATCATGCGGGGTTTCCTTCGGCGAAAATAGCGCGCGCGGCGGCGAAGGCGGCTTCGAACGCCTCTTTCCCCGCGGGATAGGCGACGACGGTCAAAGTCACGCCCGCGATCTTCCACCCATCCTGCCGGACCAGCCGGTGCGTGTAGCGGCCGATCAAATCGCCGAGGAGCGCGCGGTCCTCCACACCGACGACATGGACGGCATCGACGATGCTCGTCACCGTCGCGCGGTCGCCGTTGATCGTGGCGATGACATTGTGCAACTGGTGCGCGGTCGCGTCGAAACCTTCGAGCGTACGGCAGCGGTTCGTCCATTCGTCGGCGGACACCGTCGCGACGACCGATCCGATCGCGCCATAGTCGATCGCGATTTCGTCGGTGAAAAGCGCGCGATAGGCGCCCCAGTCGCGCGCATCGAGCGCGGTCGCATAACAGGTCACGACCGCGGCCGCCGCTTCCCTGTCAAGGAAAGCTTGGGCCGCGGCCGATCCCTGGGACGTCATATCGAACCTAGAACTTGATCCCGGCCTCGACCGAAATGTTGCGGGTCGGTTCAAGATAGAGGATCGCACGCGGCGCTGCGGTGATCGGGGAGGGCAGGTTGAATGCGCTGCCGATCGTTTTCTGGTTGGTCAGATTCTTGCCGACGAGCGCAAGGTGCCACCGTTCGTCCTGATCGGCGAGCTGGACCCGAAGGTCGAGCTTCACATAGCCGTCCTGCACGCCGAAGATGGGGCTTTGGTTGTCCGAGTTGAAATATTTCGAGCGGCCCGATGCCACGCCGGTAATATCCAGCTTCAGATCGTCCGACATGTCGAAACGGGCGTGCGCTGTCACGCTGCCGGTCCACTTCGACGAATAGGCGACTGGAAATCCGGCGAGATTGTTATTCTCGATGCTCACCGGGTCCGCCGGGTTGCAGCTTCCGTCGGTAACCTGAACCGCTAGGCAAGCGGCGCCCGGATAGTCGTTATATTTGATGTCCGAATAAGCGCCCGACGCAGTGATGTCGAAATTCGGCATCGGGAAGATGCTGAGCGATCCTTCGATCCCCTTCGAGGTCGCGCTGGCGGCGTTGCCGGTCAGATAGCTCGACGTTTCGGGCCGGTAGACCGAAACCTGCAGGTCCTTGAACTTGGTGTGATAGGCGGAGACGTTCGCGACAACCTTGCCGTCGAACAGCGTCGACTTGATCCCGGCCTCGAAATTTTCCGACCGTTCGGGCTCGAACGAGAAGGTGCTGTCAACGGTGCCGAGCGTGTTCGAAACGAAGCCGCCCGATTTCGAGCCGCGGCCCCAGGTTGCATAAACCATGATGCGCGGCGCGATGTCATATTGCAGCGTCACCGACGGGTCGACATTGCCTTCGCTGATCGAGCCCGTGGCGCTTGAGATCGGACGCAGCGCGAAGGGGCCATAGACGAGCCGCGAGGCGAAATCGCCGTCCTTCTTGGTGTGACTGTAGCGCAGGCTGCCGATCGCGCGGAACGCGTCGCTGATGTTGACGGTCGCCTGACCGAACACCGACCAGGATTCGGCCTTTTGTCTGAACAGGCTGTCGATGCGGCCGAAATAGTTCAAGCTGTCGATGTCGAAGCCCTGATATTGCTCCAGCGTATAATCCGACTTGTCGTAATAGGCCCCCGCGATGAATTCGAAAGTCCGGCCGGTGGGCGACAGGATACGGATTTCCTGCGAGAATTGGTCGAAGCGTTCGGGGAAGGCGTTATAGACCGAATTGGCCGTGAAGGCGCCGCCGCTGTTCGGGATCGTCTGGTCGAAGCCGTTGACGATCTTCGACTTGAACCAGCTGTAGCCGGTGACCGAGGTCAGCGTGAAATCGCCGAGCGCGAGGTTGCCGACGCCCGAGATCATCACCGACTTATTGTCGTTGCCTTCGTCGCCGAGCGCCGATCGTTCGAGATAGCGGTCGGTCTGCGGATCCTGATCGCTGGTCAGCGGGCTCGACACCGTGATGCCGCCGATGACCTCGCGGTTTCCATATTCGATCTTCGCGGTGTAATCGAAATTGGCCGACGGCTCCCACTTCAGCGTCAGGCGCAGCAACTGCGACTTGATCTCGGGATCGTCGTGATCGGTCGCGCGGTTATAGATATAGCCGTCCTGATTGACGATCTTGTACGCGAAGCGCGCGCCGAGCGTGTCGGTGATCGGTCCCGACAAATAGCCGGAGAAGTCGGTGCCCTTATGGTCGAAATTATAAAGGCCGGTGATCGCGCCCTCGAAATCCTTCGTCGGGCCCGCCGACACGACGCTGACCGCGCCTGCTGCGGTGTTCTTGCCGAACAGCGCGCCCTGCGGACCGCGCAGCACCTCGACGCGTTCGAGGTCGAAGAAGGGCGCCTGCGCCTGGCGGTTGCGGCCGGCATAGACGCCGTCGACATAGAGCGAGACCGACTGATCGAAGGCGAAGTTCGCCGGCGGCGAGCCGAAACCGCGGATATAGATGACGTCGTTGCCCGCGGTCGACTGCACGAAGACGTTCGGCGTGTAGTTCATCACCGCCTTGATATCGCTCGTATTGAACGCGGCGAGCTTGGCGCCGCTGACGACCTCCATCGAGATCGGCACGTCTTGCAGACTCTGCTCGCGCTTTTGCGCGGTGACGATGATTTCGTTGTTATTGCTGTCGTCGACTTCCGACGCATCGACGGGCGCCGCATCGGCGGGGGCCGCCTGCGCCATCGCCGGTGCGACATTGGCAAGCATCGCGATCGCCGCAACGCCGGACAGCAGGAACTGATTATGCGCCTTCATCTTCACCCTCCCATAGAGCTTGTTGTCGCGGTCCCGGAATGGCTTCCGATCCGTCAATCTGATTGACCCTTAGTATACTAATGGTTTTATGCTTGTCCATAGGCAGGAAGAGGATTCGCAGCATGAACGAAGAAAATTCGCGTGGAGGCCCGGCGGCGCTGGCGACGCGCCATCTGTGCACGGTCGAGTTCGAAGTGGGCGGGGGGATCATCGGCATCGGCGCCTCGCCCTTTGGCGATCAACGGCTCGGCTATATCAGCGGCGGCCGGTTTTTCGGGCCCCGGATCAACGGGATGGTGCTGCCGGGCGGCGGCAACTGGTCGCGGAGCGGGCGGCTCGGCGACGATGCTTCGGTCGGCACCTTCGATGCGCGTGCGGTGTGGCAGACCGATGACGGCGACCTCATCTATCTGAGCTACACCGGCCGCAACATCATTCCCGACGATGTACGCGCGACCTTCATCGATCCCGCCGTCCCCGATGCCGACCCGTCACGCTATTATCTGCGAATCGCGCCGGTCTTCGAAACCGCGAGCGTAAAATACGCCTGGCTCAACGGCGTGCTCGCGGTCGGTGTCGGCGAGCGTACAGATTTCGGGGTGCGCCACGTCATTCACGAGGTTCTCTGACATGATCGACCTCCATTATTCGGCGACCCCGAACGGGCAGAAGATCGCGATCATGCTTGAAGAAATTGGCGCGCCCTATCGCGTCATCCCTTATGACATCTTCGATGGCGACCAATTGACCGCCGAATTCGGGCGGATCAATCCGAACCATAAACTTCCGGCGATCGTCGACCGGGTCCCGGCGGAAGGCGGCGATCCCGTGACGGTGTTCGAATCAGGCGCGATCCTGCAATATCTGGCCGAGAAGAGCGGGCGCTTCCTGCCCGCATCGGGCTCGGCGCGCGCAGCGACTTTGTCGTGGCTGACCTGGCAGGTCGCGGGGCTGGGGCCGATGGGCGGGCAGGCGAGCCATTTCCTGCGCTATGCGCCGGCGGGGCAGGATTATGCGATCGGACGCTATACGAAGGAGCTGAACCGGCTGCTCACCGTGCTCGAAAAGCGGCTGGAGAAGAGCGCCTATGTCGCCGGCGACGACTATAGCATCGCCGACATCGCGATTTGGCCCGGCCGCGCCTCGGCGTTCGTGATGGGCATGGGGCTCGACGATTGGCCCGCGATGCACGACTGGTTCGAACGCATCCGCGAACGCCCGGCGGTCGCGCGTGCGATGGCGCGCGAGGATTTGAAGGCGCCGGCGAAATATGTCGGCCGCCACCAGGCGCTCGATGAGAAAGAATGGTCGAACATGTTCGGCGATGCGAACCATGCGGCGGTGAACGGGGACTGAGGTGGACGGCAGCTAACGGCCGGAAGCGGACCCATTAATCCTCGTCACCCCGGACTTGATCCGGGGTCCCGCTTGATGCCGAAGACCGGTCGACGCCTCAAAAAGCGGGATCCCGGGTCAAGCCCGGGATGACGGAAGTGGAGGAGAGCTAGGTCCGCTCCACCCCAAAAACAGTCAGTCCGCCTCACCGTTTCACATGCTGCCTATCGCCCCACAGGATGGCGCGGTGCTCGTCGGTGAAACCCGTCAGGCCGCCTTCGATCGTCTCGGCGCGCGCGACGCCGACTTTCATTCCCTCCGCGACCGCGGGGCGTGCGAGCATCGCCGCGCCCCAGCGATCGACATTCGGAAAGCGCCCGGCCTTTTCAATCAGCTGCCGCCGCAGATAGGGCAGGGTCGCCATATCGGCGATCGTATAATCCTCGCCCGCGAGCCATTCGGCTTCGCCGAGGCGCTTGTCGACCACCATCATCAACCGGTCGACTTCGCGCGAATAGCGCTCGATGGCGTATTCGTGCCGGTCCTTTGCATAGTGTGTGAAATGCGCCTCCTGCCCGAACATCGGGCCGACGCCCGACACCTGGAACATCAGCCATTGCCAGCAGATCGCGCGCTTCACCGGATCGGCGGGTATAAAGCGCCCGCTCTTCTCGGCAAGGTAAAGCAGGATCGCGCCTGTTTCCCAAAGCACGAAGTGCTCGCCACCCGGCCCTTCGTCATCGACGATCACCGGCGTCTTGTTGTTCGGATTGAGCGCGAGGAATTCGGGCGTCAGCTGATCGCCCGCAAGGATGTCGATATATTCGAGCCGCCAGTCGAGCCCCATTTCGAGGAGCGCGATCGCGATCTTGCGCGCGTTGGGCGTCGGCCCGCCATACAATGTGATCATTGCGTCAAGCCTCCCGCCCGAGCCAGCGTTTCAAAACCTCGGCGCCATCCTGCCCGACCGTGAGCGGGGCAGGGCGCCGCACGCTGCCCGGCGTCGCCGACAGTTTGGGGAAGACGCCCTGCATCGTGACTTCGCCAAATTCCTCGTCAGCCACCGTCACCAGCGCGTCGCGCGCGGCGAAATGGGGGTCGCCCATCATATCCTCGGCATCATACACGCGCCCCGCGGGAACCCCGGCCTCGACCATCTTCGCCTCAAGCTCATCGATCGTCAGCGTGCTCGTCCATTCGCCGATCAGCGCGTCGAGCTCTTCCTGCCGCACCCCGCGTGCGCGGTGCGTCGCATAGCGTTCGTCGCTCGCGAGTTCGGGCCGCCCCATCGCGGCGGCGAGGCGCGCGAAGACGCCGTCCTGATTGGCGCCGATCAGATATTCGCCGTCCTTGCACGGATAGACGTTCGACGGCGCGATCGCTGGGAGGGTCGAGCCGGTGCGGCGGCGCTTGGTCCCGCTCGCCGAATAGTCCGACACGGTCGATTCCATCACTTGCAGCACCGCTTCATAGAGCGCCGAATCGACGATCTGGCCTTCGCCCGTCTTGCTGCGATGGTGGAGCGCGGCGAGCGCGCCCATGCACCCGTAAGTGGCGGCAAGCGTGTCGCCGATCGACACCCCCATGCGGGCGGGGGGAAGGTCGGGATAGCCGACGATCCCGCGCCAGCCGCCCATCGCCTCGCCAATGCCGCCGAAACCGGCGCGCGCGGAGTAAGGCCCGGTCTGGCCGTAACCCGACACGCGCACGACGATCAGCCCGGGGTTTGTCTTGCGCAGCTCGGCGGGATCGAGATTCCATTTCTCGAGCGTGCCGGGGCGGAAATTCTCGATCAATATATCGGCCTTGGCGATCAGCTCGCGCGCGAGCGCCTGGCCTTCTTCGCTGCGCAAATCGACCGCGACCGAATATTTGTTGCGCGCGATCACGCGCCACCAGCTTGGGCGGTCGCCCTGACCCCAATTGCGCATCTGGTCGCCGGTCACCGGCGGTTCGAGCTTGACGATCTCGGCGCCCATGTCGCCGAGCAATTGCCCGCAGAAGGGCCCGGCGATCAGCTGCCCCATCTCGACGACCCTGATGCCTTCCAGCGCGCCCCCGCTGCCCGTATCGCTCATATCATTCCTTTCGCGGCGGACTCTGGTAAGACGGCCCGCCTCGCCCATGGCCTTTGTATACTTAGAATGCTATGTAATTTTCAACCTGCTAAATGACTCAAGATAATCAGGACGCAAGATGTTGAAAAATCACACGGTGGAAATGGTCGAGGTCGGCCCGCGCGATGGCTTGCAGAACGAAGCGACGATCATCTCGACCGCCGACAAGCTCGAACTGATCCGCCGCGCGATCGACTATGGCGTCCGGCGTATCGAGGTGACGAGTTTCGTCAATCCGAAGAAAGTCCCGCAGCTCGCCGATGCGGAAGACCTTGTCGCGATGCTGCCCGAGCGCGACGACGTCACCTATATCGGTCTCGTCCTCAACCGGCGCGGCGCCGAGCGCGCGCTGGCGACGGGGCGCATCGACGAACTCGGCGCGGTGTGCGTGACGAGCGACAGTTTCGGCATCCGCAACCAGGGGCAAAGCTCGGACGAATCGCTCGCCGCCTCGATGGAGATCGTCGCGCTGGCACGGGAGGCGGGGCGCAGCGGCCAGATCACCATCGCGACCGCCTTCGGCTGCCCGTTCGAGGGCAGGGTGGCGATCGACCGCGTCGTCGAGATGGCGAAGCGCGCCGCCGACGCGCGCCCGCGCGAAATTGCGCTTGCCGACACGATCGGCGTCGGCGTGCCGGCAGAGGTGTCGGAGATGATCGGCCGCGTGCGCGAGGCGGTCGGCAGCCTGCCCGTGCGCGCCCATTTCCACAACACGCGCGGCACCGGCGTAGCCAATGTCTGGGCGGCGGTAAAGGAAGGCGCGACGACGATCGACGCATCGCTTGGCGGGCTCGGGGGATGCCCCTTCGCGCCCGGCGCGGCGGGCAATGTCGCGACCGAGGATGTCGTCTATATGCTCGAAAAGAGCGGGGTCGCGGCGGGTCTGGGTTTGCCGAAAATCGTCGAGGCGGCCGAATGGCTGACCGGCGTCATGGGGCGCCCCTTGGCCGCGATGGTCAGCAGGGCGCCTGCTTTTCCCTAAAAAGTCGCGAGCAGGGCCATCACGACTCCGCCGACGACGAGCAGCAGTCCGAGGATTTCGTGCCAGCGCACCGGCTCGCGCAGATAGAAATGCGCGAAGCCCAGCGTGAACACGACCTCGACCTGTCCGACGATCCGCACCAGCGCCGCGGGTGCCGCGGCAAAGCCGATATACCAGCAGGCCGAGCCGAGCGCCGACAACAATCCGACCTGGCTCGAATTGCGCCATGTCCGGAACACTGCGCAGAGCGTGTCGCGGTCGCGCAGCGCGACCCAGAACAGGTGCAATCCGGTCTGGATCGCCATCACGACGACGAGCGTGACGAGCGCCGAGCCGATCAGGTCAACGCCTTCAAGCTCAGCGGTCGCGAGCTTCACCGCGATCGCCGCGAGCGCGAACATCGACCCGGCGCCGAGTCCGCACAGCGCGGCGGGCTGGCCGAGCGCGCGCCAGATCTCGCGCCCCGAAACCCCGCGTCCGGCGAGCGCAAGCACTAGCACGCCCGCAACCCCCGCGACGATCCCGATCCACGCAAGCAGCGGCAGTCTTTCGCCGAGAAACAATGCGGTGACGAGCGCCGCCTGCACCGCCTCGGTCTTCGAAAAGGCGGTGCCGACGACGAAGCCGCGATGGCCGAACGCCATGATCAGCAAGATCGTCCCCGCCATCTGGGTGATCGCCCCGGCAACGGCAAAGCCCGCGAAGGCGGTGTCAAACGCCGGCACCGCATCGCCTCGCGTCGTCAGCCAGACCGCTACGAACATAAGAGCAAAAGGCAAGCCATAGAGGTAGCGCACCAGCCCCGCGCCACTGACGCTCAGTTCGGCGCGCAACCGCTGTTGCAGCGCGGTCCGCCACGCCTGAAACAAGCCGCCAAGCAGCGACGCGGGAAGCCAGATGGGATTCATGCGCTCCTCCCGCGCCGCGCCGCATCTTCGATTCGCCCCAGGCCCTGCATCGCGCCCCCATGCGATACTTTTATACCTAAGTATATGCGGCAATCGCGGACGACCCGTTTCGGGACCTGCCACACCAATCAGCTAGACCCGCGCCGCTCGGCGCTGCACAAGTGATGCGGGAGAGCAAATGACATACACCGACCAATCGCCGCGCCCCGCCGGTTCGGCCTTCTGACATGGCCGCACTCGACCTTCCGCTTGGCGAAGAGCAACAGCTGCTCCGGGAAAGCGTCCAGCGCTTCCTCGCCGACAATCCGCACCCCGGCTGGCGCGATCTTTCGGCATCGCTCGGCCTCGCCGGCATCGCGCTGCCCGAAAGCGTCGGCGGTTTCGGCGGCGGCGCGGTCGACATCGCGCTCGTCATGGCCGAGCTTGGCCCGGCACTCGCGGGCGCCGACTGGCTATCGCACGTCGCGGCGACGGCGCTCCTTGCGCGCGCCGCGCCCGGGCATCCGGCGCTCGGCGATCTGGCGGCGGGCCGCCGCCGCATCGCAATCATCTGCGCCGCCTCGACCGCCGCGATGCCCGTCGTCGAGGGCGGGCTGGTCCGCGGCGGCGCTGCCTTGGTCGCGGGCGCCGCGGAAGCCGACCTGTTGCTGCTCGCAAGCGACGACGCGCTGCTGCTCGTCGCTGCCGACGGCAACAAGGTCGAACAGCGGCATCGCATCATGCACGACGGCAGCGTGTCGGCCGATCTCGCCTTCACGCTGAAGCCGGGCGATGCGATCCTGCTCGCGGATGGGGACGAAGCGCGGGCGCTCGCCGACCATGCGAACGACCTGATCCTCGCGGCACGCTGCGCCGAGGCGGTGGGCTTGATGCAGCGCATGATCGCGGACAGCATCGATTACCTCGGCCAGCGCAAACAGTTCGGGACCGCGATCGGCGGTTTCCAGTCGTTGCGCCACCGCGCCGCCGACATGCAGCTCGCGGCGATGAAGGCGGCCGCGCTCACCGAGGTTGCGATCCTCGCGGTCGATCAGGGTCGCGCCGACCGGGCGCAGGCGGTCAGCGCGGCGTGCATCGAGGTCGGTGACGCGGTGCGCATCGTCGGCGAAAGCGCGGTGCAGATCCACGGTGCGATGGGGCTGACCGAGGAATTGAGCCTCGGCGGCCACTTCAAGCGCGCGCTGGCGATCGCGGCGGCATTCGGGCCGCGCGCCGGCCATCTGGCGCGCTTTGCCGAGGTGGCGGTTTAACCCAGCATCGTCCGCGCGATCAGGTCGCGCTGGATTTCGTTCGACCCCGCATAGATGCTCGCCGCGCGATCGTTGAGATAGCGCGGCACCGCGACCGCCAGCTCGGCGGGCGTCTGGCCGTCGGCGTCGGCCCATGCGGCATGGCCCGCGACCTCGCACGCCAGCGTGTCGATGCGCTGCGCCGTCTCGGTCCCCAGCACCTTCAATGCCGAAGCATAAAGCGCCGCGCTGCCGCCGACGCCGCGCATCGCCTTCATCTCGAGCGCCTGCAGTGCCTTCAGCGTCACCGCCTCGCGGTCGAGCTGCGCGCGCAGCACGGGATCGACGTCATCGCGGGCGCGCAGCCGTTCGAGGCGTCCGATCAGCCCCGGCGCATATTTGCCGCCACGCTCGAAGGTCAGCAGATGCTTCGCGACCGCCCAGCCCTCATTCTCGCCGCCGAGACGATTCGCCCGCGGCACGCGGACATCGTCGAAAAACACCTGGTTGAGTTCATGATCGCCCGCGAGGGTGCGGATCGGCTCGACGCTGATGCCCGGCGCCTTCATGTCGAGCAGCAGGAAGCTGATCCCCGCCTGCGGTTTGCCCTCGTTCGACGTGCGCACGAGCGCGAACATGCGGTTCGCGAAATGCGCGTGCGTGGTCCAGATTTTCGATCCGTTGAGGACATAATCCTCGCCATCGGGCAACGCGCGCAGCTGCAGCGCGGCGAGGTCCGACCCCGCGCCGGGCTCCGAAAAGCCCTGGCACCAATAATCCTCGCCCGACAAGATGCGCGGCAGATAATGGGCGCGCTGTTCGGGGCTGCCATAGTGCATGATCACCGGCGCGACCATCTTGAGGCCCATGGGCGCGAGGTTCGGCGCTCCGGCCGCCGCGCATTCGGCGGCGAAGATATAGCGTTCGATCTCGCTCCAGCCCGGGCCGCCGAACTCGGCGGGCCAGTCGGGCGCCGCCCAGCCGCGCGCGTGCAGAACGCGCTGCCACGGCAGCGACACGTCGGGATCGATGAAGACGCTGGTGGCGCGCGCCGCGGCCAGACGGATGTCATCGGGCAAATGCGCCGCCAGAAAGGCGCGAACCTCGTCGCGAAAGGCGATCAGCGCCGGATCGTTCAGCATGTCCATGGCTTTGGCTTTGGCCGTTGCGCATGGCGGGGCCAAGCTGGCACCTGCATCAGGCCGCGCGCGCGCCGACGAAGCCCAGCCCCGCGGCGATCTGGATCGACTGCGCGCGTCCCGTCGCGCCGAGCTTCGCCGCGGCGTTGCGCAAGTGGAACCGCACCGTCGACACCGACAGCGACAATATGATCCCGATCTCGCCGTCGGTCTTGCCCGCCGCCGCCCAGCGCAGGCACTGCACCTCGCGCCGCGTCAGCGTCTGCGGCACGGTGGCGTTGCGCGGGCGGCCGCGCGCTTCGTTGTGCGTCGCGACCAGCTGGACCGCGAGATTGTGCAGATGCCCGGCCTGCCCGGCAAAGATCGCCTCGACCCCGACGGGCTCGCGCGAGCACCAGAAGACCGCGCCGACCAGCCCGCGCGGCAGATGCACCGGCGCGATGATCGCCTCGCCGAAATTGGGCGTGTTCTTCGCCTGCGAGCAATCCACCTCGTCGAGCAGATGCGTCGCGCGCCAGGTGCGAAGGCGGCCGTCGCTATAATAAAAGGGTTCGCCGACCAGCCGCGCCGCGGTCAGGAAAGCGATGTGCAGCGCCAGCTTGCGGTCGCGCCAATAGGCATAGTCGGGATCGACCCAGCGAAAGCTGGTTTCGGCATAGGGGCGGCCTTCGGCGTCGCTCATCGGCTCGGGGTCGCCAAGGTCGGCCTGTGCCGCGACATAGGGCAGGCCGATCGCGTCGCCAGCCGCTTGCACGGCGGCGATCAGCCCCGGCATTTCCAACCAGCATTCCGCCCTCTCGTCGATCACCCGCTCGTCCCTCCACTCCCTGACACAGGTGTCAGCTTGTTCGCGCGGCCGCAATCCCTTGTTCTGTCACGGTCCGGTTTCGCGCGACGCTCGCACATCGACGAGCTCCGCGACAGCTGTTTGAGGGAGGATGGACGATGAAGGCAATGCGTATTTTCTGGAGCGCGGGTACGGCGATCGGCCTCGTTGTCGCGGCACCGGCCATTGCGGCGGAGGAAACGGCGCCCGACAGCGTCGCGGCCGAAGGCGACATCATCGTCACCGCGCAGCGACGCGCCGAATCGATGAACGATATCGGCATGGCGATCCAGGCGGTCGATGCCGAAACGCTCGAAAATCTACGCGTAACCGACATGCGCGACCTGACGACGGTGGCGCCGAGCTTCACCGTGTCGCAAAGCTATCAGGGCGTGCCGACCTATACGCTGCGCGGGATCGGTTTCAACACGATCAACCTCTCCTCGACCTCGACCGTCGGGACCTATGTCGACGAGGTCGCTTACGCCTATCCGATCATGAACACCGGCCCGGTGATGGACCTCGAACGCGTCGAAGTGCTCAAGGGGCCGCAGGGCACGCTCTACGGCCGCAACACGACCGCGGGCCTGATCAACTTCATCACCGCCAAGCCGACCGACAGCTTCGAAGGCGGCATCAAGGCCGACCTCGGCAATTACCAGACCTATAATATCGGCGGCCACATCTCGGGCCCGCTCGGCGAGGGCGTCGCCGCGCGCATCGCTTTCCGCAGCGAGAATAGCGACAAGGGCTGGCAGGTCAGCAACACGCGCGGCGAACGGCTGGGCGAGGTCGACAAGCTCGGCGTCCGCGGTTCGCTCGCGATCGATCCGGCGCCGGGCACGCATTTCGACCTGTCGGTCACCTGGTGGCGCAACAGGTCGGATACCGTCGCGGGGCAGGGGATCGGCTTCACCCCCGCGACCGATCCGGTCAGCGGCACGAGCAATTCGCGCTTCTTCAACACGCCGGGGCTCGCCGATTATATCGCCGCCAATTTCCCGACCAAGGCGAGCCAGGCCGACTGGGCGCCCGAGGCGGCGCGCGCCGCGGACATCGGCACCGGGCTCGGCCTCGACGGCCCGCTTGCCGAGGATAATCGTTTCTGGGGGCTCAAGCTGCGCTGGGATCAGGATCTGGGCGATACGATGAAACTCGTTTCGCTCACCAGCTATAACGACTTCAAGCGTAACGCGCTTTCGGACTGGAGCGGCGCGCCGTTCGAAATCCTGCTCCAGAACACGGTGGGACGGATCAAGAGCTTCGCGCAGGAACTGCATGTCGAGGGCGAGGCGGGGGCGGTGAACTGGCTCGTCGGCGCCTATTACGCCAACGACCGCATCATCGATTCGAACCGCACGATGCTTGGTCAGAATGCCAATGTCGGCCTCATTCGCGGGGCGGGCGTGCCCTTGCTCGGGACGCCGTTCAATTCGGGCGGCTACACCCCGCTCGAGTTATCGCAAGCCTTCCGCACCTATGAGGATTTCGGCCGCATCCGCACCAAGACATGGAGCATTTTCGGCAATGCCGACGCCGAGCTGACCGATCAATTGAAGCTCACCGTCGGGGTGCGCTATACCGAGGACAAGCAGCGCTACAACGGCTGCTCGCGCGACTTCAATGGCAATATGCTGCCCAACGTCAACGTCGTGAACCGCGCGCTTTATTTTCAGACCTATGGCGTGCTCGCGCCCGAAATCGCCGAGGGCCAGTGCAACACCTTCGATCCCGAGACCGGCACCTTCGGCGAGGTCCAGTCGCTGCTCGACGAGAATAATGTCGCGTGGCGCGCCGCGCTCGACTGGTCGCCGAACGACGACACCTTGCTCTACGCCTCCGTGTCGCGCGGCTATAAATCGGGGACGACGCCGATCAACGCCGCGAACCTCGCGCGCCAGAATGCGCCGGTGACGCAAGAAAAGCTGACGGCCTACGAACTCGGCATCAAGGCGACGCTCGCCGACCGGCTGGTGCAGGCCAATCTCTCGGCCTTCTATTACGATTATCGCGACAAGCAGATCAGCACCTATTTCGCCGATCCGATCTACACCGCGCTGTCGCGGCTAGACAATGTCCCCGACAGCGAAGCTTATGGGGTCGAGGGCGAACTGACGGTTCGCCCGGCGACGGGACTGACGATCGCGGCCAACGCCCTCTATCTGAAGACGCGGATCAACGATTATGACGGCACCAACGCCGCGGGACAGCCCGAGAATTTCGACGGCGCCGAATTCATCTACAGCCCCGAATTTCAGGGCAGCGTGACGATCGCCTACGACACGCCGGTCAGCGATACGCTGAATCTGACCGGCGCGGTCAGCGCGCGCTATCAGAGCAAGTCGACCACGATCTTCGAGGATCTCGATCTCTACAAGATCGACGCCTATGGCACCGTCAATGCGAGCCTTGGCCTGAGGCACGAAAGCGGCTGGTCGGTGTCGCTGTGGGCGAAGAACCTCTTCGACAAATATTATTGGTCGGCGGTCGCGAGCAACGCCAATGTCGTCGTGCGCTTCGCCAACCAGCCGCGAACCTGGGGCCTCACTATGGGTTATGACTTTTAAAAAGGAGCGAATGACGGTGGTGCGCGCGCCGATGCAGGATGATTGTCTCGGGACGGCGATCGATTTCGCCGCGCCCCTCGGCGAACCTGCGCTGCTCGCGCCCGACAGCGTCCAGTGGCGCGTCTACAAGAATCCGATCGCGCTCGGCATCGGCGGCATCGCCGCGGTGCTGCTCGAATTCGCCGAGCCGCGCATCCGATCGGGGGTGTGGGATCATTCGACCTACAAGGCCGACCCGATCGGCCGTTCGCGCCGCACCGGCCTCGTCGCGATGCTCGCCTGCTACGGCCCCGCGAGCGCTGCGAAGGAGGTGATCGGCAAGGTCAACCGCATGCACGGCAAGGTGAAGGGCGAAACGCCGGCGGGCGACAAATATCGCGCGATGGACCCTGTGCTGCTCGATTGGGTCGCCGCGACCGCATCCTATGGCTTCCTGATGGCCTACGACCGTTTCGTCCGCCCCGTCAGCGACGCCGACAAGGACCGTTTCATGGCCGACGGCGATGCGATCGGGCGCGAGTTCGGCGCGCGGCGCACGCCGCCGACGGTGGACGCCTTCATGGACATGATGGCCGAGCTCGAACCGCGCTTCGAACCGCATCCGATCATCTTCGAATTCCTCGATATTATCCAGTCGGGCCGCGCCGCGCCCGGCGCGCCGCGCTTCCTCCATCGCGCGATCGCGCGCGCGTCGGTGTCGCTGCTTCCCGGGCATATCCGCCGCAGGCTCGACCTCGGTCCGCGCTATGATCTGACGCGGCTCGACCGCACCGCGCTACGCATCGCGGGCCGCCTCGCCGACCGTCATGTCGATCGCGCCGCGCCGCATTGTCAGGCGAGCGTCCGCCTCGGCCTGCCGCATGATTTCCTGTTCCGATCATCCGCCGAGCAGCGGCGGTTGCTGGTTGGGGCGCAACTCGCAGCCTAGCTCCAATTACGCAAAATCAGTCATCCGCATCCCCGAGCGAAGACGAGGGGCTATGCCGAGCGAAGTCGAGGCAGCGTGGTTACGCGGTTCTCGCTCCGCTCGAACGAGCCCCTCGTCTTCGCTCGGGGATGCGGAACAGACTTGAGGCACGGGCCTCTAGGAGCAGCGATTGAACCCCGCCCCCCGCACCGCGCGCCCGGGCGTCGCGCCGCTATGCTCGCCGTTCCGCAGCACCGCGACGCCGTTGACGAACACGTCGCGCACCCCGACCGAATATTGGTGCGGCTTTTCGAAGGTCGAGCGGTCGCCGATCGTCGCGGGATCGAAGACGACGACATCGGCATAATAGCCGGGCTTCAGCGCGCCGCGCTTCTCGATGCCCAAATTGGTCGCGGGCAGGGTGGTGAGCCGGTACACCGCCTGCTCGAGCGGGATCAATTTCTCGTCGCGGACATAGCGGCCGAGCAGCCGCGCGAAATTGCCATAGGTGCGCGGATGCGCACCCGATTTCAGGAACACGCCCTCGGGTGCCTGCGACGCGGCGTCGGATCCGAAGCTCATCCACGGCAGCTGGATCTGTTTCCGCACATTGTCCTCGGACATCAGGAAATAGACGGTGCCGACGCGCGATCCGTCCTCGACGACAAGATCCATCGCCGTCTCTTCGGGCGACTTGCCCCGCATTGCCGCGACCTCGGCCAGCGTCTTGCCGGTGAGCGGTTTGAGCGCGTCATTCTTGAAGCCCGAGAGGATCATCTTGTCGGCGCCCGCGCCGAAATAGAGATTTTCCCAGTCGCTGCCCGGCTTCTTCATTTCCTCGGCGACGCGCGCGCGGATCGCGGGATCCTTCAGCCGTTCGATCCACTTCTCGAGCCCGCCCGCCTGCACCCATGTCGGCATCGCGGCGTCGAGCCCGGTCGCACCCGCGGTATAGGTGTACATGTCGGTGGTGATCCGCAGCCCCGCGGCGCGCGCATCCTCGATCTTCTTCACGATCGTGTCGAGCTTGCCCCAGTTGCTACGCCCCGCCATTTTGAGGTGATAGATTTCGGCGGGCGCGCCCGAGCGGCGCGAAATCTCGATCAGCTCGTCGACCGCCTCCTCGATCCGGTCGCCCTCGGACCGCATATGGCTGATATACATGCCGCCGCATTTCGCGGCTTCGCTCGTCAGCGCGACAAGCTCGTCGGTCTCGGCATAGGAGCCGGGCGCATAGATGATCGAGCTGCCGACCCCCATCGCGCCTTCGTTCATCGCTTGCTTCACCAGCGCGCGCATCCGGGCGAGCTGCTCGGGGTTCGGGTCGACGTCGCCTTCGCCCAGCTCATGCACGCGAACCGTCGCCGCGCCGACGAAGCTTGCGACATTGGTCGAAATACCGCGCTTCTCCAGCCAGCCGAAATAGTCGCCGAGGCTCGTCCACTCGATCGGATATTTGATGTCGCCCTGCCGTTCGGTCTCTTGCGCCTTCATCGTGGCGTTCATCGGCCCCATCGACCAGCCTTCGCCCATCACCTCCAGCGTCACGCCCTGCCTTATGTCGCTCTGGCTTTTGGGGTCGGCGATCAGCGATTCGGTCGCCCAGCTCAGCATATTGATAAAGCCCGGCGCGACCGCCATGCCGTTGGCGGCGACTTCGCGCTCTGCCTGGCCTTCGACCTCGCCGACCGCGACGATGCGGTCGTCCTTGATCGCGACATCGCCGACGACGGGCGGTTTGCCCGACCCGTCATAGATCGTCCCGCCGCGAACGATCAGGTCATAGGCCGGCGCCTGCGCGACCGCGGAAGCCGAAACCAGCATCGAGCTGCACAGCAGCAAAAGCGAAGGTGCGAAGCGCCGTTGGGATGCCATCTGTTTCTCCGAAAGTTGGGGTTTAGCCGTGAAGGCTCATCAGCGAATCCATCAACCCCTCGTCGGCGCTCGAACAGACGCCGAGGACGAGGGCTTCCTCGAAGCCGTCGGCGACGACATAGGCGTGGCCCATCGACGAATCGATATAGATGCCCTGGCCGACGTCGAGGGTGACGGGGTCATAGAATTCGCTGTGCACCTCGATCCGCCCTTCGAGGACGTAGATGAATTCCTCGCCCTGATGGCGGACGAGCTCGCCGAACTCGCGCGCGCTGTGGGCGCGGATGCGCGTCAGGATCGGGATCATCCGTTTCTGCCGCAAATCGGTGCAGAGATAGTGATAGTCGTAATTGTCGGTGACGACGCGCGCGGCGCGATCGATCGCCGCGATGCTGCGGCGCCCGGTGACGCGCGGCGCGGCATCCTCCTCATCCTCGGCGAACAGGTCCGACATGCGAATCTGGAGTCGCTGGCTCAGCTGCTGGAGCTTGTCGTAACTCAGCGTCAGCCGGTCATGCTCGACCTTCGACAGCGTCGAAACGGGAATGCCCGACCTGGCGCTCATTTCCTTGAGCGTCCAGCCGTTGCGCGCGCGAATGCCCTTCATCACCGCGCCGAGCGTCGGCGGGGGCGCACGATCCGC
Source organism: uncultured Sphingopyxis sp. (assembly GCA_966250105.1). Taxonomy (GTDB): domain Bacteria; phylum Pseudomonadota; class Alphaproteobacteria; order Sphingomonadales; family Sphingomonadaceae; genus Sphingopyxis. Next base: position 31,611 of record CBINGC010000024.1, on the reverse strand, counting down.
CATCAGTTTTTCCAATCCCCGTTTGACAATTTTCTAATCAGGATCATTATGTCCCTATCGGGCTAACAGTAGTTGGTCCTTGGTAAGGGGTCGCGCGACTTGCCGCAAGGTGTGACAGGACGCGCCAGACAATAAGGGGAGAGCGATGCGTTTCATCCGTAAGGCGATGATCGGGCTGGCGGCGTTTGCCGCGCTGCCGCTGGCGGCGCAGGGGCCGGTGCCGGCGCCCGCCGCAAAGAAGACCGAAGCCGCCGTCCCGGCCGCAAAGACACCAGCGGCGCCCGCCCCGCTCGATCCCAAGGATCTCGAAGCCTGGATGGATGGCTATCTGCCCTATGCGCTCGAACGCGGGCGCATTCCCGGCGCGGTCGTCGTCGTCGTGCGCGGCGGCGAGGTCGTGCTCGAAAAAGGTTACGGCTATTCCGACGTCGCCAAGCGTGCGCCCGTCCTGCCCGAAACCACGCTTTTCCGCCCCGGTTCGGTTTCCAAGCTTTTGACCTGGACCGCGGTGATGCAGCAGGTCGAGGCGGGCAAGATCGACCTCGACAAGGACGTCAACGCCTATCTCGATTTCAAGATTCCGCCCTATGAGGGCAAGCCGGTGACGATGCGCAACATCATGACGCACACCGCGGGCTTCGAGGAATCGGTGCGCCACCTGATCAGCAGCGATCCGAAGGCGGTGATGACGCTCAAGAAGCAAATGCCGCTCGCGCTGCCCGAACGCGTCTTCGCGCCCGGCACGACGCCCGCCTATTCCAATTATGCGACCGCGCTCGCGGGCTATATCGTCGAGCGCGTCAGCGGCGAAGATTTCGACACCTATATCGAAAATCACATCTTCAAACCGCTCGGCATGACGCATTCCTCGTTCCGCCAGCCGCTCCCCGCGCGCCTCGTGCCGCATATGTCAAAGGGCTATCCCGACATTACCGGCAAGCCTCAGCCGTTCGAAATGGTGATCCCCGCGCCCGCGGGCAGCCTGTCGTCGAGCGGCGCCGACATGGCGAAGTTCATGATCGCGCACCTCAATGACGGCGCGGGGCTGATGAAGCCCGAAACCGCCAAGATGATGCATGATTTCAAGGCGCCCGGCGTCGGCCCGCTCAACAGCATGGCGCTCGGCTTCTATGAACAATGGGTCAACGGTCAGCGCGCGATCGCGCATGGCGGCGATACCGTCTGGTTCCACTCCTACCTCTGGCTGTTCCCCGATGCCGACACGGGCATCTTCGTGTCGATGAACAGCGCGGGCAAGGACGGCGCGGCGGGTGCGGTGCGCAGCGCGCTGTTCCACAAATTCGCCGATCGCTATCTGCCCGGCCCCGCCGAAAAGCCGGCGCAGGTCGACGCCAAGACCGCCGCGCAGCACGCGCAGATGATGGTTGGCAATTATATCAGCAGCCGCGGCTCCTTCACCAATTTCATGAGCCTGTTCGGCCTCTTGAGCCAGGCGACGATCGGGCTGACCGAGGATGGTAAAATCAGCGTTCCGGCGCTCGACGGCCTCGGCGCCGGCGCGCGCGAATGGGTCGAGGTCGAACCCTTCGTGTGGCGCGACACCGGTACGGGCGAACGGCTCGCCGCCGAAGTCGAGGACGGCCGCGTCGTGCGCTGGAGCATCGACGCCGGATCGCCCTTCATGGTGTTCGAACCCGCGCCCGCCAGCGTCAACGCGGCGTGGCTCAACCCGGCGCTGCTCCTCGCCTTCGGCATCATCCTGCTCGCGGCGCTGGCGTGGCCGGTGCGCGCGCTGGTACGCCGCAGCTACAAGGCCGAGTTCGCGCTGCAGGGCAAGTCGCTCCGCGCCTATCGCCTCAGCCGTATCTTCGCCTGGCTCGCGCTCGGCGCGCTTGCGGGCTGGATCGGGCTGATCGCGGCCTTCTCGGCCGACATCGGCAGCATCGGCGGTCCGCTCGACTGGCTCATCCACCTGCTGCGCATCCTGACCCCGCTCGCCGCCTTCGGCCTGCTCGCGATGGCCGCGTGGCACCTGTGGCTTTGCATCCAGGACAAGCGCCGCTGGACGATGAAGCTCGGCGCGGTGCTCTTGATCCTCGCCGCGCTGGTGCTCGTCTGGGTGACGCTCGTCTTCCACCTCTATGGCTTTGGAATGGTCTATTGATGGCAACGCAAGATACCCGGGAATTGACGCTCGACCTCCGGGTCGAGCGTTTCCCCTATCACCAGCCGTTCCGCATTTCGGGACATGTATTCACCGAGACCGCGCTGCTCGTCGCCGAGATTTCGGACGGCACGCATGTCGGGCGCGGCGAGGGGGCCGGGGTCTATTATCTCGGCGATGATATCGACCATATGCTGTCCGAGGCCACGCGCGTTCGCGGTGCGATCGAGGAAGGGGCGACGCGCGAGGAATTGCAGCAGCTTCTCCCTCCCGGCGGCGCGCGCAATGCGCTCGACTGCGCCTATTGGGATCTCGAGGCGAAGCGGGCGGGGCGGCCGGTATGGGAACTGGCCGGGCTGGACCGGCCGAAGGCCCTCCGCTCGACGCTGACGCTCGGCGCCGACAGCCCCGAAGCCATGGCAAAGGCGGCGCTGGCGATCGACCCGCAGGCGCCGATCAAGGTCAAGCTGACCGGCGACCTCGACGAGGATATATTGCGCGTCGCGGCGATCCGCGCCGCGCGGCCCGACGCGTGGATCGGCGTCGATGCCAATCAAGGCTATGACCGCCCGAGGCTCGCCGGCTTGCTGCCCGCGCTGGTCGAGCATCGCGTCGCGCAGCTCGAACAGCCGCTGGGGCGCGGGCGCGAGGCCGATCTCGACGGATTGAAGCGGCCGCTGCCCTTCGCTGCCGACGAAAGCGCGCTCTCGCTCGCCGACACGGCATCGCTCGTCGGGCGCTTCGACATCGTGAATATCAAGCTCGATAAATGCGGCGGGCTGACGGAAGGTCTCGCGATCGCACGGCAGGCGAAGACGCTCGGGCTCGACGTGATGGTCGGCAATATGATGGGGAGCAGCCTGTCGATGGCGCCTTCCTTCCTCGTCGGCCAGCTTTGCGACATCGTCGACCTCGACGGCCCGACCTTTCTCGCGCGTGATCGCGTACCCGGCGTTCAATATCGCGACGGCATGATCCATTGCCCGACAGAAATTTGGGGTTCGTGACAATTTGATGTCCTAAACGGGTTGACAATTTTCTGATTAGGACAATAGTCTTGAAATTGAGATTTTCGTAAACAGGGAGGCTGGAATGACGTCGTCATTCCCGATGACGCGCCGCGCGGCACTCGCGGGTGCGGTCGGGGTCGCTTTGTCCGCGCCGATGGTGGGTCGCGGTGCCTATGCCTTCGCGGCGGCGCCGGCAAAGACCTACTCGCGCCGCGCGGTCGACCTCGTCGCCTCCTCGCTCGTCATCGACATGCTCGCGCCGCTCAAGATCACGATGGCGCCCGACTATGTCGCGCACCGGCTGACCGATGCCGAGGCGGCGGAGTTTCGCGCGTCGGGCATCACCGGCTTCCACCAGGCCTATGGTCTCGGCGGCCCCGATGCGAAGGGGCAGGCGCTCGAATATCTTGCCGGGTGGCAGGGCTTCGCGGGGCGCAACAGCGATGTATTCACGCTCGTCGATGGCGTCGCCGATCTCGACCGGGCCAAGGCCGAGAAGAAATGCGCGGTCATCATGGGCATCCAGAATGCCGAGCATTTCGAAACGGTCGCGGATGTCGCGCTGTTCCGCCGCCTCGGCCTGCGCTGCGCGCAGCTCACCTATAACAGTCAGAACCGGATCGGATCGGGCAGCACCGAGCGTGTCGATGGCGGCGTAAGCGACTATGGCGCGGCGATCATCGCCGAGATGGAAAAGCAGAAGATGCTCGTCGACGTCTCGCATTGCGGGGACCAGACGACGTTGGACGCGATCGAAATCGCCAAGGGGCCGATCGCGATCACCCACAGCAACGCCCGCGCGCTCGTCGACCATCCGCGCGTCAAGACCGACGAAGCGATCAAGGCGCTCGCGGCGAAGGGCGGGGTGATGGGCATCACCGGGGTGCGCATGTTCGTCCGCACGAGCGACCCCACCAACGTCGGGCATATGGCCGACCATATCGACCATGTCGCGAAGCTCGTCGGGGTCGATCATGTCGGTATCGGCTCCGACGCCGACCTTCACGGCTATGACGATATGATCCCGTCCGAATATGCCGCGCTCAAGGGCAGCTACAAGGGCAGCTACGCCTTTCGGGACAAGATCGACATCGACGGTTTCGACCATCCATTGAAGACCTTCGACCTCGTCGAGGAACTCATTCGCCGCAATTATTCGAACGATAACATCCGGGCCGTGCTCGGTGGCAATTTCCGCCGCCTGCTCGCCCAAGTCTGGGGGTAAGACGATGAACAAGGGACTTTTGGTAGCAGCAAGCATGGTCGCGGTGATCGCCGCGATGCCGGCAAAGGCGCAGGAAGCGGCCGCGATCGAAACCGCGGGCGAGATCGTCGTGACGGCGCAGAAGCGCGTCCAGAATGTGCAGGACGTGCCGATCTCGATCGCCGTGGTCACCGGTGAGGAACTGCAGGAACAGGGCTCGGCCTCGCTCGTCGACTATGCGGGCTATGTTCCCGGCATGAACGTCAGCAACGGCGGCACGCCGGGCCAGACCACGATCACGCTGCGCGGGGTCGCGCCATTGAACGCCAGCCAGACGGTCGGCATCTATCTCGACGATGCACCGGTGGGATCGAGCGCGCTCTACAACCGCGCCGGGCAATTCACGATCGACCTCATGCCCTATGACCTCGAGCGCATCGAGGTGCTCAAGGGGCCGCAGGGCACGCTCTACGGCGCCAGCTCGATCGGCGGCCTCGTCAAATATGTCACCGTCCAGCCCGACACGCGCGAGTTCAAGGTGCGCGCGGGCGTCGAGGGTTTCACGATCAAGGACGCGGGCAGCCTCGGCTGGGGCGGGCAGGTCTATGTCAATGCGCCGATCGCGACCGACACGCTCGCGATTTCGGGCAGCTTCGCGTGGCGCAAGACGCCGGGCTGGGTCGACAGCGTCAACAATGCCGGGATCACGGATCAGAATGATTATGAACAGCGCGGCGGCCGCGCGGCGCTGCTGTGGCAACCGACGCCCGAACTCAGCGTCAAGCTCGCCGGCATCTGGCAGTCGCTCGATTCGGACGGCAACGGCCTTTATGCCGCCGATCTCGACGGCAATCGGCTCGGCAACGGCCATTCGTTCAACAATTATGTGCCCGAATCCTACGACGTCGATCTCGACTATTATTCGGCGACGATCGATTATGATTTCGGCGCCGCGACGCTGACCTCGGCGACCACTTACAGCAAGACACAGAGTCGGCAGTTGCAGGATGCGAGCTATGCGTTCGGTGTGCTCTTCCCGCTCCTTACCGAAGGCGCGATTCCACCGGGCATCACGCCCTTCTCGCTCGACCTCGGGCTCAAGAAATGGACGCAGGAAGTGCGGCTCGCCTCGCCGAGCGGCGGGCGTTTCGAATGGATGATCGGCGGCTTTTTTACCGACGAGGAAACGAGCAATTCCCAGCTCGTGCGCTCGTTCGACATGGACGGCAATGTCATCGACGCCCTCGATCCGCTGGCGATCGTCGGCCTGCCCGCGACCTATAAGGAATATGCGGTCTTCGGCAACGCGACCTTCAAGCTGAGCGAGCAGTTCGAGGTGACCGGCGGCCTCCGCTGGGCGCGCAACGAACAGACGTTCACGCAGATCAGCGAGGGCGCGATCGTCCCCAGCGCCAATGACCCGGGCGAGTCCGCCGAAAGCGTCTGGACCTTCTCGGTCAGCCCGCAATTCCATATCAATGAAGACGCGATGCTCTATGCCCGCGTCGCCACGGGTTACCGCCCCGGCGGCCCGAACGTCATCGTCCCCAATGTGCCGCCCAGCGTCGACGCCGACCGCATGACCAATTACGAGGTCGGGCTGAAGGCCGATTTCGCCGACCGCATGGTGTCGGTCGACGCCGCCTTCTTCTGGATGGACTGGACCGACATTCAGGTCACGCGCGCCTTTGGCGGCGTGTCGGGCGGCGCGAACGGCGGTAAAGCGACGAGCAAGGGTTTCGAGGGCAGCCTGGCGCTGCGCCCGGCGCAGGGCCTGACGATCAGCGCGACCGGATCGTACACCGACGCGTCGCTCAGCGAGGATGTGCCCGATATCAGCGGGCTCGACGGCGACCGCCTGCCGGCCGTGCCCAAATTCAGCGGCGCGCTGCGCGCCGATTATGAATTCGAGCTGGGTGGCGGCAACAAGGGAAGCTTCGGGGCGGGCGTCCGCCATGCGAGCAGCCGCCTCTCGCTGGTCGAAAGCGATCCGCTGGTGGCGCGCGCCAAACCCTATACCTCGGTCGATCTCAACGCGTCGGTGACCTTCGCTGACCACTGGACGCTGCGCGCCTATGCGCGCAATCTGCTCGACAACAAGGGTGAGATGGCGCGGTCGACGCTCGCCGACGGGCTCAACCGGCCGAGCTTCCTCGCGATCTCGCCGTTACAGCCGCGCACGTTCGGCGTCGCGCTCGACATGGCTTTCTGAGCGAATTGGAGTTGGACAAGATGAACGCGCCCACCGGCAGGCTGGCCGAAAGCCTGACCCTGCCGCAACCCTATCTGCTGTTCCTCGGCGACACGACCGAGGCGGGCTATGCTAAGACCGCCTTTGGCTTGGCCGACTGGGCCGCCGACCGCTGTGTCGGCGAATATGGGATCGGCGCCTGCTCGGTCAGCGCCGGGCTGCCGCGGCTGTCGCCGGCCGAGGCGCGCGCTGCGGGGGCGCAGTCGCTGGTGATCGGTGTCGCGAACCAGGGCGGCGTCATCGGCGATGCCTGGGTCGCCGTGCTCGTTGAGGCGATGGAGGCAGGGCTCGACATCGTCAGCGGCCTCCACACGCGATTGACAAGCATCCCCGCGCTCGTCGAGGCGGCGCGCCGCACCGGCCGGCGGCTGATCGACGTGCGCACCCCGCCGCCGTCGATCCCGATCGCCACCGGCCGCAAGCGGAGCGGCAAAAGATTGCTCACGGTCGGCACCGATTGCGCGCTCGGCAAAAAATATACCGCGCTCGCGCTGCACCGCGCCTTCGTCGCGCGCGGGATCGACGCCGATTTCCGCGCGACCGGCCAGACGGGGATCATGATCGCCGGCGGCGGCATGCCGATGGACGCGGTGGTGTCGGATTTCGAGGCCGGGGCCGCCGAGATGCTCAGCCCTGACGCGCCCGATAATCACTGGGATCTGGTCGAGGGGCAGGGGTCGATCTTCAACCCCGCCTATGCCGCGGTGTCGCTCGGCCTGCTCCACGGCAGCCAGCCCGACGTCTTCGTCGTCTGCCACGACCCGGCGCGCAAGGTGATCCTGGGCATGGAGAGCTTTGCGTTGCCGAGTATCGAGGAAGTGATCGACCTGACGATCCGCCTCGGCAGCCGGACCAATCCCGCGATCCGCTGCGGCGGCGTGAGCCTCAACACCTCCGCCTATGACGCCGATGCGGCCGAGGCGCTGATGGCGGCCGAGCGGCAACGTCTCGGCTTGCCGGTGACCGATCCGATCCGCGGCGGCGCGTCGTTCGACGCGCTCGTGGACAATATCCTTTCATGATGGCCCGTTTTTGTGCCCCTGCGAAAGCAGGGGCCCATCTCCGGCCTTCGCGAAATCCGGCGAGCGGTTGTTTGGGACGATGGTCCAGGTGATGGGCCCCTGCCTCCGCAGGGGCACAAGCGAGGAAGTAACCGATGCCTTCCAATTCTAGCTGGTTCCAGCGCTTCCTGCTGCCCGGTTTTGCGCTGAAGGCCGTGATCATCGGCGGCGGCTATGCCACGGGGCGCGAACTCGCCGAATATTTCGTGCCGTCGGGGCCATGGGGCGGGCTTTCCGCGATGCTGCTCGCGACCCTCATCTGGAGCATCGTCGCCGCGCTGACCTTCGCGCTCGCGCGCCGGATGCAGGCCTATGATTATCGCAGCTTCTTCGAAGGACTGCTCGGTCCCGCATGGATCGCGTTCGAGTTCGCCTATCTGATCTTCGTCGTGCTCATCCTCGCGGTTTTCGGCGCCGCGGCCGGCGCGATCGGCGCCGCGACCTTCGGCTGGCCCGAACTGGCCGGGTCGGTGCTGCTCGCGCTTGCCATTCTCGGCTTCACCGCCTTCGGCACCGCGCTGGTCGAGACATTGTTCAAATATGCCTCGATGCTGATCTACGCGGTCTATGCGCTGTTCCTCATCTTTGCGCTCGCCAGCTTTGGCGGGCTGATCGCGGACGGCTTCGCGAATGCGCCGCCGCCCTCGGGCAACTGGATGGCGGGCGGCCTCACCTATGCGAGCTATAATATCGTGGGCGCGGTCGTCATCCTGCCCGTCCTCCGTCACTTGACGAGCCAGCGCGACGCGGTCGTCGCGGGGCTGATCGCCGGACCGCTGACGATGCTTCCCGCGATCCTCTTTTTCGTCGCGATGATGGCTTTCTATCCGGCGATCGGCGGCGAGACGCTGCCGTCCGATTTCCTGCTGCGCCAGATGGCGGTGCCGGGCTTTCATATCCTGTTCCAGCTGATGATTTTTGCCGCGCTGCTCGAAAGCGGCGTCGGCGCGATCCACGCGATCAACGAACGCGTCTCGGGCGTCGTCGAGGCGCGCGGCCGCCCGCCGCTCGGCGCGCGCGCGCGCGCGGCGATCGGCGGCATAGTCCTCGTCGGCTGCATGTTCGTCGCCGCGCGCGTCGGCCTCGTCGACCTGATCGCCAGCGGCTATCGCTTCCTCGCCTGGCTGTTCCTCGGCGTTTTCGTTCTGCCTTTGCTCACCCTCGGTATCTGGCGCCTGCTGCGCCCCGCCACCGCTCCCCATTTGGAGGCCCTGCCATGAAACGCCTGCTTGCCCTGTCGCTGATGCTGTCGGTCGCCATGCCGGCGTGGGCCGAACCGCCCGCCGACATCGGCGAAAGCGTCGAGGCGCTGCGCACCAAGATCGGTGCGCCCGGCGTGTCGATCGCGATCGTCGAGGATGGCAAGACGACGCTGTCGCGCGGCTGGGGCGTGCGCAAGCTCGGCGAGCGTGCGCCCGTCGATGCGCAGACGATCTTTCAGACCGGCTCGACCGGCAAGGCGATGACCGCCGCCGCGCTCGCGCTACTCGTCGACGAAGGCAAGATCGGGTGGGACGATCCCGTCATCAAACATATGCCGTGGTTCCGCATGTACGACCCGTGGGTCACGCGCGAGATCACGATCCGCGACCTCCTCGTCCACCGCAGCGGGCTCGGGCTCGGGCAGGGCGATCTGATGTTCGTGCCGCGCACGCACCTCACGCGCAAGCAGACGGTCGAGCGCGTCGCTTATTTGAAGCCCAAGACGAGTTTCCGCTCGGCCTATGCCTATGACAATATCCTCTACGCGGTCGCGGGCCAGCTGATCGAAGAGGTCACAGGGCAGGCGTGGGAAGACTTCATTCGCGCGCGCATACTGCGCGCCGGCGGGATGAAGAATGCGACGAGCGACAGCGAAGACCGTTTCCGCATCCCCAACCGGTCCTGGCCGCACGCGCGGCTCTCGGGCGCGCTGCGCGGCCTGGGCCCGCAAGAGGCGCTGAACGAACGCGACGAACTCGGCCGCAACGGGGCGCCTGCGGGAGGGCTCGCATTGAGTGCCAATGACATGGCGGCATGGCTCAAGATCCAGCTCGCGCACGGCGCGCTCCCCGACGGCAAGCGGCTGTTCAGCGAGGAGCAGGCCGCCGAAATGTGGACGCCGGTGACGCCGGTGCCGATCACCCCGCTGCCCGCCGAGCTCAAACCCGCGCAGCCGACGCAGCAGGCCTATGCGCTCGGCTGGAACGTGCAGGATTATCGCGGCCACCGCATCATCCAGCACGGCGGCGGCGTATTCGGGTCGATCACGCGCGTCGTGATGATCCCCGACAAAAATGTCGGCTTCGCGATCATGCTGAACAGCGAGGACAGCGGCATGCTCCTCGGCCTCACCTATGACCTGCTCGACCATTATCTTGGGTCACCCGACTATGGTTGGATCCAGAAATGGGAGGATTGGTATCAGGCGCGGCTCGCGGGCGGCGTCGAGTTTCTGAAACAGTCGAAGGCATCGCCGGCGCAGAGCGGTCCCTCGCTCGCGCCGGCGGGCTATGCCGGGCGCTACCGCGATCCCTGGTATGGCGATGTCGTCGTGGGCTCGGGCGCGGACGGCCTGACGATCGATTTCACCTCGACGCCGCGGATGGCGGGGCGGCTCGAACATTGGCAATATGACAGCTTCGTCACCAAATTCGACGACCCGGCGATCGAGCCCGCCTATGTTACCTTCGCGCTCGATGCCGACGGCAAGGTGACGGGCGTGACGATGAAGGCGGTGAGCCAGATCGCCGACTTCAGCTGGGATTATCACGATCTCGATTTGAAGCCTGTGGAGGACAAGAAGTGAAGCCTATCGCGATCCTGCTGGCCGCAACCTCGCTCGCCGCCTGCTCGACCGGCGGCGATCAGCCGAAGGAAGCGCAAGCGCCCCTGCACAGCCGAATGCTCGTACTCGACACCCATCTCGACACACCGCTCCATTTCGAGCGCGCGGGCTGGAGCTTCGCCGATCGTCACGCGCTCGCCGACGATATTTCGCAGCTCGACATTCCGCGCATGAAGGACGGCAATCTCGATGGAGGCTTCTTCGCCATCTATACCGAGCAGGGCCCGCTGACGGCGAAGGCCTATGCCGACGCGCTCGCCTTCGCACGGGGCCGCTCGGACCTGATCGACAAGACCATCGCGGCGAATTCGGACGCGATCGCGCCCGCGCGCACCGCCGCCGATGCGGTGCGGCTGAACAAGGAAGGCAAGCTCATCGCCTTCAAGTCGATGGAAAACAGCTATCCGCTCGGCGAAGACCTGTCGCTGCTGAAGGAATTTTACGACAAGGGCCTGCGCCTGGCCGGGCCGGTGCATTCGAAGGACAATCAGTTCGCCGACAGCGCGACGGGCGAGGGACGCTGGAAGGGGCTGAGCCCGCTCGGCACGCAATGGGTGGCGGAGATGAACCGCCTCGGCATCGTCATCGACGCGAGCCATTCGTCCGACGCGGCGTTCGACCAGCTGCTCGCGCTGTCGAAATATCCGATCCTGCTATCGCACTCCAGCCTGCGTTCGGCCTTCGACCATCCGCGCAATCTCGACGAGGGGCGGCTGAAGGCGCTCGCGGCGAAGGGCGGCGCGATGTGCATCTCGACCATCTTCATGTCGCCGATGAACATGTCGCCCGCGCGCGCCGAACTGTTCGGCAAATATGAACGGATCGGCTCGCTGTCCGCCGCCGAACAGGCCGATCTCAATCGCCGGTGGCGCGAACTCGACAAGAGCGAGGCGCTGTGGGCCGCCGATTTCGAGGATTATATGACGATGGTGCTGCGCGCGATCGAGGTCGGCGGCGTCGACCATATCTGCTTCGGCGCCGACTGGGACGGCGGCGGCGGCCTGCCGGGGATCGAGGATATTTCGGCGCTGCCCAAGGTCACCGAGCGGCTGAAGGACGCGGGCTATTCGGACGCCGACATCGAAAAGATGTGGAGCGGCAATATCCTGCGGGTTCTTGCTGCGCAGGGGAAATAAACGGGGGTCAGCCCCGGAACTGCTTGGGATCGATCCCCAGCTTCGCCATCTTGTCGTAAAGCGTCTTTCGCGGCACCCCCAGCCGCGCCATCGTTTCGGCGATATTGCCGCGCGTCTGCGCCAGCGTGTCGTGGATGATCGTCGCCTCGAAGCGGCGCACCCGCTCGGCGAGCGGCGCGTCGGCGGGCATCGCCGCGCGGCCGGGGTCGGAGGGCAGGTCGAGCACGACGCTATAGGCAAAATTCTTGAGCTCGCGGACGTTGCCGGGCCAGTCATGCTCGACCAGATGGCGGCGCACCGCATCGTCGATCCGGAACCCTGCCAGCCCCATCTTCGCCGCGGCCTCGTCGAGGAAGAAGGCAAAGGTCTGCGGAATGTCCGACCGCCGCTCGCGCAGCGGCGGGATGCGCAGCTTCACGACGTGCAGTCGGTAATAAAGATCCTCGCGGAAATCGCCGCCGCGCACTGCGTCCATCAGGTCGGTCTTGGTCGCCGCGACGACGCGCAGGTCGACGGGTTCGGGCGCGCTGGCGCCCAGCGGCTGCACCTCGCGCTCCTCGATCACGCGCAGCAATTTCGCCTGCACCGCGCCGTGCATCGTGTCGATCTCGTCGAGGAACAAGGTCCCGCGATGCGCGCTGCGGATACGCCCCGCTTGCCCCAGCTTGCCCGTCGCCCGGTCGGTCAGGTCGCTGCCGAACAGCTCGGCCTCGGCCAGTTCCTGCGGCAGCGCGGCGCAATTGACCGCGACGAGCGACGCCGCGCTCCGCCGGCTCTGGCGGTGGAGCATGTGCGCCACCAACTCCTTGCCCGTCCCCGTCTCGCCCTCGATCAGCACGTCGATGTCGGCCTGCGCAAGCTGCGCGATCGTCTCTCGCAGCCGCACCATCGCGGGGCTTTCGCCGATCAGCGGACTGTCGATCGCCGCCGCCGCCGCACTCAGCCGCCGGTTGTCGAGGACCAGCGCGCGGTGCGCGAGCGCGCGGCGGACGACGCCGACCAGATGGTCCGCGGCAAAAGGCTTGGCGAGGAAGTCGAAGGCGCCGTCGTGCAGCGCGCGCACCGCCATCGCGACATCGGCATGGCCGGTGATCAGCACGACCGGAATCTCGGGATCGATCGCATGGATCGCCGCGCGCAGTTCGAGCCCGTCCATTCCCGGCATACGGATGTCGGTGACGACGACCCCCGGAAAATCGGGGGCGATCCGCGGCAACACGCTGTGCGCATCGGCAAAGGCTTCGGCCGTCAGCCCGGCGAGGTCGAGCGTCTGGACATTCGCCTCGCGCAGCGCCGCATCGTCATCGACGAAGAAGATGTTCTGCTCGGCGGTGAAAAAGCTCATGCGCGCCTCAGCGTCAGGCGGAATCCCGCGCCGCCGAGCGGCGAGGGGATGAGCGTCAGCGTGCCGCCGAAGCCGCGCATGATGTCGCTGGCAATCGCCAGCCCCAGCCCCAGCCCGTCGGGCCGTCCGGTGACGAAGGGGGTGAACAGCTGCGGCAATATGTCCGCCGGGATGCCGGGACCATTGTCGCAAATGTCGATCAGCACCGGCCCGTCGCCATGCGCGCGGAGCGTGACGCGCGCGCCGTCGGTATCGCGCACCGCCTCGGCGGCATTTTGCAGCAGGTTGATCAGCACCTGTTCCAGCCGCACGCGGTCGGCATGCACCGCGACCGCCGGCTCCTCCACGCCCATGTCGAGCGCGATCCCCTGCGCGCGCAGCCGGTCGCCGATCAGCAGCAAGGCCCCGTCGACCGCCGATTGCACCGGCACCGGGCCGAGCGGCGCGGGCGCGCGGCGCGCGAAATTGCGAAGCTCGCCGGTAATCGCGCCGACGCGCGCGGTCAGCTCGACGATATGATCGAGATTGCCGCGCGCCTTGCCCGCCTGCTCGCGGTCGAGATAGGCGCGGGCATTTTCGGCGAAGCTGCGGATCGCGGCGACCGGCTGGTTGATCTCGTGCGCGACGCCGGCGGTGATTTGCCCGATCGAACCGAGCCGGCTCGCCTGCGCCAGTTCCTCGCGCGCGGCGCGATAACGGCGGTCGGTTTCGGCCTGCCGTTCCGACGCGTGCCGCAATTCGTCATTGGCGGTGCTGAGGTCGCGGGTGCGCGCGGCGACCTCGCGCTCGAGCGCCTCGTGCGCCGCCTGCCGCATCGTTTGGCGCTCGACGAGGCGGAGCAGCGTGACGATCGCGGCGCCGACGAGGATCAGCAGGATCAGGAAGGCGACGCGCGCGGTCGCGCCGGCGCTGGCGCGCGCGGGCCCCGCGGGCTGGAGCAGGCGGAGCGTGCTGGCGGGGAGCGACACGCGCTCGTCGGCCTGACGGAATATATCGTCGCCGATGCGAAGGTCGCCGCCGGTGCGGCGGATCGGCAACGGGTCCAGTGGCGCCTCGCCATAGCTGCGCGTCGCGCGAAGCCGCCGCTGTGCGTCGGCCGAAATCGGCACGAAGGAGCGGAAGCGCCAGCGCGGGTCGCTGCTCATGACGACGATCCCCGCCGCGTCGGTCACCAGCGTCGTCGCGGGTGAATCGGCCCAGCGCGCCTCGAGCCGGTCGAACTCGACCTTGAGCACGATCACGCCGAGCCGGCGTCCGTCCACGGTGACGCGCCGCGCGAGGTAGAGGCCGGGGCGTCCGCTCACCGTCCCGAGCGCGAACAGCTCGGCCTCGCCGCGCTGCATCGCGCCCTGAAAATAGGGGCGGAAGCGGTAATTTTCACCGACGAAGCTCGTCGGCGCGCGCCAGTTGCTCGCCGCGATCGTCGTGCCGCGGGCATCGAGGACATAGATCACCGCGGCGTCGGTGCGCGCCGCCAGTTGTTCGAGTTCGCGGTCGAGGCGGCGCGAGGCGGCGTCGCTCTTGTCGGCGAGCGCCGCGCGCACGTCGGGAAATTCGGTGAGCACGCGCGGCAACAGGCGGAATTTCTGCAACTCGCTTTCGAGAACGCTCGCGTGCGCGCGCGCATTCTGGCGCGCCTCCAGATCGGCCTGCGCGCTCGCGCGATCGGTCGACCACCCCGCAAGCGCGAAGCCGGCGACGAGAAGGATCGCCAGCCCCGCGGCGATCGCGACGATCAGGCGCCGACGGCCCCCTTGCGGGGCGGTCGGCGGGGAATCGAGTGAATCGGGCATGTGCGGATTATTGCACAAATCTTGGCCTACGTATGCGGGAAATTGCACAAACTTGATCGCCCGGTGAATGTCGCTCTCGATAAAAATGATATATAACAAAGATTTATATCGCCGCGTCGCCCTGTTTGACCCTCGCTCCGCCACGCTTCTAAATTGCCGGAAAGGCCGCCCGACGGCCGTAAGCTGCGCCCCTGGCGCGAAAATGGGGAGAGGCTGGTGGCAGCCACGATCGATTTGAACGCGATACAGACGCCGCAAGCCCGGCCGTGGTGGACGCATCTTTATGTTCAGGTGCTCGCCGCGATCCTCGGCGGCGTGCTGCTCGGCCATTATTGGCCCGAGATCGGCGTCAAGCTTCAGCCGCTCGGCACCGGCTTCATCGACCTCGTCAAGATGATCATCGCGCCGGTGATCTTTCTGACCGTGTCCACCGGCATCGCCTCGGTCGGCAGCGGCAAGGCGCTCGGACGCCTGACGGTGAAGACCTTCGCCTATTTCCTCTTCTTTTCGACCCTCGCGCTGATCATCGGGCTGATCGTCGCCAATGTGATTCAACCGGGCGCAGGCATGAATATCGACCCGCGCACGCTCGATCCCGGCGCGGTCGCGCAGGTCACCGAATATGACGCGAAGGCGCACGACACTTCGTTGGTCGGCTTTGTGCTCGCGATCATCCCGACGACCTTCGTTTCTGCGCTGACCTCGGGGTCGATCCTGCAGGCGCTGTTCGCGGCGATCCTGTTCGGCGTCGCCTTGTCTCACACGGGCGCCGCGGGTGCCCAGGTTCTCGGAATGCTCGAAAAGCTGTCGAGCGTCTTCTTCTATCTCGTCGGCATGTTGATGCGTTTTGCGCCGATCGGCGCGTTCGGCGCGATGGCGTTCACGATCGGTGAATATGGCGTCGAATCACTGGTCAATCTCGGCGCGCTGATCGCGACCTTCTACCTCACGTCGCTGCTCTTCGTGGTCGTGGTGCTCGGGGCGATGGCGCGGCTCTGCGGCTTTTCGATCTTCCGCCTGATCGCCTATCTCAAGGCCGAGTTGCTGCTCGTCCTCGGTACCTCGTCGTCCGAAGCGGCGCTGCCGAGCCTCATGGAAAAGCTGGAACGCGCAGGTTGCGCCAAGCCGGTCGTCGGCATGGTCGTACCGACCGGCTACAGCTTCAACCTCGACGGCACGAACATCTATATGACGCTCGCGGCGCTGTTCGTCGCCCAGGCGACGGGTGTCGATCTCAGCCTGGGCGATCAGGTCGCGCTGCTGCTCGTCGCCATGGTCAGCTCGAAGGGTGCAGCCGGCGTGACCGGCGCGGGCTTTATCACATTGGCGGCGACGCTGACGGCGGTGCCGACGGTGCCGGTCGCCGGCCTCGCGCTGATCCTGGGCATCGACCGCTTCATGAGCGAGTGCCGCGCGCTCACCAATTTCATCGGCAATGCGCTGGCCGCGATCGTCGTCGCGATCTGGGAAAAGGCGCTCGACCGCGACGCGCTGGACAGCGCGCTCAGGGGCGATCCGGCACCGATCGCAGCGCAGCCGATCGAGACCGACGCCGATTGACCGGACAACGACAAGAAATGGGGAGTGATAGAATGAATATGACCAAAGCCCGCTGGGCCCGCCACAGCAGCCGCACCGCGATGATGCTCGCCGGCCTTGGCGCCTTCGCCGCGCCGCTCGCCGCGCAGGAAGCTCCGGCCGAAACCGCCGCCGCCGCGCCGGCCGGCGAAGAGGCGATCGTCGTCACCGGCAGCCGCATCGCGCGCGAAACCTATGACACACCGGCGCCGGTGATCGGCGTCACCTCCGAAGACCTGATCGAATCGGGCGACAGCGAGCTCAGCGAGACGCTGGCCGACCTGCCGCAGCTATCGTCGTCGACCAATGATTCGACCGTCACCGGCAACACGCAGAATTCGGGCCTCAGCTCGATCGAGCTGCGCAATCTCGGTTCGAACCGCACCCTCGTCCTCATCGACGGCCGCCGCACCGTATCGAACAGCGGCATCTCCAATCTCGTCAGCCTGTCGACGATCCCCAGCGATTTCATCGACCGGGTCGAGGTCATCACCGGCGGCACTTCGTCGGTCTATGGTTCGGACGCGGTGGCGGGCGTCGTCAACATCATCACCAAGAAGAATGAGCGCGGCCTGACGCTGCGCGCACGCGCCGGCCTCACCTCCGAAGGCGACGGGCAGGAACTGACGCTCGGTGCGACCTATGGCACGCGCTTCGCCGACGGCCGCGGCTATTTCCTCGTCAGCGGCACCTATGACCGCGACTGGGGCATCCGCGCGGTCGACCGCGAATGGGCGGTGCGGCCGGTCTCCTACGACTATGATTTCGAAAACGGCATCAACGAGTTCGAGGGCGTCTATATTAACGAGAGCGGCGCGCCCACGAACGGATCGCGCCCGGCGTCCGAATTCCCGCCGCTGATGATGAGCGACCTCAGCGTCTTCATTCCGGGCGGCGTCTTTTCAGGAGTAAGTTCCCGGCGCGACCGTTTCTATCGCAACGGCCAACTCGTTCCGCTCGGTCCCGATGTCCAGACGGGCGAGCCGATCGGCGTTGGTACCACCGACGACGGCAACACGGGCTATTTCCTTCCCAACCGCGACGGGTACAACCAACGCACCGGTCGCTCGCTAATCCTCGCGCGCAAACGCTATCTCGGCGCGGCCAAGCTCGAATTTGAATTCTCCGACGCCGTCGAAGCCTTCGCGCAGCTGCAATATTCGCGGATCACTTCAGGCGAAACGCGCGAATCGGTGGGCATCGGCTGGGATTCGACCTATCCGATCACCGACCCTGTCACCGGCATCACGACCGAGATCGAATATGGCAAAATTCCTTGCCTCCGCAACGGTGCTTGCAATCCATTCGTCCCCGCCGAACTGCGCGGCAACGAGACGCCTTCCTCCGGCGCCGGCATCGCATGGGATCGCCGCTTCGACGAGGTCGGCGGCCAGATCACCGAGAATAAGCGCGAGACGATCCGCAGCTGGGCGGGCCTCCGCGGCAAGATTTCGGACAGCTGGAACTGGGAAGCGAGCTTCGGCTACGGCCAGTATAAGCAGGACCAGTGGCGCCGGAACGAGATCAACGGTATCAACCTGACGCAGGCGCTCGACGCCGAACTCGGCCCCGACGGCGCTCCGCAATGCGCCGATGCCGATGCGCGCGCCGCGGGCTGCGTCCCCATCGACCTGTTCGGCGAGGGATCGATCACCTCCGACATGGCCGCGTGGATCCGCGCCGACCTGCATCAGGAACTGACGATCCGCCAATATACCGGCCAGGCCTTCGTCACCGGCGAGCTGTTCCAGCTGCCCGCCGGCCCGGTCGGCGCCGCGTTCGGCGTCGATTACCGCAAGGACAGCCAGGAACTCACCGGCGACATATTGTCGCAGACCGGCGGGACGACGGGCAATGCGGTGCCCAATTTCGGCGGCTCGATCCGCGCGCTCGAAGGCTATGGCGAAGTCAGCGTGCCGCTGCTCCGCGACGCGCCGGGCGCCTATCTGCTCAGCGTCGATGCGTCGGCGCGCGTCGCCGACTATAATATCGACCGGGTCGGCACCGTGTTCAGCTGGCGTGGCGGCGTCCAATATGCGCCGATCCCCGACATCCGTTTTCGTGCCCAATTCGCCCGCGCCCAGCGCGCGCCCGACATCGCCGAGCTTTATTCGCCGCCGCGCGGCAATTTCGAGGCCGCGAACGACCTGTGCGACGGCGTCACCCCGACGAGTGCCGGGCGCATCGCGGCGAGCTGCCGGCTCGACCCCGGCATTCAGGCGCTGTTCGCGCAGCAGGCGACCGACGAGGTAACGCAGGAATATTCGCAGGCGGGCAATAATCTCTACAGCCCGAATGGCGGCAATCTCGACCTCAAGGAAGAGACCGCCGACACGCTGACGCTCGGCGCCGTGCTCGCGCCGCGCTTCGTGCCGGGGCTGACGATCGCGGTCGATTATTACGACATCCGCATCAAGGATGCGATCGACGCCTATTCGAACCGCGATATCCAGCTCCAATGCTATGACACCGACGTGCCGCAGGCCGACAATCCCTTCTGCGCCGATATCACCCGCAACGCGAACAACGGCCAGATCGTCGAGCTGGTCCAGCGGCAGGTCAATCTCGCGCGCTTCGACACACAGGGGATCGACGTCGCTTTCAACTATCGCTTCCGCCTCGACGACGCGCTCGGCATCCCCGGCCGCTTCGACCTGCGCTACGACGGGACGCACGTCCTGAAGCAGAAGGTGCAGTTCCAGGGCGTCGAGGGAACCGTCACCAACGATCTTGCGGGCGACCTTGCCGAAGGCAGCTTCAAATATCGCGCGCGCGGTTCGCTGAGCTGGAAGCTCGACAATTTCCGCATCCGCTGGACGACCACCTATTATGGCAAGATCAACGACAGCAATTCGCTCGCCGATCAATATGCCGCGCTGCTCGAAACCAATCCCGATGCCGAGGTGCCGATCTTCCTCAATATCGGCGACGTGTGGGAGCACGACCTGTTCCTGTCGTTCGACGTCGACGGCGGCGGCAAGGAATTCCGTCTCTATGGCGGGGTGAACAATCTGTTCAATTCGGTCAGCCCCTTCCTGCCGAGCGGGACCGAGAGCGGGCGCTTGACCAATCAGAACGGCGTCTATGATATTGCCGGCCGCCGCTTCTATGTCGGCGCGACGGTGAAATTCTGATGGGAAATGCAATGCAAAGAGCTTCGGGGCTTCGATCCACTGGACCCCTGAAGGCCATGTCGGGCGCGGTGCTGCTGGCGCTGGCAGGGTGCGCGCCCGGCCAGGCGGTCGCCAGCACCGCCCCGCATGGTGAAGCCCCCGCGCCGGCGGCCCAGCCCAAGGCCGCGCCGAAAACCATCCTCTTCATCGGCAACAGCTTCACGCAGGGCGCGCATTCGGCGGCGCGCAACTGGCGCGCGGGTTCGGTCACCGATCTCAACCAGGCGGGTTATGGCGGCGTTCCGGCACTGTTCGAGCTGTTCACGCAGCAGGCGGGGCTCGACTATCGCGTCAGCCTCGAGACGCAGGGCGGCAAGACGCTCGGCTTTCATTATGACGAGCGGCGCGCGCTGTTCGACCGGTCGTGGGATGTCGTGGTGCTTCAGGAACTGAGCACGCTCAGCCGCAAGACGCCCGGCGATCCGACCGATTATCTGCGCGACGTCGCCCGGCTGACCGCGCTGTTCAAGGCGCGCAATCCCGCCGTCGATATCCGCCTCGTCGCGACCTGGACGCGCGCCGACCAGACCTACAAGCCGAAGGGCCATTGGTATGGCAAGCCGGTGACCGCGATGGCCGAAGACCTGCGCGCCGCCGCCGATCGTGCGCGCGCCGCCAACCCCGGCGTGACCGGCGTGCTCCCGGTCGGACAGGCGTGGAACCGCGCGATGACGAGCGGAGTCGCCGACCCCAATCCTTACGACGGTATCGCCTATGGCCAGCTCGACCTCTGGGCATACGACCATTATCACGCAAGCGTCGCGGGCACCTATCTTTCGGCGCTCGTCACCTTCGGCGCGGTCACCGGCGTCGACCCGACGACACTCGGCCCCAAGGAAAAGGGCGCCGACGAGCTCGGCCTCTCCGATGCACAGGCGACGGCGCTGCAACGCGTGGCGCGCGACACGCTCGCCGCCGCCGGCCGCTGATCCGGCGGAACGAACCGCCGCGCCAAGCGTCCCATATGCGCTCCCGGCCGGTCGCGGCCCGCGGACAGGCAGGAGGATCGGATGCGGGCGCTCGAAGGATTGGAGGATGCCAAACCGGCACACCAGCGCATCTGGGACCGGCACGCCAGCCCGATCTCGATCCTCATTCTCGGCAGCCTGCTGCTCGCTGCAATCCTCGGCTTCGCTGGCGGCCAGCCGAGCCCGCCGCACACCGCAGATTTCGGCGTCGCGCGCCTGACCGTTAAAACGCCGCTGATCATCCGCAACGGCGAATTCTTCGAAACCGATCTGACGCTGACCGCCGAAACCCCGCTCGACGATGCGGTGATCGCGGTGACCCCGGCGCTGTGGCACGACATGACGGTCAACACGATGATCCCGGCGCCCGCCGAAGAGAGCTTCAAGGACGGCTATTTCCATTTCTCCTACGGCCCGCTCGACGCCGGGGAGCGTCTGCACGTCAAGATCGACGGCCAGATCAACCCGCCGCTGTTCGCCGGAACGCGCGGCGAAATCGCGCTGTTCGACGGCGACCGGCGCGTCGGCACGATGCCGCTCGGCATCCGGGTGCTCCCCTGATGGATATCGTCCTTCGCGCCACGGTGATGTTCTTCATCCTGTTCCTGCTCATCCGCCTGCTCGGCAAGCGCGAGCTCGGCCAGATGACGCCGTTCGAATTCGTCGTGCTCGTCGTGCTCGGCGACCTCATCCAGCAGGGGGTGACGCACAACGACTTCAGCCTGACCGGCGCGACGCTCGCCATCAGTACCTTCGCCTTCTGGGCGCTGCTGCTCAGCTGGACGACCTATCTGTTCCCGCGCGCGAAGGATCTGCTCGAAGGAACGCCGCGGGTGGTCGTGCGCAACGGCGAAATCGTGAACGAAAATCTGCGCCGCGACCGCCTGACGCGCGACGAAATCCTTTCCGAAATGCGGCTCGCGGGGATCGGGCGGATGTCCGACGTCGCCTGGGCGATCCTCGAGCCGCAGGGCAAGATGAGCTTCATCCGAAAGGATGACGGCGACGCGCGGCAGCAGGATCGCGACGATCCGGCCGACTGACGGCCCTGCTCACCTTGTCATATCCGCCTTCGCCGGGATGACGATCCATAAAATGATCGGCCCCAACCACTCCCGCCCCAATCCATTTGCTTATGCTGTATTGGACCTGTAATACGGCCCCAAGCATGACCTGGTTTCGTAAACCCGACGGCCCCGACCCCACGCTTGCGATGGCGCCGGCGGGGCCCTTCGCCGACATGGCGCCGCCGCCGCCGCCGCCGCCGCCCGTTCCCGAAACGCGGCGGCGCAAGTGGATGCGCCGCCTCTCGCGCGGCTTTGCGATCTTCTGCGCCACCTTCCTGCTGCTCGTCGGCTGGCTCGCGCTTACCGCGCCGCTGTCGAAATCGCTCGAACCGATCGCGCCGCCGCAGATCACCCTGCTCGCCTCCGACGGCACGCCGATCGCGCGCACCGGCGCCATTGTCGATGCGCCGGTCGAGGCGAAGAAGCTGCCGAAACATGTCACCGGCGCCTTCCTCGCGATCGAGGACCGGCGCTTCTACAGCCATTGGGGCATCGACCCGCGCAGCATCGCGCGCGCGGTGTGGAGCAACGTCACCGGCGGGCGGACGCAGGGCGGCAGCACGATCACGCAGCAGCTCGCGAAATTCACCTTCCTGACGCCCAAACGCACGCTCGGCCGCAAGGCGCGCGAGGCGCTGATCGCCTTCTGGCTCGAAGCCTGGCTGACCAAGGACGAGATTCTCGAACGCTATCTCTCGAACGCCTATTTCGGCGACAATACCTATGGCCTGCGCGCCGCCTCGCTCCACTATTTCTACCGCCATCCCGAAAAGCTGACCCCGGCGCAGGCGGCGATGCTCGCGGGGCTGGTGCAGGCGCCGTCGCGCCTCGCGCCGACGCGCAACCCCGACCTCGCCGAAAAACGGATGAAGCTGGTGCTGAACGCGATGGTCGACACCGGCACCATGACCGCGGCCGAGGCGAAGGCGATCCGCACCCCGCGCATCGACGTACGCACCCGCAACACGCTGCCGACCGGCACCTATTTCGCCGACTGGGCGCTGCCCGCCGCGCGCAAATTGAGCGACGTCGGCTATTCGCGCCAGACGATCACGACGACGCTCGACGCGCGGCTTCAATCGATCGCGCGCCGCGTGACCGGCCGTGCCGGACTCGGCCGGGCGCAGGTCGCGCTCGTCGCGATGCGTCCGAACGGCGAAGTCGTCGCGATGATCGGCGGCAAGGATTATGCCGCCTCGCCCTTCAACCGCGCGACGCAGGCGCGGCGCCAGCCCGGCTCGACCTTCAAGCTGTTCGTCTATCTCGCGGCGCTCGAAGACGGCTGGGAACCGGGTGACCGAATCGACAATAGCGCGATCGAAACCGGCTCCTACCGCCCCAAAAATTCGGGCGGCGCCTATTCGAAGGACATCAGCCTCGAAGACGCCTTCGCTTCGTCCAGCAACGTCGCCGCGGTGCGTTTGTTCGGCGAAGTCGGCGACGAAAAGGTGATCGCGATGGCACGCGACCTTGGCGTCACCGCGCCGATGGCGGCGGGCGATCCCAGCCTCGCGCTCGGCACGTCGAGCATGACCCTGATCGAACTCACAGCCGCCTATGCCGCGGTCGCGGCGAACAGCTATCCGGTCGAACCGCACGCGTTCAAGGAGGCCGAAAAGGGCTGGTTCGAAAATCTGTTTCGGGGACCGTCGCGCTTCGGGTCGAGCGAGCATGAGGATATCGAGACGATGCTGCGCGCCGCGGTCAACCGCGGCACCGGCCGCGCCGCGCGGCTGCCGCAGGCCAATTATGGCAAGACCGGCACGACGCAGGACAATCGCGACGCGCTGTTCGTCGGCTATGCGAACGACCTCGTCGTCGGGGTGTGGATCGGCAACGACGACAACACGCCGCTGCGCGGCATTTCGGGCGGCGGCATGCCCGCGCGCATCTGGCGCGACTTCATGATCCAGGCATCGGGCAAGCGGGCGGCGCCGCCGAGCCCCAGGCGCGCCGACCCCGCGGGTCCGGTCGAGCCGCTCGACATCCCCGACATCGGCGACATCCCGGTCGGCGACCGCACGCGCGTCGGGATCGAAGGCGGCGACGCGGTCATCTCGACCGAAATCAATGGCAGCCGCATCGACCTCCGACTGCCGATCCAGGACCGGGCGGCCGAACCGGTGGAGCCGGAGCCGCCGCCGGGGGTGACGATGCCGGGGAATTAGAAGGTGATCGGGTTAGATTGAACATCGTCCCTCTTATCTCGTCATCCCGGCGAAGGCCGGGATCTCGCCGGTGCGTCAGGTCGAGACGGTGAGATCCCGGCCTTCGCCGGGATGACGATTTAGAGATAGGAATGCTCGGGCTCCCGGGAGCCCCCTCAACCAGCCAACAGCTCGAATGCCGCGGTCGCCATCGTCCGGCCATTGACGATCAACTCGACCTCATGGCGCCCCGGATGATGGCGGCGCGTGCTGAAATCGCGGATCGTCTGGCCGATGCTGATCGGCGCGGTGGCGCCGGCGGCGAGCTCCAAACCCCTGAGTTTGAACACCTTGGCCGCCGTCTTGCCGCCCGCGCGCGCATAATGGACGCGGTAATCGACCACCAATCGCTGATCGTCGGGCGAATCCGACGCGATTTCGGCGCTGATCGCGATCCGCTCGCCCAGTCGCACCGCTGCTGGGACGATCGCGAAGTCGCGCACCGTCACCGCCGCGCCATGGCCGACGCCGATCAGCGCGAGCGCGCCGGGGTCGCCCTGCTTGATCAGCGTGCGCAGCGCGTGACGAACGATCCACGCGGTGCGCGCGTCGTCCTGCGGCCAACCGGCGAGGCGCGCCAGCAACCAGTCGGGCCGGTCCTTGGCGATGTCGTTCAAATGGTTGGCGACCGATTTGCGAACATAAAGGGCGGGATCGGCCCTCAGCGTCTCGAGGATCGGCGCCGCCAGCGTGGGATTGGCCTTGAGCGCGGGCACGCGCGCCGCCCAGGGCAGGCGCGGCCGCGCGCCTTCGCTCGCCAGCCGGCGCACATGTTCGTCGTCGCTGCCGGTCCAGCGGCTCATCGCCGCCAGCGCGCGCTCGGTATCCGCCGCCAGAAAGGGACGGATCGCGAATTCGGCGGACCCGAAGCGCGTCAGGTCGGCGAGCGCCGCCATCGACGCGTCGAAATCCGCAAGGCCATGGCGCGCGACATATTCGGTGATCGCGATCGCCTGAAACCCGTGGGTCAGACGCGGCGCCATCGCGCGAAGGGCATCGAGGCGCGCCGCATAATCGCCGGCCAGCGCGGGATGGAGCGCATCGGCGATATGGCGCACGCGCTCCATGATCGACAGCGCGTCGAGCCCGTCCGACGCCGCGTTCAGGAAGGTGGCGCGATCGAAGCGCGGCGACGCCGCGGCTCCCGCATCGGCGATCGTTTCCAGCGCCCGCGGCCCCAATATGTTCTTGAGCAGGGCCGGGGTTTCGGCGCTCACCTGTCGTCCTACCGGCGCTCGACCAGCCCGCCGCCGAGCGCGACGTAGAGCGTGACCAGATTGTCGACCTGCGCACGGCGCAGCTCGATCAGCGTCTGTTCGGACGCGAACAGATTGCGCTCGGCGTCGAGCACTTCGAGATAGGTCGAAACGCCTTCGCGGTACCGCTTGCGCGCAAGGTCGGCGATCTGCCGCGTCGCGAGCGTGCCGCGCTCCTGCGCCTCGACCTGCTCGGCGAGGTAGCGGCGCCCGGCAAGCGCATCGGCGACCTCGCGGAACGCGCCTTGCACCGCCCGCTCATAGGTTGCGACCGCGATATTCTCGCGCGCTTCGGCGACGGTCAGATTGCCCTTGTTGCGCCCGAAATCGAAGATCGGCAGGCTGATCGACGGGCCGAAGCTCCACGTCATGCTGTCGTCGCTGAACAGATTGTCGAGCGAGAGCGACGCGAAACCGAGATTGCCGGTCAGCGAGATCGACGGGAAGAAGGCGGCGCGCGCCGCGCCGACATTGGCGCGCGCGGCGCGCAGCCGTTCCTCGGCGGCGACGATGTCGGGCCGCGCGACGAGCAGGTCGGACGGCAGCCCGGCGGTCAGCGTCGGCGATTGCGCCTGCGCGACGAGCGGCAGCGGCGCGGGCAGGGGGCCCGCGACCGGCCCGCCGGTCAGCACGGCGAGGAAATTGTCGGCCTGCGCCTTGCCGAGCTTCAGGCTCGCAAGCTGCGTCTCGGCCTGCGTCAGCAGCGTCTCCGACTGGCGATAGTCGAGCGCCGAGGTCACCCCGGCATCGAGGCGGCGCTTGGCGATGCGCAGCCCTTCCTTGCGGCTGGTCACCGTCGCTTCGGCGAGTTCGATCTGCTCCTCGGCGCCGCGCGACGAGAAATAGGTCGAGGCGACGTCGCGGACGAGCGCGAGACGGAACGCCCGCTCGGCCGCTTCGGTCGCAAGATACTGGCTGCGCGCGGCTTCGGACAGATTCTTGACCCGCCCCCAGAAATCGAGCTCGAACGAGGTCACGCCGACGCCGACCGAATAGCGGTTGATCGTCGTCGCCCCGGTGCCCGGGACCAGCTGGCTGCGCGACCGCGTCGCATCGGCGCTCGCGCCCACCGTCGGCAACCGGTCGGCATCCTGGATCCGGTATAGTCCGCGCGCTTCCTCGATCTGCGCGACCGCTACCGCAAGGTCGCGGTTGCGCTCTATCGCCTGTTCGATCAGCACTTCGAGCTGCGGGTCGGCGAAAAAGTCGCGCCACGCGACGTCGGTCGCCCGCTGCCCGAGCGTCACGTCGCCCGCGAATTCAGCCGGATAGTCGGCCGCGGTCGACAGCGGCGGGCGCTCGTGCTTCGGCGCCATGTTGACGCATCCGGCGAGCGTCGTCGCCGCGGCGAGGGCGATCAGGTTACGCATGGCCGGGTTCCTCATGATGGCCTTTCTCGGCGGGGGCGGGGGGCCGCTTGCGGCTGAGCCATTTGCGCACCGACAGATAGAAGAGCGGGATGAAGAAGATGCCGAGCAAAGTCGCGGCGATCATCCCGCCCATCACGCCCGATCCGACCGCGATGCGGCTCGCGGCGCCGGCCCCGCTCGCGATGACGAGCGGCACCATGCCGAGGATGAAGGCGAGGCTGGTCATGATGATCGGACGCAGGCGCAGCTTCACCGCCTCCATCACCGCGTCGAGCGTCGACTTGCCCTCGGCCTCCTGCTCGATCGCGAACTCGACGATCAGGATCGCGTTCTTCGCCGCGAGCCCGATGATCGTGATCAGCCCGACGTTGAAATAAATGTCGGCCGACAAACCGCGGAACATCGAAAAGAGCACCGCACCGAGCACGCCCAAAGGCACCACCAGCAGCACCGCGACGGGCACCGACCAGCTTTCGTACAGCGCCGCGAGCAACAGGAACACGACGACGAGCGACAGGCCGAGCAACATGCCGATCTGCCCCGCCGACTGTTTCTCCTCATAGGAGATGCCGGTCCATTCGAACGCGAAGCCCGCCGGAAGCTGCTGTGCGAGCCGCTCCATCTCGGCCATCGCCTCGCCCGTCGACTGGCCCGGCGCGGGCTCGCCGGAGATCGTCATCGCGGGATAACCGTTATACCGCTGGAGCTGCGGCGCCTCCGCCGACCATTCAGCGCTGCTGAACGATCCGAAAGGCACCATGTCGCCATTCGCGCTGCGCACGCGCAGGTCGAGCACATCCTGCGGCGTCATCCGGCTCGCGGCGTCGGCCTGAAGCAGCACGCGCAGCACGCGGCCTTCGCGGGTGAAGTCGTTGGCATAGGCGCTGCCGAAGCTGATCGCGAGCGTCGCATTGACCTCGCCGATCGACAGGCCGAGCGCGCGCGCCTGAATCCGGTCGATATCGAGCTTCAGCACCGGCGCGTCCTCCTGCCCCTCGGGGCGGACGTTGGCGAGCAGCTTGCTCTGCATCGCCCCGCCGAGCATCTGGTTGCGCGCGGCGATCAGCGCGTCGCGCCCGTTGCCGCCGCGGTCCTGCAGCTTGAAGGTGAAGCCGCTCGACGTGCCGAGTTCGGGGATCGACGGCGGGCTCAGCGAAAAGACGAACGCCTCCTTGATCCCCATGAATGCGCCCATCGCCTTGCCCGCGATCGCATCGGCGCTGTTCTCGTCGCCCTTGCGCTCGTCCCAGGGTTTGAGCGGGGTGAACATGATCGCGTTCGCCTGACCCTGACCAAAGAAGCTGAAGCCGTTGACCGCCACGACATTGGCGACCTGCGGCTGCTCGGCGAAGAAGGCCTTGACCTGCTTGGTCGCCTCGTTGGTCCGCTGCGTCGTCGCGCCGGGGGGCGCCTGAATGACCGTGACGAGATAGCCCTGGTCTTCCTGCGGCAGGAACGATCCCGGCAGGCGGGTGAACAGCAAGGCCGTCACCGCGACCATCGCCACGAACACGCCGAGCCAGCGCAGCGGCGCCGCGAGCATCTTGCCGACGCCGCCCTGATAGCGGTCGGTCGTGCGGCCGAACCAGCGATTGAACCCGTCGAAGAACCGATCGAAGAACGCGCCGATGCGGCCCTTGCGCTCGCTATTGTCGTGCGGCTTGAGCAGCGTCGCGCACAGCGCGGGCGTCAGCGTCAGCGCGAGCAGCGCCGAAAAGGCGATCGAGATCGCGAGCGTCATCGAGAATTGGCGATAGATGCCGCCGGTCGATCCGGGAAAGAAAGCCATCGGAATGAACACTGCGATCAGCACCAATGTGATGCCGACGATCGCCGAGGTGATCTGCCCCATCGCCTTCACCGTCGCTTCATAGGGCGGCAGATGCTCCTCGTTCATGATGCGCTCGACATTCTCGATCACGACGATCGCGTCGTCGACGAGGATGCCGATCGCCAGCACCATGCCGAACAGGGTCAGCACGTTGATCGAGAAACCGAACATCCAGAGGCCAAGGCACGCACCCGCGAGCGCGATCGGCACGACCACGGTCGGGATCACCGTCGCGCGCCAGTTCTGAAGGAACAGGAACATGACGAGGAAGACGAGCAACATCGCCTCGCCCAGCGTCTTCACCACCTCTTCGATCGACAGGCTGATGAAGGGCGTCGTGTCGTAAGGGATCGACCAGGTGACGTCGGGCGGAAAGCCCTTCGCCAGCTCGGCCATCTGCGTGCGAATGCCCTCGGCGGTCGACAGCGCGTTGGCGCCGGGGGTCAGCTGGACCGCGAGGCCTGCCATCGGCTTGCCGTTGAGCTCGGACGAGAAGAGATAGCTCGCCGCGCCGAGCTCGACGCGGCCGACGTCGCCCAGCGTCACCGCCGACCCGTCGGGGTTGGCGCGCAGGATGATGCTTTCGAACTGCTCGGGTTTGGTGAAGCGGCCCTGCGTCGTGATCACGGCGTTGAGCTGCGCGCCCTTGGCGATCGGCTGGTCGCCGAGCTGGCCGCCCGGGGTCTGGCTATTCTGTTCCTGCACCGCTGCCAAGGCTTCGGCGGCGGAAAGGTTGTAGGAGGCGAGCTTTTGCGGGTCGAGCCAGATGCGCATCGCATATTCGGGCGCAAAGGCCTGGACGTTGCCGACCCCGTTCACACGCCGAAGCTCGTCGAGCACGCGCGTGTTGGCGAAATTGTTGATCTCCATCGGATCGGTTTCGCCGCTCTTCGACGTGATCGCGACGATCAGCAGAAAGCCCGAATTGGCCTCGGTCACCGAAATGCCCTGGCGGCGGACGTCTTCGGGCAGCCGCTGTTCGACGCGGCGCAGGCGGTTCTGCACCTCCATCTGCGCATTGTCGATGTCGGTCCCGGCCTCGAAGGTCAGGGTGATCGACGCGGTGCCGTTCGACTCGCTGGTCGAGGCCATATAGAGGAAGCCCTCGACCCCGTTCAGTTCCTGCTCGATGACCTGCGTGACATTCTGCTCGAGCGTGCTCGCGTCGGCACCCGGATAGGATACGCTGATCGTCAGCGAGGGCGGCGCGACCGACGGATATTGCTCGACGGGCAGCCCGCGCAGCGCGATGATCCCGGCCAGCAGGATGCCGATGGCGATGACCCAGGAAAAAATGGGCCGGTCGATGAAGAAGCGGGGGGTCATGTCAGGTCAGCGCTTCGTCGGTACCGACTTGCCCTTGGCGGGCGCGACGCGCACCGGCGCGCCCGGCTGGACCTTTTGCAGCCCGTCGACGATCACCCGGTCGCCGGTTTTCAGCCCGTCGAGGATCGCCCACTGGCCCGCGACCATCGCGCCCAGCTTGACCGGGCGCGGCGTCGCGACATTCTTGGCGTCGAGCACCATCACGCTCGCCGCATCCGCCGCCAGCTTGACCGCGCGCTGCGGGATCAGCACGCCGTCGGCGCGGTCGCCCGCGAAGATGCGCGCACGGACGAACTGACCGGGCAGCAGCGCCGAGTTCGGATTGGGGAATTCGGCGCGCAGCGCCGCGGTGCCCGTCGCTTCGTCGATCGACAGGTCGAGGAAGTCGAGGTGACCGATGACCGGATAGGCGCTGCCGTCCTCAAGGATCAGCTGCACCTCGACGCGCTCGAGCTGCGGCACGCTGACCTTGCCCGAACCCATGTCGCCGCGGATCGCCAAAAGGTCCGAACTCGACTGGCCGAAATTGACATAGACGCGGTCGATCTGTTCGATCGTCGTCAACAGCGTGCCTTGCGATGCGCTGACCAACGCCCCCTCGGTGACCTCGGCGCGGCGCGCGCGGCCCGAAATCGGCGCGGTGACCGACGCATAGCCGAGGTTGAGGCGCGCCGATTCCAGATTGGCCTGCGCCGCCTGCACATCGGCTTCGGCGGTGCGTTGCGCCGCGACCGCGGCGTCATATTCCTGCCGGCCGATCGCCTGGTCGGCCAGCAGCGGCTGGTAACGGCCCACGACCTGCCGCGCATTTGCGGCCGTCGCCTGGGCGCGCGCCAGCTGCGCGCGCGCCGCATTCGCGGTCGCGATCAGCTCGCGCGGATCGATGCGGAACAGCGGCGTTCCGGCGCGCACATAGCTGCCCTCGTTGAACAGCCGCCGCTCGACGATGCCGTTGACGCGCGCGCGGACCTCCGACGTGCGATACGCCTGCACCCGGCCGGGCAGTTCGATGACGTTCGGCACGGCTTGCGTGCGGACGGTCACGATATTGACCTCCGGCGGCGGGGGCGCGGGGGGCGCCTCGGACGAGCAGGCGGCCAGCAGCAAGGCCAGCGCAGCGCCGGCGGCGCAGCTGAGAGGACGGACGCGACTCATAAGGACCCCTGAAAAATCGCAGTTGTGCGGGATTGTTATATACGCAAAAGCTTGCGCTGAGGCGCCGTGTAATTTAAATTACAGAAAAGAGCAAGGGGAGGGGAACGCAATTGGACCTGTCGGAATCGACTTTATGTCAAATGGATAGCTATTCATCACCGCGCGAACGGCGGCAAAGCGCCATTCTCGACGCTGCGGAGTCGCTGTTTCTCGAACAGGGCTACGAACGCACCAGCCTTGCCGAAATCGTAAAACGCTCGGGCGGCTCGCTCGCGACCCTCTACGAATTGTTCGGTAACAAACAGGGCCTGCTCCGCGCGATCGCGACCCGCTGGTGCGACGAAGCCATGCTCCGCTCGCTCGACGACGACGCGATCCGGGGATTGTCGAGCGTCGAAATCCTGAAGCGTTATGCGCATCGCCAGCAAGAGCTGATGGAATCGCCGCACGCCGTCGGCCTGATGCGCATGCTGATTTCCGAAAGTCTGCGCGACCATGAATTCGCGATGCAGATATACCTCGACCTCCATGTCCCCGCGCTTGAGGAACTGATCGAGCTGTTCGCCGAATGGGCCGCAACGGGCAAGGCCGAGATCGACCGCCCCGACGCCGCCGCGCGCCTGTTCTTCGACATCGTCGTCGGCGATTCGATGCTGAACACCTTGATGGGGATCGAGGTCGAATGGCTCGACAGCGAACAGATCGACTGGCGGCTCCAGCCCTTCATTTCGCATTTCAAGATTCGCTAGCCGCTGAGCGGTATTTGGCGTCGCCCCCGCGGAGGCGACGCGCGCTTTCCAGACCATCCTTAATCTCGATCGTCATCCCGGCGAAGGCCGGGATCTCGCCCTCGCTTCCTGCCGCACCGGCGAGATCCCGGCCTTCGCCGGGATGACGAAGAAAGAGGCGCTGCGCGGGATGACGCGCA
>CBINGC010000023.1:0-52389 GCA_966250105.1 uncultured Sphingopyxis sp. | reverse complement strand
GACGGGATCATCGGCCCCAGCCACAATTATGCGGGGCTCAGCCGCGGGAACATCGCGTCGGCGAGCCATGCCGGCGACGTATCGCAGCCGCGCGCCGCGGCGCTACAGGGCATCGAAAAGATGCGTCACAACCTCGCGCTCGGCTTGCCGCAGGGCTTTTTCATGCCCCTCGATCGCCCCGATGCGCCGTGGCTCGAAACGCTGGGGACGACGCCCGAGAATGCAGAGGGACATCTGCGCGCGCAGGCCTGGTCGGCATCGTCGATGTGGGCCGCGAACGCGGCGACCGTCTCCCCCGCGCCCGACAGCGCCGACGGCAAATGCCACCTCACCGTCGCCAACCTCGTCACCATGCCGCACCGCAGCCACGAATGGCCGGGCACGCTCGCGCAGCTTCGCCTCGCCTTCGCCGATCCGGCCTTTCAGGTGCATGCCCCCATCCCCGCCCCCTTCGGCGACGAAGGCGCGGCGAACCATATGCGGCTGTGCAGCGGGCATGACGCGGCGGGCGTCGAAATCTTCGTCTATGGGGTCGGCGGCGGGCGTTTTCCCGCGCGCCAGCATCTCGACGCGTCGAAGGCGATCGCGCGGAAGCACCGGCTCGACCCCGCGCGCACGCTGTTCATCCGCCAGTCCGACAGCGCGATCCAGGGCGGCGCGTTTCACAACGATGTCGTCGCGGTGGCGAACGAGCATGTGCTGTTCACCCACGAGACCGCGTTCGAGGACCGCGAGGCGGCGCACGCCGAAATCCGCAACGCCTTCCCCGCGGTCGAGATCGTCGAGGTTCCCGCGAGCGCGGTGAGTCTGCCCGACGCGATCAAATCCTATCTGTTCAACGCGCAGCTCGTCAGCCTGCCCGAGGGCGGTGGCATGGGGCTGGTGCTGCCGACCGAGGCGCAGGACACGCCGGCAGTGTGGAACTGGCTGGAAGCGCATGTGGCAGGCAACGGCCCGATCCGCCGCCTGCTGCCCGTCAATGTCCGCCAGTCGATGGCGAACGGCGGCGGCCCCGCCTGCCTGCGCTTGCGCGTCGTCGCCGATCCGGGGGCGGTCGACCCGCGCTTCATCGCCGACGAGGCGAAGCTCGACCGGATCGGGGGCGTCGTCGCGCAGCATTGGCCCGAAGCGATCGCGCCCGGCGACCTCGCGTCCGCGGCGCTGGCGAGCGACGTGCGCAAGGCGCGAAGTGCCCTGCTTGCCGAGCTTGGCCTCAGCGAACTGGACTGATCTTCTTGAAGATACGCGAACTGATCGACACGGCGCGGATTCCCGGCGGCGACGAGCTGCGCCTTTACCGGCGCGGCGACGACTTCATCATCGCGATCGGCGGCAATGAATTGATGAACAGCCGGATGAGCGGTTCCGAAGAGGCGCTCGCGGTGATGAGCTGCGATCGGCTCCGGGAACCCGAGACGGCGCGGTTGCTGATCGGCGGTTATGGCATGGGCTTCACGCTGCGCGCGGCGCTCGCAGCACTGGGGCCGGATGCAAAGATCATCGTCGCCGAGCTCGTCCCCGAAATCATCGACTGGGCGCACGGGCCGATGGCGGGGCTGGCGGCGGGGTGCCTCGACGATCCGCGCGCCGAGCTGGTCATCGGCGACGTCGCGGCAACGATCGCGGCCGGGCGCGGCCGTTACGACGCCATCCTGCTCGATGTCGACAACGGGCCCGACGGGCTGGTGCGCGACGCGAATGACGGACTCTATTCGGCGGCGGGGCTCGCATCGGCCAAGGCGGCGCTGCGGCCGGGCGGCATCCTCGCCATTTGGTCGGCGGCGCCCGACGCGCGGTTCGCGCGGCGGCTGAGGACGGCGGGCTTCGCGGTCGAGGAAGTCGCAGTCCGCGCACGAGCAAGCGGCAAGGGCGCGCGGCACGTGATCTGGTTCGCGCGGTCGGGATAGCAGCAGGCGGGATTGGCCCGCTCACGGTCGAAGTCAATGAGTGCGTCAAAAAGCGGGATCCCGGATCAAGTCCGGGATGACGGAAGTGGAGGAGAGTCAGGCCGCTCACCACCCCAATACCGACGCTTCCGCTAACCCACCGCCCGGTCGCGCCCTTCCCAATAGGGCGCGCGCAGTTCGCGGCGCAGCACTTTGCCCGAGGGATTGCGCGGCAGCGCGTCGATGAATTCGACACTCTTCGGAACCTTGTAGGCGGCGATCCGCTCGCGCGCCCAGGCGACGACGTCGGCGGGATCGAGCGCCGCGCCGGCAGCGGGCACGATCAGCGCCTTCACCCCCTCGCCCCATTTGTCGTCGGGCACGCCGATCACCGCGACGTCGGCGACGCCGGGGCAGCCCATGATCGCGCTTTCGACCTCGGCCGGATAGACGTTCTCGCCCCCCGAAACGATCATGTCCTTGATGCGGTCGTGGACATAATAGAATCCGTCGGCGTCGCGATAGCCGACATCGCCGGTGTGGAGCCAGCCGCCCGCGAGCGTCTCTTCGGTCGCCGCGGCGCGGTTCCAATATTCCTTCATCACGATGCCGCCGCGGATCGCGATCTCGCCGATCTCACCCTCGCCAAGCTCGCTCCCGTCGCCGCCCAGGATCGCCATCGCGGCGCCCGGCCACGGCTTGCCGCACGAGGTCAGCTTGCCCGGCAGATCGTGCGCAGCCGGCGAGAGATAGGAGCCGCCGCCGGCGGACTCGGTCATCCCGTAAAATTGCACAAAGTCGCAGCCGAAGGTCGCGCGCGCGCGGCGCAAAACATCCTCGGCGATCGGCGACGCGCCATAAGCAATCGACTTGAGCGCCGGATAAGCGCCCGCATTCGCATCGGGCTGGAGCAGCATCATCTGGATCATCGCGGGCGCGAGGAAGGCGTGCGCGACATCCTCCTCGCGCATCATCCGCACCGCGTCGGCGGCGGTGAAATCCTTGACGAGCACGAGGCGGCCGCCCTGCGCCAGTCCCGAAAAGCTGACATTCGTGCCCGCAACGTGGAACAGCGGCATGACGATCATCACCGTCTCGTCCTCGCCATAGGCAAAACCGTCGACCTCGGTCGCGGCTTCGAGGAAGGTGCGGTAGTTCGCGTTGGTCAGGACGACGCCCTTGGGGAGTCCGGTCGTCCCACTGGTGTAGAGCTGGAGCACATCGTCGGCGAGTTGCGGCGGGTCGGCGAGCGGGGCGTCGGACGCCGCACCGAGCCATGCGTCGAAGGGTTCGAACGCCGGGTGCTCGCCATAAAGCGCGATGAGCCGCGGCGGCGCGGGAAGGTCCGATATCGCCGCAAGCGCGCAGTCGAAGAAATCCTCACCGACGAACAGCAGCTTCGGCGCGGCATCGCCCAGGATGAAGCCGATTTCGGCGGGTGCGAGACGGCAGTTGATCGGCGCGAAACAGGCGCGCGCGCGCGCGGTGCCGAAGAAGAGCGGATACCAGCTGTCGTGGTTCTTGGTGAGGGCCGAGACGCGGTCGCCCGGTGCCACCCCCGATGAGATCAGCGCGTGCGCGACGCGGTTCGAGTGCGCATCGAGCTCGGCGAAGCTCGTCTCGCGCGTCCCGAATTTCACCGCGGTCGCCTGCCCTCGCACGCGCGCCTGCGCCGCCGGAATGTCCGCCAGCGTCCGGATGGCCTCCAGATCGATCATTTTGCTCTCCCAACCGTCGTTTCGACTTGAATTAGATAGAATACTAAGCAAATGTTTGGCCAGCCCAAAAATCGAGAGGATTGGCCTTGTTCGACCACCCCATATTGCCGACGACGATCGTCGGAAGCTACCCCCAGCCCGACTGGCTGATCGACCGCGAAAGGCTGAAGGCCAGCCTGCCCCCGCGCGTGCGTGCCGAGACGCTATGGCGCGTCCCCGAACCCTGGCTCGCCGACGCGCAGGAGGCGGCGACGCTGATGGCGATCCGCGATCAGGAGGAGCTGGGCATCGACATCGTCGGCGACGGCGAAATGCGCCGCGAAAGCTATTCGAACCGTCTCGCGACGGCATTGTCGGGGATCGACTCCGAAAAGCACGGCACCGCGGTCGACCGCACCGGCAATGCCAATCCGGTGCCGCTCGTCTCGGGCCCGATTCGCCGCGTCGCGCCGATCGAGGCGCAGGACGCAGCGTTCCTGCGCCGCCATTCGACGAAGCCGGTGAAGCTCACCCTGCCCGGCCCCTTCACGATGACGCAGCAGGCCGAGAATGGCTATTACCCCGACGCGCGCACGCTCGCGATGGACTATGCCGACGCGGTCAATGCCGAGGTGAAGGATCTGTTCGCGGCGGGCGTCGATGTCGTCCAGCTCGACGAACCCTATCTGCAGGCGCGCGCCGCCGAGGCGAATGCTTACGCGATCGAGGCGATCAACCGCGCGCTCGACGGGGTCGGCGGAACGACCGCGCTCCACATCTGCTTCGGCTATGCGATGGTGCATCACGGTGCGGGCGCGACGGGACCGAAGCCCAAGGCCTATGATTTCCTCGCCGAGCTCGAAGCGTCGGCGATCGACGTGATCTCGGTCGAGGCGGCGCAACCGGGGCTCGACCCCGCGATCCTCGCCGAACTGCCGACCAAGACGATCATGTATGGCGTGCTCGACCTGTCGATCCCCGAAGTCGAGACGCCCGAGGTGGTTGCGGGGCGCATCCGCGAGGCGCTGCGCTACGTCGATGCCGAGCGTCTGTGGATCGCCCCCGATTGCGGGATGAAATATCACAGCCGCGCGCATAGCCAGGCGAAGCTGAAAGCGATGGTCGACGGGGCTGCGCTGGTGCGGGCGGAATTAACCTGACAACGTCATCCCGGCGAAGGCCGGGATCTCACCGTCGAGATCCCGGCCTTCGCCGGGATGACGAACCATCTATGCGTCGATAAAATCTGTCAGCAACGGCACCACCACCTCAGGCGCCTCGACCGTCGGCAAATGCCCCGCCCCGGCGATCACCTCCAGCCGCGCACCCGGGATCGCCTCGACAATCTCGTCATGATGCGCCCGGCTGGTGATGCCGTCCTGCTCGCCCCAGATCAGCAAGGTCGGCACCGCGATCTCGCCGAGCCGCGGGCGGCTGTCGATACGCGCCATGATCGCGCGTTGCTGGGCGAGGAAAGTGTCGGCGCCGGTGTCCGCCGCCATCCGCCGCGCGATGCCGAGCAGGCGCACGTCGTTCCGCTTATCCTCGGGAAAGAGGATCGGGATGCGCTCCTCGACGACCTGATCGAAATTGCCACTCTCGACCAGATCGATATAGCCCTGCCGCCGCGCGGTCTGCGCGGGGCCATCGGCCGAGGCGAGCGTCGAGATCAAGGCGAGCTTCGCGACGCGTTCAGGCGCGCGGCGCATCACCTCGAACGCGACGAAGCCGCCCATCGCATGCGCGATCAGTAGGAATTTCGGCGGGGCGTTGTCGAGCAGGCGCTGTGCGAAGCCGGCGATCGTGTCGTCGCTCCGGTTGTCGGCGACGATGACTTCGCGGTCGGGCCATGCGTCGAGCAGGGGTTGCCATACGGCGTCGGTCAAAAGTTGACCGGTGATGAGGACAATCGGGAGAGTCATGGGGCAAATTCCTGAAACATCGTCATTGCGAGCGAAGCGAAGCAATCTCCAGCGGGCGGCACGGCATTCCGAGGGCTGGAGATCGCTTCGTCGCTACGCTTCTCGCAATGACGGGAAGAGGTTCATACGACTTGATGCAACAGCGGCTCGCCCGCTTCCAGCCGGCGGCAATTTTCATGCGCGACCGTCAGGCTGCGCACGAGCGTCTCAGGCGTGAGCCAGGCGATATGCGGGGCGAGCACCGCACCAGGCAGGCCGAGCAGAGGGTTACCGCGCGGCAGCGGCTCTTCGGCGAAGACATCAAGCCCGGCGCCGCGGAGATGGCCCGAGGTCAGCGCATCGACGAGCCGCGCTTCAT
Source organism: uncultured Sphingopyxis sp. (assembly GCA_966250105.1). Lineage (GTDB taxonomy): Bacteria > Pseudomonadota > Alphaproteobacteria > Sphingomonadales > Sphingomonadaceae > Sphingopyxis. Next base: position 46,526 of record CBINGC010000023.1, on the reverse strand, counting down.
CGACCAGTTCGCCGCGTGCGGTGTTCACTAACACGGCGCCCTTCTTCATCGCCAAGGGATCGATGCTGGCGCGCGTCTCGCCGGTAAGCGGAATGTGCAGCGAAACGATGTCGCTTGTCGCGAGCAGCCGGTCGAGCGGCATATATTCATAGGGCACGTCGCGCGCGCTGCGTGCCGTATAGACGACCTTGGCCCCCAGCGCCCCGAGCACCGGCGCCAGCAGCTGCGCCGAATTTCCGAAGCCGACGAGCCCGACGGTGCGGCCGCCGATTTCGCCGACCTGATCGAGCTCGGACGGATCGGCGGTCCACCCCTCCCCCGCGCGCGTCCGCGCATCGAAGAAACAGGTGCGGCGCAGCACCGCCATCATCAGGGACAGCGCCATTTCGGCAACCGCCTGACTGTTGGTGCCGGGCATGTTGCACACCGCGACGCCATGCTCGCGGGCAGCATCGAGCGCGATCGTGTTCACCCCGACGCCGAGCTTCTGAATCAGCTTCAGCTTGGGCGCGGAGGCGATGAATTGGGGTGTCACCGGCGTCAACACATGGAGCAGCGCGGTGATTTCGGGTGCGACCGCATCGAGCGGTTCCGCCTCGTCGACATGCGTCACGACGCCGGGTCCGAAGATCGCATCGACCGCATCGCGAAAACCAGGGCTCGGGCGGGCGTGAAGGACGATCATGCCGCGACCCGGCCGATCGAACCCGCGAAGGCCGAAAAGCCCGTGAATTCGGCATCGCCGCCCATCGCTTCCTCGATCCGCAGCATTTCGTTCCACTTCGCCATGCGTTCAGAGCGCGTGAAGCTGCCAACCTTCAATTGCCCGGCGTCCCAGCCGGTCGCGAGATGCGCGATGGTGACATCCTCGCTCTCGCCCGAGCGCGCGGAGACGATCGCGCCCCAGCCGCGCGCCACCGCCGCGTCGAGCGCCGCCTTCGCTTCGGTCACCGTGCCGACCTGGTTGACCTTGATCAGCGCCGCGTTGCACACTGCCGCATCGCCAGCGCGTTCGACGCGCGCCGCGTTGGTAACGAGCACATCGTCGCCGATGATCTGGACCTTGTCGCCGATCGCCGCGGTGACCGCCGCCATCGTCGTCCAGTCGTCCTGCCCCGCCGGATCCTCGATCGACAGGATCGGATAGCGCCCTGCCCATTCGACGATGCGCGCGGCCATCGCCTCGCCTGACAAGCGCCCGTCGTCGAGCGCGAGATCATAGCCGCCCGCATCGCCCAGCTCGTTCGCGGCGATGTCGAGCGAGATGAACACCTCTTCGCCCGCGCGGTGGCCGCTCGCCTCGATCGCCTTGGTCAGCGTGTCGAGCGCATCCTCGTTCGACGCGAAGTTCGGCCACCAGCCGCCCTCGTCGGCGACGCCGCTGAGCGGACCCTTCTCTTCCATCAGCTTGCCCGCGGCGCGATAGACATCGTCGGTGATTTCGAGCGCGCGGCGGAAGCTGCCCGCCTTCGGACACATCACCATGAAATCCTGCACGTCGGTGCGCCGCCCCGCGTGCGCGCCGCCGCCGAAAATCTGGATTTCAGGAAGTGGTACGCGCACCTTGCGCCCTTCGGCGAGATAGCGCCACAGCGGTTCGCGCGCGTCCGCTGCGGCGGCGTGGAGCACCGCCATCGAAACCGCGACAATCGCGTTCGCGCCGAGCCGCGCCTTATTCGGCGTGCCGTCGAGGTCGCAGAGCGCCGCATCAACGGCCGCCTGATCGCGCACGTCCATACCGGCGATCGCGATCGCGATTTCCGAGCCGATCCCGGCGACCGCGCGGTTGACGCCGAAACCGCCGAACACTTCGCCGCCGTCGCGCAGATCGATCGCTTCATGCGCGCCCCGCGACGCGCCCGCGGGCGCGATGGCCCGGCCGATGGCGCCCGATTCGAGCACGACCTCGGCCTCGACGGTGGGCCGGCCGCGCGAATCCCAGAGCTGGCGGCCGGTGACGGAGGCGATACGCGAAGTCATGGGAGAGTCCTTTTCCAGTTGGCGACGAGCGTGTCGATCGGCGCGGGCGCAAGGATGAGCGCACGCGCCTGATCGCGCACGATGCGCTTATGTTGGGGGTCGGTCAGATAGGGCGCGGGCGACTTGCCTTCGACGCGCGCGAGGAGCAGCGCGGCGGTCAGCTTACCCGCGCGCAGCAGCAGGCCGCCGTCGTTTTCCCAGTCGATGCCGGCGCGGTAGGCGGCAACGAGTGCGGCGGCGGCTTCGTCCATCCGGGCATCGCCCGACCACACCGCTTTCAGCAGCAGATGCGTCGTGCAAAAGGCGAGGTCGAAGGCCGGATCGCCATAAACCGCGCATTCGGCATCGAGGAACACCGGCCCATCGGCGCTGACGAGGATATTCTTGGGGCTGACGTCGCCATGCACCAGCGCGATCTTGCGCGATGCCAGATCGCCGGCAAGGGCGGTCAGCGCGGGTGCGAGTTCGCTATCATGCCGCGCGACATAAAGCAGGAAGGGATCGACGCGCAGCGCGCGGAACATCTCGTCATTGGGGAAATCGGCGCGGTCGTTGTCATTATGCGCAGTCGCGGCATGCACGGCGGCGATCCCTTGCCCCACCTGTGCCGCGAAGGCCGGATCGACGCGGCCCGCCATCAGCTCGTCCTTCCAGACCGGGCAACCCGGCAGAAAACGCATGGCAAAGGCGTGGCCGGGCAGTTCTGCAAGCACCTCAGGCACGATATGCGGATCGACGCCGCGCGCGCGTTTGAGCCAACGCACCTCGCTCGTCCCGCGCTCGACCGGCGCGAGCCATTCGGCGGCGACGCGAAGCTGCGGCAGCGGGCGCTTGACGACGATCGGTCCCGACGGCGTCTCGACCTTCCACACGTCGCACGACACCCCGCCGGTCAGCGGTTCGAGGACAACATCGCCCTCGCCCACCAGCCCGGCCGCACGCAATCCATCGACGATGTCGGCATCCGCCGTCACGTCAAAGCTTCTCCCTGATCCATGCGCCGACGAGGTCGGCCGCATTCTGTCGCTCCTCGATCGAATCCTCGAAATAATGCGCGCCGGGGATGAGTTCGAGCTTCTTGTCGCTGGACCCCAGGAAATCGAAGATCTTGCGCGCATCGCTCGGGAAGACGCCGGTGTCGGCGGTTCCCTGCACGACGAGCGCGGGCGTGTCGTGCTTGGCGAGGTGCGGCTGCCCCTGACAGGGCGAAGTTTCGAGGCTCCACATGTTGAGCCAGGTCTTGATCGTGTTGGCGCGGCCGATGCTGGGCGTGCGGTTGGCGACGGCCGGATCGCCGCGATAACACCAGTTGGGCTTGCGGTCCGACGGATCGATTGCCGGATCGACGCAGCGGATGTCGCCCCAACAGCGGAACATCGGGAAGATGCGGTCGGGAATGCCCGCGGCGTTGAGGCGCGCGAGCTCGGCCTTCGCCCAGTCGGTAATGCGCTGGTTGCGCGCGCGCTGTGCGGCGCGGTATTTCGCGATGAACGCCTCCGAATAGGGCGGGCCGTTGTCGGGGTTGAACGGGTCGAGTTCGGGATCGGTCGCTACCGGATCATTCTCGTCGATCACCGACGCGTCCATCCAGTCGGTGAGCACCTCGGGCCGCCCCTGATGCGCGTTGAAGCTGATGTAGAGGTCGCCCTTCACGAGGTTCGCGAGCGCATCTTGTCCGACCGACGGCAGGCGGTCGGTCAAGGTCGGCGCGATCGCTTCGGCCTGATAGGCGCCCATCAACGAGCCGCCCCCCGAATTGCCGAGAATGACGATCTGCTCGACGCCCGCCTCTTCCTTCAGCCACTTCATGCCGACGCCGATGTCGAGCACCGCATGTTCGAGCAGGAACTGGTCCTCGACCCCGCGATAGCGCGTGTTCCAGCCAAGAAAGCCGAAGCCCTGCCGCGCGAAATAGGGTGCGATATAATGTTCGGAGAAATCGACGTTATAGTGCGTCGCGATGATCGCAACCTTCGGCCGTTTGCCGGTTTGCGTCCAGTAGATGCCCTGGCACGGATGCCCGCCCGCCTGAATACGCGGCGCGGTCGGCGACACGCGGCCGATAAATTGCGCGTCCAGTCCTTCGATCCCGTTCGGGTCCATTGGTCTCTCTCCTGTTTTCTATTATCTTCAGCGGGTGACTTCAAAAGGCAGCTTATATCCCTCCAGCCCCGCACGGATCGCCTTCTTGTCGATCTTGCCCGTCGGGCCGAGCGGGATTTCGTCGACGAACAGCACGTCGTCGGGCATCCACCAGCGCGCGATCTTGCCGTCGAGATAGGCTTTGAGATCGTCGGCGCAGGCGCTGGCGCCATCCTTGAGCTGGCAAAGCAGAATCGGCCGCTCGTCCCACTTCGGATGCGCGACGCCGACGACGGCGGCGTTGGCGACCGCGTCATGCCCCATCGCGATATTCTCGATCTCGATCGAACTGATCCACTCGCCGCCCGATTTGACGACATCCTTCGCGCGGTCGGTGATCTGCATATAGCCTTCACCGTCGATCGTGCTGACGTCGCCGGTGTCGAAAAAGCCCTCGGCATCAAGCACGTCACCGCCCTCGCCGCCATAATAGGCGCCCGCAATCGTCGGCCCCTTGATCATCAGCCGGCCTGGGGTCTTGCCGTCGTGCGGCAGGCGATTGCCGGCATCGTCGACCAGCTTCATATCGAGCCCGCACAGCAGCCGCCCCTGCTTGAGCTTATATGCCATCTGGTCGGCGTCGGATTTCGCCGCGACCGACGCATTGGGCACCGACACCGTGCCGAGCGGCGAGGTTTCGGTCATGCCCCAGCCCTGGATGACGTCGACGCCATAATCGTCGCGAAAGGCGCGGATGATCGATTCGGGGCACGCCGAACCGCCGATCGTCACGCGCTCCAGCGTCGTGAAGCGCTTTCCGTTTTCCTGCATATAGGTAAGCAGCATCTGCCACACGGTCGGCACCGCAGCCGAATAGGTCACGCCTTCCTGCTCGATCAGATTATAGATCGATTCGCCGTCCATCCGCTGCCCCGGCAGCACCAGCTTCGCCCCAACCGCCGGCGCCGAATAGACGACGCCCCAAGCATTGGCGTGATACATCGGCACGACGAGCAGCACGGTGTCGCGCGCCGACAGTGCGAGCGCGTCGCGCTGGAGCGTCATCAGCGCATGGATATAGTTCGATCGGTGCGAATAGAGCACGCCCTTGGGATTGCCGGTCGTTCCGCTGGTGTAGCAAAGCCCGCACGCGGCATTCTCGTCGAACCCGCCCCAATCATATTCGGCCGAATGTTCCGCGATCCAGTCGTCGAAGGCGACCGCCGGAAAGCTGGTTTCGGGAAGCGATGCGCGGTCGCAGAAGAAGATCACCTTCTCGATCGACGGCACCTGCGGCAGCAATTGCTCGACCAGATCGGCGGTCGCGGGGTCGGCGATCAGCAGCCGGTCGCCCGCATGGTTCGCGATATAGGCGATCTGTTCGAGGAACAGCCGCGGATTGAGCGTATGAAGCACCGCCCCCATGCCCGCCGCGCCATACCAGGCGGCGAGGTGCCGCGCGCCATTCCAGGCCATCGTCGCGACGCGGTCGCCCGGCTTGATCCCCTCGGCCGCCAGCGCGTTCGACACGCGCTTCGCATCCGCATGGACGTCGGCATAGGTCGAACGGGTGACGCGCCCCTCGGCATCGCGCGACACGATCTCGCGCGCGCCGTGCCAGTTCGCCGCGTGATCGAGTATCCGGTCGACCGTCAGCGGCACATTCTGCATCAACCCGTCCATGCGGCCTCTCTCCCTTGTCGTCATAATAGGTAGTATACTAAGTATTTTGCCTTTGCAACGCCGCTCCGCCTTGCCTCGCCCGCGTCGCTCTTCTAGCGTGACGGTGTCGACATTCCGCCGGCAACAGGGGCACAGCATCGCGTCTTATGCGCACCAATCAGCTTATCATCGCGCTTTTTCAACGCTTCTGCTGGCTCGACGAAGGGCTCCAGGCGCGGCTTCACGATCATGGCTGGCCCGACGTCAACCGCCCGCAATCGATGGTGATGACGAACATCGTCAGTGGCGTCGTGCGCCCTTCGGACATCGCCCGCAATCTCGGCGTTTCGCGGCAGGCGATTCACAGTACGATCAACCAGATGGTGAAGCTGGGCATGGTTCGGCTCGATGTCGATCCCGACGATCGCCGTCATATGATCGTGTCGCTGACCGACCTTGGCGCACGCATGCGCAAGGATGCGCAGCGGTCGATGGACGCGCTCACCGCCCAGATCGCCGACCGCCTGGGTCAGGACCGGTTCGACGCGCTGCTCGCGGCGCTCGAGGCCGACTGGGGCGACAATATCGACCGCCCCGTCGCCGCCCCGCGCCGCTAGTCCGACAGCGCTTTCGCGACCGCGACCAGCCGCGCCGCGGTCATCTCCACCAACGAGGCGGGCAGCGGCTCCTTCAGGCTGCCGTCCTCGGCAAAGGCGGCGTGCGCGGCGGGGACGACGACCTGCTCGGGAATCACGAGCATCTGGATCGTCGACAGAATCTGGCGCAGGTGCATCAGCCCGCGCAGCCCCCCGAATGGGCTGATCGACGCCGACATGATCGCCGCCGCTTTGCCGCGATATGCGGAGAGCGCGACCGGCCCCTCGTCGCCGGTCGGGCGCGACGCCCAGTCGATCGCATTCTTGAGCAGCGGCGATAGCGAACCATTATATTCGGGCGATACGAACAGCAGTCCGTCCTGCGCCGCGAAGAGCGCCTTGAGCTTTAGCGCAGCGGGCGGAAAGGCATCGGCTTCGAGCGCGGCCGAATAAAGCGGCAGATCGAACGCCGCGAGATCGACGCGCGTGACGCTTGCGCTCTGCGCTTCGAGGCTTGCCGCGGCAAGTTCGCCGAGCGCGCGGTTATAGGATCCCTCGCGGATGCTCCCGACGATGACGGCGATGCTGGTCATTTTTCCTCCCGGACGAATTAATTAGAATACTAACTTATTGTCCGGTCGCGGCAAGATCAAGCGGTCAAGCCTTGATGTCCGAAAGCACCGCGAGTTTGCGCGTTTCGTCGGCGAGATTGTCGATCACGCGGCGCATCAGCCCTTGCAGCGCCTCGACTTCCTCGTCGCTCATGCCCTTGGTGGCGATCTCGTGGATTTCGGCATTCATCGGCGCGAGGACCAGCTCAAGCTTCTTGGCGTGCGGGGTCAGGTGGATGAAGGTCTTGCGCCGGTCGTCGGCGGTCTTCTTGCGCGTGATCAGCCCGGCCTTTTCGAGCCCCTTCAGCGCGACGACGGTGGTCGGCTCGCGCATGCCGACGCGTTCGCTGAGTTCGCGCTGGGTGATGCCGTCCTCGCGCCACAGCTGACGCAGGAAACGCCACTGTCCCGCCGAGACGTCGTGCGTCAGCGTGCGGCGTTCGAGCAATCGCGAAAAGGAGCGGAAGACGACGCGCGCAAGGTAGCCGATGCTGTTTTCAGGATCGGTATAATATTCGGCTGGATGCCGATAATCCGCTGTTTTCTTGGCCAAAATCCTGCTCCCCTGTCGCGGCGTCCGAGCGCTGCAACGAATCTTAGAACGCGAAGGTTCGTGCGGCAACCATCTTCGTCGTCGCCTCCCATCCCGCCGCCGTTCCAACCCCGCGATAATGTTGGACAAGATTCGCCGATCCATATACTTAGAATACTAAGTTAATGGAGGCGATGTGCAAAAATTCATTCGAGTGAAAGCGGTCGCGGCGCCCTTGCCGCTCGCCAATGTCGACACCGACATGATCATTCCCGCGCAATATATGAAGGCGTTGACGCGGTCGGGCCTCGGCCGTCATCTGTTCCGCGAACTGCGCTTCGACGAAGACGGCCGCGAGCGGGCGGACTTCATTCTGAACCGACCCGCCTGCCGCGACGCACAGATCATGGTCGCCGATCGCAATTTCGGCTGCGGCTCGTCGCGCGAACATGCGGTGTGGGCGCTCACCGACTTCGGCATTCGCTGCGTCATCGCGCCAAGTTTCGGCGACATCTTCGCGGGCAATGCGCGCAAGAACGGCCTGCTGCTGATCCGCTTGCCCGATGAATGCTGCGCCCGGCTGCGCGGTGACATCGAAGCGGCGCAATATGTACCGATCGAGGTCGATCTCGAAGCGCAGCGCATCCGCCTCGCCTCGGGCGAGGCGTTCGCTTTCGAAATCGATCCGGGCGACCGCCGCATCCTGATGGAGGGGCTCGACGATATTGCCCGCACGCTGCGCCACGCCGATGCGATCGCGCGGTTCGAGGCGGCCGCCTAGTCGAGCATATCGGGCGACGCGATACAGCCCGCAACCGCGCTCGCCGCCGCAAGCGCCGGACTCATCAGGTGGGTGCGTCCGCCCCGTCCCTGGCGATTCTCGAAATTGCGGTTCGAGGTGGCGGCGCAGCGTTCGCCGGGCCGGAGCCGGTCGGCATTCATGCCGACGCACATCGAACAACCGGGTTCGCGCCAGTCGAAGCCGGCGGCGCGCAGCGTATCGGCGATGCCCTCTTCCTCGGCCTGTCTTTTGACCAGCCCCGATCCCGGCACGACCATCGCGCGAACGTGCGGCGCGACATGGCGGCCGCGCACGATTTCGGCGGCGACGCGCAAATCCTCGATCCGGCTGTTGGTGCAGCTACCGAGGAATATGCGGTCGAGCCGTTGTCCGGCGATCGGCGCTCCCGGGGCAATATCCATATAGGCGAGCGCGCGCTCGGCGGCGGCGCGCGCGTCCGGATCGTCGAACGTCGCGGGATCGGGGATCGGATCGCCGATCGCAACGACCTGCGACGGGTTGGTCCCCCAACTCACCATCGGCCGCACCTCGCGCGCATCGACGCGCAGTTCGCGATCGAAGGCCGCCCCCGGATCGCTTGCGAGCGCCGCCCAGCGCGCCGATGCGGCATCCCATGCGGCGCCGCGCGGCGACGCAGGTCGGTCCTTCAGATAGGCAAGCGTCGCCGCGTCGGGCGCGACCAGCCCGGCGCGCGCGCCCATCTCGATGCTGAGGTTGCACAGCGTCATCCGCGCCTCCATCGACAGCGCGCGCACCGCCTCGCCGGCATATTCGATGACATGCCCGCCCGCGCCGTCAACGCCGATCGCGCCGAGCAAATGGAGCGCGAGGTCCTTGGCATGGACGTGCGGCGCCAGCGCACCATCGACGGTCACGCGCATGTTGCGCGAGCGTCGCTGGCGGATCGTCTGCGTCGCGAGCACATGTTCGACCTCCGACGTCCCGATCCCGAAGGCGAGCGCGCCGAACGCCCCGTGGGTCGAAGTGTGGCTGTCGCCGCAGACGATCGTCATTCCGGGCTGCGAACGTCCCTGCTCGGGCCCGACGACATGGACGATCCCGCCGCGCGGATCACCCATCGGGAAATTCTCGATCCCGAAGCGGCGCGTGTTGTCGACCAACGCCTCCAGCTGCGCGCGCGCCTCGGCATCGGAAACCCCGGCGGGGCCCGCCGCCTGTCCTGCCGTCGGAACATTGTGATCGGACAGCGCCAGCGCGCGCTCGGGCCGCCGAACCGCCCGGCCCGCCGCCGCGAGCCCGGCGAACGCCTGCGGCGAGGTCACCTCATGCAGCAGATGCAGGTCGATATAGAGCAGGGTCTCGCCATCATCCTCGGCGACGGCGTGCGCGTCCCATATCTTGTCGTAAAGCGTGCGCGGGCCGGTCACGGCGTCCCCACGGTGGGGCTCGGTCGGCATTTCGCACATATTTTCGGCATCAGCATCCTCATGACATTTACTTAGTATACTAATTATATGCCATGAGTCCGGCCGCGGCAAGGGACCTTGAAAGCTGGAAAGGACGAATTCGGGCGGCGTGAACGACGCCGACGGCCGACCTTCGGGCTATTTGCCGTCGAAGGGTGGTTCAGCCGCCGAATAATCGCCCGCCCCCTTCGCCGTGCCGATCGAGGACAAGATGATCAGGCCGATCGCCATCCATTGCGTTAGGGTCAGCAATTCGCCGAGCAGGAAGAAGCCCATCAGCGCCCCGACTGCCGGTTCGGCGCTGAGCAGCGTGCCGAAGCTGTTCGGCGGCAGGCGGCGGAGTGCCACCATCTCGAATCCATAGGGAATCGCGCTCGAAACCAGGCCGACGACAAGCCCCAGCGCCAATATCTCCGGGCGGAGCAGGTCGGCGCCGGCATGGATGACGCCGACCGGCGCGGCGACGAGGGCCGCGACAATCGTGCCGCCCGCCGCGGCGGCGGATCCGTGCTGCGCCCCCGCCCGCTTGCCGAGCAGGATATAGGCGGCCCAGCAGGCGCCCGCGAAAAGCGCCAGCGCGACGCCCCGCCAGTCGAGATGCGCCGTGCCCTCACGCAGCGGCAGCAGGAGCAGCAGGCCGAACACCGCGACCCCGATCCAGACAAAGTCCGCCCGCCGGCGCGAGGTCAGCACCGCGACGCTCAAGGGGCCGATGAATTCGATCGCGATCGCGATGCCGAGCGGAATAAAGCTCAGCGCGCTATAGAAGCTGAGGTTCATCGCGCCGAGCACGACGCCATAGGCGAGGATCGATCGCCACCCCTCGCGATAGTTCAGCCGCCACGGACGCAATACGATCGACAGCAGGATCGCGCCGAAGATCAGGCGCAGCGCGGTGGTCCCCGTCGGCCCCACCACCGGGAACAGGCTCTTCGCCAGCGCCGCGCCGCCCGTCACCGACACGAGCGACAGGAACAGCGCGCCCAGCGCGAGCAAATCGATCTTTCCGCTGGCGGGACTCTGAGCGACGGGAAGGGTCATTGCACTCGTCGTTGGACAAGGGCAGGCCAATTCGCAAGCTGCGATCGACCTGCCTCTCGACACAAGCCCGTCGTCGCAACGAAATGTCCCGATCGAACTATCGGCTATTCTTTCGGCACCCGAAACCGGATCGCGCTGGAAGATTCGAACATCGCCGCGTAAGGCGCGGGTCATGAGGATCGCGATCATCGATACCAGCACGACGCGCGCGGCCATCATCTCCGATGGTTTGCGCGAGGCGGGACTCGACGATCTGGTGCTGATCGATCCCGGTGGCGCGCTCGTCCGGCAGGTCGAGGCGGCGCAGCCCGAAGTCGTCCTGATCAACCTCGAAAACCCCAGCCGCGACCTGCTCGAGGATTTTTTCGCCATGTCGCGCGCGCTCGCGCGGCCGATCGCCATGTTCGTCGATCAGAGCGACGCCGAAGCGACCGGAGCGGCGATCGACGCGGGGGTGTCGGCCTATGTCGTCGATGGCCTGTCGAAACAGCGGATCAAACCGGTGATCGACCTTGCCGTCCGGCGCTTCCAGGCCTTTTCGCGCCTCCAGCGCGAACTCGACGAGGCGAAAAACGCCCTCGCCGAACGCGCGGTCATCGACAAGGCCAAGGCGATATTGATGAAGCGCCGCCATGTCGACGAGCCCGCGGCCTATGCGCTGCTGCGCGGCCAGGCGATGCGCACCAATCGCCGCATTTCCGAAATCGCGGAGGCGATCGTCACCAGCGAGGCGCTGATGGGAGACATGGAATGAGTGCCGAGAGCTTTCGCATCGGCTTCCTGCCGCTGGTCGACGCTGCCTTGCCGATCCTGGCGCACGAGATGGGATTCGCTGCCCGCGAAGGGGTCGAAATCGAGCTCGTTCGCGACATGACCTGGGCCACGGTGCGCGACCGGCTGCTCTTCGGGCAGACCGACGCCGCGCACATGATCGCGCCGCTCGCGATAGCGACCGCGCTCGGCCGCGACCGGCCCCCGGTGCCGATGGCGGTGCCGTTCGTGCTCGGCCTGAACGGCAACGCGATCACCTTCTCGGCCGCCCTCTCGCAGGAATTGTCGCTCGGAAACGAGCTCGGCGATCCGTTGGAGATCGGCGCGGCCCTCCGGCGCGCGGTCGCGGCGCGCCCTACCGCCGCCGGCCGGCTGCGCTTCGGGGTCGTGCATCGATACTCCAGCCATAATTATATGTTGCGCTACTGGCTCGCGGGGGTTGGAATCCGGCCCGACGAGGATGTCGAGATCGTCGTGGCCAGTCCGCCCTTCGCCGCCGACGCGCTCGCCGCCGGCGAGGTCGACGGCATTTGCGTCGGCGAGCCATGGAATTCGATCGCGGTCGAACGCGGCGTCGGCCGGATCGCGCTGGCGACCGCGCAAATCTGGCGCCGCGGGGTCGAGAAGGTGTTGGCGATGCGCAGCGAGATCGCGGACGAGCGCCGCGACGCGGTCGAGGCGCTCGTCCGCGCGCTGCATCATGCCGCCGCCCATTTCGTCGAGCCCGCCAACGCGGGTGAATGCGCCGGCCTGCTCGCTCGCCCCGAATATCTCGACGCGCCCCAGGACGCCATTTTGCGCGCGATCACCGATCGCATTCGCGTCACGCCCGGCAGCGAACCAATCCACTATCCCGACTTCATGTTCCAGTATCGCGAGGCGGCGAATTTCCCCTGGCGAAGCCAGGCCGCCTGGCTCTATTCGCAGATGATCCGGTGGGACAGCAGCCGTTACGCCGAAAGCGACGCGGCGACGGCGGCGGGCGTGTTCCGCCCCGACATTTACCGGGCCGCGCTCACCGGTACGACGGCGCCCCTCCCCGGCGCCAGTTCGAAACTCGAAGGGGGGCTGGGCGAGCCGATCGGTGCGGGGTCGGTGCAAGGCCGCCTGATGCTCGGCAGCGATCGCTTTTTCGACGGCCGCGCCTTCGAGCCCGACGATATCGAGAGCTATCTCGCTGAACTTCCGTAATTTTCAACATTATGCTGCACCTGCGAAATAGCACCTTGCGGCGCGCTTCCGAATCAGGCAGTCTAATCCCACTCGGCAAGGATGCCGGGGCAGGATAATGCGACGATCGTTCCAACGAGGGGGCTGGTCAGCAGGCGAACGGGGAGCCCATTCCCCGAATCCCACAAGGCAATGAAGCCGTCAGGATGCGCTCGCAAGGCCGCCGTCCTGGCGGCTTTTTTATTGCCCGTCACAAAAAGGGACGGACGATGACGACTGCAACCGGAGATGCCCGCGCGGCACCCAAATCGAACTTCTGGGCAAGTGGACACTGGCCGACGCTGGTCGCGGCCCTTCTCTATTTCGATCTCGCCTTCATGGTTTGGGTGATCCTCGGGCCGCTCGCGCCCGCGATAGCCGAAGATCTGGGGCTGAGCCCGGCCCAGACAGGCCTGATGGTCGCGGTGCCGACGCTGGCAGGCGCAGTGCTGCGCGTCGCGGGCGGCCTGTTCGTCGATCGGATCGGGCCGAAACTCTCGGGCGCGATCAGTCAGGTCATCGTCATCGCCGGGCTGTTCACGGCCTGGTTCATGGGCGTGCACAGCTTTGCCGGCACGCTCGCGCTCGGCGTCATCCTCGGCTTTGCGGGGGCGAGCTTCGCGATCGCGTTGCCGCTCGCGAGCCGCTGGTATCCGCCCGAGCATCAGGGCAAGGCGATGGGGCTTGCCGGCATGGGCAATTCAGGGACGGTGCTCGCCGCGCTTTTCGCGCCGGGTCTTGCCAAGCTGTTCGGATGGAACGCGGTGCTCGGCCTCGCGTGCATTCCGCTGACCATCATTTTCTTCGTCTATCTTGCGATGGCGAAGGACGCGCCCAATGCCCCCTCGCCCAAAAAGCTGATCGATTATTTCGAGCCGCTCAAGACCGCCGACGCCTGGTGGCTGATGGCCTTTTACGCCGTGACCTTCGGCGGCTTCGTCGGGCTCGCGGCGTCGCTGCCGATCTATTTCACCGACCAGTTTCACCTGACCCCGGTGATGGCGGGCACTTGCACCGCGGCCTGCGTATTCGCCGGATCGCTGGTGCGGCCGATCGGCGGCGCGTTCGCCGACCGGATCGGCGGCGTGAAAGCGCTGATGATGGTCTTCGTCGTCGCCGCGCTGGCGATTGCCGGAGTGCCGCAGGCGAACACGCTGCCCGCGGCGCTCGGCCTGTTCGTGATCGCGATGCTTGCGCTCGGCACCGGCAATGGCTCGGTGTTCCAGCTCGTGCCCCAGCGCTTTTCGGCCGAGATCGGCGTGATGACGGGCCTGGTCGGCATGGCGGGCGGGGTCGGCGGCTTTACCCTCGCCTCCTCGCTCGGTTTCGCCAAGCAATGGACCGGCAGCTTCGCGCCCGCCTTTCACGTCTTCGCCGCCCTTGCCGTCGCTGCGCTGGTCGCGCTGCTTTTCGTCAAGGGTCATTGGCGCCGGACCTGGGGCGCCGCCGAGGGCGTGCGGATCTGATGATTGCACTGGATTGGATGCTTTGATGAAACACCTCCCCCTCTCCCCCAATGCCGACACGCGCGAGCATCTGATCGTCATCGGTAACGGCATGGCCGGCTGCCGCGCGGTCGAGGAACTGCTTGCGCGCGATCCCGCCCGATACCGCGTCACGATCTTCGGCGCGGAGCCGCGGGTCAATTACAACCGCATCATGCTTTCTCCCGTGCTCGCCGGCGAGAAGAGCTTCGACGACATCGTGATCAACGACGCCGACTGGTACGCCGACAATGGCATCGCGCTCGTCGCGGGCGATCCCGTTGCAGCGATCGACCGGGCCGCGAAGAAGGTAACGACCCGCAGCGGCGTCAGCGAAAACTATGACCGGCTGCTGATCGCGACCGGCTCCGATCCCTTCATCATCCCGGTGCCCGGCAAGGACCTGCCCGGTGTCATCGCCTTTCGCGACATGGACGATGTCGACACCATGCTCGCGGCCGCTGATGCGGGCGGCGATGCGGTGGTGATCGGCGGCGGGCTGCTCGGGCTCGAAGCGGCGCACGGGCTTTCGCTGCGCGGGATGAAGGTAACTGTCATTCACCTGATGCCGACCTTGATGGAGCGCCAGCTCGACGAAGCGGCGGGTTGGTTGCTTAAAAATGCGCTCGAGGCGCGCGGGCAGACGATCCTGACCGGCGCCGATACCGCGGAGATCTTCGGCGACGGCAAGGTCGAGGGGGTGAAGCTCAAGGATGGAACGCTGATCCCCGCCAGCCTCGTCGTGATGGCGGTCGGCATCCGCCCTTCGGTCGCGCTCGCACGCGACGCGGGCCTCGCGGTGGGGCGCGGGATCCAGGTCGACGATCATATGGTGACGAGCGACCCCGCCGTGCTCGCGGTCGGCGAATGCGTCGAGCATGACGGGCAGGTTTACGGACTCGTCGCGCCCTTGTGGGACATGTGCCGCAGCCTCGCCGATGGCCTTGTCGAACAGCCGAGCGGCTATCGCGGATCGGTCACCTCGACCAAGCTCAAGGTGTCGGGAATCGACGTGTTTTCGGCAGGCGATTTCTCGGGCGGCGACGGATGCGAGGATATCGTGCTGCGCGACGCGAGCCGCGGCGTCTACAAGCGCGTGATCGTCAAGGACGACCGCATCGTCGGCGCGGTGCTCTATGGCGATACCGCCGACGGCAGCTGGTATTTCGACCTCTTGAAGAAGCAGGAGGATGTGTCGCAGCTGCGCGACCTGCTGATCTTCGGCCAGGCTTTCGCCGCGGGAGGCGGCGCGGCGGACCCTAAGGCGGCCGTTGCGGCGCTTTCCGACGATGCGGAAATCTGCGGCTGCAACGGCGTCACCAAGGGCCAGGTCGTCTCGTGCATCGCCAAGGGCGCGCACAGCCTCGACGCGGTGCGCGGCACCTGCAAGGCGTCGGCGAGCTGCGGCAGTTGCACCGGCCTCGTCGAAAACCTGCTCGCGCTGACGCTCGGCGACGATGTCCAGTCGGGTCCGAAGACGATGTGCAAATGCACGAGTTTCGGCCACGACGACGTTCGCCGCGAAATCGTCGCGCAGGGCATTCGCTCGATCCCCGAGGCGATGCAGAAGCTGCACTGGACCACCCCCGACGGCTGTTCCTCGTGCCGCCCCGCGCTCAACTATTATCTGCTCTGCGCGCTGCCCGGCGACTATGTCGATGATCAGCAGAGCCGTTTCGTCAACGAGCGGATGCACGCCAACATCCAGAAGGACGGCACTTACTCGGTCGTCCCGCGCATGTGGGGCGGGCTCACCAACCCGACCGAGTTGCGCGCGATCGCCGATGTGGTCGAAAAGTTCAATGCGCCGATGGTCAAGGTGACCGGCGGCCAGCGGCTCGACATCTTCGGGATCAGGAAGGAGGACCTGCCCGCGGTGTGGGCCGACCTCAATGCCGCGGGCATGGTGTCGGGGCACGCTTACGGCAAGTCGCTCCGCACCGTGAAGACCTGCGTCGGGTCCGAATGGTGCCGCTTCGGCACGCAGGATTCGACCGGACTCGGCGTCAGGATCGAACGGATGAGCTGGGGCAGCTGGATGCCGCACAAGTTCAAGATCGCAGTATCGGGATGCCCGCGCAACTGCGCCGAGGCGACGATCAAGGATTTCGGCGTGGTGTGCGTCGACAGCGGGTATGAACTGCATGTCGGCGGCAATGGCGGCATCCATGTTCGCGCCACCGATCTGCTGTGCAAGGTCGCGACCGAACAGGAAGCGATGGATTATTGCGCCGCCTTTATCCAGCTCTACCGCGAAGAAGCTCGCTATCTTGAGCGCACCGCGCCGTGGATCGAACGCGTCGGGCTCGCACATATCACGGCGCGGATCGTCGATGATGCGGCGGGCCGCGAAGCGCTGCGCGCGCGCTTTCTCTATTCGCAGAGCTTTTCGCAGGACGACCCGTGGGCGCAGCGCGCCGAGGGCGCCGAGGCCGAACATCATGCGCCGATGGCGCGCTTTACCCCCGTGGAGGAACCGGCATGACCACCGCAGAATGGCTCGACATTGGCTGGATAGACCAGGTTCCGGTTCGCGGCAGCCGCACCGTGCAGGTCGAGGGCGGCGACGATATCGCGGTCTTCCGCACCGCCGAAGGCAAAATCTTCGCATTGCTCGACCGCTGCCCGCACAAGCATGGACGGCTGAGCCAGGGCATCGTCCACGGCGGCGCGGTCGCCTGCCCGCTGCACAATTGGCGGATCAGCCTGTCGACCGGCGAAGCGCTCGGCGAAGACAAGGGCTGCACCCCGACGGTGCCGGTCAAGATCGACGGCGGGCGGGTGCTTATCTGCCGCGCGAGCACGCTGAAAGCGGCTGCCTGATGAACGAAGCGGTCCGCACCACCTGCGCCTATTGCGGCGTTGGCTGCGGCATCCGCGCGACGGTGACGGGTGAGCGGGCAGTTGAGATCGCGGGCGATCCCGATCATCCCGCGAACCGCGGCCGCCTCTGCTCGAAAGGCACGCACCTCGGCGAGACGGTCGGACTCGAAGGCCGCCTGCTGCACCCGATGATCGGCGCGAAGCGCGCGAGCTGGGACAAGGCGCTCGATCTTGTCGCCAAGCGGTTCAAGGAGACGATCGCACGCCACGGCCCGAACAGCGTCGCCTTCTATGTCTCGGGTCAACTCCTCACCGAGGATTATTATGTCACGAACAAGCTGATGAAGGGTTTCATCGGCAGCGCGAACATCGACACCAATTCGCGCCTCTGCATGTCGAGCGCGGTTGCGGGCCACATGCGCGCCTTCGGCGAGGATGTCGTGCCCGCCACTTATGACGATCTCGATGCCGCCGACCTCTTCGTCCTGGTGGGGTCGAACACCGCCTGGTGCCACCCGATCGTCTATCAGCGCATCCGCGCGCGCTGCGAGGCGGGCGCGAAGCTCGTCGTCATCGACCCGCGCCGTACCGAAACCGCCGAGGAAGCCGACCTGCACCTCGCGATCCGCCCCGGCAGCGACGTCGTGCTGATGAACGGTCTGCTGCAATATTGCCGCGAGGCGGGCGCCGTCGACGAAAGCTATCTGGCCGCGCATGTCGCGATGCCTGCGGATTTCTGGGACCAGCTTGGAGAGGGGAACGGCCTGTGGTCGGTGGCGCGTACATGCGAAGTGCCGGCCGCCGACCTCAGGCGTTTCTACGAACTGTTCGCCGCCACGCCGCGGACGGTCACGATGTTCAGCCAGGGGATCAACCAGTCGACGTCGGGGACCGACCAGGTCAATGCCATCACCAACCTCCACCTCGCCACCGGCCGCATCGGCAAGCCCGGCGCGGCGCCCTTCTCGATCACCGGCCAGCCGAACGCGATGGGCGGGCGCGAGGTCGGCGGCCTCGCCTCGACGCTGGCCGCGCATATGGATTTCGCGCCCGAAAACCGGGACCGCATCCAACGTTTCTGGGCCGCGCCGACGATCGCCGAAAAACCCGGCCTCAAGGCGGTGGATATGTTCCGCGCGATCGGCGAGGGCCGGATCAAGGCGCTTTGGGTGATGGCGACCAACCCCGCCGTGTCGATGCCCGACGCCAATGCGGTGCGCGAGGCGCTCGCCGCCTGTCCCTTCGTCGTCGTCAGCGACGTGATCGAAAAGACCGACACCGGCGCCTTCGCGCACGTCCGCCTGCCCGCCGCCGCATGGGGCGAGAAGGACGGCACAGTGACCAATTCGGACCGTATGATCAGCCGCCAGCGCGCGCTCTTCGCACTGCCCGGCGAGGCGATGCCCGACTGGTGGATCGTCAAGGAGGTCGCGCGGCGCATGGGGTGGAAAAACGCCTTCGCCTACGACCGGCCCGCCGACATCTGGCGCGAGCATTGCCGCCTGTCGAACTACGGCAACGACGGGGCGCGGCTGTTCGCGCTGCCCGGCGCCGCGCAGGGCGGCAATGCGGCTTATGACGCGATGAGCCCCTTCCGCTGGGGCGGCGATCACCCCTTCGCCGGCGGCCGCTTTTCGACCGAAGACGGCCGCGCGCGGCTGGTGCCCGTCGCGCAAAAGCCGCTGCCCGAACCGCTCGCCAAATGGCCGCTGACGCTCAACACGGGGCGTTACCGCGACCAGTGGCACAGCATGACGCGCACCGGCCTCGCGCCCAAGCTTGCCCGCCACCGCGAAGAACCGCTCGTGGAAGTCCATCCCGACGACGGCGCGCGGCTCGGCCTCGCCGACGGCGGCCTCGCGCGCGTCGAGACGCCGCAGGGTGACAGCCTCTACCGCGTCGCCTTCCACGCGGGACAGCGGCCCGGCGAGCTGTTCGTGCCAATCCACTGGACCGACCGGACATCGAGCGGCGGCCGCACCGGGCTGCTCCCGCGTCCGCTCGTCGATCCGGTATCGGGCCAGCCGGGGTTCAAGCGCACCCCCGCGTCGATCTCCGCCGTAACGCCGAAATGGCGCGGCTTCCTGCTTCTCGCGCACGAGCTTGCCGAAGTCCCGCGCTGCCTGTGGGCGACGCGCGTCGCGGTGCCCTCCGGCGTGCTTTGGGAACTCGCGGGCAATGGCGACCTCAAGACCATCGAGGGGCTGCTGCCCAAAGGCGAGAGGATCGAGGCGCAGGACGCCGCGCGCGGGACGCGACGCATCGCCATCGCCGCGGGCGGGCGCCTCACCGGCGCGCTCTTCGTCACCGAAACCGGCGACCTCCCGCCGCGCGACTGGCTGATCGCACAGCTCGCCGCGCCCGAGGTCGCGCCGACCTTGCTCGCCGGCCGCGCCCCGGGCGCACAGGTCGACCGCGGCCCGATCATCTGCGTCTGCTTCGACATCGGTCTGAAGACGATCGTCGCGGCGATTCGCGACCAGAGCCTCGCCGATGTCGCCGCGATCGGCGGCGCGCTGGGCGCGGGCACCAACTGC
The DNA here is from genome assembly GCA_966250105.1 of uncultured Sphingopyxis sp. Lineage (GTDB taxonomy): Bacteria > Pseudomonadota > Alphaproteobacteria > Sphingomonadales > Sphingomonadaceae > Sphingopyxis. The sequence continues at coordinate 26,969 of CBINGC010000023.1, read as the reverse complement.
GGGTCGTGTCGCCCCGCGCTGGCCCGCATTTTGACCGAGGAGACGAGCGATGCAGCCTGACGACTTTCCGCCCGGCACGGTCTGGCTGGTGGGCGCCGGCCCCGGCGACCCCGAATTGCTCACCAGGAAGGCGGTGCGCCTGATCGAATGCGCCGATGTCGTCTTTTATGACGCGCTCGTCGGGAGCGGCGTCCTCGACCTCATCCCCGCACGCGCCGAATGCGTCAGCGTCGGCAAACGATCGGGGCGCCATTCGAAGGACCAGCCGGCGATCGACGCACTCCTCGTCGCTGCCGCGCGGGCGGGCAAACGCGTGGTCCGGCTGAAAGGCGGCGATCCGACGCTGTTCGCGCGCGCGACTGAGGAGATCGGCGCGCTGAAAGAGGCCGGCTTCCCCGTCCACATCTGCCCCGGCATCACCGCCGCGAGCGCCGCCGCCGCATCGGCGGGCATGTCGCTATCGCTGCGCGACGTCGCGCGCGATGTCCGCTTCGTCACCGCGCACAGCCGCCGCGGCGCGGCGCTCGACATCGACTGGTCTTCGCTCGCGCGCGGCGGATCGACCCTCGCCTTTTACATGGGGCGCGAGGCGGCGGGCGAAATCAGGCGCGGGCTGATGCAGGCGGGGATGCCCGGCGAAATGCCGGTGATGATCGCATGCGAGGTCAGCACCCCCGGCGAGCGGCGGCTGGTCACCAGACTCGATCTTCTCGACCTCGCGACCAAATCCTTCGCCGCCGACGCGCCGACGCTCATTCTGATCGGCGCCGCGGTGATGCTCGCGGGCAGCGCGCCCACCCTGCCCGCGAACGCCTCGCGCGCCACTTATGAACAATAGCCTCATCATCTCGATCGAGTGACGAGATGCGCTGCTAGCCCGGATCATAGGAGGCGGCTCGATCCGAGAAAAATGTCGGCTCTGCCCTTGCCCCCGCGCGGCGAGCGTCTCTAAGACGGACCGCAGGTTTCACCGTCAGCAGGAGCTCCTTCTCACCGATGCACGACCCGCAATATCTGTTGGCCGTGCTGAGCCTTCCCTTTCTCGGCAGCATGATTGCGGCGGCCTTGCCCCAGGCGGGCCGCAACTTGGCCGCAGCAATCGCGGGGTCGATCGCGATGACAGGGGTCGTGCTGCTCGCTGCCTTTTATCCGGCCATCGCGGCGGGTGACGTCATCCGTCACGAAGCCTCCTGGCTGCCGTCGCTCGGTCTGCAATTCACGTTGCGGCTGGACGGTTTCACCTGGCTCTTCGCTCTGATGGTCGTCGCGATCGGCGCGCTCGTGATCCTTTATGCGCGCTATTATATGTCGCCCAAGGACCCCGTACCGCGCTTTTTCGCCTTTCTCCAAGCGTTTATGGGCGCAATGCTGGGCGTCGTTCTGTCGGGCAATTTGATCCAGCTCGCCTTCTTTTGGGAACTGACCAGCCTCTTCTCCTTTTTGCTCATCGGATATTGGCATCACAATCAGGGCGCGCGCGACGGCGCGCGAATGGCCCTTATCGTCACCGGCTTCGGCGGCGTGTGCATGCTCATCGGCTTCCTGCTACTGGGCCGAATTACGGGAAGCTATGATATCGATGCCGTGCTCGCGGCCGGATCGATCATTCGCGCGCATGAAGCCTATCTTCCCGCCCAGATCCTGATCCTGCTCGGCGCCTTCACCAAGAGCGCGCAAGTGCCGTTCCACTTCTGGCTGCCGCACGCGATGGCCGCGCCGACGCCCGTCTCGGCCTATCTTCATTCGGCCACGATGGTGAAGGCCGGCATATTCCTGCTCATCCTTCTGTGGCCCGTTCTGTCGGGAACCGATAGCTGGTATCTGATCGTCACGACCGCCGGCCTTGCCACCCTGCTCGTCGGCGCCTGGTCCGCGATCTTTCAACAGGACCTTAAAGGACTTCTCGCCTATTCGACGATCAGCCACCTCGGCTTGATCACGCTGCTCCTCGGCCTCGGCAGTCCGCTCGCAGCTGTCGCGGCGATTTTCCACACCGTGAACCATGCGACGTTCAAGGCGTCGCTTTTCATGGCGGCCGGCATCATCGACCATGAAACCGGCACCCGCGACATAAGACGATTGAGCGGCCTCGCGAAATTCATGCCGATAACCGCAACGCTCGCCATGGTGGCAGCGGCGGCGATGGCAGGGGTCCCGCTTCTCAACGGCTTTCTGTCGAAGGAAATGTTCCTCGCCGAAGCCCTCGAGGCGCACAGCGGAACAATCATCGACCTCGTGCTGCCCTATCTCGCCACGCTCGCGAGCGGCTTCAGCGTCTTTTACTCGATCCGCTTCATTCACAAGACATTCTTCGGACCTCCTCCTGTCGACCTTCCCCGCTCTCCCAAAGAAGCGCCGCACTGGATGCGCGTGCCGATCGAAATTCTTGTGCTCGCCTGCCTGCTCGTCGGCATCCTTCCCGCACTGACCATCGGCCCCGTCCTCGGGCTTGCCGTCGAGGCGGTGCTGGGCGTGCGGACGCCGACCTACAGCCTTGCCATCTGGCACGGTTTCAACCTGCCGCTGCTGATGAGCCTTGCCGCGCTCGTGGGCGGAGCATTCGCCTATGCGCGTTTCGGCGCGCGCCTCAACCTGGTGGAGCGATCGCCGATAATCGGCCGCCTCAAAGCGAGACGCGCGTTCGAGCGGGTGCTCGCCGCAATCGTCGACGGCGCGCGCGTGGCGCACGGATTGTCAGGCACGCAGAAACTGCAGGTCCAACTCCGGCTTCTCATCGGGGCCGCCGTCCTGCTCGGCGCCCTCCCCTTCCTGTTCCTGGGATATAGCTGGGGGTCCGAACCGGTCACGCTGATCGACCCGATCTTCGCCTTGATCTGGATCATTGGCGGACTCTGCGCGATCAGTGCCGCCTGGCTGGCCAAATTTCACCGGCTCGTCGCCCTTTCGCTCATCGGCGGGTCGGGGCTTGCAACCTGCATCAGCTTCATCTGGCTCTCGGCACCCGATCTGGGCCTGACGCAGCTTCTCGTCGAAATCGTCACGCTCGTGCTTCTCCTTCTCGGCCTGCGCTGGTTACCGCTGCGCAAGCCCGATATCTGGCCGGAGGCGCGGACGCCGCTCGGGGTGCAGGTGCGCCGCAGTCGCGACCTCGTGCTGGCAATCGCCGGCGGTTTCGGCATGGCGGCGCTTTCCTATGCGATGATGACCCGGCCGCAAGTCGACAGCATATCCGGCTATTTCATCGAAAACGCCTATCCGGAAGGTGGCGGCGCGAATGTGGTCAATGTCATTCTCGTCGATTTCCGCGGCTTCGACACACTGGGAGAAATCACCGTTCTCGCAATCGTCGCCCTGACCGTCTTCACACTTCTTCGCCGGTTCCGCCCCGCGCCGGAAAGCATCGAGCTTCCGCATCAGCAGCAGCGCCAGAATGACTTCGACCAAGCGGAAGAGGAACGCTCGCACGGCGATACGCTGGCGCATTATCTCTTCGTGCCGCGAATCCTCATGCAGTGGCTGTTTCCGGTCATCCTGACCTTCGCCATCTATCTCCTGATGCGCGGGCACGATCTGCCGGGTGGCGGTTTCGCCGGCGGCGTGACCGCCTCGATCGCCATCCTGTTGCTCTACATGGCGGGCGGGACGCGCTGGGTCGAAGCCCGGCTCGACATCCGGCCGCTGCGGTGGATCAGCTTCGGGCTCCTGCTTGCGGTCGCGACGGGACTGGCGGCATGGGTCGCGGGCTATCCCTTCCTCACAAGCTATTTCAGCTATCTGTCGATCCCCCTGATCGGCGATGTTCCCATCGCCAGCGCCCTCCTGTTCGATATCGGAGTGTTCGCCGTTGTCGTCGGGACCACGGTCCTGATCCTGATCGCACTTGCGCACCAGTCGATCCGGTCGCCGCTCAAAAAGAAAGCGGCCGAAGCGCAACAGACGCCCGCGCCGGAAGGGAACGCCTGATGGAGGTGGTCCTTTCGCTCGCCATCGGCGTCCTGACCGCATCGGGGCTTTGGCTCCTGTTCCGGCCGCGCACCTTTCAGGTCATTCTGGGGCTGTCGCTGCTGTCCTACGCAGTCAATCTTTTCATCATTGCGGCGGGGCGTCTTCGTACCGACGCGCCTCCGATCGTCGGCAAGGGAGCGGCCGATCCGGCCCTCTATGCCGATCCGCTCCCGCAGGCACTGGTTCTAACGGCTATCGTAATCTCGTTCGCCACGACCGCGCTCCTGGTCGTGGTGCTCATGGCCTCGCGCGGTCTGACCGGGACCGATCATGTCGATGGCGAGGACGGCGAACCATGACGGGCTGGCTCCCGCACCTGATCATCCTGCCGGTCCTGCTGCCGCTGGTGGCCAGCGCGCTGATGCTATCGCTGGATGAACGGCGCCGTGCGACAAAACGGGCGCTCGGCCTAGGCACCGCGGCGCTGCTGATCATCGTCGCGGCAATCCTCCTTTGGTTTGCCCGCGAGGGCGGCCCCGTCGCCTACCGGCTCGGCGACTGGCCGTCGCCTTTCGCGATCACGCTCGTCGCCGACCGCCTGTCCACCATGATGCTGCTCTTGACCAGCATCCTCGGCTTTACCTCGCTCTTTTACGCAACCGCCCGCTGGGACCGCTCGGGACCGCGCTTCCACGCGCTCTTTCTGCTTCTCCTGATGGGACTCAACGGCGCCTTCCTGACCGGCGACATCTTCAACCTCTTCGTATTCTTCGAGGTCCTGCTCGCCGCATCCTACGGCCTCATCCTGCATGGCTCGGGAACCGAGCGCACCAGCGCCAGCCTCCACTATATCGCGATCAATATCGCGGCGTCGCTCCTGTTCCTGACCGGCGTGGCCCTTATCTATTCGGTGACGGGCACGCTCAACATGGCCGATCTCGCGACGCGCGTGAGCGCGGTAGACAGCGAGGACCTTGCCCTTCTGGAATCGGGAGCGGCGATCCTTGGCGTCGCCTTCCTCGTCAAGGCCGGCATCTGGCCGCTGAGCTTCTGGCTGCCGCGAACCTATGCGGCCGCCTCGCCGCCCGTTGCGGCCGTGTTCGCGATCATGACGAAGGTCGGCATCTATATCATCCTGCGGCTGTCCTTTCTGCTGTTCGGAAAGGATTCGGGCGGAGCGGCGGGATTCGCCAACGACGTTCTGCTTTTCGCGGGTCTCGCGACGATGGCGTTCGGCATTCTCGGCATCCTCGCCGCGCGCCAACTGACCCGGATCGCCGGCCATTATGTGCTCGTGTCGTCGGGCATCCTGCTCGCCGCGATCGGTATCGGGGGGGAAGCGCTGACCGCGGCCCTTATCTTCTACCTCGTGAGTTCGACGCTGGCGGTCAGCGCCCTTTACCTCATCATCGAACCCGCGGAGCGCCATGCCGACGAGGACGACATGATCGAGGGTATCGCAGAACCGGTGTTCGACGATGAATATGTCGGAGCGATCGAGGAAAGGGACACCGAGGTCGGGGTCGTGATCCCGGGAACGATCGCCATCCTGGGCGGCGGCTTCATCTTCTGCGCCCTGCTCCTCGCGGGGATGCCGCCGTTGTCGGGATTCATCGCGAAGTTCGCCCTGATCGACGCGCTGTTCAGCCATGTCGTTATTGCGCCCTCACACTGGGTCATGATCGCGCTCATCATTCTGTCGGGACTCGCGACGATGATCGCGATGACGCGGGCCGGCATCGACCTGCTCTGGACGCCGGGAGAGGAATCGCCTTCGCGGCTCAGTCTGATCGAAGTTACGCCGATCGGACTACTCCTTGCTGTCTGCCTCGCGCTGATGCTTGCCGCGGGGCCCGTTATGGATTTCATGCAGGAGACGGCGGCTGCGCTTTACGATCCGGCCGGCTATATCGAAGCCGCCGGCCCTGCGACGCCCGTCGTGGACGCGAACGCAACAACCACCCCGGCTTCCCGCCCATGAGACGCCTTCTGCCTTATCCGTTTCTCACCCTCGCCCTGTTCCTGATGTGGGTCCTGCTCACCGGTTTCTCGCCGGGCCATGTTCTGCTCGGCGGGCTGGTCGCGGCACTCGTGTCGCGGGCAATGCTCGCGCTCAAACCGGAGGATACGGGGTTCAAGTCGAGCCTAGCGTTGTTCCGGCTCGCCGGTCTCGTTTCTGCCGATATCGTCCGGTCGAACATCGCGGTGGCAAGGATCGTGCTGTTTCGGCGGGCGGAACGCAAATCGGGTTTTCTCCACCTGCCTATCGACCTGCGAAACCCTCACGCGCTCGCGGTCCTCGCGATCATCATCACGGCCACGCCGGGCACCTTATGGGTCCAGCACGACGCGCACCGGCACGACATCCTCATTCATGTCCTCGACCTCGTCGACGAGGAGGAATGGATCCGTCTGATCAAGGACCGTTATGAGCGCCTGCTCATGGAGATTTTTGAATGAGCACGCTGTTTCTGGCGATCGTCATCACGGCCTCGCAGGTCCTGCTCGGTCTTTCGATGCTTTGCGCCACCTGGCGCATGCTCCGCGGCCCGCGCGCGCAGGATCGGGTCCTGGGTCTCGACGCGCTCTATCTCGGCGCAACGCTGCTCCTTGTCACCTATGGGATTCAGACCGGACGAACGCTCTATTTCGAGGCGGCGCTTGCGATCGGCATGCTCGGCTTCGCCGGCACGGTCGCGCTCAGCAAATTCCTCATGCGCGGTGAGGTGATCGAATGATCCAGGCACCCGATCTCCCCGTGTGGGCAGCGATCATCGTCGGCCTGCTTCTGCTGGGCGGCGCGACCATCACGCTGATCGGCGCCTTGGGATTGCTACGGCTCAAGACATTCTACGAGCGCGTTCACGCGCCCACGCTCGGCACCACGCTGGGGTCGATCATGATCCTCGCAGCATCGATCTGTTGCTTCTCCGTGCTCCAGTCGAGACCCGTCGTGCACGAAATATTGATCGGGATATTCGTTACGCTAACGACGCCGGTCACGCTGATGCTGCTGGCCCGAGCCGCCATCTATCGCGATCGAAGCGAAGCCGCGGCACCCGTGCCGTCAGAGAATTTGGTTGCGCCGCAAAAAAAATAAACGGCCGGTTTCAGCCGCGCTTATGGTCTGCCACCAAACGTTGTAAGCGAGCTTTGAGGGGCATCGATCGCGGAGCAGCTGGGTTTGCCGGAGCGCATTCTGCGTCGCCGACTCGCTAGCTATGGAGAGATCGTCGACGACGGACATATGTTACGGGACAGCGCCGTCTCACGCCAATATCGCTAAGCGGCAAGCGGAATGGCTCCCGTAGCGATAGCGGCCACCGTCATTGCGAGGCTGATCCCCACCGCATATTTCAGAGCGAACCGTTGCGCGTCTGCGACGTCGACGCCGAGCAGTCCGCAAGCCAGATAGACGGGGGCAAGCAGAGGACTCAGCGAATGGACCGGCCCGCCCATCAGTGAGGCGCGCGCGATCGCTTCGGCGGAAATGCCATAGGCCTCGCCGGCATGCGCCAGCACCGGCACGACGCCGAAATAATAGGCGTCGTTCGACATGACGAAGGTGAGCGGCAGCGCCAGCAAGGCGGTAATCGGCGCAAGATAGGGGCCGAATGTCTCGGGGACGCCTGCCAGCAGCGACCGTGCCATCGCATCGGTCATTCCCGTGCCGCCCATGATGCCGGTGAACGCGCCGGCCGCAAAGATCAGCACGACCACCATGACGACATTGTCGGCATGCGTCGCGATGCGCTCGCGCTGATCAGACAGCCGCGGATAATTGACCGTCAATGCCACCGCGAGCGCGCCCATGATCAGCACAGGCAAGGGCGCGATGCCGGTGACCATCCCGGTCATCAGGGCCGCAGTCAATAACAGGTTGAACCAGAACAGCCGCGGGCGCCGCTCGGGCCGGTCCGCCGCGACGGGCGGGGCGGGCATCGCGCGGCCGTCCGGCTTCCAGCCCAGCCGTGCCCGCTCGCGCGTCCCGAGCCACCACGCCAGCGCGGCGAGCGTTGTCAGCGCGATGAGCATCGCCGGCACCAGCGGCAGGAAGACGTCGTGGACAAGATCGACCTTGACCGCGGCGGCGGCGCGCGCCGACGGCCCGCCCCAAGGCAAAAGGTTCATGATCGCATTGCTGCTGCCCAGAAGCGTCGCGAGGATCAGCGGGTTCATGCCGATCGCGCGGTAAAGCGGAAGCATCGAGGTGATGACGATCAGCGCGGTCGTCGTGCCGTCGCCGTCGAGCGACACGAGCGAGGAAAGCGCCATCGTGCCGATCGCGATGCGGACCGGATCGTCTCCGACCATCGCCAGGATCCGGTTGACCAGCGGATCGAAAAGCCCCGAATCCATCATCACCGCGAAATAGAGTACTGCGAACGCCAGCATCGTCGCGATCGGCGCCACATCGACTATGCCGTCCAGCATCATGTCGCCGATCCGCGGACCGGCGCCGGCGAACAGGCCGCCGGCGATCGGGATGGCGATCAGCGCGGCGGCCGCCGACATTCGCTTGGTCATGATCAGGATGATGAACAGCAGGACGGTCGCGAAACCCAGCAGCGCCAATGTCATCGTGGAGATCCTCCGGAAGCGGCACGGCCTTCGCAGCCGCCGCGACAAATCCATCGCAGAAGCCGGCGTGGACCTGCCATATATCTACCCTTCGCCGGCCCTGGCCAAGTCAGGACCTAGCGGCGTCAGCCGGCGAGTTCGACGTCGAGCAGCGGCACATATTGCTGCCCCGAGTGCATGTCGCGTTCGACCATGCCGCCCTGCGGCGTGGTGCGCGGATAGGAAATCTTGATCATCGACAGATCGTCGACCGGAATCCGCTTCACCATTGCCGCCTCGGCGCCATAGAGGGCCGCGAAGCTGTCCGCCGAAAGCGCGGGATCGTCGTGATAGCGGGCAAAATTGTCCGGCCCGTCGAAGAATATGTCGAAGGTGACCCAGAAGGGGCCGGCATTCTTCGACCGGATTTCGTGACAGACGTCGCGGAGCTTAACCATGGACCGCCTCCTTGTGCGCTTCGGCGGACCGGGACGCCAGATCGACATATTCGATCCGGACCAGCTCGAATGGATCGTCGAGCGCAACGATATGATTGAGCCGGAATTCGAAAAACTGGCCGCAAGGCACGTCCGCCGGGCTCAGCATGAAGCCATAGCTCGGAATCTCCTTGTTCATCACGTTGGGAAAATGGAAAAAATAGGGATTGCAGGCGTGCGCGATGGCATTGGCCAGTTCCTGCGTGTCGGCGGTCGCGACAAAGATCATGCCGATCTCGGGCGGCGGCGGCGTGCCGGGGGGCACTGGCTTACCGTCGATGCCGTTCCACCCGTACATGCGCAGCGAGATGTGAAATTCGCCGAGCACTTCCGCCGGAAACGACTTGCGCGTCCGCTCGTAAAGCGCGGCCAGCAGCTTGTCGTGGAAATTCTCGATGTCGTTCAGCACTTCGGGATCGCGGATGCCGACGAGCATCATCGTCTGATACTGGCCCGCGCTCGCGCCCTCCAGCTTCATCGAATAGGGTCCGGGCTCCCATTCCGACCCGACGACCGAAACGGTACGCTCGTCCTTCTGCACATAGCGTGCGCGCGTCACGTCGAGCACGCCGCCGGGTTCGGCAAGCCGGAAAGGGTCGGTGTTTTCATAGAGCATATGCGCCGACACGCTGTGCACCGAACAGCGATTGTCGTCGCTGAGCGGCGCGACCTCGAAGCCGTCGGCCTTGACGGTGAGCATGACGCCCGAGCCCAGCGTCGGATTGACCGAGCATTGCACGCCGCATTCGCCCGTCTTGCCCGCGTGCCACGCCGGCCCCCAAGGCGCGCCCTTCCAGATCGGATAGCAGGCGAGGACCGCGGTGTCGGTCGACCGCCCCCCAAGGATGATGTCGGCCCCGCCGTCGAGCGCCGCGATGAAATGTTCGACCCCGAGCGCCGCGACGATATGCTCGCACTGGTCGATCGCCTCGTCCGCGAGCGGGCCGAGCGGCGGCAAAGGATGAATGCGACCTTCGGCATTCAGCCGCTTGATCGTCGCCTTGTCCTGTTCGCAATGGATGAGCGCGATCTTTGGCGCCATGCCCAGTTCGGCCGCGACCTCCGCGACGATCTCGCGCGTCCATTCGAGGTTCAGGTCTCCCCCCGCCTGCCCCGAGGTCCCGATGATGATCGGGATGCCATGCTCGGCCTGCGCCTTCATCAATATCTGAAGGTCGCGCTTGACCGCCCCGCGGCTGTTCTTCGACTTGCCGAGCGCCAGATAGGCGGCGCCGCTGTCGGTCGATCCGGCGTCGGACGCGATCACATGTGCGCCCTCTGCAATCCCATAAGCGATCTCGCTTTCGCGCACCCCGGCGCCGAGCGAGCCGCATGGCACGAGCACCTTGATCGGGCCGGCGAACGCGTCGGCGGCTTGCGGCTGTTCTGTCACGCTTTACGCTCCTTCATCATCATGTCGTTGGCCGGCGGCGCTCAATAGCGCCAGCCGAGCGTCGCCCCATAGGTCCGCGGCGGGTTGTAGGTGCCGAAATTGGCGCCGAGGAAGAGCGTCTGATGCGTCCGCGTGCGCTCATTGGTCAGATTCTTGCCCCACAGCGACAGCGTCCAATGATCGCCGATCCCGGCGAGCACGACGCGCGCATCGACGAAGTGCGTCGCTGGCCGGACCTCGGGCCCCTCGTTGCTGTTGTCGTCGTAGATCAGGCTTTCATATTGATAGTCGACCGCAACGGTCAGCTCGGTGCGCGCCCCGAGCGCCGCGGTATAGGATGGCGACAGCGTGACCTTATGCTTCGGCGTGCGCGAAATGCGGTTGCCCGACCGGTCGATCCCCTCGTCGTCGAACTCGTCGAAACGCGCGTCGGTATAGGCATAGGCGGCCGAGAGGTTGAGCCCATCCACAAGGCGCGCGGTCAGCTGTGTCTCATAACCCTTGATCGTCGCCTTGCCGGCGTTGTTGGTGATGATCGATCCGTCGGGCTGCGACTGACGGGTTTGCAGGTCTCGGTAATCGAGCCAGTAGAGCGTATTGTTCCAGATCAATCGGCCATCGAAAAACCGGCTCTTCTGGCCGATCTCGTACTGCACGGCCGTTTCGGGATCGAACGCGGTCGCCGCGTCGATCGCGCTCGACGGCGTATCCTGGAACCCGCCGCTCTTGAAGCCGCGCGACACCATCGCATAGAGGAGATGGTCGTCGTTGGGCTTGAAATTCAGCCCGCCGCGATAAGTGACGTCGTCCCAGCTCTTCTGCGTGGTGACGTCGAAGAACTCGTCTCCACGCAGCGGCGCCATGCCGCGCGTGTTGGTGACACGGTAGGTCTTGTCGTCGCGCGAATAGCGGACGCCGCCGATGATGCTGAACTTGTCCCCAAGCGGGATCGTCGCGTCGCCGAACAGCGCGATGCTGTCGAGCCGCGCATCCTGATCGTAAATGTCGGTGAGCGGGATCGGCGCGACGAACTCGCTATCGAGATTGAAGATGTCCGACCGGGTCGTTTCCTGCCTGTAGTGGTAAAAGCCCACGACCCAATCGATTCCGCTGCCGGGCAGCGACGACAGCCGCACTTCCTGGCTCGACAATTCCGAACGCTCGTCCTCGCCGCCGCTGATGTCGACCAGCGACCGTGTCGGATTGCTGCCGTCGAAATCATAGCGCGATCCATATTCGAGATCGCGGTAGGAGCCGAGGAAGGACAGCGTCGCGAAGCTCATATCCCAGGCGATTTCGCCGCGCACCCCGATCGTGTCGCGATCCTGATAACCTGCAAATGAGCCATAGGTGCGCTTGGGGTCGCGGTCGATCGTATAGGCGGCCGACAGGGGATCGTCGGGATCGATGTCGAAGATATATTTGGCGGGACCGGTCGCACGATCGCGGGTCCCGTCGAGCGTGAAATGCACGCGCAGATTGTCGGTGGGTTCGGCGAGAAACTGGAACCGCCCGCTCAGCGTGTCCTGATCGTCGACCCGTCGATCGATGATGGGATTATAGACATAACCGCCGTGCGAGCGATAGGCGCCGCTGACCCGGATCGCGCCGCCCCCGCCGCCGAACGGCAGGTTGACGAAGCCGGCGCCGTCGAGCCGGTCGTAATTGCCATAGGTAAATTCGGCCGCCGCGTCGAAGCCGTCCAGCTCGGGACGCTTGGTCACGACGTTGATCGCGCCGCCAACGACGTTGCGCCCGAACAGCGTACCCTGCGGCCCCTTGAGCACCTCGATCCGCTCGACGTCGAACGCGTCGAACGCCACCGCCGCGGGTCGCCCGAGATAGATTTCGTCGAGAAACACCGCCGCACTCGGATCCCCCGCCGCGCCTTTGTCGGACGAGCCGATCCCGCGCACCGCGAGACGCGGCTGGCTCGCCGGAAAGGCGTCGAAGCTGAGCCCCGGGGTGCGCGTCACGACATCGCTGACCTGCTGGATCCGCGCCTGCTGGATTTCCTCAGCCCCGAAGACGGTGACCGTCACCGGTACATCCTGCAGACTCTGGCTGCGACGCTGCGCGGTCACGATGATCGCATCGTCATCGGCCTCCACCGTATCGGGCACTGCACTCTCTTGTGCCCGCCCCGCATTCGCATTCGAAAGCGCCAGAACGGCAGCGCCGCAAAATAAGATTGCACCTCGCATAGCATCCTCCACCTCAAGCGACCGTCTGTCGCGGCCCGTCAGCCCTTTTAATGGCCAATTGGATGCAGTATGTCAAATAAATGGATTCAATATGTCGAAGGCGCGCAAATTTGCGCGCCGATTCTAGACGGATTCGGGGGTGATTTAACGGCGCGTGGCGGTCAGCAGGACGCGGTGCTTCACCGCGATGACATGCTGGTGCATCAGCCGTTCGGCGCCTTCCGCATCATCGACGCGAATCGCGTCGGCGATTGCCTCATGCTCCGCCTGCGACTCGGCGATATGGTCCGGAACGGTCGGCGGGATCTGACGATTGCGCAGCGGCACATAGCGCGACACCGACGGGCATAGCCGGCAGATGTCGCCGAAAATCGGATAGATGAGCGTCATCCGCATGGCGCTGCGGATTGCGGGATTCCGCCCGACGCGCACGATCCAGGCGTGAATGTCGCGGTTGATCTCATACCATTGCCGCTCGATTTCGGCCGACCAGTCACCGCGGTCGACGATCTCGCGGCCGGCCGCGATCCGCTCGTCGAGCGTCGCGAGTTCCTCGGGCGACCAGCCATATTCGATCGACATGCCGCAGCCGCGGGCCTCGATCACCGCACGCATGTCGATAGCACCCAATATATCGCGCAGCGGAATCTCGCGCACCGAGAAGCCGCGATTGACCGAATGCTCCAGCAATCCTTCCGCCAGCAGGACCGAAAAGGCGTTGCGCACGGGCGTTCGCGACACGCCGAGCCGACTCGCGATGGGCTCGGCCGCGAGATGCGTGCCTGGGGGCAGTTCGCCGGTGACGATCAATTCGCGGATCTGGGTGAGCACGGTCGACGTGAACAGCGTCTCCGGCTCTTCAGGAACGGCGGATGGTTTGGCTTTGCGCTGGGGCATGTGAGCTGACTAGCACCCGGCCGATGCATGGCGCCACCAAAATGTTGCAAATTGAATTCAATCGTTGATATGATTGATTCGTAAATTTCGAATTCGTCACGAGAACCGAATGGCCACCGGTCAAGGCGGCGCGATATATCTCGACTGGAGGGGACTATCATGAAGCCTGACCGGGCTCGCGTCATCGTTTCGCAGCGTTTCTTCGACGACGCGGCGATCAGTCTCCTTGAAGGCGCGGGCTGCGAGGTCGTGCAAGCCGATTTGCCGAACGGCCAGGCCGATGGCAATCTGTCACAGGACCAACTTCTCGCCATGCTGGACGGCGCGGCCGGGTGGATCGTCGGCCACGCGCGCGTGACGCGTGAACTGCTGGCCGCGCTGCCCAACCTGCAGATCGTGTCGCGCCGAGGTGTCGGCTATGAACGCGTCGACATCGCAGCGGCAGAGGAACTCGGGAAAGTGGTGTGCATCGCCGCCGGCGGCAACGACGCATCGGTGGCCGACCACACGATCGCGCTGATGCTGGCGGTGGGGCACCGCTTCCGCGAAACCCAAGCCAATATGATCGGGGGCGACTGGTCGATCCTGAGCGGAGCGGACCTCTATCGGAAAACCGTCGGCATCGTCGGGCTAGGCCGGATCGGACGCAGCCTCGTCCAGCGGCTGCGCGGATTCGAGACGCGTATCCTGGTCGCGGCCCCCACGCCCGATCCCGACTTCGCCGCGCGCACCGGCATCGAATATACGGACCTCGACACCCTGCTGCGCGAAAGCGATTATGTGTCGCTTCACGCACCGCTCACGCCTGAGACGCGTTTCCTGATCGATGCCGATGCGCTCGCGCGGATGAAACCGGGCGCGATCCTGATCAATGCCGCGCGCGGCGGGCTGGTCGACGACGCGGCGCTGCTCGACGCGCTGCTTGCCGGCCGGATCGCCGGCGCGGGGCTCGACACCTTCGTCAGCGAAGCCGATCCCGAATATAGCGCGGTCAGCCAGCGCCTCATCGCACTTCCCAATGTCGTCGCTACGCCGCACGCCGCCGCCTCGACGCGAGAGGGACTCGCGCGAACCAATATGGTGGCGGCAGGATGCGTCGTCTCGGTCCTAGCGGGCGAAGATCCGCCGCCGCAATGCGTGATCGCCGATGGCCGGCGCAGGTCCTGATCCTGCGATGGGGGCGCGCGAACTGCTGATCCGCTTGTTCGACACTGCGGTGGCGCGCGCCTTGCCGACGGGTCTGTTCGATGGCCGCCTGCCCGTCCCGCCCGCGGGCCGGACGCTGGTGCTCGGCGCGGGAAAGGCGGCCGCCTCGATGGCGCGAGCCTTCGAGCAGACATGGAAAGCGCCTCTCTCGGGCATGGTGGTCACGCGATACGGACACGGCGCCCCGTGCGAGCGGATCGAGGTCGTCGAGGCCGCGCACCCCGTGCCCGACGATGCGGGCCGCGCTGCAACGGCGCGCATGCTCGCCGCGGCCGAGGCAATGGGACCCGACGATCTTGTCATCTGCCTCGTCTCGGGCGGCGGATCGGCGCTCCTCGCAGCACCCGCCGGTCCGCTGACCCTCGACGACGAGCAGGCGGTAACCCGCGCGCTCCTCCTCTCGGGAGCGCCGATCGGCGCGATCAATATCGTCCGCAAACATATATCGGCGGTGAAGGGCGGCCGCCTGGCGCTCGCGGCGGCGCCAGCGCGCGTCGTCACCTTTATCATTTCGGACATTCCGGGCGACGATCCGGCGCAGGTCGCGTCGGGGCCGACCTTCGCCGATCCGAGCAGCCGCAAGCATGCGCTCGCGATCCTCGACCGCTACCGGATCGACGCACCCGCCGTTCGCGCCTGGCTAGACAGTCCGGCCAGCGAAACGCCCAAGACGCTACCCTCCGCGCGGCATGTCGTGCTCGCGACCGCGCGCGATGCGCTGGGCGCTGCGGCAGACGCCGCGCGCGGCCACGGATATCGTCCCGTCCTGCTCGGCGATGCGATCGAAGGCGAAGCGCGCGAGGTTGCGCGCACCCACGCCGCGATCGCCAAGGCCATACGCGCCGAGGATGGTATCGCGGCGGCGCCCTGCATCCTCCTGTCGGGCGGAGAAACCAGCGTCACCGTGCGCGGCGGCGGCCGCGGCGGGCGCAATGCCGAATATCTGCTCGCACTCGCGCTCGAACTTGGCGGCGCGGCGGGCATAAGCGCGCTCGCCGCCGACACCGACGGACTCGACGGAAGCGAGGACAATGCCGGTGCCGTCATCGGCCCGGATACGCTCGCGACCGCCGCAAGGCGCGGCATCGACGCAGCATCAGCGCTCGCCGACAATGACGCCTACGGCTTTTTCGCTGCGCTCGATGCGTTGCTCGTCACCGGTCCCACCTTGACCAACGTCAATGATTTTCGCGCCATCCTGATCGATCCCATCTGAAAGAGGTTCCTGTGACGAACAAGACTATTCACCGAATCGCCGTGATCGCCGGAGACGGGATCGGCAAGGAGGTCGTTCCCGAAGGGCTGCGGATCTTGGAAGCCGTCGAACGGAAATTCGGCTGCCGCTTCGCTTTCGATCATTTCGACTTCGCCTCATGCGATTATTATCTGCAGCACGGCACGATGATGCCCGGCGACTGGAAGCAGCAGATTGGCGGGCATGACGCGATCTTCTTCGGCGCCGTCGGTTGGCCTGAGAGCGTGCCCGACCATGTATCGCTTTGGGGTTCGCTGATCCAGTTTCGCCGAGAGTTCGACCAATATGTCAATCTTCGGCCGGTCAAACTCATGCCGGGTGTGCCTAGCCCGCTTGCGGGCCGCGAGCCCGGCGACATCGATTTCTATGTCGTCCGCGAAAATACCGAAGGCGAATATTCGTCGATCGGCGGCAGGATTTTTCCGGACACGGACCGTGAAGTCGTCATGCAGGAAACGGTCATGACGCGGATCGGCACCGACCGGATCCTGAAATATGCCTTCGACCTCGCGCAGCGGCGGGAAAAGAAGCATCTGACTTCGGCGACCAAGTCCAACGGCATTTCGATAACGATGCCCTATTGGGACGAGCGTGTCGAAGCGATGGCGGAGCATTATCCCGGCGTGCGTTGGGATAAATATCATATCGACATCCTGACCGCGCATTTCGTCCAGCATCCCGATTGGTTCGACGTCGTCGTGGCGTCCAATCTGTTCGGCGACATCCTGTCCGACCTCGGCCCCGCCTGTACCGGTACGATCGGCATCGCGCCGGCCGGAAACATCAATCCGGAGCGGCGCTTCCCCTCGCTGTTCGAACCCGTACATGGCTCGGCGCCCGACATCGCGGGGCGCGGCATCGCCAATCCGGTCGGCCAGATATGGTCGGCTTCGCTGATGCTCGATCATCTTGGCGAGCACCAAGCCGCCAAGGCGGTGCTTCGCGCGATCGAAGAGGTGCTTGCGCATCCGCAATACCGCACGCGCGACCTCGGCGGCATGGCAGACACCGGCGAGTGCACCGACGCCATAGTCGCTGCGCTGTCGTGAGCGTCCGGCACGCCACTGACACCCTTTTGTTGCGCACCGTCGGGCCGGCTTGGCGGGAAAGCGGTTGCCGATGATCCGCTGTGAACTCGCCCTCGACCATCTTGCCTAATGGGCCCTTCAGAGAGAGATATTGATGAACGAAACACTTGCCATGAAACTGGCCAGCTATGCCTGCGATCTCAACGCGGCGGCGTTGCCCGAACCCGTCCTGGCATGCGTTCGCCGCCGTTTTGTCGACAGCCTCGCCTGCGTGCTTGGCGCCTATGATGCCGCCCCCGTAAAAGCGGCTATCGCTTTGGCGAGGACCGTCCCGGTGGCCGCTTCCAGCGTCTTTGGAACGGCGTTCCGCACGACGCCCGATCTCGCCGCTTTTGCGAACGGAACAATGGTACGGTTCCTCGACTATAATGACGGCTATATGGGGCGCGAGCCCGGCCACCCCAGCGACAATATCTTTGCCTGCCTCGCCTTGGCGGAGGCGGAAAGTGCGGGAGGTCGCGACCTAATGGCCGCAATCGTAATTGCCTATGAGATCCAGATGCGTCTTCAGGACGCAGCGAACCTCAACAAGCGCGGATGGGATCAGGTCAACTATGTCACCGTCGCGGTCGCGGCCGCCGCTTCGCGGCTTCTAAAACTTGATGTGGCCCGGACCGCGCAAGCTATCAACATTGCACTCAACGGCCATATTGCAATGCGGCAGGTTCGCTCGGGCGAGCTATCGGACTGGAAGGGCTGCTCGGCCGCGAACGCTGCGCGAAACGCGATCTTCGCAGCTCAACTTGCCAAGCACGGAATGACGGGCCCATCGCCGATATTCGAGGGGAAGATGGGCTTCTTTTCGCAGGTGTCGGGACCGTTTACACTGGACGTGAATGCGTTCGGCAATCCTCAAAACGGCGATTATGCGATCCTGCGCTCGCTGACGAAAAGCTTCCCGACCAACGGCGAATTACACACGGCTGTATGGGCGGCGCTCGAATTGCAGCCTCGCATATCGGACCTCGACGCTATTTCCGCCATTCATATCCAGACGACCGAGTTCAACTGCCGCGTTCTCGCGGACGAGGAGAAATTTCATCCCAAGACCCGGGAAACCGCCGACCATAGCTTGCCGTTTAATGTGGCCCGGGCCCTGATCGACGGTGACATCACGACGGACACCTATTCCGACGCAATGATTGCCGATGCCACGGCCGCGGCGCTGATGTCGATCACGAAGGTCTCCGAAGACCCCGCCCTCACCGCCATGTTCCCGCGCCACCTTCCCAACCGGGTGACGATCACGCTTGCTTCCGGCGAGACGATCTCGAGCGAAGTGATCAGCGGTCCCGGCTCACTGGAAAATCCGATGACCGATAAGGATTTCGAGCAGAAGTTCGCGCGTATGGCCAAGTCTCATCTAACCGAATCCGCACGGGACCGCATTCTGGCGTTTACCGCGCGACTCGAACACCAGCGCGACTACGGCGAATTGTTCCAGAATATGGCTCGGAGGCTCTGAAACATTGTTTGGAACCTGAAATTTAACATGAGCGTTCGTTCCGGTGGCCGTCCCCATGCGCCGTCGTCTCTACATAAGGTCCTTCTCTCCCAATAAAATGTGAGCTGGCCGTTTGCGTACATTTCTCCCCTCCCGCACGCGGGAGGGGAAACCAGCTCACAATCTCAACGTCCGTTCCTCACCCCATTACGGCCATTCAGCGGCGCGGGAGCGGCGGGCAGAAGTTCGGGGTTCGTTTCACTGAAAAAGGCAGAAAACGTTGGTTTTCTGGTAGCGGAGGAGGGATTCACACGAAAAACATAAGATACTGATTTATAACAACGTTCTTGATCGTCGTGCCGATAATTCCGCTCAATCCACCCCCAATTTTACCCCTTCGCGACAGGCCGTGCCGAAATATCGACAGGCCGACATGCGCGATCCCTGCTACGCCCGAGAACGCGGCTGTTTACAGTGTGATCGCAGAAAGGACCGCAGACTATCGACAAACACCACGGTTGCACGGCCGACCTTGGCTGCCTCGATGTCGCCGGAAGCGATGAGCTGGTAGATCTTGGATTTGCTGAGCCCCGTCATCCGTACTGCGTCGGGAATGCGAACGCTTATCGGCCCAATCGGGGGCGCGTCGTCGCCATTCGTTGCAGGCTGCCGGGCCGACATCGGACTATTTCTTACGTGCCCGGCTGAACGAGCGGTCGCTCGCCAGGAAGCCGCTAAGCATGAATGGAATGAGGTCCGGTACGGACTCGCGTCGGCCGTAGGCCGCCTCATAGGCCTCGGCGTAGTCGTTCAGCGCTTCGATGAGATCCGGCATGACGTTGATCGTGATCTTAACCGGCGTCCGATCGGGCAGCCTTGGCAGCTTCAAATCAGCCATGACGGCCTCCCCAGGGTCCGGGCAATATGATGTCTTTGTGCACGACCACCCGTAGCGGCCAGCCGGGGCGAACGCGCAAGGTCGGCTGGATATTGAGATTGCGCGTGACGAGCTGATCGCTGGCGCGCGCGCCGCTCTGCTGCGCTGACTCGCGGATCGCCCGGACAAGGTCGCTTTCGGTGCTGCCGAAGCTCAATTCAGTGCCGACGCCCAGCAATGTCGACAGGGCGACGCCCTTCAGAAGCTGCCAAGTATGCCGGTCGATCCGGTCGGACAGACCCGCATAGCCCTGCGTATCGGTCGCCGGCACATTGTCGATACGAATCGACGAGCCGTCGGGCAGGATGATCCGCTGCCAGACGACCAGCGCACGGCTCTGCCCAAACGCTACAACGCTGTCGTAGCTGCCGATCAGCCGCGATCCTTGCGGAATGAGCAGACCGCGCCCGGTCACACTGTCATAGACGTTCTCCGTGATCTGCGCGGTGACGAGCCCGGGAAGATCCGAGTTGAGCCCGGTTATGAGGCTCGCGGCAATGATGCTGCCGGCCTGCAAGATCCAAGGCGATACGGACTGCGCCAGCGCGTGCGGATTGATGTCGTCGTCGCGATTGGCGCGGCCGACCAATTCGTTCTTGCGCCCCTGGGCGTTAGGATCTCGGTCAGGGTCGAGGAGCGGCTTGGCAGTCTCGGCCGATGCTGGCGGAACACTTGCATCGGTAGTCACCGGTGCAGGGGCGGCGGCGCGACCGCCGCCCGCCAATTGCAGCATGACGCCAGACTCGCGTGCGGCCTTCTGCTCAGCGGCGATGCGCTGGCGCTCGGCTTCGGCTTCCTGCGCGGCCCGGCTCACCGCATCGGCAGCGGGGTCAGGGGGAACCATCCCGCCAAGCTGCCGCTGGCGCTCGAGGATCGGCCGCCCGAGATCACCGGGAAGCGGTGGCCCGAGCTTCGGCACGTCGCCATAGCTCGTCGGCGCGCCCGCGAGCGCATCAGGCGGCGCCTTCGCGCCAACCAGCTTTTCATCGCTTGGTGCGATCAGGCTCAGGGTCGCGGGCTTGAGCGCCAGCCAGGCGACGCCGATGATCGCGGTCGAGCCGGCGGCAGCGATGGCGACGATCGCACCGCGGCGAAAACGGGTGACGCGGCCCGGCGCCGCGCGCAGAACGAGCGTTTCGGGGTCGGCTTTGGGCGCCGCGATCGGCGCGGAAGAAGCGGTTGGATCGGTCACGCGCCCCTCCCGGCCTTGCGCTGCCGGCTCTTCGGCTGGGCGGCGGTGATACGGACAATCTGCTGTTTCTTGCCGCCAAGGCGCAGCTCGGCGACACCGAACAGGCGGTCGACCACATAATAGCGGCCGGCGACGCGATAGTTGACGAGCTGGGCCTCGCCATCCTCGCCAATCACGAACAGCGGGGGCGCCTCACCCACGGCGATCGCGGGCGAGAACTCGATGTAGGTCTGCCGCCCATCGTCGAACGCGCGCAGCGGCCGCCAGGCCGGCTTGTCGCCCGAGATCGCATAGTTGAAGTTGAGGCTTTCGACCGAGAGGCCCGACGCGATCGGCGTCGCCGCCACGGCTGCATCCCGCTGACGCCGGAGCGCGATCAGCTCGTCATGTGGATAGGTCCAGGAGATCGCCGCCATCGCGGTCGCGGGCGTGCTTTCGAGCTGGAGATGGTAGGTCCGGCGATCGGTAGCAATGACAAGGTTTGTGCGTAGGCCCGCCGAAAACGGCTTGACGAGGATGTGCACGCGCTTGCTTTTGCCGATGCCGCTGGTGGTATCGCCGACAGTCCAGCGCACGGTGTCGCCGGCGGCGACGGACACAATCGTTTCGCCCGGCTGCAAGGCAATGTCGGTGATGCGCTCGGGCGCGGCATAGAGCCGGTAGAGCACGCCTTCCGCCCAGGGATAGACCTGGACGGCATATATATATCCCGCGCTCGACGGCTCGCGCAGTGCCGCCCGGTTGGCGGCAGTGACGCGCGCGGTCGGTGACGCGGGTTCGCGGCTCTGCGCAGCGGCGGGCATGGCAAGCGCCATCGCGCTCGCCGCCAGGATGAGGGCACGGATCATTGGTCGGTCCTTTCGGGGGATGGTGCGGCTGCGGGTTGAGCAAGGGTCGGATCGAGCGGCGAGCCCAGCGGAATGTCGGCGGGCGGCGCGACCGGGAGTGATTGTGCGGGATCGGGCACGGCCGATGGTTGCGGCGAAGGTGGCCGGTCCTGCGGCGTTTCCAGTTCGCGGCTCCAGTCGATCGCGTCAACATAGAGACCGAGCGGGTTTTTTCGGAGCACATCGGCCGAGCGCGGCGGCTTGATCTTCACCGTGAGCATCGCCGTCCAGCGTGACGTGCTGGCGAGGCTTCCCCGCTCATATTGCTGCTCGGTCCATTTGACCTGGAAGCTCGTATCTGACGCGCGGACGATGCTCGTCACCTGCACCGAAACCGTCTTGCGCCCGACATCGGCGAACGGATTGGAGGTGCGGGCATATTCGCCGAGGAACAGTGACGCACGTTCGGTCGCGAAATCATAGGCTGATAGCCAGTTTTCACGCATCAATACCGGATCGAGCGAGCGCGCTCGAACGCCGGTGATGAACCGGCCGAGGAACCATGCGATCTGCGGATCGGTCGGCCGATAGTCCTTGGCGGCAGGCGCGACGGCCTGTGCTTGCCCGAGTGCATCGACCTCGACCACATAGGGCACGACGCGGCTTTGCATCGATTGCCAGACCAGCGCGCCCGACAGACCAGTGGTCAGGAACAGGCCGCCGAAGGCCATCAGCCGCCAGTTCTTCGCCTGTGCGCGAGCCGAGCCGATACGCTCATCCCAAAGCTGGCCCGCTCGTTGGTAGGGTGTCTCGGGTTCGGGCGTTCGCCCATAGCGCTGCAATGCGCGTCGAAATTTCATCGCTCAGTCCCTTTCCTTGATGTCTGGAGTGGCGCCAGCGCCGCCGCGGTCGCCGCCCTGGATTGCGTGGATCGCCATCTGACGGCGGTGGCGAGCATTCTGGCTGGCATGAAGCTTCTGCGCCCAGGCGGGTGTTCCTTCAGCTGCGCCTGTCGGCGCGGCTGCGGGGGCGCCGCCGCCGGCACGGGTGCTTCCTGCTTCCCATGCGGCGCGCTGCCCACGATCGGCGGCAGCGCTAACGCCGAGACCGCCGCTCATCCGGTTGGCAGCCGCGCCGCGCATGGCGGTCGCAACGCCGCCGAGGCCCGCGCCGACGCTGGTCGAGCCCGAGGTTTCCTGCCCGAGCTTGTAGGCGGTGGATGCGGCAGACCCCATCGATGTACCGGCGCGGATCGCGCCGAGACCGGCCCCCGCGAGACCGCGTGCCGCGCCGACGGCGCCAGCGCCTGCCATCGCAAGACCTCCGCCGGCAAGCGCGGTAGTGGCGATCACCGATCCGGCGCCGAGCTGCGGCGCGCCGGCGACGAGGCCGGATGCGATTCCCGGGCCGAAGATGGAGAGGCCAAAGATCGCGAGGCTCGCGAGCATCAGCGACACGGCCTGTTCGATCGACACCTCGTCGCCGGTGATCGCACTGGTGAAGTCGGCGAAATAGTTAGAGCCGATGCCGACGATGACCGCGAGCACCATGACCTTGATGCCCGAACTGACGACGTTCCCGAGCACCCGTTCGGCGAGGAACGACGTGCGGTTCCACAGCGCAAAGGGCACGAGCACGAAGCCGGCGAGCGAAGTGAGCTTGAATTCGAGGATTGTGATGAAAAGCTGGATCGCGAGGATGAAAAAGGCGGCGATGACGACGACCCAGGCGATCACCAGCACGGCGATCTCGATGAAATTGTCGAAGAAGGCGATCGGGCCAACCAACTCCTTCGCCTGCTCGAGGAGCGGCCATGCTGCCTCGAAGCCGGTCCCGGCCAGCTTGCCGGGTCGCAATAAATCGTCAGCCGTAATCGCGCTGCCCCCTGCGGTGAGGCCGAGGCCGGCGAAGCTGCGAAAGATGATATCGGACAGTGTCGAGAAGCTGTTGAGGATCAGGGCGAAGACGCCGACATAGAGGATCTTCTTGAGGAACTTGGCGATGACGTCGTCTTCGCCGCCGAGCGCCCAGAACAGCCCGGCGAGAGTGATGTCGATGCCGATCAGGATCGTGGTCAGGAAACCGACGTCACCGCCCAACAGGCCGAACCCGCTGTCGATGTAGGAGGCGAAGGCCTCCATGAACTGATCGATGACATTCAGGTCATCCATATGGGCGGGTTCCTGCTTGAAGTTGAAAGGTGTCGCGGGGACCGGCGGCCATGAGAGGGGCAAGCCCTACGGCCCCCGCGACGAGACAGGTTCGGACCGGGGGGAGCTGGGGGCGCGGTCCTCGCCTGCCTCAGCTCATTGGCGTGGCGTGTAAGCCTTGCCGTCGCCGAGGAAGCGGCGCGTTGACTCGCGTGCCTCGCGCGCGATCTGGCCCCGCTGCGCCTGCTCGACCGATTCCGCCCGGAACTGCGCCGCCATCATTTGCTGAAGCTGGAGCTGCTGCTTGGCGGTGAGCGCGAGAAGCTGGTTCGTGGCCTGCTGCGCCTGAAGCGAGCCTTCCGCGCCCTGGCTGCGCGCGACGATGTCGGCGAGCGCCTGCGTGTCGCTCCGTACGTTGTCGACGATGCGGTTCTGGACCCCCATCGTCTGGCGAAACGCGGACATTGCGGTATCGAGTTGATCGCGTGCGCGAGCCACACGCTGATCGCGGCGGAACACCTGATCGAACTCCTGCGGGTAGAGCTGGCGGAAGCGCTCGTCGAGCTGATCGATGCGGAAGTCGACGCCCTGCGCCTGGCCCATGAGCTGGTCGATCTGCTGGAGGCGCTGGCGAAGCTCCTGAAGTTGCGGGAAATCGATCCTGGTGAGGTTTTTGCCCTGGTTGATCAGCATTTGCGCTTCGTTCTGGAGGCTCTGGATCTGGTTATTGATCTGGGCGAGCGTGCGCGCGGCGGTGAGCAGGTTTTGCGAATAGTTCGATGGATCGAACACGCTGAGCTGGGCCGCGACGGGCGTCGAGGTCAACGCGATGCCGATACCGAGCGAGCCGACGGCGCCGAGCGCGAGAGCAGAGAGGCACGCATATTTGCGGATAGGGATACGGGGCACGGGAAATTACTCCTTGTCTTCTGGGGGGCGGGCGGCAGGGTGACGCCCAAGCAGGTCGGCCGCCCAATCGAGGCCGGCTTGGGAGAGAAAGGTCGCGGCGAAGTCGGCCTGGCCCTTTTCGGCCAGCACCGCGTCTATGCGCTTCTGGCTGTCGGGATCGGACGCGCCGCACAACGCCAGCGCGATCGGGCCTAGCCCAAGCTCGAACAGCCGGTTGCCGCGCGCTGATTGCAGATAATATTGCCGCTTGGGCGTCGCGCGGCTGACCAGTTCGATCTGGCGCGCGTTGAGACCGAAGCGGACGTAGGCCGTCTGGCCCTGCGGCTCGATCGCCCGATCATTGGGCAGCAAGATGCGCTGCGGACAGCTTTCGATGATGGCCGGCGCGATCGTGCTGTCGGCGATATCGGCTAGGCTCTGTGTCGCGAACACGACGCTGACGTTCTTCTTGCGCAGCACCTTCAGCCACTCACGAATGCGCGCGGCGAACAGCGGGTGGTCGAGGAACACCCAGGCTTCATCCAGTACGAGAAGCGTCGGCCGCCCGGTGAAGCGCTCTTCGAGCCGGTGGAACAGGTAGGTCAGCACGGGCGCAACGACGCCCGCCTGCCCCATCAGCGCTTCAGTCTCGAAGCACTGCACGTCGGCGATCGCTAGATCGTCTTCGGCGGCGTCGAGCAGGCGGCCGAACGGTCCTTCGAGCGTATAGGGCGTGAGCGCCGATCGCAGCGGTGCCGATTGCAGCAGCAGCGACAGGCCGGTGAGCGTGCGTTCCTCGATCGGGGCAGTCGCGAGATTGGTGAGCGCCGACCAGACGGCCTCCTTGATCTCGGGTGTGACCAGTACTTTCTCATGGGCGAGCAGCGCGCCGATCCATTCGGCCGCCCAGGCTCGTTCGTTGGAGCGATCGATGTGGCGCAGCGGCTGGAAGGCGATCGTTCGCCCGCCCTCGTCATCGGCATGACCGCTCTCGCCGCCAAGCCCGAGCGCGTGATGCGCGCCGCCCATCGCCAGCACGGCCGCGCGCGCCGAAAATCCCTTGTCGAAGACATAGACCTGGGAGTCTGGATATCGCCGGAACTGAAGCGCGAGCATTGCGAGCAGCACCGACTTTCCGGCCCCGGTGGGTCCGACGATCAGCATATGACCGACGTCGCCGACATGCGTGCTGAGACGGAACGGCGTCGAGCCGCTGGTTTCCGCATAAAGCAGCGGCGGACCGTCGAGATGCGGATTACGCGCCGGTCCTGCCCATACCGAGGACAGCGGCATGAGATGCGCGAGATTCAGGGTGTGGACGATCGGTTGCCGGACGTTCGCATAGACATGGCCCGGCAGGCTCGACAGCCACGCCTCGACCACATTCATGCCCTCGCGGATGCAGGTGAAGCCGAGCCCGTTGACGATGCGCTCGACCGCGCGGACCTTTTCCTCGACGCGGGCGCGGTCGATATCGGCAACGGTGATCGTCGTCGTCAGATAGCCGAACGCGACATGATCGCCGCCGAGCGCCTGCAAGGCCAGGTCGGCATCGACCACCTTGTTGTCGGCATCGCTGTCGAGAAGCTGGACCGGCTGGTTGTAGATGACTTCGCGCAGCAGCGCGGTGATCGACTTGCGCTTGTTGAACCACTGCCGCCGCAGGCGAGTGAGCGCTTTGGTTGCGTCGGTCTTGTCGAGCGCAATGAAGCGCGTCACCCAGCGATAGCCAAAATCCTCATGGTTGAGTCCGTCGAGGATGCCGGGACGGCTCGCGTTCGGAAATCCGAGAATGGTCAGCGTCCGCAGATGCTGGTCGCCCAGCATCGGCTCCAGCCCGCCGGTCAGCGGCGTGTCGGCCAGCAGCCCGTCCAGATAGATGGGCGTTTCGGGCACGGCGACGACATGGCGGCGCGCGGAGATCGCACCGTGGAGAAAGGTCAGCATTTCGCTGTCGCCGAGCGCGCGCACCTCGGGCATGAAGCCTCTGAACAGGTCAAGCGCGCGATCCGTCTCGGCGATGAAGCCGGCAAGCGCTTGTCGCCAGTCGCGGCCCTTCGCGTCGTCGCTGCGCTCGACCAGCGCTCGGCCCGCCGTGTCCGCCTGATCGGGCGGAGGCAGGAAGGTGAGCGTCAGATAATAGCGGCTCTCGAAATGCGCGCCCGCGCTTTCGAACGCCGCGCGCCGTTCCTCATCGACCAGCCACGACGCCGCATCGGGAAAGCTGCTGTCGGGATAACCCAGCGCTTCGCGCCGCTCGGCCTCGAAATGGAGTGCCCAGCCCGAGCCGAAGCGCTTCAGGACATTGTTCGCCCGCGCGCAGGCGGCGACAAGCTCGGCTTCGGTGGCGGATTCTAGATCGGGGCCGCGGAACCTGAGGACGCGCGAAAAGCTGCCGTCCTTGTTGAGCACCACGCCGGGCGCGACAAGCGCCGCCCATGGAAGGTGATCGGCGAGCCGGGCGGCCTTCTGACGGTATTCGCGCAGATTCAGCATGACAGATGCCCCTTCTGGCGAAGGTGGCG
>CBINGC010000022.1:0-52822 GCA_966250105.1 uncultured Sphingopyxis sp. | reverse complement strand
CCCTTCACCGTGTGCAGCATCGGCCAGTCGAAGCCGCGATCGACCTTGGCACGCAACCGCGACATATGGACCTCGACCCGGTTGGTGCCCGGATCGAAGTCGATCCGCCACACCGCACGAAGCAACGCATCGCGCGACACCGGACGGTCGGGAACGCGCGCCAGATTGGCGAGCAGGTCGAACTCGCGCAGCGGCAAGCGGATGAGCCGTCCCGCGCGCTCGACGCGGCGATCGATCAGGTCGATGCGAAGTTCGCCCTCGCCCAGTTGTCCCGCGGCGATGCGGCTGCGCCGCAGCAGGCCGGCGACCCGTGCGAGCAGTTCGGGAAGGTTGTCCGTCCATCCGACCGCATCGTCGGCGCCCGCGGTCAGCGCCGCCATCCGGTCGTCGAGCGAATCGCGGTCCGATACGGCCAGCAGCGGCCGCCGTCCGGCGATCGATCGCGCCAGCCGGACGAATTCGAACGGTTCCTGCCAACCCAGAAACGGATTGACGAGAAGCAGGTCGAAACAGCTGTCGACCCACGCGCGGAGCCCGTCGACATGTTGCGGGAGGAGCTGCACCGCAAGGCCGGCAGAATCGATGGCGGCCCTCAGGGCATCGGCGCGTGCCGCCAGCGGATGATAGATGGCGACGAGCAACTTCCTGTCGCCCCCCTCTTCCATACCCGATGATGCCATCCCGCCCCCCGTCATCACCGCAACATCCTGTCGCGCCGTCGCCCGGCGGCATTGCACCGCCTTTCGGCTGTGCTAACCCTTGGGCATGACCAGTATCGAAATGCTTGACGGCGACTTCGCCACCCTGCCCGACCTTGTCCGTGCCCATGCCGCGGAACGTCCCGATGCCGTAGCGGCTGCCGATCCGCTGCGGCGACTGAGCTGGTCCGAACTGGATCAATTGACCGACCGAATCGCCGCGCGGCTGCAACAGGACGGACTTGCGAAGGGCGATCGCACCGCGATCGCGGGCCTCAACAGCGTCGAGCAGATGGCGGTGATCCTCGGCACGTTGCGCGCGGGCGGGGTCGCGGGGCTCGTCACCAACAGCGCGACCGGCGAGCAGATGGCGGCGATGATCGCCGACACCGGCGCGCGCCACCTGTTCCTTGACAGCGCGGCGAAGGCGAGCCTCGAAGGACATGTCATCACCGCGAGCGACCTGATCGCGATGGACGGCAGCGACGCAGGCACGCCGCTGGAGGCCTGGCTGTCATTGGCTGGCGCGAAGCCGGCGCCGGTCGAAATTTTGCCCGAGGACGGGTTCAACATCATCTATTCGTCGGGTACCACCGGCACGCCCAAGGGCATCGTCCACAGCCATGCGATGCGCTGGCAGCACATCATTCGCGGCGCCCCCGCCTATGGCGCTGCCGCGGTGACGATCCTGTCGACCCCGCTCTATTCGAATACGACGATGGCGAGCTTCATGCCGACGGTCGGGTCGGGCGGACAGGTCGTGCTGATGAAGAAATTCGACGCGCGCGGTTTCCTTGAACTTGCCGAACGGGAACGCGCGACGAACTGTATGCTGGTGCCTGTGCAATACCGCCGCATCATGGCGCGGGAGGATTTCGGCGACTTCGACCTCTCCAGCTTCGTCGTCAAATATTGCACCTCCGCGCCCTTCCCCGCCGCGCTCAAGGCCGATGTTCTGCAACGCTGGCCCGGCGGGCTGGTCGAGATTTACGGCATGACCGAGGGCGGCGCGGCTTTCATCCTCGAGGCGCATCAATTCCCCGACAAGCTGCACACCGTCGGCAAGCCCGCGCCCGGCCACATCGCGAAGGTGATCGACGAAGAAGGCAACGAGCTGCCGCAAGGATCGGTCGGCGAAGTCGTCGGCCGCAGTCCCGCGATGATGACCGGCTATAATAACCGCCCCGACGCGACCAAGGCGATGCACTGGCACGACAGCGACGGGAATCTCTTCTATCGCCACGGCGACATCGGCCGGATCGACGAGGACGGCTTTCTGACGCTGATGGACCGTGCCAAGGACATGATCATCTCGGGCGGCTTCAACATCTTCCCGAGCGACCTCGAGGCGATATTGATCGCCGACGATCGCGTCGTCGAGGCGGCGGTCGTCGGAATGCCGAGCGAGGAGTGGGGCGAAACGCCGGTGGCGTTCGTGGTGCTGAAAAATGGCGCGGACGCCGAAAGCGTGCGCGCCGACTGCAATGCCAAGGTCGGCAAGACGCAGCGGCTGAGCGCGGTTACCGTGGTTGAAGAATTGCCGCGCAGCCCGATCGGCAAGGTGCTGAAGCGCGAATTGCGGGATGCTTATGCGGGGTGAATTGCGGATGGGAGTGTGGTAGCTAACGGCCGGAAGGGGCCGTCTCATCCTTCGTCACCCCGAACTTGATCCGGGGTCCCGCTCGAGATTGAAACCCGCTCCGTCCATCAAAAAGCGGGATCCCGGATCAAGTCCGGGATGACGAAAGGGGGAACGCCCGCTCCCCACCCCAAACCCGCCGCGCCCCTTACAGCATATATTTCATCTTGATCGACTGGCGCATGTCGCCCGCGACCGCGAAGCTGGCCGATTTGAAGCTGGGCGGTCCGACGGTGATCGTCGGGTTGCGCGAAAAACCGAAGCCTTCTTTCGGTATGAAAATCGCGGTGTCGAGCTTGTTGTTCCCATTCTCGTCATGCACGACCGCGATCGCATAGGTTCCGGCGGCGGGCGCGTGGACGGCGAAATTTTCCGCGTCGATCGCCTTCACCACCATGCGGACCGAGCCAGCGTCCTTGCTGCAATCGGGAAAGGCCTTGCGGTTCGGGGTCAGGCAGACGAGGATCTGCCCCTTCTCGCTGCGCAGCCCGGTTACGCTGATTTCAACCGTCGGCGGCGGCGGGGCTGCGGCGGTCAACAGCATCGGCAAAAGTGCCAAGCCCGATATCCGTGCCGCACGCCTTGTCCCAAAAGCGGAAGTAGAGACCATAATTCCCCCGGTAAGCCGCATGATGCGCCTGATGATGCGTTGCGGTTATCAGCCATTTCCCTGCGGGTCCATGAACGAGCGGGCGCGGGAACATCTCCCACCCTATATGATTGCCGACGCCCATCACCGTCATGATCGCGAGCACGAGGCCGAGCACCCCGACATGGATCGGGATGACGAAGACGAGCGCCGGGATCACGACCGCCCCCGTGATCGCCTCAAGCGGATGGAAGCTCATCGCCGCCCAGGCGGTCGGCGGGCGGCTCGCATGATGGACCGCATGCGCGGCGCGGAACAGCGCCGGACGGTGCATCCAGCGGTGCGTCCAGTAGAACCATGTGTCGTGCAGGACGAGATAGGCGAACAGGCTGACGGGCAGATACCAGAGCGGAAAGGCGTCGATGTCGGTATAGATGCGCGTCCAGCCACGCGCCTGCCAGCCCCAGGCGACGATGCCCGCCGGAACCCCGTAGATAGCGGCGCTCGCAAGGCTCCAGCCGATCTCGCGCCTCATCTGCGGTTCGAGCCCGCGATAGAGGCCCGGCTGCTTCACTCGGGTCGCCAAGGCGAAGGCGCCGCTCGTGATCAGATAGCGCACGCCGACGATCGCGGTCATCGCAAGCGCGGAAAAAAGGATCGCCCAGCCGGTCATCGCGCAAGGCTAGTCGCTCGCCGCCGCGTTGCAATGGCTTTGCGCCGACGCGCTCGCGTGGCTAAGGCGGAGGGATGGCGGGGCAGAGGATCGATAAATGCGACATCGCGATCGTCGGCGGCGGGCTCGCCGGCGGGCTCGCGGCGCTTGCGCTCGCGGCGAAGCGGCCCGACCTCGACGTGCGGCTGGTCGAACCGGGTCCGGTCGGCGGCAATCATGTCTGGTCCTTTTTCGACAGCGACATCGCGAAGAAGGATCGCTGGCTCGTCGCGCCGCTCGTGCGCCATCACTGGCCGCGCTACGACGTCCGCTTCCCGTCGCACGAGCGGCGGCTGCGCATGGGGTATAAGAGCATTACCGGCGAGGCGCTCGCCGAAGCGGTCGCCGCGGCGCTGCCCGCGGGGCACATCATCGCCGACAAGGCGAAGCATGTCGCGCCCGACCATCTGCTGCTGACGCGTGGCGGGCGATTGTCGGCGAAGCATGTCATCGACGCGCGCGGCGCGGGTAAATTCGCGGGGCTCGACTGCGGCTGGCAGAAATTCGTCGGGCAGGCGCTGACGGTGAAAGGCGGGCATGGCGTAGAATATCCGGTGGTGATGGACGCCACGGTCGAGCAACTGGACGGCTATCGTTTCGTCTATCTGCTGCCCTTCGATGCCGAAACCATATTCGTCGAGGATACTTATTACAGCGATGATGCCGAGCTCGATGCGGCGGCGGTGCGCGAGCGGGTCGCCGCCTATGCCGCGGCGCAGGGCTGGGACGTCGCGGCGACGACGCGCGAGGAAGGCGGCGCGCTGCCGGTAGTTATCGCAGGAGATTTCGAACGGCTGTGGCCCGCATCCGACCGCACCGCGCGGATCGGCGTGCGTGCGGGGCTGTTCCACGCCACGACCGGCTATTCGCTTCCCGATGCGGTGCGGACGGCATCGGCGCTGCCCGCTCTCGTCGACCGGAGCGACCTCGCCGCCGTGCTTCGCGGGCGCGCAGCGGCCTCGTGGCGGCGCCAGCGTTTCTATCGGATGCTCGGCGCAATGCTGTTCCGGGCGGCGGAACCCGACGAGCGTTTCCGCATCTTCGAGCGTTTCTACCGGCTGTCGCCGCGACTGATCGCGCGCTTCTATGCGGGTCGCTCGACGACGGGCGACA
Organism: uncultured Sphingopyxis sp.; assembly: GCA_966250105.1. Classification (GTDB taxonomy): domain Bacteria; phylum Pseudomonadota; class Alphaproteobacteria; order Sphingomonadales; family Sphingomonadaceae; genus Sphingopyxis. The sequence goes on along the minus strand of CBINGC010000022.1, from coordinate 48,071 downwards.
AGCTGCGCCTGCTCATGGGCAAGCCGCCGGTCGCGATCGGCCGAGCGGTCGCCGCGCTGGCGAAGTTCGACTGGCGATGAGCCGCCGCGCGATCGTCGTCGGCGCGGGGTTCGGCGGGCTCGCGCTCGCGATCCGGCTGCAATCGGCGGGCGTCGCGACAACGATCGTCGAGGCGCGCGACCAGGCCGGGGGGCGGGCCTATCACTGGAAGCGGGACGGCTTCACCTTCGACGCGGGGCCGACGGTGATTACCGACCCGCCGTGCCTCGAAGAACTCTGGGCACTCAGCGGACAGACGATGGCCGAGGACGTCGACCTGGTTCCGGTGACGCCCTTCTACCGCCTGAACTGGCCCGACGGGACGAATTTCGACTATTCGAACGACGAGGCGGCGCTGCGGGAAGAGATCGCGAAGCTGTGCCCCGCCGATGTCGCGGGGTACGACCGCTTCCTCGGCTATTCGAAGGGGGTTTACGAAGAGGGCTATGTCAAGCTCGGCGCGGTCGCGTTCCTCGACTTCGCCTCGATGGTCCGGGCGGCGCCGGCGCTGATGAAATATCGGGCGTGGCGCAGCGTTTATGGGGTCGTCTCCTCCTATGTGGAGGACGAAAGGCTGCGGCAGGCGCTATCCTTCCACACGTTGCTAGTCGGTGGCAATCCGATGACGACGAGCGCAATCTACGCGCTCATTCACACGATCGAAAAGGACGGCGGCGTCTGGTTCGCGCGCGGCGGGACCAATGCGCTGGTGCGCGGGATGGTGCGGCTGTTCGAGCGGCTGGGAGGAGTGCTGCGCCTCGGCGATCGGGTCGCGACGATCGACACCGCGGGCGACCGCGCGACCGGCGTGACGACGCGGAGCGGCTGGCATGGCGACGCCGATCTGGTCGCGTGCAACGGCGACCTGATGCACGGCTATCGGGACTTGCTCGGCGGCCATCCGCGCGGAGCGAAGGTCGCGAAGGCGCTGGCGCGCAAACGCTGGTCGCCTTCGCTGTTCGTCGTCCATTTCGGGGTGAAGGGCGAATATCCCGATATCGCGCATCACAGCATCTTGTTCGGCCCGCGCTACAAGGGGCTATTGCGCGACATTTACGGGGGCGTCGTCCCCGACGATTTCTCGCTTTATCTGCACCATCCGAGCGTCACCGATCCCGGCATGGCGCCGCCGGGGCATTCGACCTTCTACGCGCTCGCGCCCGTCGCGCATCTGGGCAAGGCAAAAGCCGACTGGGACGGCGACTTCGGCCAGCGATTCGCCGACGCGATCCTCGACGAGGTCGAGCGGCGGGTCACCCCCGGCCTCCGCGCCAATCTCGTCACGCGCTTCCACTACACGCCCTTGGATTTCGGCCGCGACCTGTCGGCGCACCTCGGCAGCGCGTTCAGCCTCGAGCCTGTCCTCTGGCAGAGCGCCTGGTTCCGCGCCCACAACCGCGACGATCTCATTTCCAATCTTTACTTCGTCGGCGCGGGGACGCATCCGGGCGCGGGTATCCCGGGGGTCGTCGGCAGCGCCAAGGCGACCGCCCAGTTGATGTTGGAAGAATTATGAAACGCCTTGCCGTCTATTGCGGGTCCGCGACGCCCGAAGATCCGATCTATATCGAAACCGCGCGCCACGTCGGGCGCACGCTGGCGACACGCGGCATCGGCGTCGTTTACGGCGGCGGCCGGCTCGGGCTGATGGGCGCGGTCGCCGACAGCGCATTGGAAGCCGGCGGCGAGGTGATCGGCATCATCCCCGACGCGCTCGTCGGCGCCGAGGTCGCGCATCGCGGCGTCACCGAACTCCACGTTGTCTCGGGCATGCACGAGCGCAAGAAGATGTTCACCGATTTGTCGGACGGCTTCCTCACCATCCCCGGCGGGGTCGGGACGATGGACGAATTGTGGGAGGCGATCAGTTGGGCGCAGCTCGGCTATCATGCGAAGCCGGTCGGGCTGCTCAACGCCGCGGGCTTCTATAACGACCTCATCGCCTTCAATCGCAACATGATCGAGGTCGGCTTCATCCGCCCTGCGCACGCCGGGATCATGATCGTCGACGCCGGGCTCGACGAGTTGCTCGACAAGATGGCGGCCTATGTTCCGCACAAGACGATCTTCGCGATGAAGGCCGACGATCTCTGATGATCGAGGAGGGGGCCTATGACGCGCATGCCCTCCACGGTTTCGCGCACGACAGCATCGCGCGCGGATCGAAAAGCTTTGCCCTCGCCAGCCAGCTCTTCGACCGCGAAACGCGCGAGCGCGTGTGGCTGCTCTACGCCTGGTGCCGCGCCGCCGACGATTTGACCGACGGACAGGACCATGGCGGCGCGATGAAGACGGGCCATGATCCAGCCGCCGCCGTCGCGCATATCCGGGCACAGACAGACAAGGCGTTTGCGGGCGAACCGACCGGCGACATGGCGTTCGACGCGCTCGGTTTCCTGCTTACCGAAGTTGCGATCCCGCGCGCGGTGATCGACGACATCGTCGCGGGCTTTGAACTTGATGCGCGCGACTGGCGCCCGCGCAGCGAGGACGATCTGCTGCGCTACGCCTATCATGTCGCGGGCGCGGTGGGCGTCGCGATGGCGCTGGTCATGGGCGTCGACCCCGCCGACGAAACGACGCTCGACCGCGCCTCGGACCTTGGCATCGCGTTCCAGCTCGCCAATATCGCGCGCGACGTCGCCGAGGACGCCGCCGCCGACCGTTGCTACCTGCCCGTCGAATGGATGGTCGAACTCGACATCCCGCCCGGCCAGCACATGCACCCCGCTTTTCGCGGGCGCCTGTCGGTGATGGCCCGATGGCTGTCCGAAATGGCCGAGGAACATGAGGCGTCGGGGCGCTGGGGGGCGCGCAAGCTGTCGCCGCGCAGCCGCTGGGCGGTGCTCGCCGCCGCGGGTATCTATGGCGACATCGCGCGCGAGGTGCGCGCGCGCGGCGACCATGCGTGGGACCATCGCGCCGCATCGAGCCTGCTCGCCAAGCTCGGCTGGATCGCGCGCGCCGGCTGGTCGGTGCTGCGCCGCCCACCGCAGCGGCGGATCAGCCGCGACGGCCTGTGGACGCGTCCTCGCGGCGAACCGGCTCCATGAGCCCGATCGAGGGGATCGCGGCGGCGCTGGTCCTCGTCAACGTCGCGCTGGTAGCGCTGCGCAGCGTATGGAACTATCCCTTCGCGCTCATTGCGGTGACGCTCTACGCCTTCGTCTTCTTCGAGGCGAAGCTGTACAGTGACATGCTGCTCCAGGGCTTTTTCTTCGCGCTCAACCTTTATGGCTGGGCGGCATGGATACGCGCGCGCGACGACAGCGGCGTGCCGGTGCGCTGGATGACCGGCCGCGCCCGCCGGGGTTGGGCGCTGGCGACGATCGCCGCTTGGGCAGGCTGGAGCTTCGCGATGGACCGTTATACCGACGCGGCCGCGCCGTGGATCGACGGCGCGATCGCGATGCTCAGCATCACCGCGCAATGGCTGCTCGCGCGGCGCCGCGTCGAAAGCTGGCTGCTGTGGATCATCGTTGACCTGATCGCGGTGCCGCTCTTCGCCTCGCGCGGGCTTTATGCGACGAGCGCGGTCTATGTCGTGCTGCTCGGCCTGTCGATCGACGGGCTGATCCAGTGGCGCCGCGCCGCCGCAACGGGCAGGTTGCCGCTATGACCCGCCACATCTGCCTCCACGGCGCCGAAAGCACCGGCAAGTCGACGCTCGCACCGCGCCTCGCCTTGCGCCTCGGCGGCCTCGTCGTTCCCGAATATGGCCGCACCTATGCCGAGGCGAACGGCACCGACCTCGACGAGGTCGACCTGCTCGCGATCTTCGACGGGCACCGCGCGGCAACCGAGGCGGCGCGCGCGCAGAGGCCCGCATGGCTCGTGTCGGACACCGACCCGCTGATGACGCAGGCATGGGCGATCATGCTGCTCGGCCGCCGCCTGCCCGAAATCGACCTGTGGGACGCGGTCGCCGACCTGTATCTGGTCCCCGCGATGGACCTGCCGTGGCAGGAGGACGGCACGCGCCTGTTCGGCAGCGAACTCGCGCGGGCGCAGTTCATGGACATCGCCATGGGCGAACTCGACCGGCGCCGGCTGCCCTGGGCGTGGGTCGAGGGCGAAGGCGACGCGCGCGTCGAGAACGCGCTCGCGGCGATCGAGGCAGCCGGGCTGGGATGAGAGTAGAGTATCCCGCACGGCGGGATCAAAGGCCGGTCGACGCGCGCAATGAACCTACCTTCCAGGCCAGATTTACAGCTGAGGGGAGACGGCTGAAAGACCTCCGATCAACCGGTCACGATCAGCTTGAGGCGCTCATCCGCCCTCCGGCCCCTTATTCCGACAGCGATCAGAACCGCACCCGGAAGCCCGCCGTGCCCTTCAGATTATAGCCCGCGCCGAAGTCGGCGATCGCCGTATCGCCCGACACTTCGGTGTAGAGGGTAAAGCGGTCGTCGCCCCAGCTGTAACTGCCGCCGAGCCCCAGCTCGCCCGACAGGCGATGGTCGCGATTGACGATCGGCGTTCCCGACACATCCGCCTCCGCCCCATCGAGCCATTCATAGCTGAGGTTCATCGCGGTGTAGAGGCGCGTGCGGCGCGTATCGCCCGCGCGGCCCTTCCAGCTGGTCTGATGGTCGATCGCCAGGCCCCAGCGTGTCTTCAGGCTTTCGCCCTTCGCGGCCGAAACCGCGGCGTCGGAGGGGTCGGCAAAGCGGTCGAAATCGACCTTGGCATAAATCATCTGGACCTGAGGCGTGATCGAGAGATTCCGCCCGATCGGGGTCTGCTTGCCGAGTTCGAGGCCGAACGCCTGCCCGTCGCCCTTGTTGCCGCGTGCCAGCGATCCGAGAATATTCGATTCAAGATCGCTGTCGAACCAGCTGAGCTTGACCTGACCGTCGACGTAAAAGCCCTTCGGCCCGTACCAGGTCATCGTCGCACCGACGCCGTAGCCTTGCGTATCGATCGTGCCGTCGCCGAAGATCGACGTCACGGCGCTGTCCGCCTTGCCGTAATGCGCGGTCAGCCCGCCGACGAGCGCGGCACCGTCGCTGCGCTGGGTCAGCACCGCGTCGAGGCCGAGCTGCGCCTGCCATTGATCGACCTTACGGTCGGCACCGCTGGTCGAGACAAGCGCCTCGGGACGCTGGCGTTCGGATTCGAAACGGCCCCAGAGGCCCGCACCGGCGATCGGCGAAGCCGCCCACGACCGGTTGCCGACACGCTGCTGCAAGGTGGGCAGGCGGTTCAGCGACTGGAGCGCACCCGCATAAGCTTCATAGACGGGCACGCCCGGCTGATAGAGCGGGCCTTCCGGCTCGCCTGGTCCGTAGAGCAGCGCCGAGCGGAGATACCAGTCGCCATCCTGCGGCGTCGCGATGCCGTTCTTGTAAAGCCGGTAGCCATAGGCGCCCGCGACCACCGCCTGTTCGCCGTCGAACAGATAATCGCCGTCGAGCGTGAAGCTGCCGTTCGAAGCGCCGGCGACGTCGATGATCTTGATGCCCTCGACCGTCTGGGCGCCAAGCCCGCCGCGATTGATCACAGTGACGCGCGTGCTGCCCGATGTCGCGCCGCCGACAATCAGGCGGTCGGCCTGCGACGCATCGCCGCCCAGTTCGGCCTCGATTTCGAGCGTGCCGCCACGGCCGGTGTAGTCGCCGGCGACGGTCAGCGAGCCGATCGCGTCGCGCCCCGGCGCAACGGTGCCCGCATTCACAATCGAGCCGACGCGGCCCGCGCCTTCGAGGCGCCCTGCCGAGCCCACGGAGACCGCGCCGCCGAGACGGCCCTGCACCGCGAGCGTCCCGGCCGCGACGGCCGTGCTGCCTGCAAAGCCGTTGTTGTCGGCGGTCATGAGCCAGGTGCCCGCCCCCGCCTTGGTCAGCGTGCCGCCGCCCGAGAGCAGGCCGTCATAGGTGAAGATCGTATCGGCCGCGGTCGCGACCGCGCCCTCGCTCGCGACGACGATGCCGCGCGCGCTCGTGATGTCGGCGCTCGTTTCGAGCGCGCCGCCGTCGAGCGTCACGTCGCCGTCCGCCGCGCCAAGATTGGCGTCGCTGGCAATGCGGATCGTGCCGCCGGCGATCAGCGTGCCGCCGGTGTAGCTGTTCGTGCCGCCGAGGACGAGCGTCCCCGCATCCGACTTCACCAACTGCGCCGCGCCGCCGAGCGCCGAATTGATCGTCGCGGTGAAGTCCGCGCCCGCCGTGCTGCCGTCGCCGACGCGGATCGTCGCGGTCGCGTCGGTCAGCGTGATGTCGTCCCCGCCGATGACATAATCGTCCGCCGCGAACTGCATGCCGGCGACCGACACCGCACCCAGGCTGTCGTCGACCGTGACCGTCCCGCCGGTGCCGCCGAAGATGGCGAAGGCGCCGTCCGAATAGGCCGCGTTGATCGCGCCGTCCTCGCCCGTCCAACTGTCGTTGCCGACGCTGTTCTGCCAGACGCCGTCGCCGCCGCCGATCGTGCCGTCATTCTTGGGACCGCTGGCGCCGTCCCAGAAGTTGAGCGTCAGCCCCGCCGAATTGACCAGATTGACCTGCCCCGTGATCGAGGTCTGTACCGCTGCATTCGAGCCCGCCGGCATGGTGCCGAGCGTCACGCCATTGTCGGTGAGCGCGCCGCCATAGTTGAACATGCGATAGACGCCGACGTCGAACGCGCCACCCGCCGAAACGCCGACGTTGAGCACACCGTCGAGGATGAGATCGCCGCCGACGTTGACAAGGTCATTGAGCGCGCCGCCGACGACGCCCGCCTCGCCGAACTCGAAATCGAGCTGCGATGTGGCCGAGAGCGAGAGATTGCCGCCGATCGTCAGCGTCCCCGGCGCGCCCGCGCCGGGCGCCAGGATCGCACCGTTGCCGAGCGCGACGTCGCCGCCGATGGTGCCCGTGCCGCCGAGCGTCGCGCCGGCGAGGACATTCGTCGCCCCGGCCGCCGCCGCATAATTGCCATTCACGAACATCGTGCCGGCGGTGACCGTCGCGCCGCCGAAGGCGCCGCTGCCGTCCAGCACCAGCGTGCCCGTACCGCTCTTGATAAAGCTGCCCGCGCCCGATAGCGCGCCTGCGAGCGTCAGCACCGTCCCCGCGTCGGTGCGGAAACCGCCGGTGCCGAGCAGTTCGACCCCGCGCGCCGAAGTGAAGCTGGCTGTCGTTTGCAGCGTGCCGCCGTCGAAGCGGAGCCCGCCCGTGGCCGCACCGAGATTGGCGTCGCCGCCGACCTGTAGCATGCCGCCGTTGATCGAGGTGCCGCCGGCGTAGCTGTTGGCGCCCGTCAGCACGAGCGTTCCCGCGTCGGTCTTGACCAGTTCGGCCGCGCCGGTCAGTTCGGCGTCGATCGTCGCGATAGTGGCCGCGCCAGGCGCGGTGCCGTCGCCGACGCGGATCACCGCCTGTGCGCCATCCAGCGTCAGTGCGTCGCCGCCGACCACATAACCGCCGGTGGCGAACTGCATACCCGACGCCGACACCGCGCCGAGGCTGTTGTCGATCGTCACGCTTCCCGCGGTGCCCGAGAAGATGGCGAAAGCGCCGTCATCATAGCCCGCGTTGACCGCGCCGCTCATGTCGGCCCAATTGTCATTGCCAAGGCTGTTCTGCCAGACGCCGTCGCCGCCGTTCACTGCATTGTCGAATTTCGGACCCGCCGCGCCGTCCCAGAAGTTGAGCGTCGCCGATCCGGTGTTGATCAGGTTCACCTCACCCGCAATCGCCGTCTGCACCACGACATCGGCGCCCGCGGGCAAGATGCCGAGCGCGAGCCCGTTGTCGGTCAGCGATCCCGCATAATTGGCGATGCGATAGAGGCCGATGTCGAACGCGCCACCCGCAGGCACCGCCACGTCGAGCGTGCCGTCGAGGGTAAGGTTGCCGCCGACGCTCACGACGTCGTTGAGCGGACCACCCGGATCATTTGCCCGGCCGAAGTCGAAGTCGAGCGTGGCGCCCGATGCCAGCACGAGATTGCCGTTGATCGCGAGCGCACCCGGCCCGCCGGCCCCCGGCGCCAGCGCCGCGCCGTCGGCGATCGTCACGTCGCCGCCGATGATGCCGAAGCCGCCGAGCGTCGCCCCCGAGGCGACGCTGGTGAGGCCCGTCGCCGCCGATTGGTCGCCGTTGACGAGCAATGTGCCCGCGATGACATTGGTCGCGCCCGTATAGCTGTTGCCGCCAGTGAGGATCGTCGTGCCCGAGCCGGTCTGGTTGAGACCGCCGCTGCCCGAAATGAGCCCTGCGAAGGTCACCGCATCGGCGCGGTTGAAGGCAAGCGTGCCGTTGTTGACGACGTTGCCGGAAATCGAGCCCGAGGTGCCGCCATCGCCCAGTTGCAGCGTGCCGCCCGCAATCGTCGTGCCGCCGGTGAAGAGATGATCGCCGGTCAGGATCGTCGTGCCCGAACCCATCTGCTCGATCGAACCGCCGCCCGAAATCAGCCCGGCATAGGTGACGCTGTCCGACCGGTTGAACGCGAGGACGCCGTCATTGACGACATCGCCCGCGATCGCGCCGTTCGTACCACCGTCGCCAAGTTCCAATCGCCCGGCGCGGATCGCCGTGCCGCCCGCGTAATTGTTGTCGTCCGCAAGGACGAGCGTGCCCGCACCGTCCTTCGTCAGGCTGCCCGCGCCCGAAATCGCGTTCGCGAGGGTCAGGTCGGCGTCGGTAAGGAAGGTCGCATCGCCGGCAAGGTCGACCGCGCGGGCCGAGACGATGTCGGCGGTCGTGTGCAGCGTGCCGCCGCCGAAGGCCAGCCCGCCCGCTGCATCACCAAGGTTGGCGTCGGACGCGATGCGGAGGATGCCGTCGCTGACCGTCGTGCCGCCGGTATAGCTGTTCGTGCCGGAAAGGACGAGCGTGCCCGCGTCGGTCTTGACCAGCCCCGCCGTGCCGGTGATTTCGGCCGCGATGGTTGCGGTATAATCGGCACCCGCCGCGCTGCTGTCGCCGACCTGAATGGTCGCCTGCGCACCGGTCAGCGTCAGCGCATCGCCGGTCAGCACATAGCCATCGCTCGCGAACTGCATGCCCGACGCGAGGACGTCGCCGCCGCTGTTGTCGATCGTGACGGTGCCGGCGGCGCCGGCAAAGACCGCGAGGCTGTCCTGCGCATAATCGGCGTTCACCGCACCGTTCGCGTCGGTCCAGTTGTTCGAACCGCCACCGAGACGCCACACGCCGTCGCCGCCGTCGAGCAGGTCGTTATTCTTGGGACCGGCCAAGCCGTCCCAGAAGCTGAGCGCCAGCCCCTGCGTGTTCACGAGATTCACCTGGCCCGCGACTGACGTCTGAACCACGATGTCGGCGGTGCCGCCGGCGATCGCACCGAGATCCAGCCCGTTGTCGGTCAGCGCGCCGCCATAGTTGAACACGCGGTAGATGCCGGGGCCGAATGTGCCGCCCGCCGATGTGGTGACATTGATCGTCCCGTCGAGCGTCAGATCGCCGCCGACATTGACGAGGTCGTTGAGCGCGCCGCCCGCGATGTTCGCCTGGCCGAATTCATAGGCAAGTATCGAACCGCTCGCGAGCGACAGATTGCCGCCAATCGTCAGCGTGCCGACGCTTTCGCCCGGCGCCAGTGTCGCGCCGTCGAGGATATCGACATTGCCGCCGATGATGCCGAAGCCGCCAAGCGTCGCGCCCGAGAATATCGTCGTCTGGCCGGTCGCCGCCGACTGGTCGCCGTTGACGATCAGGGTGCCGGCATTGACCAGCGTTTCGCCTGCATAGCTGCTGGCGCCGGCCAGCGTCAGCGTGCCCAAACCATCCTTGGTCAAGCCGCCCGCGCCGACGAAAGCGGGCGCGATGCCGATATTATGGCCGTCGCTGTCGATAACGCCGCCGTTCGCACCGAGAGCGATGTCGTTGGCGGCGAAATTGACGAAGAATTCATCTTCATCCTGCGTCGCGCGCAGCAATCCGCCGTCCATCGTAAAGTTCACGGTGCCCAGACCGCCGCCGATCTGGCGGGTTTCGAGCGTACCGCGGCTGCCCGGCGTGCCGAGCAAGGTCACCGTTCCGCTCGATCCGTCCGCGACGCCGAGCGCGAATCCGCCCTCGACCCGCACGCGCCCGCCATCGTCGATCGCCAGCGCGCCCGCGCCGGCGTTGCCAACGGTCATGTTGAAGTCGGTGACGAGCCAATTCGACCCCGCGCCGGTGACCGTGACGCTGCCGCTGGCATTCGCGCCGATATAGCCCTGGTTGCTGGTGACGCTGGCGCCGTTTTCGATGCGCATCGTCCCGGCGCCGAAGCTGCCGATATTGAGCTGTTCGTCGTTGACCCACGACGTGTCGGGGCCCGTGACGACCACATCGCCCTGTCCCGAACTGCCGACCACCCCATCGTTGCTGGAGACCGTGGCGCCGTTTTCGATGCGCAAGGAGCCGGTGCCGAACGAGCCTATATTGATCCGCCCGCTGTTGTCCCAGGCCGACCCGGCCCCGGAGACCAGCACCTGGCCGAGACCATCGGTGTCCCGGCCGACGTACGCCGTATCGCTCAGGACCTTACCCCCATCGGTAATGTTCAGCGTCCCGTTTCCGGTGTTGCCGACGATCAATTCGGCGCTGTTGGTCCAGGTCGAAGCATTGCCGTCGGCGTCGGCACCCGAAACGGTCACGATGCCCTGGCTGCCGCCGCTGGCACCGATATAGCCCGATTCATTGCTGACCTGCCCGCCGCCCGCGATGTCGAGCGAGCCGTTGCCGAACTCGCCGATGACGAGGTCGCGCGTGATGGTCCAGGTCGAGGCATTGCCAACCCCGTCGACACCCGACACGGTGACGGCGCCCTCGCCGCCCACGTCGTACCCGACATAAGCGATGTCGGCGACGCTGACGGCGCCGCCGCCCAGAATGTTCAGCGCGCCGTTGCCGGCATCGCCGACGCGGAGCCCCGCCGTATTGGTCCAGGTCGAAACATTGCCGCTGCCGTCGGTGCCGATGACGCTGACGACACCCTGCTCGCCGCTCTCGCGGCCGATCGCGCCTTCCGTATTGCCGAGCGTACCGCCATTGGTGAGCAGCAGTTCGCCGCCCCGGACATTGATTTCGCCAGCGAAGCTGTTTGCTCCGGTGAGCGCCAGCGTGCCGAGATCGGACTTGATCAGGTCGCCGACCCCGGTCAGGTTCGCGGCGATCGTCGCGGTATAGGCCTCGCCCGCCGCGGTCCCGTCACCGACGCGGATGATCGATTCCGACGCGACGAGCGCGATATCTTGGCCGGCGATCAGATAGCCGTCGCTTGCGAACTGCATCCCCGACGCCGTCACGTCGCCGAGCGACGCATCGACGGTCACCGTGCCGCCAAGGCCGGAGAATACCGCGAACGCATTGTCGGTAAAGGGCGCGTTGGCCGAACCGTCGAACTCGGTCCAATTGTCGTTGCCGCCGCTGTTCTGCCACAGGCCGTCGCCGCCCGTGATCACGCCGTCGTTCTTCGCCCCGGCCGCACCGTCCCAGAAACGCATGGTGAGACCGGTCGTATTGACCAGATTGACCTGGTTCGCGACCGAGGTCTGGACAAAATAGCCAGGATCGACATCGAGCCCGTTGTTCGTGAGCGTGCCGCCATAGTTGATGACGCGATAGACGCCCGGATCGAAGCTGCCGCCCGGCGTCACCGCGACGTTGAGCGTGCCGTCGAGCGTCAGATTGCCGCCGACCTCGATCAGATCGTTGAACGCGCCGCCGACGACATTGGCCTGCCCGAAATTATAGTCGAAATTGGTAACGAAGTTGGTCAGCAGATCGCCATTGATCGTCAGTGTTCCGGGTGCCGCGCCGAGGTCACCGGGCGCGATGCGCCCGAAACCGTCCACGCTGCCCCCGATCACACCGCGGCCGCCCAATGCGCCGCCCGCCATGACGTTGACCCTTCCCGTCGCCGCCGACTGGTCACCGTTGATGATGAGCATGCCGCCATTCACATGGGTCTGGCCCGAATGGGCATTGTCCGCCGTCAGGATCGTCGTGCCTCGGCTGACAATGATCTCGCCCGCGCCCGACATCCGCGTCGCAAAGACATAATCACTGTCGATGTGATTGAAATTGACCACATTGGTGGACGCTGCGAAGGTAAGTTCCGCGGCGTCCAGGATGCCCGCGCGCTTGCCCGTCGGAAGCGCCTGGAAGTCGCCAATGTAGAGCGTGGCGTCGCCGGAACCCATCGCGAGCGTGCCGCCGCCGACCCGAACCACGCCGCCGTCGCCGATGGTGATCGTCCCGCGGTCGCCGTTCGCGCTGCTGTTGGTGATCGCGAGCCCGCCCATGGTCTCAAAGCGCGATCCCGCGCCGGTCACGACCAGATCCGCGGATGGACTGTTGAGACCCACGCCGCTGTTGAATCCGATGACCGACGATCCGGCGGTGATGACGCCGCTATCCGCAACGGTAATCAGCCCGCGACGCGCGTCGAGCCGGTCCCCGACCGCCCAGATCGACCCCGCGCCCGTGACGGTAACCATGCCCTGGCTGGTCGCGGTCTGTCCGCCGACAAAGGCGATCGTGCCGTTCGATTCCATCCGGCCGCCGTCGGAGATATTCACAATCGCGGTTCCGAACCGCCCCAAATATGAACTGCCGCTATGCGACAATTGCGAACCCGCGCCGGTTACGGTGACGTTACCCGTGGTGTTGACGCCGTTCCCGACGTCAAACTGCCCGAATGAGGCCGCGCCGCCGCCGCGGACGATCAACGCCGCCCCACTGCTTCCTGACTGGCCGATCATGGACTGGCCCGGACCTGCGGCAAGCCGCGATCCCGTGCCCTCGACGATCATCCGGCCGCCGCCATTGACGGTCAGGACCGACGTGTCGTTGATCTGACCACCGGCCTGAAGCAACAGCGACCCGCCAAGTACCGAGGTCGCACCGGTATAGCTGCTGCTCCCTGTCAGGGTCAGTTCGCCCGCGCCCTGCTGGATCAGCGTCCCCGCGCCCGAAATGGCGCCGGCAAAGCCGAGATTGTCGCTGCGGTTGAACGTCAGCACACCGTCGTTGGCGATATTGCCGATGATGCTGCCCGTTGTGCCACCGTTGCCAAGCTGCAGCCTGCCCCCGGCCGCGATGGTGGTGCCGCCGCCATGCGTGGCATCCCCGGTGAGCAGCAACGTGCCGCCGCCGCTTTTGGCCAGGCTTCCGCCGCCGGTGATGGCGCCGGATAGCGTCAGCGTTGTGAAGGCATCCGTCTGCAGGGTTCCGATCCCCGTCAGCGTAACAGCCCGATCGCTGGTCATGGTCGTCGTCGTGTTGAGCGTGCCGCCGTTGAGGCTCAGCCCACCTGCGACCGCGCCCAGATTGCCGTCGGCCGAAACGCGCAGCGTTCCGCCTTCGACCCGCGTGCCGCCGGTGTAGTCGTTCAAGCCGGCCAAAATGAGCGTGCCGCCGTCAGTCTTGACCAATTGCGTCGCGCCGGTGAGGTTCGCGCTGATCCTAGCGGTATAGCCGGCGCCTGCGGCGGTGCCGTCACCGACGCGGATAATCGATTCGGGGCCGACCAGCGTCAGCGGTCCGCCGTCGATCACATAGCCGTCCGTCGCGAACTGCATTCCCGTCGTGGTGACGGCGCCACCGCCATTGTCGACCGTGACCGTGCCGGGCGCGCCCGCAAAGATCGCGAAAGTGCCATCGGCATAGGCCGCGTTGATGCTGCCGTCGGCGCCCGTCCAATTATTGTCGGCGCCGCCGAGATGCCAGCTGCCGTTGCCACCGCTGACCACATCGTCGAACTTCGGCCCGAAGCTGCCGTCCCAGAAGCTGAGCGCGAGGCCTTCGCTATTGATCAGATTGACCTGCCCCGCGACCGAGGTCTGGACGGTGACGTCGCTCCCCGCCGGCATCGAGCCCAGCGCGAGCCCGTTGTCGGTGAGTGTCCCGGCATAGTTGAACACGCGGTAGATGCCGCCGCCGAAATAGCCGCCGCTGGAGCTGGTGACGTTGATCGTGCCGTCGAGCGTCAGGTCGCCGCCGACGTTGATCAGGTCGTTGAGCGGACCGCCCGCGACGTCCGCCTGGCCGAATTCGAAATTCAGGATCGAGCCGCCGGCGAGCGTAAGATCGCCGTCGATATTGAGCGTGCCCGGACTGTTGCCCGGCGCGAGGATGCCGCCGCCGAGGATATTGACGCTGCCGCCGATCGTCCCGGCACCGCCGAGCGTCGCGCCCGAAGCCACGGTGACGAGGCCGGTCGCCGCCGACTGGTCGCCGTTGATCCTGAGCGTACCGGCATTCACATTGGTCGCACCGGCGTAGCTGTTGTTTCCGCTCAGCGTCAGGATGCCCGCGCCCGTCTTGGTCAGGCCGCCCACTCCCGAAATGATGCCATCGAGCGCGAAGACCGTCCCCGCGTCGGTCGAAATCGTGCCCGCGCCCGTCAGGCTGGCATTGCGCGCGCTCGCGAAGGATGCGGTCGTGCGCAGCGTGCCGTTTGAAAAGATCAGGCCGCCCGCTGCGGCGCCAAGATTGCCGTCGGCGGAAACTTGCAAGGTGCCGCCGAGGATCGACGTGCCGCCCGCATAGCTGTTGATGCCGGTCAGCACCGTGGTGCCGCTGCCGACCTGCTCCACCGCGCCGCTGCCCGAGATCAGGCCCCCGAAGGTGACGAGGTCCGACCGGTCGAACACCAGCACGCCGTCGTTGGCGACATCGCCCACGATGCTGCCGCTCGTGCCGCCGTCGCCCAGTTGGAGCGTGCCGGCCTCGATCGCCGTGCCGCCGGTATAGAGGTTGGTGCCCGTCAGCACCGTCGTGCCCGCGCCCGCCTGACGCACCGATCCGGTGCCCACGACCTGTCCGCCATAGGACAGAAGGTCGCTGCGGTTGAAGCCGAGCGTACCGAAATTATTGACGGTCGCGCTGGCGACCGAGCCCGTCGTGCCGCCACCGCCGATGAACAGCGTGCCGCCGTTGATGTTGGTCGATCCGGTATAGCTGTGGTTGCCGGTGAGCACCCAGGTGCCGCCGTCGTTCTTGGCGAGCGTGGTGACGCCGATGCCGGCGTTGCCGATCGAACCCGCGAGCGTGTTGTTGCCGGTGTTCGTACCGCCAAGCGCGATCGTACGCGCCTGATTGTTGTTCGCCAGCGTCACCGGTCCGGTATCGGTAAAGACGATCGCGCCGGTGCCCGACGATTCGATGAAGGTGACGCCGAGGGACAGGGTGAACAGGCGGTTCGTCGTATCGCCCGCGCCGGTATAGCGCAGCGTCGATCCGTTGCCGATGACCAGGTTCGCCGCGTCCCTCGTCGAGGCGCCGATACTGCTCGCGACGCCGCCGTCGGCCAGCTTGTCGACGCCGAGGACGCCGCCGCTGATCGTCGTGGCGCCGGTATAATTGCTGTCCGGATTGGTCAGAATCCAGGTGCCGGCACCGGTCTTCTCCAGGCGGGTGAGACCGGTGCCATTGTCGGTGATCTGCGCGGCGAGGATGTTGTTCCCCGTGTTCGCGCCGCCCAGCGTCAGCGTCTGCGCCGTATTCGCGCTGGCGAAGGTCAGCGGGCCGTCATGGGCGAAGGTGATCGCGCCCGTGCCCCACGACTCGAGCCTGCTGTCGGCCGAAGCGCCGAGCGTGAACTGCCGATCCGTGCTTCCGCCGGTGCCGACATAGCGCAGCCCGCCGCCGTTGAGCACGAGATTGCTCGCCGCCGCGGACGACGAACCGATCGAGCTGTTCGTGCCACCGTCGCCGAGGCAGTCGACCGCGAGCGTGCCGCCATTGATGACGGTCGTTCCGCCATAGCTGCTCGAGCAACCGGATAGCTGCTGGAAGCCGTTGCCGTTCTTGATCAAGCCGCCGCTGCCCGAGATCGCGCCGCCGAAAATGGCGGAACCGCTGCCGCCGTTGGTAATTGTCAGCGTCGCCGTATCGAGAGTGACATGGCCGCCCGTCGTGCCGCCGCCCACCAGGTAGAGGACTCTGCTATCATAGCCGTCGAGATCGAGCGAGACGCCTGCCGTATCGTTGAGCGATACCCAGCCGCTCCGCAAGGCTGTCGTCGATCCGGCCCGCACCGTGCCGTTTATCACGCGCATGTTACCGGTCGTGTTGTTGGCCCCCGACAGCAGCAGCGTCCCCGCGCCTTCCTTTGTGAGCTGACCGGCGCCGGTGATATTGCCCGAAAATCCAAGCGTCGTTCCGGCATCGAGGACGTTGATGACGCCATTGCCGGTCATCGCGAAGCCGCGATCGGTCGAAACGCTTGCGCCCGTATAGACGAGCGTACCATTCGCGAAGACGAGGTTCGACGACGCCGACGACGAAGCGCCTATGCCGCTCGCCTGCCCACCATTGGCGATGCAGTCGATCGAAACCGCCCCGCCGATCGTCGTGGCCCCGGTGTAGTCGTTGTTGCAGCCGCTGAAGGTCTGGGTCCAGCCGCCGACCCGCGTATAGCCCCCGGTGCCGGTAATGCGGCCGGCGAATATGCCGCTGCCGCCGCCCGTCGTCAGCGTGCGCCCGCCCAAATCGATGAGGCCGTCGCCGATCACCGCCGCGGCGTTGATGTCATAGCCGCCAAGATCCAGCGTAGCACCGCTGTTCACCGTCATGAAGCGGCCGCCGGCACCGAACGCCCGCGCCGAACCCGCGCGCAAGACGCCGGCATTGACGACCGTATCGCCGGTGTAGCTGTTGGTGCCGCTGAGGATGAGCGTGCCCGCGCCATCCTTGAAGAAGGACCCGGCACCCGCGGCGACGCCGCCGATCGTCAGCACCGTGTCCGCATCGGCGACATCGATACCGCCTTGCCCGGCCGCAAGCGTGAAGCCGCGGTCGATCGCAACGGTGCCGCCGGTATATTGGAGCTTCGCGCCATTGCTGATGACGAGATTGGCCGAATCGCTGCTCGCCGCACCGATGCCGCTTGCGACACCGCCATTGGTCAGCGTGTTCACCGACAGCGTGCTGTTGCCGGCCGCCGACGATTGGGTGATCGTGGTGACCCCGACATAATCATTCGCGGCGTTCGACAGGACCAGCGTGCCCCAGCCGGTCTTGGTCAGCCCCGCATCGTCGGAGCTGGTGACCAGGCCCGAGAATTCGACGCTCCGCCCCGAATCGACCTGGATCGCGCGCTCGGCGCCACCGTTGACGAGGGTGATGCCGCGATCGGTGACCGCGTCGACCGCGCCGATATAAGCAAGCGTACCGTTTTCGATGACAAGATTCGTCGCATCGGCGCTCGACGCGCCGATGCTGCTCGCGACCCCGCCATTGGCGAGCTGGGCGACTTCGAGACGGCCGCCGCTCAGCGTCGTGCCGCCGGTGTAACTGTTGCTGCCAGTCAGGCGAACGGTCCCGCTGCCGGCCTTGGCAAAGCTGGTGGCTCCCCCATTGTTCACAATCGTCGATCCGATGATGAACGTGCCGGCACTGTTCTGCTGCACGCCGAGAGTGCTGCCACCCGAGCCACCCGTCAGGCTTCCGCCGGTAATGGTCTGGTTGTTGCCTCCCACCGAAGTGGCGACGATAATCGTGCCGTCGATTCCGAGCGTAGCCGCCGGGTCGATGGTAATGGTTGTGGTCGGATCGAAGGTTGTGAATTGCAGCCCCGCCAGCTGAACATCGCTTGCCACGGTTCCGGAGTAGCTTTCGAAATCGCCATCGCTGTCGGAAATATACTGACCGGTCGCCCATAGGGAGGCATCATCCTGATCGGTATAGTCGGCATCGGTGAAGGCGACGATGTTGCCGCCGACCACCTTGGCATAATCCGTGCCGTTTATCGTGGCCCAGCCGCCGAGACTCGTGTTGCTGGTGGTGAAGTTACCCGCGAGTGGGAGGGCGAAGTCGATCAGTCCGCCCAAGCGGTTGATCGCGCCGAAATTGATGGTGACGCTGCCGGTGGAGCTGGCCTGCGCTCCGATCCGGTTGTTGCCGGCAAGGATGTTGAGGCCATCGAAGGTCTGAACGCTATTCTCGGCCACCCCGCCAAAAACCGTCAGGCCGCCGCCGGCCATATTCAGCGTCGAGGCGCTGGAAAGGATGTTGCTGGCGGGTGCGCTGACATTGTTGAAGTCGAGCACGAGCCTGCCGCCGTTCACCGTCGTCGCACCGGTATAGCTATTCGCCCCGCCGAGCGTCACCGTACCCACGCCCGCCTTGGTGAATCCGCCCGCACCCGTGATGCTCCCTGCGAAAATAATGTCGGCGGTCGTATCGACGGTAAGGTTGGCCGAGCCCAGCGCCACGGTGCCGCCCGTCCCGGTCAGCGAGGGCGCGACAAGATCATATCCACCAAGGTCGAGCGTGCCGCCGTTGACGACGATGCCGTTCGCGGGTCCGAAAGCCGCAGCATTCCCCAGCTTCAGTGTGCCCGACGTTACCGTGACATTGCCCGTGAAGTTATTGGCGCCGCCGATGACCCAGGTGCCGCTGCCGTTCGAGACGAGGCCCCCGGCACCCGAAATCACGCCCGAAAACCGGTTTTCGCCGGTAAAGCTGCCGCCGAGCGTCAGGCTATCCGCGATCCCGCCTGCGACGAACGACATGTCGCCGCTGAGGTCGAGCGCCCCGGTTCCGTCGTTCTGGATGCTCGACGTGCCATGGACGATCCAGCTGCGGTTGCTGCTGTTGCCCGTTCCGACATAACTCAATGCGCCGACGCTGAGACCGATGGTCGACCCCGCGCCCAGCGAGCTGACGGTCCCCGTGTCGGCGAGAACTCCCGCCTTCACCAGCCCGGAGATGGTCGCCTGTCCGGTAAATATGTTCGCATTGCCCAGCGTGACGCTATTTCCGGCCGCGCCGTTGAAACCGTACGCGCCGCCGCTCAGGATACCCAGCAGTTCGACATCGGCGGTCTCGGCAATAAATGTGCCGCCGGTCGAAATATCGACGTCGCCGGTAAGCGTCAGCGTACCCATGCCCTGGTTGCGAATGATCGCGTTATTGCCGTTGATGTCCCAATTGCGGTTCGAGCTGTCGCCGTCGCCCAGATAGATCAGGCTGTCGCTATATTGGCTCTGCTGGTTGAAAACGATCGTGCCGTCTTCGACGGTTACGGGCGCGCCGAGCGAGCTGGCCTGGCCAAGATCGCCGATCGACGTGAAGCGCGCCGAGCAGACGCCGTTGCAGCCGTTGAAGATCGTCTGGCCAGTGTATGTATTGAGGTCGTTGCTCAGCGTGACCCCGCTGGCGGCCACCCACACCCTGCCGTTGCCGGAGATCAGCGCCGAGCCCGCGCCGCTGCCCTCGAGTCTCAACAGGCCGCCGTCACCGATCGCGACGGCGCGGCTCGTCGATGCCCCGCCGATAGACAGCCGGACGTCCGCGCCTGCGGCAGTGACGATATTGTTGCTCAATGCGCCGAGCGCCGCGTCGCTGTTCGCGTAAATGCTGCCCGAATTGAGTGTTATGCCGCCTGTGAAGCTGTTGGTTCCGGTCAGGATCAACCCGCCGCCGCCCGCCTTGATCATGCCCGACGAGCCGGCAATCGTCGAATTGATCGTGACATTGCCCGCATTGGTGGTGATCGTCGGCGCCGGTCCGGCCAGCGTCAGCGTGCTGCCGTTCAGCACATAGCCCGCCGAACTGAAGGTGATGTTGCCGACCGTAACCGGAACCGCGACGGTTACCGTGCCCGCGGTGCCGCCAAAGATCGCATTGTCGATCGTGTCATTTTCCCACGGGCGGACATAGGGACCGCTGACGCCGTCACCATTGGGGCTCCAGTTGAGATTGGAAAGATTCCAGGTCCCGGTGCCGCCCGATCCGACCGCGGTGACATTGGCGTCCCAATGACGATCCTCGGCACGCGCGCTCAGCGGCGCGCAGGCGAGGACCGCGGCGAGCGATGCGCCGCACAGGAGTCGCCGTGACAGGGACCCACCCTTGCGGATTTGCGGCAGGGGCTTGCTGTCGGTCGTCATATCATTTTCCTTCGGACGCGGTTCCAGGTCACGGGCGGGACTGGAGGAACGGTTGGTTCGCGGCTTCCTGCGCACGCGGGACGCAACGGGACACCCGCAATGCCCCATGAAAAGGGCGCAGGACGGAATATGCTATTCCTGATCATAGACCCCCCGCGGCTGCCGCGGGGCTCGCCGGGCGGGCCTCGCTTTTCCGTTTCGACGCGCACCGCATCCGCCAAGGAACGCGCGCGCATGGTTTTCCCACCGCCGAGCTTCCTGCGGAAGGCCGGTCCCAACCACCTTCGGCGTAGCCGGAAGACAGCTCGGTCTGCCGACTATAGAAATAAATATTATCAATCCGTTACCGAAGGACAGTAAAGCCGGGTATGTTACGGTATCGATACGGCTGATTGATACCCGGCAGCCCTTCCGGGTCGCCCCTTCCGGAGCCTTCGCGGAGCCAGACGCTTGCGCGGGGGGCGAGCGCGCCGGTAACACAGATGGCCATGATGTCCCCCAGCTCAGCGACAACCGCGGATTCCGCGCCTTCACCCGACGAGCAAGCCCTGCGCATCACGGTCGCCGAGCGTCCGGACGCGCCGCACGCGCACGCGGCACTCGCCTCCTTCCTTTGTAACGCCGGCCGCACGGACGAAGCGTTGGCGCATATCGAACGCGAAATCCGCCGCAGGCCGGCGAGCATCTGGCCGCTTTCGATAAAAGCCGGAATTTTATCCGCCGAACGTCGCGCGGCGGAGGCGCTGGAGGTCCACCGAATGCTCGTCGCGATGGAGCCCGGCATACCGCTTTTATGGACCAATTTCGGCAACGACCTCGCGGCCGCCGGAGACGTGGACGAAGCCGCCCAGGCGTTCCGCAAAGCGGTCGGGCTTGCGCCGGGTTTCGGGCCCGCATGGCTGGGACTTGCTAATCTGCCGGCCGCGCCGCTGAACGGCGTGGATATCGCGGCTATGGAAAAGGGAATTGCCCACGCGCGGGATCCGCATCACCGGATCCAGTCGCTCTTCGCGCTCGGTCGCGGCTATGGTGCGCGGGGGGAGTTCGAAAGATCGTTCGCAAGCTTCGCCGAGGCCAACGCCTCGCGTGAAACCCTCCTTCCCCACGACGAGGCGCGACTTGCAGCCTTCGTCGAAGCCCACCGAAATTTACGGCCATCCTTTTTCGAGGCGACACGGGACGCTGCCCCCGAAGCGGACGGCGCGATCTTCATCGTCGGCATGCCGCGCTCCGGATCGACGCTGGTGGAACAAATTCTTGCTAGCCATCCGGACATCGAGGGCATGGGCGAATTGTCCGCACTCGAAGAGGTCGCTGCATCGACCGGAGCCTTCGATGCCCCCGACGCCTTTGTCCGCCGCCTGCAGACATTGACGGAAGCCGAAGCGGCGCAGCTCGCCGCCGATTATCTGGAGAGGGCCCGCCGCTACCGCCGAACGCGCCGGCCTCTCTTTACGGACAAGATGCCCGCCAACTGGCGCTTCGTCGCGCTCATTCGCCGGGTCATGCCAGGCGCGCGCATCATCGATGTGCGCCGCGATCCGATGGCATGCGGTTTTTCCGCCTTCACCACCTATTTCAACCGCAACACCGATTTTCCGAACACGCTGCAAGATATCGGCCGCTATTACCGGTCCTATCGCCGGATGATGGAAATGGCCGAAGCCGCGGCGCCCGGCAGCATATGCAGCCTCGATTATGAGCGGCTCGTATCGAACCCGGACGGGGAAATACCCGCTCTGCTCGGCTTGTTGCGGCTCCCC
Source organism: uncultured Sphingopyxis sp. (assembly GCA_966250105.1). GTDB lineage: Bacteria > Pseudomonadota > Alphaproteobacteria > Sphingomonadales > Sphingomonadaceae > Sphingopyxis. The sequence goes on along the minus strand of CBINGC010000022.1, from coordinate 26,432 downwards.
TTTGCGGAATCCTGCCTCACGCCGAACAGGAACCGACGCGCCATCTATACGCCGAGCGCCCAGCAAGTTCGCGCGCCCATTCATGGCGCCGAAAACCGGTTTCGCGATTATCTGGGCTGGCTCGGGCCGCTACGGGCGTCGCTCGATACACCAGAATGGTAGCATATGTACCCGACAACGAGAGAGGAGTATCCCCAGACGGGCTCTGTCGTCAGTCCGCGAGCGCGGTCCACTTCGCTTCGCCCGCAGCATTTTCGATCACCGCTTCGACGAAGGCCATCGTCCGCAGGCCGTCGTCGATTCCCGGGAACCAGTCGGCCGCGCCGCGCGGCGGCGGTGTGCCGGCGCCCGCGCGCAGGGTGCGGCCAAAGCTGCGATAGAGGTTCGCGAACGCCTCGATATAGCCCTCGGGGTGCCCCGCCGGGGTGCGCAGCCGTGCCGCCGCCGAGGGGTCGAGCCCCGGTCCGCCGGCGCGGATCACCTCGGTCGGGCGGTCGAGCCAGCGCAGCGTCAGGCTGTTCGGTTCCATCTGCAACCACTCAAGGCCGCCTTCCTCGCCATGGATACGCAGTCGCAGCCCGTTTTCGTCGCCCGCGGCGACCTGGCTCGCCTTCAGCACCCCGCGCGCGCCGCCCTCGAAGCGCAGCAGCGCCGACACATCGTCGTCGAGGCGGCGGCCCGGCACATGCGCCGTGAGGTCGGCGCTGAGCGATTCGACCGCGAGCCCCGAGACATGCTCGGCGAGCTGAAACGCGTGCGTCCCGATGTCGCCGAGGCAGCCGCCGAGCCCGGCGCGCGCGGGATCGGTGCGCCATTCGGCCTGCTTGTTACCGCCCTGGTCGATCGGCCGGCTGAGCCAGCCTTGCGAATATTCGACCTGCACCAGCCGGATCCGGCCGAAATCGCCGCGCGCGACGCGCACGCGCGCCTCTTCGATCAGCGGATAGCCGCTATAGGTGAAGGCGAGCCCGTAAAGCTTGCCGCTGCGCGCGACGGCCGCGCCGATCGCCCGCGCCTCGGCAAGCTTCAGCGCCATCGGCTTTTCCGACAGGACGTGAAAGCCGGCGTCGAGCGCCGCGATCGCCATCGGGGCGTGGAGATGGTTCGGGGTGACGATCGCCAGCGCTTCCATCCGCTGATCCTCGGGCAGCGCGGCCTCCCCCGCGAGCAGCGCGTCGAGTGTCGCATAAGCGCGCGCGGGATCGAGCCCGAGCGCGTCGGCGCTCCGCCGGTTGCGGCCGGCGTCGGTGCTGAACGCACCGCATACCAATTCATATTCGCTATCGAGCGCGGCGGCCATACGGTGCACCGCACCGATGAAAGCGCCCTCGCCACCACCCACCATGCCATAGCGAATTTTCGACCGACCGTTCATCGCATTCCCTCTGCCAGAATTCATAAAATTGTTTGCATTATTCGCTTTTAAACGGTTACATCATCGCACCGGCTGTTGCCAGACGGGAGAGGATAATGAAATTTCTGTTCGCCCTGCCACTGGCAGGTGCAATATTGACTGCCGCGATGCTCACGCCGTCGCCCAAAGCGCATGCCGGGCCCCAAGATGCCGGCGCGCAAGCCTTCGCCGCGTGCAAGGCCTGCCATACGCTCGAAGCGGGCGGCAAGAGCGTGATGGGTCCCAATCTGCACGGCCTGATGGGCCGGCAGGCGGGCTCGGTTGCCGGGTTCAACTATAGCCCGGCGCTCAAGGCCTCGAAAATTCGCTGGACCGACAAGACGCTCGACGAATATCTTGCCGCGCCGACCAAGAAAGTGCCGGGCACGCGCATGGTCGTCAAAGTGGCCGATCCGGCGCGCCGCGCGGCGCTGATCGCCTATTTGAAGGCTGAAACCAAGTGACCGGGAAGGCCATCGCATGAAGGGTCCGGCCGTTTTCCTCGCGCAGTTCATGGGCGACGCGGCGCCGTTCGATACCTTGCCCTCGGCGGCGCGCTGGATGGCGGATGCGGGCTATGCCGGCATCCAGATTCCAACCTGGGACAGCCGCTGCATCGATCTCGCCAAGGCCGCCGAGAGTCAGGATTATTGTGACGAGCTTGCGGGGACCTGCCGTGAGGCGGGAGTCGAGATCACCGAGCTGTCCACGCATCTACAGGGGCAGCTGGTCGCCGTGCACCCCGCCTATGACGCCCAGTTCGACGCTTTCGCGCCCGACGCGGTGAAGGGCAAGCCCGCCGAGCGTCAGGCGTGGGCGGTCGAGCAGCTCCACCTTGCCGCCAAGGCAAGCCGGCGGCTCGGCCTCGACGCCCATGCGACCTTCTCGGGCGCGCTCGCCTGGCCTTATCTCTACCCTTGGCCGCAGCGCCCCGCGGGACTGGTCGAGGAAGCGTTTGACGAACTCGCGAAACGCTGGCGGCCGATCCTCGACGTCTTCGACGAACAGGGCGTCGATCTCGCCTACGAGATCCATCCGGGCGAGGATCTGCACGACGGCGTGACCTTCGAACGTTTCCTCGCCGGCGTCGACAATCATCCGCGCGCCAACATCCTCTACGACCCCAGCCATTATGTGCTGCAGGCGCTCGACTATCTCGCCTTCATCGACATTTATCACGAGCGAATCCGCATGTTTCACGTCAAGGATGCGGAGCTCAATCCGACCGGGCGATCGGGGGTCTATGGCGGGTTTCAGGATTGGGTCGATCGCCCCGGCCGCTTCCGTTCGCTGGGCGACGGGCAGGTCGATTTCGGCGGCATCTTCTCCAAACTGACGCAATATGGCTATGCCGGCTGGGCGGTGCTCGAATGGGAATGCTGCCTGAAGCATCCCGAGGACGGCGCGCGCGAAGGCGCGCCCTTCATCGCCGCGCACATGATCCGCAAGGCCGACAAGGCGTTCGACGATTTCGCGGGCGGCAGCGACCCGGCGCTCAATCGCGCGATGCTGGGGCTGGACTGAAATAACGAAGAAAATAGCCGTAGACGGGGGAGAGAGCCGCATGGCCACGACATTGCACAAAGGACGCTTATTCTGGCTCGGCGTGCTCGCGCTGTTCACCGCCGCGGCGAGCCTCGCGATCCGCGGCGCGATCGCGAGCGGGCTCAAGGCCGAATGGATCGACCCGATCGCCCCGCTCCAAGCGGGCGAGCTGATCGCCGCCGCGCTCGGCGCCGCCTTCCTCAGCTTCGCGATCACCCTGTTCGTTGCGAGCGCGCTGCTCGACCAGATCGGCATGAAGCGGTGCCTCGCGGGCGCCGGGCTGTGCTTCATCCTCGGCCCGTTGATGATCGTCACTGCAGGCCATGTCGCGAGCGGCATGACCATCTATTGGCTCGTCTGGACGGGCATGTTGCTCAGCGGCATCGGCTGGGGGCTGACCGAGGCGGCGATCAATCCGCTGACCGCGCAGCTCTATCCCGAAGACACCACTCACCGGCTCAATGTGCTGCACGCCTGGTTCCCCGGCGGCATCATCGTCGGCGGGCTCGCCGGTTTCTTCCTCTCGGCGACCTTGCCGTGGCAGGGCATCATGGCGCTGGTGATGATCCCCGCTGCCGCGACGGTGATCATCGCCGCAACGACGACTTTCCCCCCGCCGCTGCGCGAGCAAAGCGGCGTCAGCTTCGGCGAAATGGTCGGCGAGGTGTTCCGCCGCCCCAGCTTCTTCATCTGGTTCGGCGCGATGTTCCTGACCGCGGCGTCCGAGCTGGCACCCGGCCAGTGGATCGACGTCGCGCTGTCGAACCGCGTCGGTATGCGCGGCATATTGCTGCTCGTCTATGTCAACGCGTTGATGTTCGTCTTTCGCCATTTTGCGGGGCGGCTCGCCAACAAGATTTCGAACCCCGGGCTGCTCTGGGTGTCGAGCCTGCTCGCGGCGATCGGCCTGTTCATGCTGAGCCAGGCGCAGTCGCCGGCGGCGGCAATCCTCGCCTCGACCGTCTGGGGCCTCGGCGTCTGCGTGATGTGGCCGACGATGCTCGCCTCGGTCGCCGAACGCTATCCGCGCGGCGGCTCGTGGGCGATGGGGCTTGTCGGATCGGCAGGCGCGCTTGCCAGCTTCTTCGTGCTGCCGCAATTGGGCGCGATGTTCGACCGGGCGAAGATCGAATTTGCAGGCGGACCCGAAGCCTTTGCGCAACTGACTGGTGCCGCGAAGCTCGCGGTCGAGGACGCCGCCGCGTCGGTTTCCTTCCAGCGGCTGGCGATCCTGCCGATCATCCTGCTCGCCGTGTTCGGCTTCATCTGGCTGCGCGAACGCGGCAAGTCGCGCGCGGTGCTCGCGGGCGAAGCGGCGTGAAGCTTTCGCGGCGGACAATGCTGGCCGGCGGCGCCGTCGCGGCAGCCGCAGCGACGGCGGCCCGCAGCGCGGCACCGTCGAACGCGGCGCGCTTTTCGCTGAAATACGCCCCGCACGAAGGCAGTTTCAAAAGTCGAGGGAGCCGGCTCGAACAGATCGCTTTTGCCGCCGATCAGGGCTTTACCGCGTGGGAGGATAATGAGGCGGCCACGCGTTCGGTCGCCGACCAGAATGCGATGGCGCGCGCCTTGCAGCAGCGCGGCATGACAATGGGCGTGTTCGTCGCGAGCATGCCGCGATGGGGCGATTTCCGGCCGCAGCTCGGCGGCAACGACGACGGTGATCGCGAGCGTTTCCTCGCCGATATCCGAAGCTCGATCGACGTCGCCAAGCGACTGAATTCGAAGCATATGACGATTGTGCCCGGCTTCATGGACCGCAAGCTGCCGGTCGAGATCCAGACCGCGCGCGTGATCGACGTGCTGCGCCGCGCGGCCGAAATCTATGAACCGCACGGGCTGGTCATGGTTATGGAGCCGCTCAACACGCTGGTGAACCATCCCGGCGTCTTCATGTCGACCGTGCCGCAGGGCTATGCGGTCGCGCGTGCGGTGAACAGCTCCGCGATCAAGGTCTTGGCCGACCTTTATCATGAGCAAATCCAGGCGGGGAATTTGATCAATACGCTGGACAGCTGCTGGGACGAGATCGGCTATATCCAGTTCGGCGACAACCCCGGCCGCAACGAGCCGGGAAGCGGCGAGATCAATTATCGCAATATCGTCCGCTGGCTCCGCGCGAAGAATTTCGCGGGCGTGATCGGCATGGAGCACGGCAATTCGGTCGACGGACGCGCGGGCGAGGAGCGGCTGGTCGCCGCCTATCGCGCGATCGACGCGGCATGAGGGAGAGGCAAGTGAAGCGTTTGGCATGGGCCGCGGTGATCGCGGCCGCCGTGACGGCGGGCAGTCCCGCTGCCGCTGAAGAAAAGCCGGGGTTCAAGGACACCCCGATGCTGCCCGGCGGAAAGTGGCACGTCCACGATTCCGACCGTCCGCATCCGACGGTGGTGACGCCGGGCGAGGTCCCCGGCGCCCCGCCCTCCGACGCGGTCGTCCTGTTCGACGGCACGTCGCTCGACGCATGGCAGCCGCAGGCAACGCCGTGGATCGTCAAGGACGGCGCGACCACCTCGGTCCCGCGCGCCGACGGCAAGGGCGAGAATGCGCTGATCAGCAAGCAAAGCTTCGGCGACGTCCAGCTTCACCTCGAATTCGCCTCGCCCAATCCGCCGAGCAAGACGTCGCAGGATCGCGGCAACAGCGGCATCTGGTTCATGCAGCGCTACGAACTCCAGATCCTCGACGGTTATCAGAACCCGACCTATGCCGACGGCACCGTCGGGTCGATCTATGCGTGGAAGCCGCCGCTGGTGAACCCGTCGCGGCGGCCCGGCGAGTGGCAGAGCTACGACATCGTCTTCGAGCGCCCGCACTTCGGCCCCGACGGCAAGCTCGTTCGCCCGGCCTATATCACCGCCTTCTTGAACGGCGTGCTCGTCCAGAACCGCCAGCCCTGGCTCGGCGGCACGGTCTGGCGCAAGGTCGCCACATATGAGGCGCATGGCGATGCCGCGCCGATCCAGCTTCAGGACCATCATTCCCCGGTCTCGTTCCGCAACATCTGGGTGCGGCCGCTGCCCGAAGCGGCGGCGAGCCATGATTTCGAAGGCGAAGTGAAATGATCATCGATCGCAGGGACGCGCTCGCGGGCATGGCCGCGATGTTCGGTGCCAGCCTGTTCGCGCCGATCGCGCGCGCGGCGGCGGTGCAGGTGACGCCGATCAGTTCGGGCCCGCCCTCATCGCCCGTATTCACGCCGCCGCAGCGCGCGCTGATGACCGCGCTCAGCGAACGCGTCATGCCGACGACCGACACCCCCGGCGCGATCGCGGCCGGCGTCCCCGAATATATCGAAAAGCTGCTCGCCGATTGGGCGTCGCCGGACGACCGCAAGCCGATCCTCGCCGGGCTCGACGCGATCGAGGCGCAGAGCCGCACCGACTACAAGGTTTCCGCCGACAAGGCGACGCCCGCGCAGCAGGATGCGCTGCTGACGCTAGCGATGGAAGACAAAATCCCCGGCGGCGCCGACTTTTTCGACAAATTCCGCCAGCTCGTGCTCACCGGCTATTTCACGTCGGAAGTCGGCATCACGCAGGAACGCGAATATCTGCCCGTCCCCGGGCGCTACGACGGCGCCTATCCCTATTCCGAGATCAAGAAGGTGTTTTCGTCATGATGATCGGCAGACGGCAATGGATGGCGGGCGGGGCGGCGCTCGCGGCAACCCTCGCTGCGGGACCGCTGATGGCGAAGAGCCTTAAATCAAAGCCTATCGGCATCCAGCTCTACACCGTGCGCGAGCTGTTTTCGAAAGACCCGATGGGGACGCTCGAGCAGATCGCGGCGATCGGCTATCGGGAAGTCGAATATGGCGGCGGCGGCTATGACGCGATGGACCATGCGGCGCTCCGCAAGACCATGGAGCGGCTGGGGCTGACCTCGCCCTCGATCCATGTCGGCTATGAGGCGCTCGCCAGCGATTTCGACGGCGCGGTCGCGATGACCCAGGCGCTCGGCGCCGACACGCTGATCGTCCCCTATATGGGCGAAGCGCATCGCAGCGCCGAAGGCTGGAAGGCGGCGGTCGCCGATTTCAACCGCTATGCCGAACGGCTCAAAAAGGCGGGGCTGGGCTTCGCCTATCACAATCATGATTTCGAGTTCACGATGAAGCCGGGCGGCACCAGCCTGTTCGACACGCTGATCGCCGATGCCGATCCGGCGCTCGTGCAGATCGAGCTCGACCTGTTCTGGGCGATCGCCGCGGGCGAGGATCCGAAGGCGATCATCAACCGCCTGGCCGGGCGCATCTACGCCTATCATGTCAAGGATCGCACCGCCGACGGCAAGATGACCAGCGTCGGCAAGGGCGTGATCGATTTCGCCGACATCTTCACGCTCAACGCCGTCGCCGGCGTCCAGCATTTCTATGTCGAGAACGACCAGTCGCCCGCGCCTTACCTGCCCGACATCACCACCAGCTTCGCGGCACTCAGCCGCCTCCGCGCATAACAGATATTCGAGGATATATTCATGGCAGCGACCGACAAGTTCGACGCGATCGTCATCGGCTCCGGCGTGAGCGGCGGTTGGGCGGCGAAGGAATTGACCGAAAAGGGCCTCAACGTGCTGATGCTCGACCGCGGCGTGATGGTCGAGCATGGCGCGGACTATGACTTTGACGGCCGGCCGGCCTATGAGATCCCGGCGCGCGACCGGATGCCCGAACCTTTGGTCAAGAGCGACTATTTCATCGCCACGCACGGCTATGTCTCGCCGTCGAACCAGAAATTCTACAACAACGACCGGCTCAATCCCTATGCCTATGACGAAGGGGAGAAATTCTACTGGATCCGGCCCGGCGCGGTCGGCGGCAAGTCGCTGATCTGGGGGCGGTGGAGCTTTCGCTGGAGCCCTGAGGATTTCGAGGCGAACAAGCGCGAGAATGTCGGGATCGACTGGCCGATCCGCTATGAGGACGTCGCACCCTGGTATGACTATGTCGAAAATTATATCGGCGTGTCAGGGTCGCGCGAAAATCTGCCGCAGCTGCCCGACAGCGCCTTCCAGCCGCCGATCCAGATGAACGTCGCCGAAAAATGGGTGAAGGAGCGGCTCGAGGCGACCTCGCCGGGGCGCAAGCTGATCAACACCCGCCTGTCGAACATGACCGAGGACAAGGAGGATCAGGGCCGCAGCAAATGCCAGTTCCGCAACCAGTGCGGGCGCGGCTGCTCGTTCGGCGCCTATTTCTCCACCCAGGCGGTCACCCTGCCCGCGGCGCGCGCGACCGGGCGGCTGACGCTGCGTTCCGACGCGGTGGTCTCGAACCTCGAATATGATCCGAAGACAAAAAAAGTCACGGGCGTGCGCGTGGTCGACACCAAGACGAAGCAGGCCGAGGTGATCCCGGCGCGCCTCGTCTTCCTCTGCGCCTCGGCGATGGCCTCGACGCAAATCCTGATGAACTCGCGCATCCCCGGCAGCGGCAAAAGCCATTTCGACGCCAGCGGCACCCTCGGCCGCTATGTGATGGACCATATCTTCCGCGTCGGCATCTCGGGCGATATCCCCGGTATGACCGACTATATCGAATATGGCCGCCGTCCGGGCGGCGTCTATGTCCCGCGCTTCCGCAACGTCGGCGGCGAGGAAGGCGTCGGCTTCAAGCGCGGCTATGGCTTTCAGGGCAGCGCGCGGCGCGATCCGCTCCCGCCCGAGGGCTTCGGCGCGTCGATGAAGCATGGCATGCGCGGCTATGGTCCGTGGAAATTCGGCATGGGCGCGTTCGGCGAATGCCTGCCCTATGAGGATAATCGCGTCAGCCTGCACGCCGACAAGGTCGACCGCTTCGGCATCCCGCTGATGCGTTTCGACGTCACCTTCCGCGATAACGAGATCCGCATGATGGACGACGCGCGCAGCGAAGGCGAAGCGATGCTGCGCAAGGCAGGCCTGACCAACGTCACCAGCGGGCGCAGCGAACATGTGCCCGGCGACGCCATCCACGAAATGGGCGGCGCGCGCATGGCCGCCGATCCGCGCCAGTCGGTGCTCAACAAATGGAGCCAGGCGCACGACGCGGCCAATCTGTTCGTCACCGACGGCGCGCAGATGGCCTCGATCTCGTGCGTCAACCCGTCGCTCACCTTCATGGCGCTGACGGCGCGCGCCGCCGATTATGCGGTGAAGCAGCTCAAGGCGGGGATGATCTAGAAATCTTTTAGATCCCTATCGCCATCCCGGCGAAGGTCGGGATGACGATTTACGAAAGAGAGATCGACTTAAAGCGCGCCTTCGAGCCAGCCCTTGAGCGCGCTTTTCGGCGCCGCGCCGACCTTGGTGTCGGCGATCTCGCCATTTTTGAACAGGATCATCGTCGGGATGCCGCGCACGCCATATTTGCCCGGCGCGTCGGGATTTTCATCGATGTTGATCTTGGCGATCACGACCTTGCCCGCGAGTTCGTCCGAAATCTCTTCGAGCGACGGGCCGATCATCTTGCACGGACCGCACCATTCGGCCCAGAAATCGACGAGCACGGGGGTGTCGCTGTCGATGACGTCGGCTTGAAAGCTCGCGTCGGTAATCGCTTTGGTACCCATAGTCAGAACTCCTGAAACTCTATTGCCGTCAAGCTAAGGCGTCGGCGCGCCGGGCTCAAGAGCTGAACCCGGCAAATTCGCCTTGGTTGCCGCCAAGCCCGGCTTGTGCGCGTCGAGCAGCGCGTCGCCCAAGCGGATCAGCCGCGGCGCGGCGGTGTAGAGCAAGGCCGCCTCGACCCGCCGCCCGGGAAAGATCACGCGAAGCGCGTCGCGATAGGCCGCCATCTGGCGCAGATAGGCGGGCGCGACATCGGCGGCGCCCGCCGGCACATGCCGCCCCGTCTTGTAATCGATCACCGTCACCGCGTCGGCGGTCACCAGCAGCCGGTCGACGATTCCCGCGACGACGACGCCATCGACCACCGCCGACAACGGCACTTCGGCAAGGCTGCCGGGGCCGAACAGAGCGGCGTGCGTGGGATCGCCCAGTACCGCCAGCACCTCATCGAGCATCGCCGCGCGCGCGGCCTCGTCGATCGGCGGTGCCTGCACCGACAGCCAATGCAGCGCGGCAGCGCGGCGGCGCTCGGGCCGGACGGGCGGCAGCCGCTCGAACAGCGCGTGAAGCAGCAGCCCGCGCGTCACAGCCACCGCGCGCTCGCCCCCCTGCGGCGGCGACGCCACATCGTCCTCGCCCAATGCGGAGGGCGCGAGCGGCCGCGGCGGGCGCGCTTCCTCGGGGGCGGATTGCCGCGCCCAAGACGGCAGGGCGGCCGGCGCCGATGCCTGCCGCGCCCTGTCCTTCGGCGGACGCGCCCATTTCTTCGGCTGCACGGCATGGACGCGCTTGCGCCCCCAGCGCGGCCCGGCATCCTGCCACTCGGCGCCCATATCGGCCATCACCGCATCGACCGCGCTGTGCCAATTGTTGTCGGGCAGGCTGCGGTCGGCGGTCTTGGTGATCCCGGTGACCACCAGCAATTCCTCGGCGCGCGTCATCGCGACATAGAGCAGCCGCCAATGCTCCTCGCGCTCGGCCGCTTCCTTGTCGTCATGCGCCTTGGCGATCACGCCGTGACGTTCGTCCTTGCCGAGCGCGAACACCGGCAATTTTTCCCACTCACCCATCGACAGATCGAAGCTCAGCCGCCGCGGCCGCGGGTCGTCGGTCGCGTCGGCAAGGATGACGATCGGCGCCTGCAGCCCCTTCGACCCGTGCACCGTCATCACGCGGACGACGTCGCTGCGCGCCTCGCCCTGACGTTTGATCTCGGCCGTGCTGGCGGCGATATGGGCCAGGAAGCCGAGCAACGAGGGTGCCTCCTGCCGTTCGAAGGCGAGCGCTTGGCCGAGCAGTTCGTCGATCGGATCGCGCGCTTCGCGGCCCAATCGGCGATAGAGCTTGCGGCGTCCGTCGAGCGGCCCCGACAACAGCGCGTCGAGGAAACGAAAGGGCGTGGTGAAATCGGCCATGCCGAGCCATCCGCGCAGCGCCGCCATCGTTTCGGGCGGAGCTTCGCCTTCGCGCGCGCGCAAGGCTTCCCACAGCGCGCGGCCCTTGCGATCATGCGCGAAGCGGAACAGATCGTCCTGCGTCCAGCCGAGCAATGGCGAGACGAGCAGGTTCGCGAGGTTGAGGTCGTCGAGCGGCTGGACCGCGAAGCGCATCGCCGCGAGCAGATCCTGCACCGCGAGCGATTGCGTCAGCGAAAAGCGGTCGACCCCCGCGACCGGCACGTGCCGCGACTGCAGCCGCGCGACGATTCGCGCCGCAAGGTCGCGGCGGCGGCGGACGAGAATCAATATATCGCCCGGCGCGACGCTCCGCCCGTCCTTGCCATGTTCGATCCAGTCCTGCACCTCGTCGGCGATCGCGCGCGACAGCCGCAGGCTGGCGGGATCGCTCGCCGCCACCGAGGAATCGTCCGACCCCGCGACTTCGCTTTCGTCGCCCTCGCTTTCGTCATCGGCGGCGGCATCGATCGCCTTGCCGACCGGCAGCGGCTCCCACAGCTCGACGCGGCCCGCGCGGTCGCGGTTGAAATCGGCAGGAATGTGCGGCGGTTCGTCGCTCGCCAGCCCCATCAATTCGGGCGCGCCCGCCGCGATCCAGGCATCGACGACGTCGAGGACCGCGGGGCTCGACCGGTAATTGGTATCGAGATCGACATCCTCGAACGGCCGGCCGCCCGCCACCGCCCGTTCGCCGAAGCGGATGCGCGCGGCCTCGAATGCCGCGGGCTCGGTGCCCTGAAAGCCGAAGATCGCCTGCTTGCGATCGCCGACGGTGAACATCGTGCGCACCCGGTCGTCCTTCGCGCCCAGCCCGGCGAAAAATTCCGCCGCCAGCGACAGGATGATCGCCCATTGCCGGGCATTGGTGTCCTGCGCCTCGTCGACCAAAATATGGTCGGTGCGCTGGTCGAGCTTGAACCGCACCCATTCGCCGAAATCGCCGATGGCGAGCAAATGGCCCGCGATGCTGATCAGATCGTCGAAGTCGGCATAACCCTTCTCGCGCTTGGCGAGCGCATAGGCCTCGGCAAAGCGGCTGCCGAGGTCCCATGCCGCCGCCAGATCGTCGGCGACCTGCATCGCGGTCGTGGTCGCCAGCAAGTCGCCGGTCGCGGCAACGATGCGTTCAGCGGCGCTCAGGCAACTGCGCATGCCGCCCTTGTCCTTGACATAATCGGCGCGCATGTCGCCGGTGGCGGTCAGGAAGCAGCCGCGCAACGCGGCCAGCATCGCGGCGCGGGTGCGCATATCGGCCCGCGCCCAGTCGCCCATGATCGCGGCGCGCCCTTCGCCCGTCCTCGTCCCCCAGTCGCGCCCGCTGACGGCGACCGCGGCGATATCGCCATCGGCAATCGCGCCGCCCGCCAGCGCCGCCGCCTGCCATTCGACCGGATCGCCGTGCGGCAGGCCAAGCCGCGTCCGCAGGTCATGCGCCTTCGGCGCCAGCCGCGGGGCGTTCGCCGCGGTGAAGCAGCTCGCGCAGCGGGCGAGGAAGGCGATGGCGGCATCCTGCCCCAGCCGCCGCGACAGCATGGCAGCGATGCCGCGTACGGCATCGCCATCGGCGCCCGGCTGCGCCAGCAGCTTGCCCAGCACCTCGCGCTGCAACGCCCCCGCCTCGCCATCCTCGAGCGCGCGGAACCCCGGCAATATCCGTGCTTCCAGCGGAAAACTCGCGAGCAGGGTCTGGCAAAAACTGTGGATCGTCTGAACCCGCACGGCGCCGCCGGGGCTGTCGATCACGGTCGCGAACAAGGATCGCGCGCGCCGCATCAGCGCCGGGACGCCGCGATCATAACCGATCAGATCGAGCTCCAGTCCCAAGGCCTGAAGCTCGGTGCGCAGGTCGCCGTCGTCCATCCGCACCCACATCGCCAGCCGCTCGTGGATCCGGTGCGCCATTTCGGCGGCGCCCGCCTTGGTGAAGGTGATGCACAGGATCGCCTCGGGCGACACCCCCTCCAGCATCAGGCGCAGCACGCGCGCCGACAGCACCTGCGTCTTGCCCGTTCCCGCCGACGCGCCCAGCCAGACATGATCGCCCGGCTGCGCCGCCGCGCGCTGCCCCCGATCGAGCATTTTCAGAAGCTTGTCGGGGTCGATCATGCCGCATCCTCCGCGTGCGCAGGATCGTCGGCATCGCCGCGCCCGAACCATTCGTCGCGGCGCATCAGCTGGTCGAAGTCGGCATAACGCCTGCCCGCCTCGCCCGGGACGAAAGGCTCCTGCCCCAAGAGGTAACGCGCCGTCAGATCGGCGAGCACTTCGCGCGCGCGCTCGACGACCGCCGCCGCGGTTGCGGCTTTGGGCTTTTGCCCGCGGATCGCCTTGACCGCGCCCTCGACGCCCTTTTTCCGGTCGCGCCGCAATTCCCAATATTCGAACGCATCGACCGTTTCGGGGGCAAGGTCGCCGAGCCCCGCCTCCTCCGCCAGCAGCCCCAGAAGGCCAAGCTGGCTGTTCAATCCGTCGCCGGTCGATTTGGCCGACGGCGCCGCGCCCGTCTTGTAATCGACGATGGCGAGCGTGCCGTCGGCCGTCTGGTCGACGCGGTCGGCGGTTCCGTAGAGCCGGATGCCATCGACGACCAACTCGCCGCGCACTTCATTGGCGACCGGCCAGCGTTCGTCGCGCGACGCCCAGACGCGCTCCGCCGCCCAGCGCAAGGACGGCTCGATCCGCGGCAGCCAAAAGGCGCTGGCGAGCGAATCGAGCGCCGGGTCGGACCTGAGCGCCGCAAGCTCGGCATCGAACGCGGCTTCGGTCAGTCCCGCCGCTTGCCAGTCCTGCAGGAATTTATGGACGCGGATGCCGAACCATTTGGCGTCGGGGCCGCTGCTCAAGGGATCGAGTTCGCTCAGCCGCAATATCTTCGCCGCATAAAAGGCGAAGGGATCGCGGGCGAGCTGATCGACCGCGGTGACGCTGATCCCGCTCGGCCGCGCGGTGAGGGGCGGCGCCGGGCGCGGCTTTTCCGCCGGCGCGCTGAGGCCCGGCGGCACGTCGAGCGCCGCCGCGAGCGCCGTCACGCTCTCACCGTCCACTCGCGCTTCGGGCAGGTCCCCCGCCAGCGCCGCGAGCCGCAGCCAGAAGCGCGACGCCACCGCGGGATCGCCGCCGCTGCGCTGCGCGCGCGTCACCACCACCTCGCGCGCCGCAAAGGCGCCCGCGAAATCATGCGCCGCCGCGCCCTGCTGCCGTTCGGGCGCCGCAAGCCCGAGCATCCGGCGAATACCCGGCGCGAGCCACGGGTCGGGGCTCTGCTGCTGCGGCCAGCGGCCTTCGTCGAGCCCGCCGAGGATCATCAGGCCCGCGCGCTGCAACCGCGCCTCGAGCAGCCCCCAAATGAACAGCCGCGGATGCCCGCCATAGGGCGGCCGCACGCTCTCACCCGACAGGAGGTCCGCCAACATCGCGGGAAAATCGGCGGGCGCGACCAGCGCCGGCCCGTCGCCCTTCGCCAGCGCCCAGCGATCGAACAGCTCGGACAGCGCGCGCCCGGCATGGCCCGTCCACACGCCCTCGCCGGTCAGCCAGCCGAGCGCAGCCTGCAGCGCGCCGAGCAGCACCGACGGCGGCGCCGGAACGCCCGCCGCGAAGGGCGCAAGCGCGGCGCCGAGGCCGGTGGCGACATCGCCCCACCATTCGCCGATCGCCCGCGCCTCGGCATAGCCGCGCCCCTTCGGATCGGCGGCGCGTTCGGCAATCCGCGCCGCCACGCCGCCCCAGCCGGGAACCAGCCCCGGCCCACGCAGCACCAGATCGAACCGCCGCACCTGATCGAGCCAGCCGAGCCGCGCTTCGCCTGCACGCACCAGGGGATGCCCGAGCAGCCCGACGAGCCGCACCGGATCGAACCCCGCGGCGAATTCGGCGAGCGAGAGCAGCAGCGCGCCCGGCGGCGTCTGTCCGAGCGGCTGCCCCGCGCTGTCGTCGACCGAAATATCCCAGCGCGCGAGCGCCGCCGCGACGCGCGTCGCGAGCGCGCGGTCGGGGGTCACCAGCGCCGCGGTGCGTTCGCCCGTTTCGAGCGCGTGGCGCATCATCAGCGCGATCCCCTGCGCCTCCTGCCCGTCGTCGGCGAAGACCGCCGCGCTGACGCCAGCGATGCCGGGAGCCAGATCCCCCGCCTGCTGCCAGCGCGCCGTATAGGCGGCGGGCGCGAAAAGCAGCGACGTGAAGGACGCGCGCGCCTCGGGACCGTCGAACGGCGACACCGCATCCCACGCCTGCACCTCTTCGCGCGACACGCCCATCCGGCCGATGAGCAGCTTCAGATGATATTGCGGGTGCGTTTCGAGCGGACGTTCATGGGGTTTGTCCGGATCGGCCTTCACCGGCCCGAGCGCGTCCCATTCCTCGCCCGCCATGCCGAGGTCGAGCCCGGGCAACACTACCATGCCTTGCGGCATATCGGCGACGGTGCGCAGCAACCGCGCGATCGCGGGCGCCGCCGTCGTCACCCCCGCCGCGACGACGAAACGCGCGGGCGGCGCCACGCGCCATCCCTTGCTCACGCGGCCGAGCAGCCGGTTGCGCCGATCGGCGCGGTCGATATGACCCGTCGCCGCGAGCAGCTTGGGCCACTCGTCGACGAGCAGCGACAGCCGCCGCCACGACGCCTGCCAATGCCCCGCGAGATCGCCGAGTGCGCTTTCGATGTCGGCGAGCCGCGCCGGCGCGACCTCCTCATAATGAAGCTGGTCGATCACGCGCCCCAGCCCCTCGGCAAGCTGGAACGCCGCCGCCCCCACGATCGCTTGCTCGCCCGGCACATTGTGCTTCTCGATCAGCCCGGCGAGCATCAGCCGCCGTTTCAGCGCATCGATCGCGGGAGGAATGGCGTCGCTCTCGTCGATCGGGTCGAGGGCGAGGGCGACGCTCTCATCGAGGTCGGCGTCCCCGATCACAGCGAGCCGCGGCATCAGCAGCCCCGCGCCGCCCGCCCGCACGAACGCCGCCTGCACCGCGCTGCGCGCGCGGTTGCTCGGCAGCAAGATGAGCCCCTCGGCCAGCCCCAGCGCGCCATCGGCGTAGCGATCGATCAATCCCGCGACGAGCGCGTCGGCAAACGCCCGCTGGACGGGGATGGAGAAGATGGTGGGCTTGGCGTCGGCCATCATATCAAACTGCGTCATTGCGAGCGCAGCGAAGCAATCCAGAGCGGTTTACGCGGGCTCTGGATTGCTTCGCTGCGCTTACAATGACGATAAAAAGAAACGGGGTGATTATCCATCCGTCAGCGCGGCTTCGGTCGGTCCAATGCTCGCCGGGGTGCCCACGTCGAACCACTGCCCCATGTGCGACAGGCCATAAAGCCGCCCCGCCGCGATCGCACGGTCCCACAATATATTAGTCGAAAAAGGTCCTTCGGGCGCGCCATCGAGCAGCCGCGGCGAAATAAGCTGAATCCCCGTATAAACGAAGGGGGCGATATGCCCCGGCTTGCGGCGCGACAGCTTGCCCGCCGGGTCCATATGGAAATCGCCGCGCCCGCCATGCCCGCTCGCGCTCGCCTGACGGATCAGCAGCAGCAGCGCATCCATCTTCTCGCCGTCCCAATGGCGCGCGAGGTGGCGGATGCTGTCCTGCGGCCCGTCGGTCCAGATATTGTCGCTGTTGACGATCAGGATCGGGTCGCCCCTGAGCTGCGGCAGCGCCTTGACCATGCCGCCGCCGGTTTCGAGCAATTGTTCCCGCTCGTCGGACACCGCGATGGTGAACGGGCGCTTCTGCGCCGCGAGATGCGCTTCGAGCGCATCCGCCAGATAATGGACGTTGACGACGACATGGTCGATCCCCGCCGCTTCGATCCGGTCGAGGCTATGGTCGATCAACGCCTTGCCCGCGACGCGCACCAGCGGCTTGGGCCGCGTTGCGGTGAGCGGTCGCATCCGCTTGCCGAGCCCCGCCGCCATCACCATCGCGCTTTCGATCTTCGCGCTCACGTCGCCATCGCCTTCCAAATCTCCGCCCGTTTCGAAGCGGGAACATTGGCGTCGAACCATTGCCGAACGGGGACAAGCGCCGGATGCGCGAGATCGCGTTCGAGCAAACCCCACATGCGCGGCTGGAAACTCTTGTAATGCGGCTTGTCGTCGCGCTTCCACAGGCGAACGAAGACGCCGAGGATGCGCGTATTGCGCTGCGCCGCCAGCGCCCAATAGGCGTTTTCGATGTCCCGCCCCGTCGCTTGGATGTAGCGCGCGAGCATCGCCGTCTCGACCGCCGGGCTCACGTCGCGCCGCGCGTCTTCGAGCACCGAGGCAAGGTCATAGGCCGGATGGCCGACGAGCGCGTCCTGAAAATCGAGCAGGCCGTAATGCGCGATGCCGTCCTTGCCGCGCACCAGCATGATATTTTCGGCATGGAAATCGCGCAGCACGGTGACGCGCGGCAGGCCGTCACTCTCGACCGGGGTCAGCGCCGCTTTCCACGCGCTGCGAAACGCATCGCGATCGACTTCGATATCGAACGCCGGGCAATACCAGTCGGTGAACAGCATCACTTCGTCGAGCCATTGTTCGAGCCCATGCACCGGCAGCCCGTCCATCGGCGGCCGCGCGTGAAGGTGGACGAGCAGGTCGGTCACCCCCGCATAATAGCCGGCCTCTTTATGAAGCTGCGCATCGACCGTTTCGCGCAGCCGCACGTCGCCGAAATCCTCGATCAGCAGCAGGCCCCGATCGAGGTCGCGCGCGATGATCGTCGGCGCATTGAGCCCCTGCTCGCACAGAAATTCGGCGACCGCGATGAACGGCCGCGGGTCCTCGTGCGGTGGCGGCGCGTCCATCAGCACCGCCTGCCGGCCCTTGTCGACGACGCGGAAATAGCGGCGAAAGGACGCATCGCCCGCGAGCGGCAGGATCTGGGCATCGCCCCAGCCATGCGCGGCAAGAAAAGCGGGCGCATGGGCGGGCGGAATCATCGGAGCGGCCATCGCGCTTCCCAAGCGGGCGGCACATCGGCTGTCAAGACGCGCGCGTCGCCCTCGCCCGAAATGCGAAGGCTCAGCGCGCCCGACCAGCCTTCGCCCAATCGCTCGGGCCATTCGATCAGCAAGGCGCCGTCGTAAAGATAATCGTCGAGCCCCAGCTCGATCAGCTCATCCGCATCCTCAATCCGGTAAAGATCGACATGCGCGATGGGCAGATCGACCTCGGGCGGCGCATAAGGCTGAACGATCGCAAAGGTTGGGCTCGGCGCTTCCCCCGCCAGCCCGCGCGCCTTCAGCATCGCGCGCGCCAGCGTCGTCTTGCCCGCGCCGAGATCGCCCGACAGCAGCACGACGTCACCCGCGATCAGTGCCGTACCGATCGCAGCGCCGATGCGCTCGCCTTCTTCGAGGTTATAGGAAAGTATAAAGCTCATCGGACCAGTTTCCATGTCTGTGCCCCTGCGAAGGCAGGGGCCCATCTCCGGACGGCACCATGTTGAGCCAGCAGGAGATGAAACCCTGCCTCCGCAGGGAGACAGTCGGAAAGGAGTGCCGTATGGATTGTCACGCTCCCCGCGGCAGGCTGATCCGCACGAGCGTCCCCTGCCCCTCTTCGCTCATCACCTCCATCGTGCCGCCGTGCGCCGCGACCAGCTGGCGCGCGAGCGCGAGGCCGATGCCGCCGGTCGCGGTCCCCGCCTGCTGCCCCTTGGCGACCGCCGCGGCCGCCTCGGGCATGCCGGGACCATTGTCGGACACGACGATATCGACCCCGCGCGCGTCGCCGTCGGCATGGAGCAACACGCGCGCGCCCGACTTGCGCGACGGCGCGGTGAAGCGCACCGCATTGTCGAGCAGTCCCGCGACGAGTCGCGACAGCCGCGGCGCGTCGCCCTCGACGCTGCCGAGATTCGCCGAGATATTTCCGACCAGCTCGACCTTCTCGGCGTCCGCAAAAATCTTCGCATCGGCGAGCGCGCCTTCGAGCAGCGCCTTCACATCAACCGGCGCACGCTCGATGGCCAGCGTCCCCGCCTCGCCCTGTGCCAGGTCGAGCACATTGTCGATCTGGCGCGAGAGTACGCCCACCGAATCCATGATCGCATCGATATAGGCGCGCTGCTGGTCGCCAAGCTTGCCGGCATAGCCCGCCTGCAACATCTCGCCGAAGCCGCCGATCGACGTGAGCGGCGTTCGCAGCTCGTAACTCATCCGCGACAGGAAGGCGGTCTTCGCCTTGTCGGCGGCTTCGAGCGCTTCATTACGCTCGCGCAGCGCGCCTTCCATCTTCCGGCTCGCGGTGATGTCGAGCATGATCAGCAACGCATTGCCATCGGGTAGCGGGATCGACGCGAAGTCGAAATGGCGCCCGTCGGCGAAGCGCACCTCGCCGACGCGCTGCTGGCGTTCGAGCGTCGCGGCGCGGATGACCTCCTGCACGATGCTGATCTGGTTCGGTTTGGCGAGCCGGTCGGCGAGCCCCGCCATCAGCGCATCGACGCGCGGGTGCGCCGCGAGCGTCGGTTCGTCGATGCCCCACAGGCGGCGGAAACGCTGATTCCAGAGGTGCAATCGCCCGTCGGGGGCGAAGACCGCGACCGCCTCGAACAGATTGTCGAAGGTCGCGGTGCGGACGCGCAGCAGCGTGTCGCGCGCGCCGGCGAGTTGCACCTGCTCGGTCTTGTCCTCGGCGATCAGCAACAGGCCGCCGTCGGGGGTCGGCTGCGCGACGACGTGGAGGTGCGTGCCGTCGCGCAGCAGCCAGTCCTCCTCGCTCGCCTCGGCCTGCGCGAACCAGTCGACATGCGCCTGCCGCCATTCGGGATAGTTGCGCACTTCGGGGGTCCGCCCGCCCTCGCGCCACGCGTCGAGCAGCCGCGCGAAGGGCAGCGCCTCGGCGATATCGTCGGCCTCGAGTCCGAACAGGCGGCGGAACGGCAGGTTGGCGAAACTGAGTCCCTGGTCGGGGCCGAATTGTGCGACCGCCGCCGACAGCCGGTCGAGCAGTTCGCGCTGCGTATCGACGAAGCGGCGGTGCGCGCCGCGTTCGGTTTCAAGGTCCTGGATGTCGATCGCATAGCCCGCGACGCCGATCACGCGGCCGCCCTCGGGCGCCAGCGGCACGTCGACGACGCGCATGATCCGCCGCTCGCCCTCGATCGTCACCGGGATGGTGCGAAGCTGCGCCGACCCCGCCGCGCGCGCCGTGTCGGCGGCGTCGGCGGCGCTCACCCCCGCGACGGTTTCGCACAGCTCGACCCCGCCGTCGATCACCGCGGCGGCGCTCTTCGCCTCGACCGCGCGGACATAGGCGTTGTTCACGAGCGCGAGCGACAGGTCGGTGTCGCGGAACCACATCGGAAAGGGCGCGGCCTCGATCAGCCCGGACAGCGCCTCGAACGCCGCCATCGCTTCGTCGCGCTCGCTTCGCGCATGTGCGAGCGCCTGCTGTCCGTCGGTCGCATCGCTGAGCCACAGCAGCACGCTGCCCGCCCCGCCGACCGCCTGCGGCGCCGCGGCGCCATGGACGATGATCGTGCGGTGGCTGCCGTCGGGCTTCAGGCTCAGCACAAAAGGTTTCGCTCCGCGCTGCGCGCCGAGGATCGCCTGGCGCAGCGCATCATGCGCCTGCGCGTCGAGCCCCCTGCCGAGCCCGCGCAGTTCGTCGAAATTGCGCGGCCCACGCTCGAGCCCCAGCCAGCGCCCGAGCCGCTCGCTCGCCTCGATCCGCCAGTCGGCGCGGACGATCACCGGAAGCTGCGGCGACGCCTCGACCAGGCTCGCGAGCCGTTCGGCCTGCCCGGCGACGAACGCCGAACGCCGCTGCATCGCGATCCCGCGCAGCGTCGCCCATAATCCGGCGAGCAGCCACAGCGCCGCGAACAGGCCGAGCGCGAACAGAAACGCCGGGGAAAGCGTGTCGCTCATCTCGTTCTATGTCCTCGCTTGTCCGGATATCCCGCGCGCATGATCGCCAGCCCTAAAGGCGAAGGAGTCATGTTTCAATCGCATGTCATACGGATCGGCGCGCCGCATCATCCGATGGGCGCGCCGATCACAGTTTATTGATCGTTTCCGCGAGGCGAAAACATCGCGGCACCGGCCCGCTCCCCCGCCCGGCCTCCCATAGGATACTATGTTAGGGAGGCCGGGTGGGGGAGCGGGCCGGTGCCGCCTTCGCCGTCAAGCGAAGAAATTAGTAACGATAATGGTCGGGCTTGAACGGCCCTGCGACCGGCACGCCGATATAGTCGGCCTGCTTCTGGCTCAGCTGGCTCAGCTTCACGCCCAGCTTTTCGAGGTGCAGCGCCGCGACCTTTTCGTCGAGATGCTTGGGCAGCACGTAAACATCGTTCTTATACTGCTCGCTGCGCGTCCACAGCTCGATCTGCGCCAGCGTCTGGTTGGTGAAGCTCGCCGACATCACGAAGCTCGGGTGGCCCGTCGCATTGCCGAGGTTCACCAGGCGGCCCTTCGACAGGATGATGATCTGCTTGCCGTCGGGGAATTCGACCAGGTCAACCTGCGGCTTGACTTCGGTCCACTTATAGTTCGCGAGCGCCGCGATCTGGATCTCGCTGTCGAAGTGGCCGATGTTGCAGACGATCGCCATATTCTTCATCGCCGCCATATGCTCGGCGGTGATCACGTCGGCGTTGCCGGTCGCGGTGACGAAGATGTCCGAACGCTTCACCGCTTCGTCCATCGTCACGACCTCGAAACCTTCCATCGCCGCCTGCAGCGCGCAGATCGGATCGATTTCGGTGACGAGGACGCGCGCGCCGCCATTGCGGAGGCTCTGCGCGCTGCCCTTGCCGACGTCGCCAAAGCCGGCCACGGTCGCGACCTTGCCCGCCAGCATCACGTCGGTGCCGCGGCGGATCGCATCGACGAGCGACTCCTTGCAGCCATAGAGGTTGTCGAACTTCGACTTGGTGACGCTGTCGTTGACGTTGATCGCCGGGAAGGGCAGCTCGCCCTTCTTGGCGATGTGATACAGGCGGTGGACGCCGGTGGTCGTCTCTTCCGACACGCCCTTGATCGCCTTGACCGTCTTGGTCAGGTAACCGGGGTTGGCGGCAACGAACGCCTTCAGCGCGCGCTGCATCTCGATTTCTTCTTCATTCTCGGGCGCCGGCATCGTTTCGCCGGCCTCGAGCTTCGCGCCCCACAGCGCGAACATCGTCGCGTCGCCGCCATCGTCGAGAATCAGGTTGCAGGTCGTGCCGTCTTCGACGCCCCAATCGAAGATGCGCCCGACATAGTCCCAATAATCGGCCAGGCTCTCGCCCTTCACCGCGAAGACCGGCACGCCCGACGCGGCGATCGCGGCGGCGGCATGGTCCTGCGTTGAAAAGATGTTGCACGTCGCCCAGCGGACTTCGGCGCCAAGCGCGGTCAGCGTCTCGATCAGCACCGCGGTCTGGATCGTCATGTGCAGCGAACCGGTGATGCGCGCGCCCTTCAGCGGCTGCGCGGCGCCATATTCGCTGCGCAGCGCCATCAGGCCCGGCATTTCGGTTTCGGCGATGTTGATTTCCTTGCGCCCGAAATCGGCGAGGCTGATGTCGGCAACGACATAATCACGGGTGTCGGCGGCGAGAGTGGCCACGGGGGAGTCTCCATATCGGCTAAGGTCGACCGCAGGCGAGCGGCCACGAAAACATGCCCGCGCCCTAGCCGAAACGCCGCCGCCGATCAAATATAAACTTTTCTTTATATCGCTTCCGCCACACCGCCCATCGTCGCATGGCCCCATTCGAATCGGCGGCGCGAATACGCACCGTCCGCGAAAATAATTTTCGCGCACACCGATTATGACAATCGGGACGTCCCGATTGTGACAGGAATTCGCAAAGCCCAAGATTCTGAAAAACAGGACTTATAATGCGCCTTGCGTTCAGCATAACCGCTCTTTGTGACAGCTATGTTACAAACCCCCGAAAACATTGACTTTTTGTCAGGCGCGC
The DNA here is from genome assembly GCA_966250105.1 of uncultured Sphingopyxis sp. Classification (GTDB taxonomy): domain Bacteria; phylum Pseudomonadota; class Alphaproteobacteria; order Sphingomonadales; family Sphingomonadaceae; genus Sphingopyxis. The sequence continues at coordinate 3,581 of CBINGC010000022.1, read as the reverse complement.
GAGAAAATCGGTTCAAGTTTTCGGGGAGATACGAGATGAAAAAAATTCTGCTGCCACTGATCGCCTTGGCCCTTTCGAGCCCCGCCGCGGCGCAATCAATCGTCGTCGTAACCGCGCCGCACGCCGATTCGGACGTGCTGCCGGTCGCCTATCCCGAGCTCAAAGCCGGTGAGAACCAGGCCGCGGTCGAGAAACTGACCGGCGAAACGACGCTCGACGCGCGCGACCCGTCGCGCCTGATCAATCTCGGCACCGCTTACGCGCGCCTGGGTCGCACCGACGAAGCCGCCGCGGCCTATGATGCCGCGATCGGCAGCCCGATCCGCTACGACGTCGAACTGGCGAGCGGCCGCTACATGGATTCGCGCTGGGCCGCGCGCACCGCGCTCGCGAACCTCAGCCAGGGCAAACCGCTGCTCGCGCTGGCGCGCTAATCTGATGACGTCATCCCGGCGAAGGCCGGGATTTCGCCATTGCGTCTCATTTGATAGGTTGAGATTCCGGCCTTCGCCGGAATAACGAACAAGAACAGCTAGGCCTCGCCGCCTTCGGTTGTCAGCAGGCGGGCGTCCACTCCCGCTTCGGCAAACGCCGCCTGCCACCTTTCGGCGGGCGGCGTTTCAAAGAGCAGCCCATCGCTGCCCGGCGTGACATGCCAGCCATGGCGCACCATCTCGCCTTCGAGCTGCCCCGGCGACCACCCCGCATAGCCGAGCGCCACCAGCCAGCGCGACGGGCCGCGCCCTTCGCCGATCGCGCGCAATATGTCGTGTGAACTCGATATCATCCAGCGATCGCCGACCTGCACCGCCTCCTGCCCGCCCCAGTCGCGGCTGTGGAGCACGAAACCGCGCGACGGCTCGACCGGCCCGCCGAGGAAAACCGGCTGGTCGAGCGGTTCGTCATGTTCGATCTCGAGCTGGTCGAGCACCGCGCCGACGGTCATCCCGTCAATCGGATCGTCGATACCGATCCCCATCGCGCCATCCTCGTCATGGCTGATCATCGCGATCACCGAATGCTCGAAACGCGGATCGCCGATACCCGGCAGCGCGAGCAGCAATTGGCCGGTGAACCAGATCGGGGCACTCTCCATATCCGTACAATGCCGCGACACGCCCAAAGGGTCCAGCCTCTTTGCTCCGGCGAAGGGCGAATGTCGGCTTTGGGGTGGTGAGCGGACATTGCCCTGCCAAAGGGACACTGAAACAGACCGCATCCCCGAGCGAAGACGAGGGGCTATGCCGAGCGAAGTCGAGGCAGCGTGGTTACGCGGTTCTCGCTCCGCTCGAACGAGCCCCCTCGTCTTCGCTCGGGGATGCGGATTCTAAGTTGGCTCACCGCGGCGACGGCAACTACCGACCGCGAGCCGTCATTCTTTCATTTGCGCATTCCCGTCCTCACCGTCCTTGACTCCCGCGCCGGCCCACCCAATGTCGCGTCCGACATAATCCCCTCAAGAAAAGGATGCCGACCATGACGATCCAGACCGGAGACAAGCTGCCCGACGCGACCTTCGTAAAGGTCACCGAAAACGGACCCGAACAGGTCAATACCGCCGATTATTTCAAGGGCCGCAAGGTCGCCCTTTTCTCGGTCCCCGGCGCTTTCACCCCGACCTGCTCGGCCAAGCATCTTCCCGGCTTCGTCGACAAGGCCGAGGATCTCAAGGCCAAGGGCGTCGACGAGATCGCCTGCACGGCGGTCAACGACGCCTTCGTGATGGGCGCCTGGAGCAAGAATGCCAATGCCGGCGCGGCCGTCACCATGCTCGCCGACGGCAACGGCGCCTTCGCCGAAGCCGTGGGCCTGACCATGGACGGCACTGCCTTCGGCATGGGCAAGCGCGGCCAGCGTTTCTCGATGATCGTCAACGACGGCGTCGTCGAACAGCTCAATGTCGAAGCCCCCGGCGAATTCAAGGTGTCGAGCGCCGACCATATGCTCGAACAGCTGTAAGGCTTTAACCCTCCCCGTGGCGAAGCCATGGGGAGGTGGCAGCGCGAAGCGCTGACGGAGGGGCAATAGCGCAACGTTTCGGCCCCTCCACCATCCTTCGGATGGTCCCCCGCCCCATGGCTTCGCCACAGGGAGGATCAGTAGTCCCTCTTCCCTTTTGTCACATTTTCATGCAACAGCGACGCGATGACATCCAACTCATCGCAAGACATCACCGACCCCACCGCGCTCGTCGACGACATCATCGCCGAACTTCAAACCGCGTTCCGCACGTCGGTCACCAATCTCAAATCCGCCATCGCCGCCTACGTCCGCGACCGCACCTTGCCACCCGCCGACGCCGCCGCGACCGGCCTGTTCGACTATCCCGCCATCCGCCTCGTCACCACCGGCGAACAGCGCGAGGGGCAGAAGGGGCACAATCTCTCCTTCGGCCGCTTTGAGCGCGCGGGCGAATTCGTCACCACCGTGACCCGCCCCGACCTGTTCGCCGATTATCTCCGTGACCAGCTCTCTCTGCTTGTCCGTCACTATGACGTCACCTTGTCGGTAACGCGCACGGGCCAGCAGATCCCCTTTCCCTATGTGCTCGACGCCAGCGACGGGTCGGACATGGGCGGGGTCACCCCGCTCGAGCTCGCGCGCCATTTCCCGACCACCGAATTGGCCGACATCGGCGACGAGCTCGCCGACGGCCTGTTCGGGCAAGACCCCGCCGCATCGCAGCCGCTCGCGCTCTTCGACGCGCTGCGCACCGACTTCAGCCTTGCGCGCCTGCGCCATTATACCGGCACCGCGCCCGAACATTTTCAACGCTATATCCTCTTCACCAACTACCACCGCTATGTCGACGAATTCGTCGCCTGGGCGGGCGCGCAGGTCGGGCAGGGGCGCTACACCGCGCTCGCCGGCGCCGCGGGCCTTTATGTCGACCAGCCCGGTGTGAACGCGAGCGCGCTCGTCGCCGACAGCGCGTGGCGGCGGCACCAGATGCCGGCATATCACCTCATCGCCCCCGATGGCGGCGGCATCACCCTCGTCAACATCGGTGTCGGCCCGTCGAACGCCAAGACGATCTGCGACCATCTCGCGGTGCTGCGTCCCGAGGCATGGCTGATGATCGGCCATTGCGGCGGGCTGCGCCCCAGCCAGCGCATCGGCGACTATGTGCTCGCGCACGCCTATCTCCGCGACGACCATATTCTCGATGCGGTGCTGCCGGTCGCGATCCCGATTCCGCCGATCGCCGAAGTGCAGGTCGCGCTCGCGACCGCCGCTGAAACGGTGTCGGGCGCGACCGGCGCCGACCTCAAGAAAAGGATGCGCACCGGCACCGTCGTCACCACCGACGACCGCAACTGGGAGCTTCGCTACACCGACAGCGCGCTCCGCTTTTCGCAGTCGCGCGCGATCGGCATCGACATGGAAAGCGCGACGATCGCCGCGCAGGGCTATCGCTTCCGCGTCCCCTACGGCACCCTGCTCTGCGTCAGCGACAAGCCGCTCCACGGCGAACTCAAGCTCCCCGGACAGGCGAACCGTTTCTACGAGGAAGCGATCGCCGCGCACCTCCAGATCGGCATCCGCGCGTGCGAGACGATGCGTGACGAGGGCGCCAAGCT
>CBINGC010000021.1:0-54002 GCA_966250105.1 uncultured Sphingopyxis sp. | reverse complement strand
AAGTCGCCGGGTTGAGACCAGTCCGGACAATGGGCTATCGTACCACGATGACCAACGAGACGATCGACCTTCCCGTTCGGCGGCTCGGCCTCGCCGAGCCCGGCGATGCGGAGCTGATCCGCAGTATCGCCATCGAAGCGCCCGTTTCGGTCGAGGTCAGCGGCATCGGCTATGCGGTGATGATGGCGACCCCCGCCGATCTTGAAGATTATGCGGTGGGCTTCGCACTGGGCGAGGGCTTGGTCGACACCTCCGAGCAAATACGGCGCGTCGATATCCATCGCATCGAAGGCGGCTGGGCGCTGCGGATCTGGCTTCCCCCCGAGCGCAACGCGATCGCGCTCGAACGCGCGCGCAAGCGCGTGAGCGAGAGCAGCTGCGGGCTTTGCGGGATCGAGAATATCGAAGAGGTGCTGCGTCCGCTGCCATCGGTGACCGCGCGCATCGCGACCGACCGCACCGCCATTGCGAAGGCGCTGGATGCTCTGAACGCGCATCAGCCGCTCGGCCGCGCGACCGGCGCGGTTCACGCCGCCGCTTTCTGTTCGCCCGCCGGCGAAATCCTGCTCGCGCGCGAGGATGTCGGGCGCCACAATGCGCTCGACAAGCTGATCGGGGCAATGGCGCGCGCGGGCATCGACCCCGCGACCGGCTTCGTGCTGCTGTCGGCGCGGTGCAGCTATGAGCTGGTCGAAAAGACGGTGCGTGCGGGCTGTCCGATGCTCGTCACCATCTCGGCGCCCACCAGCCTTGCCGCCGAGCGCGCGGCGGATGCGGGGCTCACTCTGGTCGCGCTCGCGCGCATCGACGCAGCGCTGATCGTCAGCGACCCGCACGGGATGATCGCGTGAAGACGCTCGGCGCGGTGCTCGCCGGCGGGCGGTCGAGCCGCTTCGGATCGGACAAGGCGCTGGCGATGCTCGGCGGGCGGACGTTGCTCGACCATGCGCTGGCGGCGCTGCGCCCGCATTGCGATACGGTGGTCGTCGTCGGCAGGGACGATGTCGCCGATTGGCCGCGCCCCGACATGGGCCCGCTCGGCGGCATCGCGGGGGCGCTTATCTATGCCGCGGACAATGGCTTCGATCGAGTGCGGACCGCGCCGGTCGATTGCCTGCGCTTGCCGGAGGATCTTTGTGTGCGGCTCGAACCCGCGCCTGCCTTTCTCGACACGCAGCCGGTGATCGGGCTGTGGCCCATCGCGGCGCTGCATGAACTTCGGGCGATGCTGGTGGATGGGGGCGACCTCGCGGTCAAAGCCTTCGCTCGCCGGATCGGCGCGCACGCCGTGAAGAGCGCTTTCGTGCCGCCGAACATCAACAGCGTCGCCGACCTCGACCGCTTGGCTGGCGACGCAGGTTAACCCATCGCGACGACACGCACCGGGATCGACTTCGCCGCCGGACAGCCGCTGATCTTGTCGTAGAAGGCGAGCGGCAGCAGCGGGTTGAGTTCGGGATAATAGCCCGCGACCGATCCGCGCGACATCGGATAGTCGATGATCGTGAGCCCGTCGACACGCCGCGCGATGCCGTCGGTGCCGATCGTTTCGAGCGCGATCTTCGTGCCCACCTCGAGTCCGCGCGCCGCGATATCGTCGGCGTTCATGAAGAGGATCATGCGGTCGTTATACACGCCGCGATAGCGGTCGTTGTAGCTATAGATCGTCGTGTTGAACTGGTCGTGCGAGCGCACGGTCGCGAGCCGCAGCATGTCGGGATCGGCGACCGGCGCGTTGACCGCAAGCCCGGGCAGCAGGAGGAAATTGGCTTTGCCGTTCGGCGTCGCCCACACGCGGCGGCGCGGCGGGATGTCGAGGTGGAAGCCGAGCGGCGCCTTGATACGCTCCGAAAAGCCTTCATAGAGCGCGGGATAGACCGCGGCGATCTTGTCGCGGATCAGGCCGTAATCGTCGATATAGCTTGCCCAATCGACCTTGCTGTCCGGCAGCGTCGCCATCGCGATACGGCAGACGATCTCGGTCTCGGGCAGCAGATGTGCGCTTGCGGGATCGAGCACGCCGCGCGAGGCGGTGACGTTCGACATCGAATCCTCGATCGTCACGAATTGTTCGCCCGCCGCGGTTTCGATGCGTTCGGAGCGGGCGACGACGGGCAGGATCAGCGCGTCCTTGCCGTGAACGAGATGCCCGCGGTTGAGCTTGGTCGCGATGCCGACGGTGAGTTCGAGCTTTCGCATCGCGGCATAGGCGCGGTCGGTATCGGGGACCGCGCGGACGAAATTGCCGCCGAGGCCGATGAAGACTTTCGCCGTCCCTGTCATCATCGCCTCGACCGACTCGACCGTATGATGGCCGTGCTCGCGCGGCGGTTGGAACCCGAAGACGTCGCGAACGCGGTCGAGATAGGCCTCGCCCGGTTTCTCGTCGATGCCGACGGTGCGGTCCCCCTGGACGTTCGAATGGCCGCGGATCGGCGAGATGCCGGCGCCGGGCTTGCCAAAATTGCCCCTGAGGAGGAGCAGGTTGGCGATTTGCTGGACGAGCTGCGACCCCTGCTGATGCTGGGTGATCCCCATGCCGTAGCAGATGATCGTCGCGTTCGAGCGGATGTAGATTTCGGCGCAGCGACGGATCTGAGCCTCGTCGATCCCCGAGGCGGCGACGAGGGCGGGCCAGTGCTGCGCCTCGATGTCGGCCTTTAGCGTATCAAAACCCGACGTATGTTCGGCGATGAAGTCGTGATCGAGCACCATCTCGCCCGCGGCCTCGCGCTCGAACAGCACTTTCATCATGCCCTTCAAGAATGCGAGGTCGCCGCCGATCCTGATATGCACGAATTCGCTGCTGATGTCGGTCGAACCAAAGGTCGCCATCTGGACGATGTCCTGCGGCTCGGTGAATTTGATCAGCGCGCGTTCGGGCATCGGGTTGACCGCGACGATCGGAACGCCGCGCTTTCGCGCCTCAACGAGCGGCGTCATCATCCGCGGCGCGTTGGTCCCGGCATTGTGGCCGATCAAAAAGATCGCCTCGGCATGTTCGAAATCTTCGAGGACCACCGTGCCCTTGCCGACGCCGATCGAATGCGGCAGCCCGCGGCTCGTCGGTTCGTGGCACATGTTCGAACAGTCGGGAAAGTTGTTCGTCCCATATTCGCGCACGAAGATCGAATAGAGGAAGGCCGTCTCATTCGCGGTGCGGCCCGAGGTGTAGAATTCGGCCTGATCGGGACTATCCAGCGCGCGCAGGTGTCGGCCGATCAGCGCGAAGGCGTCGTCCCAGCCGATCGGCACATAATGGTCGCTCGCCGCGTCATAGCGCATCGGCTCGGTCAGCCGGCCTTGCATTTCGAGCCAATGGTCCGACTGTTCCATCAGCTCGGTCACGCTGTGCTGCGCGAAAAATTCGCGCGTGACGCGGAATTTCGTTGCCTCGTGCGCGAGCGCCTTCGCGCCATTTTCGCAGAATTCGAGCTTCTTGGTGCAAGTGGCGTCGGGGAAGGCGCAGCTCGGGCATTTGAACCCGCCCGGCTGGTTCATGGCCAGCAGTGCGCGCGACCCGTTGGTGACGACGCTCTGCTCCATCAGCACCTTCGCGGTCGCCGCCGCCGCGCCCCAGCCGCCGGCGGGGCGGTCATATGTCTTGTACCGTGGTTTCTCGTCCGCCATCGCCCCCGAATAAAGCATAGCGGCGGGCGCTAATCCACGAGTCTTTGGCGCGGGAGAGGACTCATGTTGGTGAACCATTGTTCGCCGGCGCCGCGGCGGCGCTGCATGACCTCCTCCTGAAATTCGAACATGCCGGGCAGCAGATCGCTTTCCGCCACGGCACGGGCACCGAACCTCATGAAATTCTCCACTTCGCCATAGGCCGGCCAGGCCGGCGCGCCATCGGCCGCCGGTGTGCCGTTCGCGGCAAACGCCGTCCAATAATCGATCATCTGCCGCGCCAGCGCGCGATCCGCTTCGCCGGCGGGCATCGGCCAGTTCGGCATGCCGCCGAGCGGGCGCCCCGCGACCCCGAAAACGAAAGGCAGCTCGCTGGCGTGGAAGGCGCAAAGGCTCCGCGCCCGCGCCGCGGCGTAGCAATGGTCGAAGAGGTAGAGATAGGCGGGCTGCGCCGCGCGCGTCTGCTCGCGCACGAGCCGCTCGGTCGCCCAGCCATAGACGGCGTCGCGCGTCGCCGCGAGCAGGCTCTCTTCGCGGTCCGACGCGGGATATAGCCGCAGAAAGGCGAGCGCGAGGCCGCCGTAGCGCCGCATGGCCTCGCCCTCATAGGTCGCGGCGTCGGCAGGCGCGGGCGGAACCAGCGCGCGCTGGCTGCGCACCTCGCCGCTGTTGAAGCCCGCGAGCACGGGCACTTTCGCTTGCTCGCCGCGATCGAAAATATCGACGAGCTGGCCGGGCACGATCGCCCCGTCGACCACCGGCTGCGCAACGAAGCGCGCGCGCTGCCCGGCCGCGACAAGCGCCTGCGGATCGATGCGCCGAAGCGCGGCGAGGTCGGCCGCGCCCAGGCTGTCGGCGAGCGCGGCCCCGGTCGCCTCGGCGGGCGGCAGGCCGAAGGCCATATCGTGCAGGCTCGGAACGGCGCGCATGTTGGGGCTCTGGACGATTGCTTTCGCAAACAGCCCCTTCGCGCGCGGGCTGGCGAGCAGATAGGTGATACTGAGCGCGCCCGCCGATTCGCCCATGACCGTGACATTCGCCGGATCCCCGCCGAAGCCGCCGATATTGCGCCGCACCCATATCAGCGCCGCCATCTGGTCGAGCAGGCCGTAATTGCCCGACACGCCTTCGGCCGATTCGGCGCTGAGCGCCGGATGCGCGAGCCAGCCGAGGACGCCGAGCCGATAGTTGATCGACACGAAGATGACGCCACGCTTCGCGAATTCGGCACCATCGTACATCGGGCTGGCGCTCGATCCGAACTGGAGCGCGCCGCCGTGGATCCAGACGATTACCGGCGCGCCTTCGGCGCGTTCGGGCGCCCAGATATTGAGCGTCAGGCAATCCTCGCTCATCGCGCGCGGCGGCTCGAAATAGACGCTGGCGGCGGGATAGGACGGCTGGACGCAGTCAGGGCCGAAGCTGCGTGCATCGCGCAGGCCCGTCCATGTCACCGGCGGCGCGGGCGGGCGCCAGCGGCGTTCGCCGATCGGAGGGCCGGCATAGGGGATGCCGCGAAAGACCCGCAGTCCGTCTTGCCAGCTGCCCGCGATGCGGCCTTGGGCGGTCGTCGCGGTCGGGAGCTCGGCGGCGAAGACGGAAGTGCCCACGGCGGCTGCGAGCAGGCATAGGCCCAAGGCGAAGTGCCGGCACAGGACCGCAATATGCTTCATCGACATGATCTCCCTTCGGCGATGCTTGCCATCGTCCTGCGCCCGATTTACGCTCACACGTGAGTGAATATCAAGGGGATGGGAGAGGCGAGATGACGGGACCTACACGGCGCGGTTTTCTGGCCGGGGCGACCGCGATGCCGCTCGCCGGCGCGGCGAACGCAGCGGTGACAGCCGTGCCCGACACGATCGCCGCCGATCTTTCGACCTATATCGGCTTTGGCAACAAGCAGTCGGGCACCGCGGGCGACACCGCCTGCGGGCACTGGCTGGCGGCCGAACTCGAGCGTGCGGGCTTCGCGGTCGACAAGCTGCCGATCACCGTCCCCTGGTTCGAGGGCGAGCGGTGCGAGATCGTCGCGGGCGATGCGCGCGCGCCGCTGCACCCGCAGCCGATCGTCACCCCGACGCCGGGCGAAGGCGTGAGCGGTCCGCTCGTCCGCGTCGATGCGCATGGCAAGGCCGACGCGCCGCTCGCGGGCGCGATCGCGCTCATCGACCTGCCCTATGGCCGCTGGTCGTCGGCGCTCGCGAAGCCGGTCCGCGCGCCGGTCGATGCCGCGTTCGCGGACGGGGCGAAGGCGGCGGTGATCGTCACCAACGGCCCGACCGGGCAGGTGATCGCGCTCAACGCCGATGGCCGCGCGCCGATGTTCGCGGGACCCGTCGGCCTGCTCGCGCCCGCCGGGGCGGCGCCCTTCCTCGCGGCCGCGATGCGGCGCAAACCGGCGCGCGTGACGCTGATGGGCAGCGGCGGGCGGCGCGCGGCGTTCAACGTGATCGGCCGGCTCGACCGCGGCAAGGGTCGGTGGATCACCGTGTCGACGCCGCGGTCCGGCTGGTTCGGCTGCGCAGGCGAACGCGGCGGCGGCATCGCCGCCTGGCTCGATTTCGCGCGCGCGGCGCCTACGCTGCTGCCCGACCACGACCTCGCCTTCCTGTGCAACAGCGGTCATGAATATGAAAATCTGGGCGCCGAGGAGGCGCTGAAGGCGGTCGCGCCCAAACCCGCCGAGACGCATTTCTGGCTCCACCTCGGCGCCAATCTCGCGGCGCGCGACTGGCACGAGGGATTATTCGGGCTCGCACCGCTCGCGGGCAGCGATTCGCAGCGTTATCTTGTGGTCAGCCCGCCGCTGTTGCCCGCCGCACGGCGGCTATTCGCCGGGTTGGCGGGGCTCGAATCGCCTTATTCCAGCGAGAGATTATCGGCGGGAGAACTCACCGCGATCATCGCGGCAGGCTATCCCTCGGTTGCCGGGGTGTTCGGGGTCCACCGCTTTCATCATGTGGTCGACGACGATGCGCGCTGCGTCGATCCCGTAGCGGTGGCGGCGACGACGGCGACGCTGAGGCAATTGCTCCTCACCGCCGCCGCCTGATCGCCCGTCAGGCCTCGATGTCGCGCTTGTAGGTTTCCGGGAGGAACAGGATGCCGACCACCGCGGTCACCGCCGCGATCACCACCGCATACCAAAGCCCCTGATAGATATTGCCCGTCGCCGCGACCATCGCGAAGCCGATCGTCGGCATGAAGCCGCCGATCCAGCCGTTGCCGATATGATAGGGCAAGGACAGCGAGCTGTAGCGGATCCGCGCCGGGAACAGTTCAACGAGCAACGCCGCGAGCGGGCCGTAAACCATCGTCGCGAGAATGCCGAAGATGCAGAGGATGCCGATGACCTTGAGCTTCTTCACCGTGGCCGGGTCAGCCTTGTCGGGATAGCCCGCGGCGTCGAGCCCCGCCTTCGCCGCGGCGCCGAACGCGGCGACCGCCGCGCCGCGCGCCGCATCGTCCAGCCCCGCCGGATCGGGCACCGCGATCGTCCGCTCGCCGATGCGCACCGACGCGGTCGTCCCCGCCGGCGCCTCTACATTGGCGTAGTTGACGCCATTTTTCGCGAGATAGGATTTGGCGATGTCGCAGCTCGTCCGGTCGAACGTGTTTTTTCCGATCGGATCGAACTGGAACGAACATTCGCCGCCGTGCGCGATCACGCGCACCGGCGCGCGCTCGACCGCCGCCGCCATCGCCGGGTTCGCCGCCGCGACCAGCGCCTTGTACGCCGGGAAATAGACGAAGATCGCGATGACGCACGCGGTCATCATGATCGGCTTGCGGCCGATCCTGTCGCTCAGCCAGCCGAAGAAGACGAAGCTCGGGATGATCAGCAAAAGCGCGGTGGCGACGAGGAAATTGGCGGTCGCGCCGTCGACCTTCGCAACCCGTTCGAGATAGAAGAGCGGATAGAGATGCGCGGCGAAACCGATCACCGCCTGCCCCGCGACCGCGCCGAACAGCGCGATCAGCACCAGCTTCAGATTGCGCCATTCGCCGAAAGCTTCCTTGAGCGGCGCCTTCGACGTCGCCCCCGCCGCCTTCATGCGCTGAAAGACCGGACTTTCCTCGAGCTGAAGCCGGATCCAAAGCGTCACGCCGAGCAGCAGGATCGAAAAAATGAACGGAAGCCGCCAGCCCCATTCGTTGAACGTGTCGGCATCCATGAAGGTGCGCAGGCCGACGACGAAGGACGAAGCGAGGATGAGTCCGAGCATCGCCGTCGTTTGAATGAAGCTGGTATAGAAGCCGCGCTTTCCCGGCGGCGCATGTTCGGCGATATAGACCGCCGCACCGCCATATTCGCCGCCGATCGCCAGCCCCTGCAGCAGGCGCAGGAGCATCAGGATGATCGGCGCCGCGATGCCGATCGTGTCGTAACCGGGCAGGAAACCGACCGCGAAGGTCGACAGTCCCATGATCGCCATGGTGACGAGAAAGGTGTTCTTGCGCCCGACGATGTCGCCGACGCGGCCGAACACCAGCGCCCCGAACGGACGCACCGCGAAGCCCGCGGCAAAGGCCATCAGCGCGAGGATGAAGCCCGTGGTCTCGTTGACCCCGGCAAAGAAATGGTGCGAAAGCGCCGTGGCGAGCAGCCCGTAGAGGTAGAAATCATACCATTCGAACACCGTCCCCAGCGACGAGGCGGTGATGACCAGCGCCTCATTCTGCTTCTTGTCCCCGCCGGCCGGCAAGGCTTCCGCGTCGGTAGCCATCTTCCTTCTCCCATTTGTCCCGGCGGCCGCGGCGGGCTTTTTTTGCCCGTCCGCCTGCGCCTCCGGGGATTATCCGTGCGCGGCGACCGCCGGCGCGTCGAAACCGGCGCTCGCCAGCTCGCGCTCGGCCTGCGTGAAGCCATAGGCGGGGACGATCTCGCCGCCGCGATCCGCCACGCGGTCCCATTCGGCGGCGACGCGCTCGGCCGCGCCCTCGCCCCGTCCCACATAAAGGCCGCCCGTCAGCGTCACATGCGCCGCCGCGAAATGCCCCGCACCGGCGCACAGGATCGCGCGCGTCGGCGCATCGTCGCCGACGAGCGCGAGCAGCCCCGGGCTCACCGCGTCGGGCGCCAGATGCGCGAGCGCATCCGCCGCGAGGACGCCGTCGGTCATTTGCGTCGCGGCGGTCGGCGCGAGGCAGTTGACGCGGACATTGTATTTCTCACCCTCGATCGCCAGCGTCTGCATCAGCCCGACAAGCGCCATCTTGGCCGCGCCGTAATTGGCCTGCCCGAAATTGCCATAGAGACCCGATGAGGAGGTCGTCATCACGATGCGACCGAAGCGGCGTTCGCGCATCTGGTCCCACACCGCCTTCGAAGCGATCGCCGCGCCCATCAGATGGACGTCGACGACGAGCCGAAAGTCGGCGAGGTCCATCTTGGCGAAGCTTTTGTCGCGCAGGATGCCGGCGTTGTTGATCAGGATATCGACGCCGCCCCATGCGTTCGTCGCGGCATCGACCATCGCAGCGACCTCGGCCTCTTCGGTCACCGAGGCGGCGACCGCCATCGCGCGGCCGCCGGTTTCGGCGATCTCGGCCGCGACGCGCGTGGCGGCGTCGCCGTCGCGATCGTTAACCACGACGCGCGCGCCGTGCCGCGCGAGCATCAGCGCATGCGAGCGGCCGAGTCCGCCGCCCGCGCCGGTCACGATCGCCACCCTGTCCTTCAGCTCGTTCGTCATTTCGCTTCCCTCATTATCATAACTCACTTGTGAGTGAATATCATTCACCTCGCAGGCGGGCTGGGGCACCGCCCTTTCCTATCCTGTCATCCGGGCCTTCGCGGGATGGCAGGATCGGGGGGGTATCATCACGCTCTATCCCTGCCCTGTTTGCGCTCGTTGCAGATTTCGCGGAAGCCCGCCGCCATGAAGCGCGCCATGCGCGCCTTGACCGCTTCATAATCGTCCGAGTGACACAGGCCGTGCGACAATTTGTCGATGCGCCCCGTGCGCGCGAGCGTCAGCATCAGCGCGCCGGTGACGAAATGATAGCCCCAGAAGATGTCTTCCTCGGCGGCGTCGGGCAGCGCCTTTTTGAGTATCTCGATCAGGCGGAGCACGACGGGGTCGAAATATTTGTCCATGAATTCGGCGCCCTCGGGGCTGTTCGACGCCTGCGCTCCGAACGCGCCATAATTCTTCCAGCCTTCGCCGCCCTGAATATAGAGGTCGAGGTCGGTGTCGAGGAAAGCGTGCAGCGCGCCCTCGACCGTCGGCTGGCCGCCCGCCGCGCGGTCATAATCGTCGAGCGCCTGCATCCTTTTGTCGATCGTCACCACCGCGCGCCGCGCGAACACCGCGTCGAACAAGGTTCTCTTGTCGTCGAAATAATAGTTGAGCAGCGTGTGATGGACCCCGACCTGCTTCGCGACATCCTTCAGCGTCACGCCGTGAAAACCATGCTGCGAAAACAGGAGTTCGGCAGTGTCGAGGATCTGCTCCATCATTTCGGCGCGCTGTTCCGCCTTCGACGGGCGCTTCACCGCACTCTTTGCCTTCGACGCCAAATTCCTGTCCTTCCGCACTTCGATATCGCCACGGCCCGACGGGCCTACACCTGTCCGTAATCGGCCCGCAATTGCATTTTGTCGATCTTGCCCGTCGGCGCGAGCGGCATCGCGTCAAGCCGCACGATCGCATCGGGAATCCACCAGGAGGCGACGCGTTCGCGCAGCGGCGCGAGCAAATCGTCGTCGCTGACCGACGCGTCGTTCGTCTCGACCAGCAGGATCGGCCGCTCGCCCCATTTGGCATCGCTGCGTCCGATCACCGCGGCGAGCGACACCTGCGGCAGCGCGCCGACCAACGCCTCGATCTCGGCAGGGTTGATCCATTCGCCGCCCGATTTGATCAGGTCCTTCGACCGTCCGGTGATCGTCAGATTGCCGGCGCTGTCGAGCCGCGCGAGGTCGCCGGTGTCGAACCAGCCTTCGGCATCGGTCGCGGGCGTATCATGCCCGAAATAGCGTTCGACGACGCTCGGCCCGCGGACGCGCAGATGTCCCTCGGCACCGCGCTGTTCGGCGAGCGCGCGCCCCTCGGCATCGGTCAGCAGCAAATCGACGCCGATTGCGGGCTTTCCGGACACGCCGGCGGTGCGCCTGGGATCGCCCGGAACCGCCGCGGTGCCGAGCGGCGACAGCTCGGTCATGCCCCAACTCGTCTGCACCTCCGCACCCAGCCGCCGCTCGATCCGCTCCATCAGCGCCGGCGGCATCGGCGCGCCGCCGACGAGGATGCGCTCGAGCGTCGGCACCTCGCCCCCCTCGCGCTCGAGATGCTCGACCAGCCCGAGCCACACGGTCGGCACGCCGACGCCGGCAGTCACGCCCTCGCCGCGGATCAGCGCCGCCAGATGCGCCCCGTCGCTGTGACGGCCCGGCAGCACGAGCTTGCCGCCGGCGGCGGGCACCGAAAAGGGTAGCCCCCAGGCGTTGGCGTGGAACATCGGCACCACCGCGAGCACCGCGTCGCGTGCGCGCACGCCCATCACATCGGCCTGCAACTGCCGCATCGTGTGGAGGTAACAGCCGCGATGGGTGTAAGTGACGCCCTTGGGCGCGCCGGTGGTGCCCGAGGTGAAACAGAGCCCCGACGGGCTGTCCTCGTCGAACTCGCCCCAGGCGACATCGGCCGGGGCGCCTGCGAGCATGGGTTCGAGCGCGCCGACGGCGACGCGGCCATCGGCCTCGCCCGCATCACTTTCGGTCGCGTCGAGCAGTAAGATCTGCCGCACGGTGCCGACATTGCGCGTCGCCGCCTCGGCGAGCGGCAGCAGGTCCGGGCTGACGAGCAATATCCCCGCTTCGGACTGCACCAGCATCGCGCCGATCTGCGCCGCGGTCAGCCGCGGGTTCAGCGTGTGGCACACGGCGCCCATGCCGATGATCCCGTACCAGCTTTCCAGATGCCCCTGTGTGTTCCACGCGAGCGTCGCGACGCGATGCCCCGCGCGCACGCCCATCGCATGGAGCGCCCCCGACACCGCGCGCGCGCGCTCGTAAAGCGCGGCATAGCCGATCCGCGCGACGCTTCCATCCGCCCCGGCCGACACGGTTTCGGCATTGGGGTGCCATTTGGCGGCGTGGAAAAGGAATTTGTCGAGCGTCAGGCCATAGGATTGCATCGAACCGTCGATCATTGGCACCCCGCTGCTGTCGGCGGCAGCGGCGGCGAAATGACGCCGACGTTCCAGTTCCACGATATGTCGCCCGCCGCGCGGCGGCGGCACATCACCGCCTCGTGGAGCGCCGCGGTGCCGGGAAGCAGGTGGTGCCCCGCCTTCGGCGCCTCGGCGATATGGAGGAAGCCGGCGTTGTTCGAATAGTCGGGCCAGTCGGGCTGGCCCTTTGCCTGCGGGCGGCCGCTGCGCGCAAAGCTCGTCCAATAATCGCCCATCGCGCCGGCCAGCCTGCGCTCGGTCAGGTCGTCGGGGATCTTCGGCCAAAGCGGCGGCGTCTTGCCCGCGGTGCCGAAAATATAGGGGAGTTCGGCAGCGTGGAAGGCGTGGAGCTTCCATTCGGTGGTCGCGGGATAGCCATGGTCGAAATAATAGAGATAGGCGCCCTGCCCCAGCGCCGCCTGGTTCGACACCAGCCGTTCGGAGGTCCAGCCGTACATCGCGTCGCGCGTCGCCGCGAGCATGCTTTCCTCGATGCTCTTCGCTGGATAGCGCGCGAGGAAGGCATCGGCGAACTCGCCGTAATTGGTGCGGATCGCGGCTTCATAGGCGGCGGCGTCGGCGGGCGGCTTGGGCAGCAGGAAGCGCAGCGAACGGATTTCGCCGGCGTTGAAGCCCGCGAGGATCGGCACTGGCGCCTGTTCGTTCCGGTCGAAGCTGTCGACGAGCTGGCGCGGCACGGTCTTGCCGTCGACGACGGGGAACGGGAAATAGCCCGTCGCCGGCGCCTTTTCGGCGACGTCCTTCGCGGACATCGCGCGCAGCGCCGCAAGGTCGGCGGCGCCAAGCTTCGCCGCAAGGTCGGTGCCCTGCGCCTCGGCGGGAACCATGCCGTTGAGCGGCTCGCGCAGCCCCGGCGCCGACACCATATAGGCGCTCTGCGCGACCGCCTTGTGAAAAAGGCCGCGCGCCGCGGGCGCGGTCATCAGATACATGACGCTGAGCGCGCCCGCCGACTCGCCCGCGATCGTCACATTGCCGGCGCTGCCACCGAAAGCGCCGATGTTGCGCTGAACCCATTCGAGCGCCGCGATCTGATCGAGCAACCCGTAATTGCCCGAAACGCCATCGGCCGATTCGGCACTGAGCGCCGGATGCGCGAACCAGCCGAGCGCGCCGAGCCGGTAGTTGATCGACACGACGACAATGCCGCGTTCGGCGAGCGCGCTGCCGTCGTAGATCGGATCACCGCCCGATCCACCGGTCAGCGCGCCGCCATGGATCCAGATGAACACCGGCGCGTCCTTCACATCTTTCGGCGCCCAGATGTTGAGCGACAGGCAATCCTCGCTCATGGCCGGCAAATCCCAGGCGTAGATGCTGGGGCCGCGCGGTCCCGGCTGCATGCACGCCGCGCCGAAGCGGGTGGCGTCGCGCACGCCGTCCCAGTCCTCCGCGGGCTGCGGCGGCGCCCAGCGCAGCTTGCCGACCGGCGGCGCGGCATAGGGGATGCCCTTGAAGGCGCGAATGCCTTTCACCTCGCTGCCCTCGACCTTGCCCGCGGGCGCGTCGACCACCGGCCCCGCCGCCATTGCCGGCACCGCGCAGAGGGCGGCGAAGGCAAGTGCCAAGCCGGACAGGCGGCGGATCATCGGACCGTTCATCTCCCCGACCCCGATCAGAAGCGGTAATTGGCGCGGATGCCGATCGTGCGCGGACGCATGCGGGCGTAGCGGCCGTCGAGGAAGGCTTCGGGATGGACATAGGTGATCTTGCTGTCGTCGAGGAGATTTTCGACATAGGCGCCAAGGTCGATCGCCCCCAGCTTCGCCCCGGCGTAAAGGTTCACATTGGTCCACGCCTCGGTGAAGTCATAGGTCGGCGCGACCGCATTGGGATTGCCCGGCACATTGGGGAACTGGTTCGGGAACGCCCCCGCGTGCGACACATTGACCGCGGCATAGGCGGTGTCGCCGCCGCCGATCGCGAAGTCGTAGCGCAGCGTGCCCGACCCTTGAAAATGCGGCGATGCCAGGCGGGTGCCGAGCTCGGCGCCCGAAATCGCCGCCTCGCCCGGGGTCAGGTCGGTCACCTTCGCGCGGTTGAACGAGCCGTTGAGCGCGAGGCTCAATCCCTGGACCGGCCGTGCGATGAACTCGAATTCCAGGCCATAGCTTTCGGCGCCGCCGATGTTGGTCGCGAACTGGATCGAATCCGAAACGCGGTTCGCCTGAACCTGAATATCCTTCCAGTCGATATAATAGGCGGCGATATTGGCGACGAGATCGCCGCCGAGCCAGCGGCCCTTCAGCCCCAACTCATAATTGGTGACGCTGTCCGACTTCGCGCCGTCGGGGATGATCAGGTCGTCGGGATCGATCGCGCTGACCAGCCCGGCGCGCGCGTTGACGACCGGGGTGCGGAACCCCGTCGATACGGTGGCATAGGTGGTCAGGCTGTCGACCGGCTTCCACGACACGCTGGCCTTCCACGACAGGCGGTCGTCCTTGACCTTCAGCCCCTCGGCATAGGCGATCGGGGTGACGGTGAGCGGAATATTCTCCAGACCGAGGAAAGCGATGGTCAGATAATTGCTGTTGTATCCGCCGCCGCGGGTGAAGCTCTGCACCTCGGTGCTGCCGTAGCGCAGCCCGCCGGTGACCCAGAAACTGTCGCTGAAGCGCCCGGTCACCTCGCCGAACCCGGCAATCTCCTTCTGGTCGGTATAGCTGTTGAACCGCTGATAATATTCGTTGGGCAGCCCGGTCAGACCATTTTCGGTCAGATATTCGGGGCTCGAACGATAGGCGAAATCGACGGTGCGGCGCTTGTCGTAATAGAAGAAGCCCGCGACCCATTCGATCGGCCCGTCGTGCCGCGACACCAGCCGCGTTTCCTGAACGAACAGGTCGTCAAAGCCATAAGCGTCGAGCGCGAAGGGAAAGGCCTGCGCAAAGGTGCCCGCAAGATCGACATAGAAGGAGGCGTCATAGTCCGACAGCGTCGTCGAGCTGATCAGCTCGGCGAAATCGAACTCATAGTTGATCGTCAGATTATAATTGGTGAGCTTGCCCTGGAACAGGTCGGGGCGGTCCGAATTGCGCACGAACTTGCCGAGCAGCGGGTTGGTCAGTCCCGAATCGGCGGGCTTGCTGTTTTCGTACGACGCGAGCAGCTTCACCTTCATCCGGTCGCTCGGTTGCAGGAGCAGGATCGCGCGGCCGCCGAACGCCTCGAGGCTGTTCGCATCCTCGACGCCGGTGCCGATATTGTCGACCCAACCATCCTCGTTGCGATAATAGCCGGTGACGCGCAGGCCGATCTCGTCCTTCATGATCGGCAGATTGACCATCGCATTATAGCGTTGGCGCACCGAACTCGACCCGGTGAGGCCGAGGTCGACACTCGCCGAGGCTTCGAAATCGTCGAGATCGGGGCTCTTCGTGATGATCCGCATCGCGCCGGCGAGCGAATTCGACCCGAAGAGGGTGCCCTGCGGCCCGCGCAGGAATTCGACGCGCTCGACGTCGTAGAGATTGGGATCGAGGATCGTCGAATTGCCATTCGCCGAGATCGGCAGCTCGTCGACATAGATGGCGACCGCGCTCTGCAGGCCGGCGCTATAGCCGTTGGTGTTGATGCCGCGCGCGGTGAAATTGTTGAAATTCTGCGTCGGCCGGTTGATGACGATGCCGGGCGTATTCTGGGCGATGCCCTCGAACCCGACGATGCCGAGATCGTCGAGCTCCTCCTGGCCGAAGGCGGTGACGCTGAGCGGCACGTCCTGCAAGCGGGCGGTTCGGCGCGTCGCGGTGACGATGATGTCGCGCTCGTCGCGCTGCTGGTCCTGCGCGATGGTATCGGCGGGCGGCGCTTCGGCCTCCTGAGCCATGGCCGAAACGGGCGACGCGAACAGCGCGGCCGCCGATGCGGACGCAAAAAGCTGAGCCTTCATATCAAACTCTCCCTCCCGTCAGCGGTCGTTGCCGCCGATCTGGGCTCAGCTTATCGGCAAGATTCTCGCGCGAGTCAATATTCACTATCGTGTGTGTGAATAAAATTGAGAGAGCGTGGAATTTCCCTTCTACTCGTTGAAATTCAACGGGAATTATGAGCGATCAGCAACAAACCAAGTCGCGAGTACACTCCGCGTCCGTAGAAATCCGTGTCCCCGCGAAGGCGGAGACCCATCTCCTGCCGGTTCAAGATGGCACGGGCCGAAATGGGCTGTGTCGGGAGGCACGGGACTCCCGACACCCTCCGCGGGAGCACAATGTTTTGGACCTCGCTTATTGCCTCTCGATCGCGTCCAGCCCGTCCATCACCGCGGTCAGCGCCAGCGCATTTTCGCGTTCCATCGCGCTATGTCCGGCGTTGGTCACGACGTAAGTGGCGGGTTCCGCCCCGGCCCCGCGTAGCGCCGCGACGAGCCGCGACGCCTGCGTCAGCGGGCACACCTCGTCGAAGCGGCCGTGGACGATATGGATGGGGATCGATGCCAGCACGTCGATATTGTCGAAGAAATGCCCCGCCGGGAGGAACAGCGCATTGGCGAAATAATGCGCCTCGATCTGCGCGAAGCAGAGCGCGAAATCGGCCTCGCCGAACTTGCCCGTATCGGCGGTCTCGGGGATCATGTTCGAAATCACGCCTTCCCACAAAGACCAGGTCAGCGCCGCGTTCAGCTGGCGCTCCTTCTCGGCCTCGTTCGCGGGGATCATGTCGAAGATCGCCTTGTACGACGCCATGACATCGCGGCGCTCCTCGGGCGTCAGCACCGACAGCAGTTCGGCCCACTCGTCCGGATATTTCATATAGGCGCCGGGTTCGGTCAGGCCGTACGGATCGTCCGCCCACGTCGCGGCATTGCCCTGATAGAGATAGAGCAGATCCTCGGGCGCGCCCAGAAAGATACCGCGCAGGATCAGGCTCGCGCAATGTTCGGGGTGCGCGATGGCATAGGCCATGGCGAGCGTGCTGCCCCAGCTGCCGCCGAAGACGTGCATGGGGCCTGCGATCTCCAACTTCTCGCGCAATTTTTCGATGTCGCCGATCAGGTCAGCGGTCGTGTTCTTACTGAGCGCCACCGCCGCTCCCGCCGAGGCGACATTGGGCTCGCTCTTGCCGCAACCGCGCTGGTCGAACAGGATGACGCGGTAGCGCGCCGGGTCGAAGAAGCGCGCCATCGCGGGGGCACATGCGCCGCCGGGGCCGCCGTGGAGGAACATCACCGGCTCGCCCGCGGGATTGCCATATTCCTCCCAATAGATGCGGTGCGCGGGGTCGCGATCGACCTCGAGCCAGCCGAAGTTCAGGCACGGCGGCTGCGGATAGACCCAGTTGTCGCCGATCTTGCTCGTCGCCTGCAATCGCGAGAAATCCATGTCTTTTCCTTCGCTTGTGGTCGAGCCGCACGGTCCGCTCGGCCCTGCCTATCACGGTGTCCTCCGCCGCGGCGAGGGCGCCGGGAACTTATGGCGCAGATCGTCGTTCAAAAACCACCCCCGATCGCGGGGATGGAGGACGGGACGTCGATCGCGCCTGTCTGAAATCTCGGGGTGGGCGCTCGCTTCCGGAAAGCGATTTCCGGTTGCATCCAAAAGGAGTGGTCTATGCGTATCCAACCCCTCATGCTCGGTGCGCTTGGCGCGCTGGCGCTCTCCGCCTGTTCGCAGCAGGAAGAAATCGCCGCCGCCCCGCCGCCTCCCCCGCCCCCGGGTGCGGTTCCCGGCAGCATCGCCGCCGACCGCGACGGCGACGGCATCATCGACGGCTATTACACCGCCGACGGCATGTATCATCCGAACTACATGCCGCCGCCGCCCCCGCCGCCGCCCGCTCCGACGCAAATGGGAGAACGCGGCTGATGACGCGCCTTTGGGGGGCGCGGCGCCGCTGCGCTCCCCTGTTCCTGACCTTGCTGGCGCTCGGCGGCGCGCTGGCGCCGCCCGTCCTTGCCGCGCCGGCCGGCCAAAGCGTCGGGGGCCTGCTGGCGGGCGCGATCCGCGAAGAGACGGGCGGCGACGTCAAACGCTTTTACGCCGCGCGCGGCTACACGCCGCTGTGGGTCCGCGCGGGCAAAGTCGGCCCCGAAGCGGCCATGCTGCTCGGCTATCTTTCGACCGCGCGCTTCGACGGCCTGAGGCCCGCGTCCGACGATGTGCGTGATCTGGAGGAGGTCATCGCCCGCGCGCGCAGCGGCGATCCGCGCGCGCTCGCGCGCGCCGAGGTCGAGCTGTCGACCGCCTTCGCGCGCTATGTTCGCGATATGCGCCGTCCGGGCGATGCCCAGATGAAATATGCCGACAAGTCGCTGAAACCCAAAAAGGCCGACACCGAAACCACGCTGCGCGCCGCCGCCTTTCCCAAGGATTTCGGCGCCTATATGAAAAATATGGGCTGGATGAGCGAACATTATGTCCGCCTGCGTGGCCTGATGCGCCGCGCGCAGGGCGGCGGGGTGTCCGAGGACGCGATGGACCGGCTCCGCCTCAATCTCGACCGCGCGCGCATCCTTCCCGGGCCTTATACGCATCATGTCGTCGTCGATGCCTCGTCGGGCCAGCTCTATTATTATGGCGCGGGCAAGCGCGCGGGGTCGATGAAGGTCGTCGTCGGCGCGCCCGAGACGCAGACGCCGATGCTCGCGGGCAAGCTGCAATGGGCGATCCTCAACCCTTATTGGAACGTCCCCGACTATCTTGCGCGGAAAAGCATCGCGCCCAAGGTGCTCGCGGGCCGCAGCCTCGCCTCGCTGCGCATGGAGGCGCTGTCCGATTGGGGCCCCAACCCGCGCAAGCTCAAGCCGTCCGAGATCGACTGGCCCGCGGTCGCCGCGGGCGAACAGTTGCTGCGCCTTCGCGAGCTTCCGGGCGGCGCCAATTCGATGGGCAAGGTCAAATTCCTCTTCCCGAACGACGAGGGCATCTACCTTCACGACACCCCCGACCGGGCGCTGCTCGGCAAGCCCGACCGCCATTTTTCGAACGGCTGCATCCGCCTCGAAAATGCGGCCAGACTCGGCCAGTGGCTGATGCACCGCTCGATCGCCACCAAGTCGAAGGCGCCCGAACAGGCGGTGCCGCTGCCGGTCGAGGTGCCCGTCTATCTGACCTACATCACCGCGGTCGCGACCGAGCGCGGCATAGCCTTTCGCGACGATGTTTACGGGCGGGACGGGTAGCCTCTGTCATCGTCATCCCGGCGAAGGCCGGTTGACCCGCATCCCCGAAAAGTTCAGACCACCCCCGTCGCAAAAAGGGGAAATATTTCATGCGCAAACTGGCATTGTTCGGGGCGAGCCTCCTCGCCCTCACCTCGCAGATCACGCTTGCGCAGGAGGAACAGCCGCCCGCCGCTCCGCCGTCCGCCGAAACCGCCGCACCCGCCGAAACCCCCGCCGCCATGTCGGCGTCCGCCGTGGGCAGCGCGCGGCTGGCCCCCAACCGGCGCTTCACCGGCGCCGACCTTTTCGACCTCGCGATCGCGGCCGATCCGCAGATCAGCCCCGACGGCCGCCACATCGCCTATGTTCGCCGCGCGAACGACATCATGTCCGACCGCGCGGTCAGCACGATCTGGCTGATCGACACGCAGACCGGCGCGGAAACGCCGGTCGCGGGCCGAGAAGGCGGCGCCTTTTCGCCGCGCTGGTCGCCCGACGGCAAACGCCTCGCCTTCGCATCGACCGAGGGCGGCAGCGCCCAGCTCTGGGTGCGGTGGATGGATAGCGGCGAAGCGGTGCGCCTCACCGGCCTGCCGACCAGCCCGTCGAGCATCGCCTGGTCGCCCGACGGCCGCTCGATCGCCTATACGATGCTGGTCAAGGATGAGGGGCCGAAATTCGGCAGCGCGCCCGCGAACAAGCCCGAAGGCGCGAAATGGGCCGACCCGCTCGAAGTCCGCGACCTCCTCACCTATCGCGCCGATGGCGAGGGCTATCTCGAACCCGGCTTCGAGAAAATCTTCCTCGTCCCCGCGACCGGCGGCGCGCCGCGCCAACTGACCTTCGGCCCCTATCACGACGGCGGGCCGCTGAGTTGGTCGCGCGACGGCCGCACGCTCTATTTCGCCGCCAACCGCCGCCCCGACTGGGAGAACGATCCGGTCGAAAGCGAAGTCTATGCGCTCGACGTGGCAAGCGGCGGAGTCACCGCGCTCACCGACCGCAACGGCCCCGACGCCAACCCGCTCGTCTCGCCCGACGGCAGCAAGATCGCCTATCTGGGCTTCGACGACAAATTGCGCGCCTATGAGAACAGCCAACTCTACGTCATGAACCGCGACGGGTCGGGCAAACGCAGCCTGACCGCCGATTGGGACCATGGCATCGACGCGATCGAATGGGCCGGCGACGGCAAGTCGGT
This sequence comes from uncultured Sphingopyxis sp., assembly GCA_966250105.1. Classification (GTDB taxonomy): domain Bacteria; phylum Pseudomonadota; class Alphaproteobacteria; order Sphingomonadales; family Sphingomonadaceae; genus Sphingopyxis. The sequence goes on along the minus strand of CBINGC010000021.1, from coordinate 33,867 downwards.
CTATGCGCAATATGACGACCATGGCGAAACCAAGGTCGCGCGCATCGGCCTCGACGGCGGCGTACGCACCGCCGCGACCGGTCTTTCGGGCGGCGGGCTCGACCGCCCCTATACCGGCGGCAGCTTCAGCGTTTCCGACGGCGGCGCGATCGCCTTTACCGGCGGCACCGCGACGCGGCCGGCCGAGGTGCAGCTAACGCGCGGCGGCGACGCGCGCATCCTCACCGACCTCAACCGCTCGCTGCGCGAAGTGAAGTCGCTCGGCGAAGTCCGCAAGATCACCGTCGCCTCCAGCCACGACGGCAAGGCGATCGAGGGCTGGCTGACGTTGCCGCCCGGCCATGTCGAAGGCCAGCGCGTGCCGCTGATCCTTGAAATCCATGGCGGGCCGTTCGCGGCCTATGGCCCGCATTTTTCGACCGACAACCAGCTTTACGCCGCCGCGGGCTATGCGGTGCTCTCCGCCAACCCGCGCGGTTCGACCAGCTATGGCGCGGCCTTCGCGAACGAGATCGACAAGGCCTATCCCGGCAACGATTATTTCGATCTGATCAGCATCGTCGACCGCGCGATCGAGCTTGGCGTCGCCGACCCGAACGCGCTGTTCGTCACCGGCGGCTCGGGCGGCGGCGTGCTGACGAGCTGGATCGTCGGCAAGACCAACCGCTTCAAGGCGGCGGTCACGCAAAAGCCGGTGATCAACTGGACGACGCAGGCGCTCACCGCCGACGGTCCCGCTTTCTTCGGCCGCTACTGGCTCGGCGCGCAACCGTGGGAGAATCACGAACTTTACTGGTCGCGCTCGCCGCTATCGCTCGTCGGCAATGTCGAAACCCCGACGATGGTCGTCGTCGGCGCCGAGGATTACCGCACCCCCGTCAGCGAATCCGAACAATATTATACCGCGCTCCGCCTCCGCGGCGTGCCCACCGCGCTGGTCAAGGTGCCCGGCGCCAGCCACGGCGGCATCGCCGCGCGCCCGTCGCAATCGGCCGCCAAGGCCTCGGCGATCCTCGCCTGGTTCGAGAAATACCGGAAAGGCTGGACGCGCCCGGCGGGGGAATAGGCGGGCGATCGATCGGGCCGGTATTGGGGGCGATTTTGCGACGGCGACGTCCGGCATCGTCAGCCACCCGGCCGTGTCCGTCCCCGATCGTTCCAAGCCGCAGCCATCAAGCCGCGTCGTGGAAGATCACCCCCAGCGTGTGCCGCCGCCCCGACCGGATTTCACTCACCCCGTGGCGCATCGTCACGCGATAGTCGCCGCGCGATCCGCATACCGGCCGCGCGTTCACCGCGAAGACCACCGCGTCGCCCTTTGCCAGCGGCACGACCGCGGCGCGCGATTGCATCCGCGGCCGCTGCTCGGTCAGCACGAATTCGCCGCCGGTGAAATCCTCCCCGGGGGCCGACAGCAGCACAGCGACCTGCAACGGAAAGACATGTTCGCCGTACAAATCCTGATGCAGGCAATTATAGTCGCCCGCGCCATATTGGAGCAGCAGCGGCGTCGGCCGCCGCTGTCCGGCATCATGACATCGCGCAAGGAATTCGGCATGTTCGGCCGGAAAGCGCGCCGCCATCCCCATCCGCTCGTGCCAGCGGTTGGCGATCGGCGCGAGCCGCGCATAGAGCATCCCGCGCAAAGCCTCGACCAGCGGCGGCAGCGGATAGGCGAAATAGCGATACTCGCCGCGCCCGAAGCCGTGCCGCGCCATATGGACATGGCTGCGAAAGCCCGCGGGCGCATCGTAGAGCCTGGAAAGGCCGTCGCACGCCGACGCGTCGAGCAGTCCCGGCAAGACGGCCCAGCCTTCGCGGTCGAGCGCGATCAGCGGGTCGGCGGCATCGTCGCCGGCGGGCGGCGGCATGATTTTGGGCTGTGTCGTCATGCGGCGATCATGGCGTCGCGTCGCGGCCCCGGCGCCCCGTTTCTTGCGTTCAAACGCGCCTATGTGCTTCAAGAGGCGGCGGAACTCCTCTAGGCTGCTCCATGCACCGCCTTTGCCGCCTCATCGCCGACAACCGGAAAGTCCCAATGAACAATAGCTTCGCCGCCGCCCTTCTCCTCGCCGCCATCGCCGCGCCCGCCTCGGCGCAGACGGGCATCGACGCCGCGAACCTCACCGAGACGGTGCGCACGCTCGCCTCCGACCAGTTTCAGGGCCGCGCGCCCGGCACGGTCGGCGAGGAACGCACGGTTGGCTATCTTATCGGGCGGCTGGAGGCGATGGGCCTTGAACCCGCGGGGGTCGACGGCGGCTGGACCCAGCCCGTGTCCCTGCTCCACACGCGCCTCGGCACGCCGGAAACGCTCGGCTTCGACCGCCAGGGCGCCGCGACGCCGCTGCGCTTCGGCACCGACATCTATGTCTCGACGCTCCAACCCAAGACCCAAGCGGTCGTCGCGAACGCCCCGATGGTCTTCGTCGGTTACGGCGTCAGCGCGCCCGAGCGCGGCTGGGACGATTTCAAGGAACAGGACCTGAAGGGCAAGGTCGCGGTTTTCCTGATCAACGACCCCGATTTCGTCGCGGCGAAGGGCGAGGATGCGTTCGGCAAGTTCGGCGGGCGGACGATGACCTATTACGGCCGCTGGACCTACAAATTCGAGGAAGCCGCGCGTCGCGGCGCGGTCGCGGCGCTGATCGTCCATGATGCCGAGGGTGTCGGCTATGGCTGGAATGTCGTGAAGAGCGGCGGCGGCGAGAATTACGGCCTCGTCGTGCCGCCCGAAAAGGTGACGAGCCTCGCGCTGCAGGGCTGGATCTCGGGCGAGGTGGCGACGAAACTCTTCGCCGGCGCCGGGCAGGATCTGGCGAAGCTGCGCGGCGCGGCGCGGCGCAAGGATTTCAAGCCCGTCGACCTCGGCACGAGCTTCGACGCCGCGATCCCTGTGACGCAGAAGGTCGTGCAGAGCCAGAATGTGCTCGCCAAGATTTCGGGCACGAAACGCCCCGACGAGGTCGTCATCTATGGCGCGCATTGGGACGCCTATGGAGAAGGTCCGCCCGACAGCGAGGGCCGCATCTATCGCGCGGGCGCCAACGACGACGCGCTCGGCGTCGCGGGGCTGTTCGAGATCGCGCGGCTGTTCAAGGCGGCGCCGCCGCCCGACCGCACGATCGCCTTCGCCTTCTGGACCGCCGAGGAGCGCGGGCTGCTAGGGTCCGAAGCCTATGCCGAAAAGCCGCTCTTCCCGCTCGAGAAGACCGTCGCCAACCTCGGCCTCGACATCCTTCAGACCGCCGGCCGCGCCAAAGACGTCGTCCTCGTCGGCAAGGGACAGGGCACGCTCGAGGACGATCTCGCCCGCTTTGCAGCGGCGCAAGGGCGCACGGTCAGCGTCGAGAGTCTGCCCGAACGCGGGCTCTTCTATCGCGCCGACCATTTCAGTCTCGCCAAGCGCGGCGTGCCCGTCCTGTTGATGATGGGCATCGCGGGCGCGTCGGATCTCGTCGAGGGCGGCAAGGAAGCGGGACAGGCGTGGGTCGATGCCTATACGGGCAAATGCTATCATCAGGCGTGCGACGCCTGGGGACCCGACTGGAACCTCGACGGCGCGGTGCAGGATATCGAGATTTTCTACCGCATCGGTGACGAGCTCGCACGCTCGGCACGCTGGCCCGAGTGGAAGGCGGGCAGCGAGTTCAAGGCGATTCGGGAGGAGAGTGTGGCGGCGCGGAAATAGGGGGTGGTGCGTTGAAGGCGGCTGGCGGTCGATAGCGGCCTAATCTCCCCTCCCGCTTGCGGGAGGGGCAATCACTTCACGACCCCAACGGCAACTCACCACCCCCCAGCGCCGCTCCGTCTTGCGGCCTCCCGCCGGGAGGATTACTCCCGCCGCATGAGCGACGCCAAAATCTTCATCAGCGCGAACGATCTGCTCGCCGACTCGCTGCGCCTCGGCATGCAGGTCATCGATAGCGGCTTCAAACCGACGCATCTCGTCGGCATCTGGCGCGGCGGCGCGCCGGTCGGGATCGCGGTGCAGGAATTGCTCGACTATCACGGCCAGCATTGCGACCATATCGCGATCCGCACCTCCTCCTACAAAGGCATCGACCGGCAGGGCCCGCAGGTGAAGGTCTTCGCCTTGGGCTATCTGATCGATACGCTCAATCCCGAGGACCGGCTGCTCATCATCGACGATGTGTTCGATAGCGGACGCAGCATTCGCGCCTTCATCGCCGAACTCAGGGCGCGCTGCCGCCACAATATGCCGCGCGACATCCGCATCGCCACCGTCTGGTTCAAGCCCGGCCGCAACGTCACCGACCTCCGCCCCGATTTTTTCGTGCATGAAACCGATCAATGGCTGATCTTCCCGCACGAGATCGACGGGCTGACGGTCGAGGAAATCCGCCGCCACAAGCCCGAGGCGGCGATCATCCTTGGGCATGAGGAGGTGCCCGGTGCCTGATAGTTTCGCCTCGCGCGAAGAGCGCGCCGCCTTCATCGCCGCGCTGCCCAAGGCCGAGCTGCACCTCCATATCGAAGGGTCGCTCGAACCCGAACTGATGTTCGAGCTCGCGCAGCGCAACGGGGTCGCCATCCCCTTCGGATCGGTAGACGAGGTGCGCGCCGCCTATGCCTTCTCGAACCTCCAGGATTTTCTCGACATCTATTATCAGGGGATGGGCGTGCTCCACCGCGAGCAGGACTTCTATGACCTGACCGCCGCCTATCTGGCGCGCGCGCACGCCGACAATGTCCGGCACGTAGAGATTTTCTTCGATCCGCAGGGGCACACGGAACGCGGCATCGCCTTTGAAACCGTCATCACCGGCATCACACGCGCGCTCGACGATGCAGCGACCAGCTATGGGATGACGTCGAGGCTGATCCTGTGCTTCCTCCGCCACCTCAGCGAAGCCGAGGCCGAGGCGACGCTCGACGACGCGCTGCCATATCTGGACCGCATCGACGGCGTCGGGCTCGACTCGTCCGAAGTCGGGCATCCGCCGGCGAAGTTCGAACGCGTCTTCGCGCGCGCGCGCGGCCTTGGGCTCAAGGTCGTCGCGCACGCCGGCGAGGAGGGTCCGCCCGAATATGTGCATGAGGCGCTCGACCTGCTGAAGGTCGACCGCATCGATCATGGCAACCGCAGCCTCGAGGATCCCGCGCTCGTCGCGCGCCTCGCGGCCGAGGGCATGACGCTCACCGTCTGCCCGCTCTCGAACCTCAAGCTTTGCGTCGTGGGCGACATCGCCGACCATCCGCTGAAGACCATGCTCGATGCGGGCCTGAAAGCTACGGTGAACAGCGACGATCCCAGCTATTTCGGCGGCTATGTGAATGCCAATTACCAGGCGGTCGCCGACGCGCTCGATCTGTCGAGGGACGAGCTGCTGACGCTTGCGCGCAACAGCTTTACCGGCTCTTTCCTCAATGATGCCGACAAGGCGAAGCACCTCGCCGCGATCGACGCCTACGCCTGAATCAGCGTCTCACGCCGCGATCAGCACGCCGTGATAGGCTTGGTCCTCGAACGCGCGCCCGGCGCCCATCGCGACGCAGATCAGCGCATCGTCGGCGACCGCGACCGGCAGCCCGGTCGCGCGCGCGATCGCCTGATCCATCCGGCGCAGCAGCGCGCCGCCGCCGGTCAGCGTGATGCCTTCGTCGATGATGTCGGCCGACAGTTCGGGCGGCGTCTGTTCGAGCGCGGCGCGCACCGCGCCAACGATCTGCCCGACGGGTTCGGCGAGCGCCTCGGCGATCTCGGCTTCGGTCACGCGCACCTCGGCCGGGCGCCCGGTGACGAGGTCGCGGCCCTTGACCCCCATGATCATGCCGTCGCCCGCCGGCGGCGTCGCGCAGCCGATCGTCAGCTTGACGCGCTCGGCGGTCATTTCGCCCACCATCAGATTATGCTTGCGGCGGATGAAGGACGAAATCATGTCGTCCATCTTGTCGCCGCCGACGCGCACCGAATTGCTGTAGGCGATGCCGCTCAGCGACAGCACCGCAACCTCGGTCGTGCCGCCGCCGATGTCGACGACCATCGCTCCGCGTGGTTCGGCGACCTGCAGGCCGGCGCCGATCGCGGCAGCGAGCGATTCCTCGATCAGTTGCACCGAGGCCGCGCCCGCATTGCTCGCGGCGTCGCGGATCGCGCGGCGTTCGACCATCGTCGACCCCGACGGCACGCAGATCACGACATGGCTGCGCTGGGCGAACCGGCTCGCGCCGCCCTGCGCCTTGTCCATGAAATGCTTCAGCATCTGCTCGGCGACGTCGATGTCGGCAATGACGCCGTCGCGCAAGGGACGGATCGCCTCGATATTGTCGGGGGTCTTGCCCATCATCGGCTTGGCTTCGTTGCCGACGACCTTGACCCGGCGGATGCCGTCGCGCGTTTCCAGCGCAACGACCGACGGTTCGTTGAGGACGATGCCCTTGTCGCGCACATAAACGACGGTGTTCACGGTACCTAGGTCGATGGCCATATTGTGCGCGGCCGACGCAAACCGATTAAAAAACTTCATATGCGGGGCGAATGCCTTCGGGAATGAACGGAAGAATCAGGCGTGCTGGCCCTTCGGCGCCCTCCACGTCTGTCCCATGATCGACTGCGTCGAAGCCGCCGACGCGTCAACGAAAGCCGCCGCCAATACTGCCAGAACGGTTGTTTCTCAGGTTCGGTTGATCGAACGGTTCAAAATTCGGGGCCAACCGAACCCGGGACAAGAAACTTCAGCCCCTGTAGCCGGACGATGCTGTCGTCCACACAGACCGGCGCCGCGATCAGCCGCATCCATCGCCGAGGCGCCTGCGCCGGCTTGATTTCGACGTCGAGCGTGAAGCCGCGCCTGTGCTTGATCGCATAGGCTCGCAATTTTTCCATCGCCGCGCGCGATCCTTCGCAATAGAAGGCCACGCTCTCATCACGCGTCACCGCCGCGCCGCGCGGGATACCGAAAATATCATAAACCGCGTCCGACCAGCTCAGCCGGTTGTTGTCGAACAGGTCGCATTCCCATTGGCCGATCGGGACGCGCCCCGGCGCCAGCCGTGCCGCGACATCGACGACATCGGGGATCGGGTCGAGCGTCTCGCACCGATGCAGCTGTCCCAGCTCGAAGAAACGGGCGCGCTCGTACAGCGGCCAGCTGTGATGGACAGGCAAGGGATGGGTCGGCTTCAACGCGCTGGTCTTTCGTTGGATCGGCCAAGGATAGGCGATCAGCGCTTAACAATTTGTGAGGCCGTTTGACAGTCCTTCGGCGCGCTATCGCCCCCGCGCCAGCGCGATCCCCGCCAGATTCTGCGTCCGCTTGATATGACGCACCGCCGGCGGCGGCCCACCTTCGGCCAGCGCACGAAAATGGGCGAGGTGCTCCGCCGCTCCGCCTCGGGCGCGCACCGCGCCGTTCGCCTGCGCCACCACCGCCGCCGCGTCGCCGAGCAGGATGAAATTCGCCAGCCCCAGGTCGCGCGCCATCCGCAGCGCCGCGATCAGCGCGAGCCACTCGGCGTCCTGGCTGCTGCCTATCCCCGCGTCGCGCACGACCACGGCGGCGCCGCCCGTGACGACGGCGGTTTCCATCTTTCCCGGGTTGGGCCGGCACCCGCCGTCGAAATAGATTTTGATGCGGCGCGTCGTCATCCTGTCGCCCTATCCCGTCAGAACGTCCCGCGCACCGAAAAGACGAAGATCGGCCCGATCAGCCGGTCGCGCTGCTCGACGAAGGAAACCGGGCTGTCGCCGCGCACGCCGGTATAGACGATGCGGTCGCGCTTCGACCGGGCGTTGACCATGTTCGAAATCTGGGCGCGGACGGTGAGGCCCAACACATCCTTATTCTCGACGAACAGCGACGCCCACACTGGCCCTTCCCAGACCTTGTCGGTCTGGTTGCGGCGATAGTTCGGCTGCAAATGCGAATATTCGACATCGCCGCCCCAAGCCCAGTCGCTCGCCGGAATGTCGTGGCGCAGTCCCAGCTCGACGACGGTGTCGGTAAAACCGCTCCATTGGCGCTTTTCGCCCGTGAAAGGATCGCGCAGCGAGCTTTTCTGCAGCAGCACGCGCGTGGTGAGTCGCACCCCCTTCAGCCCCGCGGGGTCGAGGTTGATGGTCGAGGTCCAGTCGATCGCCCCCGCCTTGGCTTTCGCGATATTGCCGACTGCCTCGCCATTTTCGCCGATCGGAATCACGTCGACGCGGTCCTCGACGTCGCGGTAGATGAAGATCAGCTTGGTCGAACCCCAGGGGCCGAGCTTCTTGTTTATCTCGCCCTCATAGGTCCAGTCCTGCTGCGGACGCAGGTCGTTGTTGCTCGCATTCTGATTGCCGTCGTTGAGGAAAGCGCGCGCGAGAAAGTCGTAGAAGGAAAGCTGGAGCACCCGGCGCCGCAGCTTGACCGACACGTCGAAGTCGGCCGACGGCGCCCAGGCGAGCGAAATCGACCCCTTGGGCCGGAAGAAGCTGCGCGTGAGGCCGTTGACGCCGGTCTGGGTGATCGTCGAATGTTCGGCGCCCGCGATGATCTGGAAATTGAGTTTGTCGGTCAGCTTGCGGCCGAAGCTCAGCAATCCTTCATAGCGATCCTCGCTCACTCCGCCGGTGCCGCCCTCGAACGGAATATCGACGAAATCGCCCGAGGGATCGAGCACCGCGAGCGACGCGACATTGTCGAGCGTGTTGAACGCGGCCTCGCCCGACAGCTGCCAGTCGCCGCCGAACATCTTCCATTGATATTCACCGCGCCCGATCGTCTCGCCAAGGTCGCCGGTCTGTGCAAAGCGATCGCCGGTGGCGACGCCGCCATCGGGGGTGGACACGATCTCCTGTGAATAAGGCTCATGGCTGAAACGGCGGAGGCCGATCAGCTTCAGCTTTCCCGGCCCGAGCCCGAACTGATAGTCGCCGCCGATCTCGTAATTCCAGCTGTCGGCATTTTCGCGCACGGTGCGGATGCTGTCGGGCAGCCCCGGCGCGGTGCGCAGGCCATCTTCATAATAGCGATCATATTTGCGCTGATAATGACCGCCGAGATTGGCGACGGTATCGCCCGCCGGATCCCAGGTGATGCGCCCCGACAGCTTCGGCGTGTCATAATGTGTATGCCAGATATCCTTGCGCCGCTCGATGATATTGCCCGCGCCGTCATAGATCAGAGTCGGACCGCCCGCGCCGCTGCGCGCCGAATCGTCGTTATTGAACGACGCCTCATATTCGATCGCGCCCGACCGCCCGCGCACCGACACGTCGCCGCGGGTGAACAGCGGATCGGTATAATGCGCGCGGAACTGCGGCTTCCACGAAAACTGCCCCGAGAAACTGTCGGCACGATATACAATATTGGCGACCTGCCCCGACAATCCAGGGATGTTGAGTGTCGCGCCGTCGATAATCTCGATCCGCTCGACATTGCCGCCGGGAATGCGCGACAGCTGGGTATACATATCGTCGGCCTTGTTCGACGGACGCTCGCCGTTGAACAGCACATTGCCCGTCGCCTGCCCCAGCCCGCGCAATTCCTCGCTGTCGCGGATCTGAAAGCCCGGCACCTGGATCAGCATGTCATAGGCGTTGACCGGCGCGTAGCGCGCGAAATCGGCGGGGCTATAGACCTGCCGCGCCGGCGTGGTCGCGGTGGGCGCGATCTCGGTCGCGGCGGGCGGCGGCGTGTCGCCGCTCGGCACGGGCGTTTCCTGCGCCAGCGCCGGAGTGGAAAGCGCGGCGGCGATCGCCGCGAGACTGGTCCATCGCTTCACTTGGTTGTTCCCCCCGCCGCGCGGTTCATCGCCCGCGCATATTCGCCCGTCACGCCCATCGCCTTCATGCCGACGACCTCGTCGGCGCTCAATTTGTGATATCCCGCCGCGGCGAGACCGCGCACATAGGCGCCGTCGACACCGAGCGCTTTGCACGCGATCGCATCCTCGACGTCGGTGAGCACCAGCGCCTCGGACTTCAGATCGCGCACATATTCGGGCCGCACATCGAGCGCGGCGGCGGCGATCAGGTCGTCGGCGTCCTTCGGCCGCACGCCTTCGCGCGCCAGTCCGTCGGCAAGCTCGATCGACGCGTTGACGAGCAGCATCGCGAGCAGGCTCGAACGCTGGTCAGGGGCGAGGCCGCGCTCGCCCAATTCGCGCTCAAATCCCGGATTGGAGGTGAAGCGGCACGCACCCTTTCCATCGAAAGCGCCGGTCAGCGTCCCGCTGCACGTCAGCGTTCCCGCATCATGCGTGATGCTAAAGCTCACCGGACCCGGCGCCCGGCGCCCCAGCGCCGCCTCGGCCGCAGCGAAATAGGGACGCGATCCATCGAAGCTCTGATCGCTGCTCGATTTCCGGTGCTGGATGCGGATGCGCGGGGCGTTCTTCTTGCCGCTCGCGGGCTCGGCGATCCAGCGCACGTCGGTCAGCACCAGCGGATCGGCAGCGGCGGTCGGCGCCGAACAGGTTAGGATCGACAGCAGCGCGGCGCCGCCGGCAAAATACAGGGCCTTCATGTGGTGCACTCCTCCCTCCGTGCGCCAGGCGAGCGTCATCGCTCGCCGCCGCAGCGGCGTTTTTCAAACAAGGTTTCGATCAATCGTCGGCGCGTTCGGACGAACGTCCGGGCGTCAGTCGTCCGGGCCCCTTGGCGGTGCAGGGGGCTCAGGCGTCGCGGGTATTTCGATGCGGGCGGTCTGCCCATCGGCACGGCGCGCCTCGATTACGCCGCGTTCCATGTCGATGACGGCGACATCGCCGCCGCGCGCGGCCTTTGCGACCGGCCGCGGCGGCTTGGCCTGGCGAGGCCTCGCCGCGGGCCGGAACGCGCCCACCGCGCGCAGTTCGATCGCGTCGTCGGCATCGCGCATCTTCACGCCCGACCGCTGCATCTGGGTCACGAAATCGCGGTCGACCCCCACCGCCTTCAGCGCGATCAGATCGTCGATCCGGACCCCTGGGAAATGCGAGCGCATGTCGCGGGCAAAGGCCGCGTCGACGCCGACGTGTTTCGCGCCTACCAGATCGTCGAAATCGGCGCCCGGGATGATGTCGCGCATCTGCCGGATATAGGCGGGGTCGATCCCGCTCGCCTTGGCCGAGATGATGTCGTCGGCATCCATCGAGCCGCCGTTCTCGCGCAATTTCTCGACATATTCGGGGGTCACGCCGACCGCGCGCATGCCGACGAGCTGTTCGGCGGTGAGCGGTTTTGCGGGCGGCGCCGCAACTTCCGGAACGTCGCCGCTAGCCAACACCGAGGCCGCGGTCACGGTGGTTGTCCTGGTGATCGGGGCGGCAGCGGTGTGGACCTCCGTCGCCGCCCCGGGCTTTGCCGTCGCCGAAAAGGCGGCGAGCGGCGCGGTGACCCCAGCCAGCACGACAAGGCTCATCAGCATCCAGCTCGCGCTCGCGGGGCCGCGCCGCAGACTGCCGTCGAGTACGCGGGTGATCCGGCGCTTGAGGCTGTCCTTGCCCGGCGCGACGCCATGCGCGGCGAGCAGCGTTCCCTGGTTGTCGTGCCGCGCCGCGCCCACCAGCAACGTCGCATAGTCGGGTCCGTCGATGTCGGCCATCAACACCGCGTCGTCGGCGGCCTCCTCGCGCAATTGATGGCTTTCGCGCGCCAGTATCCACACCAGCGGATTGAACCAGAAGACCGCGCAGGCGACGCGCGCGCCAAGCAGCTTGGCCCAGTCGAGCCGCGCGACATGCGCCAGTTCGTGCGCGATGATGGCCTCCGCCTCGCCCGCCGCCGCGACGGCCTTCGGGCTCAGCACGATCGTCGGGCGCAGCACGCCCCAGCTGATCGGCGAGCGGAGTTCCTTGCTGACAAGCAGCGCGGTGCCATGTTTGAACCCCATGCGCCGCTGCGCTTCGGCAAGCGCCGAGAGCCACGAGCCTTCGACCAGGATTTCGGCGCGTCCGCGCATCGCGAACAGCCGCACCACCGCCAGCACCATCACTCCAGACAGCAGAATGAGCGGGAGAAGATAGAGAAAGGGGGCAAGGCCGCTCCAGTCGACGACGATCGGCGTCGATCCGGCCCCATCCCCGGTGACGGGGAGGTCCGCCACGACAGGGACTGAAGTCGTGGCGACGGCCGGATCGATCGCCGATCCCCCGGTTGCCTGTGTTTCAAGTGCGGGCGCGGCGAACCAGCTCGCAGGGAGCGGTGCCCACTGGGGCAGCAGCAGGATCGCGGCGGGCAGCGCGAGCAGCGCCGCGAGCCCGGCATGCGCGATCATCGACCGCTCGCCCGCCGAGCGCGCCCTCGCAAGGCGGAGCAACGCAAGCGTCAACGCCGCGACGACGAGCGATTTCCAGGCGAGGCCCAGCAACATGGCGGCGGTCAGCATCACCCTCTCCCTTCGCGCGCTTTGGCGATCATCTTTTCGAGCTCGTCGAGCTCATCGCCCGTCATCTCGTCCTGCATGCCGAGCAGCGCCGCGGCGGCGCTCGTCGCCGATCCGTTGAAGAAGACGCGCACGACTTGGGAGAGCGCCGACTTGCGCGCGGTCTTGTCCGACACGCTCGGCGCATAGACGAAGCCCCGTTCGGAAGCTTCGCGCGCGACGAAGCCCTTGGTCTCGAGCCGCTTCAGCATCGCGCGGATCGCCGAGCCCGACAGCGGGTCGGCGAGCGCGTCGCCGATCTCGGTGACCGTGGACGCGCCGCGCTCGTACAATATGTCAACGATTTCACGTTCCCGCGGGGGCAGACTGGACAGCATTCGAATCACCTCATGCGCTACATTTGTAGCGTGCTACATTTGTAGCGCATGCTTGGCAAGGGATTTTGTTGGAAGAATAGACGCACGTTCGTCGAACGGCGGTTCGGAAGCGCGACCCAAAAAAAGAAAGAGCCCGGCGGATCGCTCCGCCGGGCTCCTGTATGTCGTTCGCGTCCGGTCCGCTTATTCGCGGCTGCCCATCAGGTTGAGCAGGAAGGTGAACATGTTGACGAAGTCGAGATAGAGCGTCAGCGCGCCCATGATCACCGACTTGCCGACAAAGTCGGTCCCGCGGACATAGAAATACATGCTCTTGATCTTCTGCGTGTCATAGGCGGTGAGGCCCGCGAAGAGCAGCACGCCGATGACGCTGATCGCCAGGCTGAGCGCGCTCGACTGCACGAACATGTTGATCACCATCGCGACGAGGATGCCGACGACGCCCATGATCAGGAAGGTGCCGAAGCCCGACAAATCCTTCTTGGTCGTATAGCCATAGAGGCTGAGACCGAGAAAGGCCGCCGCGGTCGCAAAGAAGGTTGTCGCGATCGACGAGGCGGTAAAGGCCAGGAAGATCGTCGACATCGACAGGCCCATCACCGCGGCATAGACCCAGAACAGCGCCTGTGCGGCGCCGGTCGACAGCTTGTTGATGCCGAAGCTCAGCACCAGCACGAAGGCCAGCGGCGCGAGCATCACCACCCACATCAGCGGGCTGCCGATCAGCGAGGCGGTAAAGCCGCTGTTAAACGCCAGCATCGCGACGATGCCGGTCAGCAGCACGCCCGAGCCCATATAATTGTAAACCGACAGCATGTACGACCGCAGGCCGGCATCGACGGCCTGGTCCATTGCGTTCGCGCCGGCCCCGAAACCGGAAGCCGCCATATTGGGGTCGTTCCAATTCGCCATTGTTCATCTCCATAACCGGCCAGCCCATACCGGCCGTATCGACAATATCGGGGGTTTGCCCGCGGGTTTCAAGCGAAACCGGACATCGGCAACATAACAGCAACAATTCTCTCGCGCGCTATTTGGGGTCGCGGTCCGAAACATCGCCGCTTATGCTGCCCGGCATGTCCACGCACCGCCTGTTCGTCGCGCTGCGCCCGCCGCGTCCCGTCCGCGACATCTTGCGCGCGGCGATGCACGGCATTTCGGGCGCGCGCTGGCAAAGCGACGAGCAATTGCACCTGACGCTGCGCTTCATCGGCGAGGTCGATCATCATCAGGCGGAGGACATCGCGGCGGCGCTCGGCGCGCTCCACGCCCCGGGGATTGCCACGCGGATCGCCGGCGTGGATGTGTTCGAGCGGCAGGGCCGGGCGCATATGGCCTGGGCCGGGGTCGAGCCGCACGAACCCCTCGCGACGCTGCACCGCAAGGTCGACCAATTGCTCGCCCGCGTCGGCATCGCGCCCGAAACGCGCGCCTTCTTGCCACATATCACGCTCGCGCGGCTGAACCGCGGATCGGGTCCGGTCGCGCCCTTCCTCGCGCTGAACAGCGATCTTGCCAGTCCCCCGTTCGAATTCGGCCATGTCACGCTCTACGAAAGCGAGATGGGCCATGGCGGATCGCGCTATCATCCGGTGGCGCGCTACCCCTTGGGCGAAAATTCGGCAACGAGCGCCGCGGCGATCGCATCGACATCCTCCCACGTCGACGCGAAGCCGTCATCCTTTCCATAATAGGGGTCGGTGACGCCCTGCCCTTTGCGGCCGGGGATGAGGTCGAGCATCAGCCGCAGATCGGCGGTCGCATCGGTAGGGCGGATTGCCCGCGCGTCGCGCAGATTCGTTTCGTCGGCGGCGAGGATCAGGTCGAAATTATAGAAATCGTCCGCCGCCAACTGGCGCGCGCGCAGCTTTGATATGTCGGTGCCGCGGCGCCGCGCTTCGTCCTGCGCACGCCGATCGGGCGGATGGCCGACATGCCAGTCGCCGGTGCCCGCGGAATCGAGCGTGACGTCGATGCCGGCGCGGGCGAAGGCGGCGCGCGCCGCGCCTTCGGCGAGCGGCGAGCGGCAGATGTTGCCGAGGCAGAGGAAGAGGATCGCGGGTTTCGCAATTTCACCGTCTTCGCGCATATTCGATTTGCCTCCGTCTAAAGTTGAACCGACTTTCAACTTGCGCCTGCGTCCGGCTCTGCTAGCCATGGGCCACAAAATAGATAATGGGTCAGGGAGAGGGTTGCCAGATGGCCGAAGACGACAAGAGCGGTGCGCCCATGGGGGCGGAGCCGAAAGCCACCGGTTACAGCTGGTATGTCCTGTCGGTGCTTGTCGTCGTCTATATCCTCAATTTCATCGACCGGCAGATCATCAGCATCCTCGCGGTCGATATCAAGGCCGACCTCGGCCTTTCCGACGGCGACATGGGCTTCCTGGGCGGCGCCGCCTTCGCGGTCTTCTATGCGCTGTTCGGCATTCCGCTCGGCCGCCTCGCCGACAATTGGAACCGCGTGAAACTGTTGTCGATCGGGCTGACCCTGTGGTCGGCGATGACCGCGCTGTCGGGCCTTGCCTATAACCAGCTTACCCTGACGCTCGCGCGCATGGGCGTCGGCGTCGGCGAGGCGACCGCAAGCCCGACCGCCTATTCGCTGATCTCCGACTATTTTCCGAAGCGGCAGAAAGCGACCGCGCTCGCCATCTATTCGTCGGGGCTTTACCTCGGCGGCGGCGTGTCGCTGTTCATCGGCGCGCTGATCGTCGAGGCGTGGAACAACGCCTATCCCGCCGGCGGACCGATGGGCCTCGTCGGCTGGCAGGCGGCGTTCCTCGCGGTCGGCATCCCCGGGCTGCTGCTCGCGCTGTGGGTCGCGAGCCTCCGCGAGCCCGTGCGCGGCGCGATGGACGGGACCCCGAGCCCGAGTTCGCCCGCGCCGTTCCGCGAATTCGGCAAGGATTTGTCGATGATCGTGCCGCCGCTGACGCTCTATGGCGCGTGGCAGCGCGGCTCCGCGGCGCTGGCGATCAACCTCGGCTTCGCCGCCGCGATCGCCGGCTTCGCCTGGTGGATGATCGAGCTGACCGGTAATTTCCCGCAATGGTCGGCGGTCGCGCTCGGCTATTATGCGGTCTTTTCATGGGCCTGCACGCTGCGCGCGCGCGACCCCGCGACCTTCCGGCTGATCTGGGGCACCCCGGCGTTCATCTGCACGACTCTGGGTTACGGCCTCGTCGCGCTGGCGGCGTACGGGCTCGCCTTCTGGTCGGCCCCCTATGCCGAGATCGTGCTCGGCCTGCCCAAGCAGGAACTCGCCTTCATCCTCGGCGCGAACGGCGCGCTCGCGGGCTTCGTCGGCGTGATCATCGGCGGCCGCATCGCCGACGCGCTGCGCGCGCGGAACCCCGCGGGACGCATCCTGATGATCCTGTTCGGCGTGATCGCGCCGATCGTCCCGATCTGGATCGGCTATACGACCGCGAACGGCACGCTTTTCTATGTCATGAATTTCCTCGCCGGCATGTTCGGCGCGGCGGCGCTCGGCGCGGCGGCGGCAACGACGCAGGATCTGGTGCTGCCGCGGATGCGCGGCACGGCGACCGCCGCCTTCTTCCTCGGCACGACGCTCGTCGGCCTGTCGTTCGGCCCCTATATGGTCGGGCAGATTTCGGACCTCGCCGGAACGGTCGTCGACGGGAATCCGGTCGGCGACCTGCGCACGGGTATCCTCTCGCTGATCGGCGTCGCGCCGGTCGCGATCGCGCTACTGCTCTATGCCTATCGCGCGGTGCCCGAGGCCGAAGCGACGCTCGCCGAGCGCGCCGCCGCGGCGAGCGGCGGCGCTTGAGAGATATCCTTTTTTAGGTTGAACCGTCATCCCGGCGAAGGCCGGGATCTCACCGTCTCGGCCTAACGCACCGGCGAGATCCCGGCCTGCGCCGGGATGACGGAACAAGGTAGGCGGCGTTACTCGCCGCTGCCGCGAACGATCACGCCGCAAGCGACGCGGCCGCCGCTGTTGCCGCTGGGGTCGCTCTTGTAATCGTCGGGTCCGGCGTGGATGACGAAAGCGGCGCCGTCGGCGTCGAGCAGCCCGCCCTCGCCTTCGAAGCGCGAACCGACGAGATGCAGGGTGGCGCGGCCGATCTGGTCGGGTTCGACCACGAGATTGGGCAGGTCGCCATGGTGCGCGCCCATCGGATTCTCGCGGCCGTGCTGTGCGCCGGTCGGGTTCCAGTGCGGGCCCGCGCTCGCAAAGTCGGGCGGCGTGCACTGCCCGACCGCGTGGACGTGCATGCCATAGGTGCCGGGGCCGAAGCCGCGTGCGACGAGTTCGACGCGCAGACCCGATCCGTCGCGATAGATGTCGGCACGGCCGCGATCGGCGCCCTTCGAATCGGTAAGCTGGGCATAGGAGTCGGCCGGCGGCAGCGTGCTCGTCGATTTCCCGCCCATGCCGGCGCAACCGGCGAGGGCCAGCGTCCCGGCGAGGACCAGCCCCTGGGCGATGAAATCCTTATGGTGCGAACGCGTCGTCATCTTGCTGCTCCCTGTCTTGACCATCGGAATCGGAACGTCACGTCGGCGCGTTTCGATCCATTCGCTGACGATGCCCGTATTTGGCGCCGGTTCCAAGGGGATAGTCCGGTTTAGGGAGGCTGGGCGGCTGGTGGCGGTTGGACGATCGGCCTGGAGGGGCGGCTTTGGGGTGGTGAGCGGAGGTTCCCCCTTTCGTCATCCCGGACTTGATCCGGGATCCCGCTTTTTGAGGCATCGGCTGGCTTCCACTTCAAGCGGGACCCCGGATCAAGTCCGGGGCGACGAATAAAGAGACGACAGCTACCGGCCGTTCCGGGCTTGTCGCGAGGCACGACGATTACCCCAATTCCAAAGGCTCGCCCCTCCTCCGCCCGCATCCGCTCCGCGCAATCACGCTTCCGTTTTTTGCAATTGCCGCGCCCCGTCCCCGCAGCCATGTTGCACCGCACAAGAAGAGAGGGGCTCGAAGGCAAGTTTTGTTCCATCGACAAGGACTTGCATAATGAAAAACTATATTCTCCCCGCCATCAGCCTGCTCGCGCTCGAGCCGACCGCCGCGCTTGCCAAGGACGAACCGGTCAAGCGTTTCGAACATGAGGGCGCGGCCTACAGCTATACGGTCACCAAGGTGGGCGACACCCGCGTGATCAGCGGCGTCGAAGAACGCACCGGCAAGCCGTTCACGCTCCGCGTCGGCAGCCACCGCGTGCGCGGCACCGTCGGCTCGCAGCAGGTGAGCTTCACGCTGCGCGACGTCGAACCGCTCAAGATCGAGACGACCACCCTCGCCTCGCGCTGAACCCTCTCTCCGACCGTAGGCCCCATGGTGCAAAATGCATCATGGGGTCTGTTCGTTTTGCGCCTACATCGCTAAAGGCGCGCCATGACTCAGACCGCACCCGCGCCCGCCTCCGTCATCACCCCCGAGATCGTCGCCGAACACGGCCTGTCTCCGGAAGAATATGATCGCGTCCTCTCCGCGCTCGGGCGCGAGCCGAACCTTGTCGAGCTCGGCATCTTCTCGGTCATGTGGTCGGAGCATTGCAGCTATAAAAGCTCGCGCCTGCATTTGAAGAAACTGCCTACCGAAGCGCCGTGGGTAATCTGCGGCCCCGGTGAAAATGCCGGCGTCATCGACATCGGCGAAGGGCCGGACGGCAAGAAGCTCGCCGCGATCTTCAAGATGGAGAGCCACAACCACCCGTCGTATATCGAGCCTTATCAGGGCGCGGCCACCGGGGTCGGCGGCATTTTGCGTGACGTCTTCACCATGGGCGCACGCCCGGTCGCGAACCTCAACGCGCTGCGTTTCGGCCGCCCCGATCATCCGAAGATGAAGCATCTCATCTCGGGCGTCGTCCACGGTATCGGCGGTTACGGCAATTGCGTCGGCGTCCCGACGGTCGGCGGCGAGGTCAATTTCCACAAGGCCTATGACGGCAATATCCTCGTCAACGCGATGACCGTCGGCGTCGCCGAGCAGGACAAGATTTTCTATTCGGCCGCATCGGGCGTCGGCAATCCGATCGTCTATGTCGGCTCCAAGACCGGCCGCGACGGCATTCACGGCGCGACGATGGCGTCGGCCGACTTTGGTGAGGATGCCGAGGAAAAGCGCCCGACGGTGCAGGTCGGCGATCCCTTCACAGAGAAATTGCTGATCGAGGCGTGCCTCGAACTGATGGCGTCGGACGCGATCGTCGCGATTCAGGACATGGGCGCCGCGGGCCTCACCTCCTCGTCGGTCGAAATGGCGTCGAAGGGCGGCGTCGGCCTCCACCTCAAGATGGACGACGTGCCGCAGCGTGAAACCGGCATGACGGCCTATGAGATGATGCTGTCCGAATCGCAGGAACGCATGTTGATGGTGCTGAAGCCCGGCAAGGAAGAGTTCGCCAAGGCGATCTTCCACAAATGGGAACTCGATTTCGCGGTCATCGGCACCGTCACCGACACGGGGCGCATGGTGCTCGAGCATCATGGCGAGATCGTCTGCGACATCCCGCTCGCGCCGCTCGCCGACGACGCGCCGCTCTACGACCGCCCGCACGTCCCGACGCCGAAGCAGGCCGAGCTGACCAACGTTCCCGAGACGAAGGACGTCGCGGCGGACCTCAAGACGCTGATGGGCACCCCCGACATCGCCAGCCGCCGCTGGATCTGGGAGCAATATGACAGCCAGGTCGGCGCCGACACGGTGCAGACCGGCGGCGACGCCGCGCTCGTCCGCATCCACGGCACCAACCGCGCGCTCGCCATGTCGACCGACTGCACCCCGCGCTATTGCTACGCCGATCCCGTCGAGGGCGGCAAGCAGGCAGTCGCCGAAACCTGGCGCAATATCAGCGCGGTGGGAGCAAAGCCGCTCGCGATCACCAACTGCCTCAACTTCGCCAACCCGCAGCGCCCCGAAATCATGGGGCAGATCGTGGGCTGTCTCGACGGCATGGCGCAGGCGTGCCGCGCGCTCGACTATCCGATCGTGTCGGGCAACGTCAGCCTCTACAATGAATCGAAGGCGACCGGCGGCGGCAGCGCGATCCTGCCCACCCCCGCGATCGGCGGCGTCGGCGTGATCGAGGATTTGAACAAGGCGGTCGGCATCGGCTTCAAGCGCACCGGCGACATCGTGCTCGCGGTCGGCGAACGCGCCGGGCACCTCGGCCAGTCGGTGTGGCTGCGCGAGGTCCATGGCCGCGAGGAAGGCCCGCCGCCGCCCGTCGACCTGCGCGCCGAAAAGCGCACCGGCGACTTCATCCGCGGCGCGGTGGGCGCCGGCTGGATCACCGCCTGTCACGACGTGTCGGACGGCGGCCTGGCGGTAACGCTCGCCGAAATGGCGCTGAAATCGAACATCGGTGTGCTCGTCAGCGAAGAACAGCCCTTCGGCATCGCCGAAAGCTTCTTCGGCGAGGATCAGGGCCTGTATCTCGTCACCGTCTGCGACACCTGCCTCGCCGACTTCCTCGACGCCGCGGGCCGCGCCGACGTGCCCGTCGACCCGGTCGGCCGCACGATCAAGGACCGCATCGTCTTCGAGCTCGAAGGCAGCGACCATCAGGTGACGCTCGCCGAGCTGCGCGAGGCGCATGAGGGCTTCTTCCCGAACCTGATGGGAGCCGACGCAGCGCTGGCCTAAGCAGCGCGGCGCTCGCCCCATCCATCATTGCGAGCGTAGCGAAGCAATCCAGAGTGGTGTAGGTCTGCCCTGGATTGCTTCGCTACGCTCGCAATGACGAAGTGTTTGGCACGGAGGCGAGAGATTCATGAGCATCCACATCGGCATCGGCGGCTGGACCTTCGAACCGTGGCGCGGTCCCTTCTACCCCGCCGGCCTCGCGCAAAAACGCGAGCTCGAATATGCCGGCCAGCATCTGACCGGTATCGAGATCAATGGCACCTATTATGGCAGCCAGAAGCCCGAAACCTTCGCCAATTGGGCGGCATCGGTGCCCGACGGCTTCAAGTTCAGCGTCAAGGCGTCACGCTTCACCACCAACCGCAAAGTGCTCGCCGAAGGCGCCGGGTCGATCGAGAAATTCCTGGCGCAGGGGCTGACCAGACTCGGCGACCGGCTGGGCCCGATCCACTGGCAGTTCATGGCGACGAAGAAATTCGCGCCTGACGATTTCGCGGGCTTCCTCGACCTGCTCCCCGACACGCAGGACGGCGTGAAACTGCGCCACGCGATCGAGGTCCGCGACGAGAGTTTCCGCGATCCGGCGTTCATCGACATGCTCCGCGAACGCAATATGGCGGTCGTCTTCGCCGACAGCGACGAATTCCCGTGTATCGACGAACAGACCGCCGACTTCACCTATGCGCGGCTCCAGCGCAGCCAGGAGGAGGTCGAAACCGGCTATGACGACAAGGCGCTCGACCGCTGGGCGAAGCAAGCGCGCGAGTGGGCGAAGGGCGACCGCGATGTCTTCCTCTTCTTCATATCGGGCGCGAAGGTCCGCAATCCGGCCGCTGCACAGGCGCTGATCGCGCGGTTGGGATAAAACCCCTCCACCACTCGCTACGCGAGCGGTCCCCCTCCCCATTACTCCGTAACGGGGAGGATCGGCGTTGACTCGATCCTCCCCGCCGCGCAGCGATGGGGAGGTGGCGGCGCGACGCGCCGACGGAGGGGTCGGGACGGTGGCTGCTAGTGATATGGCTTATAAAAGCGCCCGGCGGCTGCGGCGTGAAATGTCGCTGCCCGAAGTGATATTGTGGCGTATCTTACGTCAGCAACCCGGGCATATCAAATTCCGGCGCCAGCACCCGATCGGACGCTATGTGCTCGATTTCTACGCGTCGGAGTTCAAGCTCGGAATCGAAATTGACGGCATCGCTCACGACATGGGCGATCGACCGGAGCGCGATGAGGCCCGCGCCGAATGGCTCGAATCTCAAGGGATACGGATGCTGCGTATCGCCGCGAAAGATGTTCTCGCCGACCCCGCCGGCGTCGCGGACAGCATCGTGCGGTTTTGTACCGAGAGCTAAACCCCTCCACCACCGCTTCGCGGCGGTCCCCCTCCCCAACGCTTCGCGATGGGGAGGATCTAAAGGTCACGCCATCGCGGCCTTTGCCGCGAGGAAGTTGTACGGATCGATGCCGCGGTTGCGGTACGCGCGGTGCGCTTCCTGATAGAGCGTCGGTTCGCCGATCCCCAGCCGCGCGCGCGCGGCGTCGAGCGGTTCGGCGAGCAGCGCGCGGATGTCCTGTTCGATGATCGCCTTCGACGCCTTGCCGTTGCGCTGGCCCTGGCGGATCGCGCCGAACACCGGCGCGTCGCTCTTGACGCCGCGCTTCACTTCATAGCCGCCGGCATAGGCGATAAAGGCATTGCCGTAATTGCCCGTCTGGCCATAGGTGAAGCCGAGCACGCATTGTTCGCCGAGCGCGTCGCGGCCATAGCCGGTCAGGATGTGGAACAGGTCGTGCGTGTCGCGCAGGCGGTTCGAATACCATTGCACCTGGTCGTCATATTGCGGGCGGCCCATCTTGTCGCTCTCGGCGACGAGGCCCGCGGCCGACAGGCCTTCGCGGCGCATGAAGGTGACATAGGCGTGGCCGACGCTGCCCTCGGGCAGTTCGTCGATCCAGCCATGATCGTCGAGCAGGTCGGGCAGATAGGGCTCGCGCTCCATCAGCTTGCGGCCGAAATCGCTTGTCACAAAGGCGCGCGCGTCGTCCATGAACCCCTTGCGCGGCAGATTCTCGAAGATGTGGAATACCTGTTCGGTGTCTTCCTTGTCCTTGATCAGGTTGCGGAAGTGCCGGAACGCCTTGAACGGGCGGAACTTCTGCGGCTGGCGGTCGGGGTGGGAGAAGATGGTGGGGGTCATGGGCGTTCCCGTTCGAATCATTTGATGCTGTCCAGATAGCACTACTGACATAGATGTCAATAGTCGGTTAATGGCTGGACTGATGATCGTGGGGTCCGTTATAGGCGAATAATACAGTGGAAGGCGATATGCACGAAGACAGCGAAGTTGCAGGCGACCGCCTCATCACCCTCGACGCGCTGCGCGGCTTCGCCGTGATGGGCATTTTGGCGATGAATATCGTCGCCTTCGCGATGCCCGAAATGGCCTATGTCTCGCCCAAGGCCTATGGCGGCGAGACGCCTGCCGACATCGCCGCCTGGGCGCTCGGCTTCATCCTTTTCGACGGCAAGATGCGCGGGCTGTTCTCGATTCTGTTCGGCGCGAGCATGCTCCTGATCGTCGACCGCGCGGAGGCGGGAGGCCAAGACCCGGGATCGATCCACTATCGCCGCATGGCGTGGCTCGCGCTGATCGGACTCTGCCATTATTTCTTCATCTGGTGGGGCGACATCCTCTTTCTCTATGCCGCCGTCGGCTGCATCGCCTTCCGCTTCCGCGCATGGGAAGCGCGCCGGCTGATCAAATGGGCGCTCGGCCTCTTCACTCTCGGCGTCGTGCTGACCTCGCTCTTCTTCGGCGCGCAGCTTGCGGTGGGGAATGCCGCCGACGATCCCGCGTCGCCGATGGCCGAAGCGGGACGCGAGATTCGCGTCGAATATGCCAAGATCGACAGCGAAGTGACTGAGGAGCTCGCGCTCTATCGCGGGTCCTATCTTCCGATCCTCGACGCGCGGCTCGATACCGCGATCAATCCGTTCTTCGGCGTGCTGATGACGATGCTCGAGACGCTGCCGCTGATGATGATCGGCATGGCGCTGTTTCGAAACGGCTTCCTGACGGGCGCGTGGGCGACCGCCGATTACCGGCGGACGGCGTGGCGCTGGCTGCCCCCGGGCGTGCTGCTGACGCTGCTCGTCGGCTGGCTCCAATGGCGCTCGGGCTTCGATTATCTCGTTGCGATCAATGCGTTCATGGGCTGGGCGGGGCCCGGACGATTGATGATGACGATCGCCTATGCCGCACTGCTCATATTGCTGATCCGGGGGGCTGCCGCCAGCACCTGGATCGCCCGCGTCGCCGCGACGGGACGCGCGGCCTTTTCCAACTATCTCGGCACCAGCATCGTGATGACGACGATATTCTACGGCTATGGGCTCGGCCTGTTCGGCGACGTCGATCGCTGGACGCTCTATCTTTTCTGCATCGCTATGTGGGCCGCTATGCTGCTCTGGTCCAAACCCTGGCTCGACCGCTTTCGTTATGGTCCGCTCGAATGGCTATGGCGCAGTCTTGCCCGGGGCAAGCCGCAACCGATGCGTCAATAGCTGACGGCGCGACCGAAGCTCGTCGGACGGCGCTGGACGAGCGGATTGGCCTCGCGCTCAAGCGCGGCGAGCGTCGCTTCGAACAGCCGGCGCAGTTCGACGACGCGCGGCAGATATTCGTCGGGGCTGGTCTGGCTTTCGACGCAGGCCCGCGCGAACATCTCGATGTCCTCGGCCAGCGCGCCGAGCTTTTCGCCGCCGAACTGGCGCGCCTCGCTCTTCAGCGTGTGGGCGGGCATGACGAGGCCGCGGGCGTCGCGGGCGCGCATCGCCTCTTCGATCGCGGCGACCGACTTGGTGCCGTCCTCGCGAAAATAGCCGAGAATCCGCACGAAAGCGGCGCCCAACTGGGTGCGCGTCGCACGAAACTCATCCCAATCGACCAGGATTTCGTCCAATGTTCCGTCCCTTGGTATTCAATTCGGCCGTGGTCCCCGACAGGTCCATGCCCAAGTTCGGTAAAAAAGACGTTACGGTGACAGCAATCGCGCGGCCGAAGCCGCCCCATTTCGGGTCAATCGCGCCGCACGCGCCAGCGCCCCTCGGCCTTCGCCGCGTCGCTTTCGACCGACCAGCCATGCTCGTCCGCCAAAGCCGCGACTTCGCGCCCGGCCTGCGGATCGTCGGCGATCAGCACCACCTCGCGCGCCTCGCGCATCGCGCGGGCGAGGCGCAGCGCGGGCCAGGGACAGCGCATCCCGCGCGCATCGACGACCGGCGCGCCCAATGCCTCAGGCTCCGTCACTCGTCATAGGGATTGCGCGAATTGCGGAAATTCAGCCGCACGGGCACGCCCTGGAACCCCAGTTCCTTGCGCATGCCGTTGACTAGATAGCGTTCATAGCTTCCAGGCAAGCTATCGGTTCGCGAGCCGAAGACAACGAAGGTCGGCGGCCGTGTCCGTGCCTGCGTGATATAGCGCAGCTTGATGCGCTTGCCGCCCGGCGCCGGCGGCGGATTATTCTCGACCGCGCCTTCGAACCAGCGGTTGAGCCGCGCGGTCGACACGCGGTTCGTCCAGATTTCACGCTGCTCGAACGCGACGCGCACCAGCGTGTCGATGCCCTTGCCCGTTGCGCCCGAAATGCTGAGCACGGGCACGCCCTTGACCTGGCTGAGCCCGTCGTCGAGCGCGTTGCGCACGCCGTTGAACAGCGCCGAGGGGTCCTCGGCGATATCCCATTTGTTGAGCGCGACGATCAGCGCACGGCCTTCCTGCAGCACTTTGTCGGCGATGCGCAAATCCTGCGCCTCCAGCCCTTTGGTGGCATCGAGCAGCAACACCACAACCTCGGCGAAATCGACCGCGTGCAGCGCGTCCATCACCGACAATTTTTCCAGCTTGTCGACCACCTTGGCGCGCTTGCGCATGCCCGCGGTGTCGAACAGCTGGATCTCGTGGACTTCGCCGTCCTTTTCCCATTGCCAGTCGACGCGGATCGAATCGCGAGTGATGCCGGCCTCGGGCCCCGTGATCAGCCGGTCCTCGCCGATCATGCGGTTGATCAGCGTCGATTTGCCCGCATTGGGGCGGCCGACGATCGCCAGCTTCATCGGGCCGAGCGGCGCGTCCTCATCCTCTTCGCCCTCGATCGGCGCAAGAGCCTCGGCTTCCTCGGCGTCATATCCCTCGACGATCGGGCGCAGCGCATCGAACAGGTCGACGACGCCTTCGCCATGTTCGGCGCTGAGCGCGATCGGATTGTCGAAGCCGAGCGAATAGCTCTCCATCAGGCCGTTTTCGCCCTGTTTTCCTTCGGCCTTGTTGACGAGGAGGATGATCGGCGTGTCCTCGCTGCGCAGCCAGCGCGCGATTTCCTCGTCGAGCGGGGTCACCCCGGCGCGGCCGTCGATCATAAACAACGCGGCATCGGCCTCGCGCACCGCCTTTTCGGTCTGCACCCGCATCCGCCCGGGTAGGCTGGCCGCGTCATAATCCTCGAACCCCGCGGTATCGACGATGGTGAACTTCAGGCCGAGCAGTTCGCCGTCGCCCTCGCGCCGGTCGCGCGTCACGCCCGGCTGATCGTCGACAAGCGCCAGACGCTTGCCGACCAGCCGGTTGAACAGCGTCGACTTGCCCACATTGGGGCGGCCGACAATGGCAATCGTCGCGTGTCGCGACATTAGATTATTCCCTGTATCAATCGGGCCGCCTCGCCCCGGACGCCTATCAGCGCCAGGCCGTGATCTTCCCGTCGTCCGACAGAATATATAAAATATTGTTCGCGACGATCGGGGGCTGCGACAGCGACGAATCGAATTCGGTCGATGCCAGCAGCGTTCCGTCGGTCGGCGAATATTCCGCCAGCGTTCCTTCGCTGTTGACCGCGAGCAGCCGGCCGCCGGCGAGGATTGGCCCGGTCCAGCGGATCGGGTCCTTCTTCTTCTTTTCGGTTTCGATGCGGAAACGCGCAAGCTGCTGAATCCAGCGCACCTTGCCGCTCGAGCGCGCGACGCAGAGCAGTTTGCCGTCGTCGGTCATCGCATAGACCCACTCGCCGACCACATAGGGGGTCGAAATGCCCGCGATCGAGATTTCCCAGCTGCGCTGGCCCGTGACGAGTTCATAGCTCGCCATGCGGCCGCCCTGGCCGAGCGCGAAGACGCGGCCATTGTCGATGACCGGATCGGCATCGACGTCGGTCAACGTCGAAACCGACAGCGCCATCGACGTGCGCGCGAGCGCGTCTTCCCACAGGTCGCGGCCGTTTTCGTAGCGATAGGCCTGCACCTCGCCCGACGAGAAGCCGGCGACGATCGTCCCCTGTCCCGCCGCGGGCGAGGCCGCGCCGAACACGCTGCCGGCCTCGGTCGATGCCGTCGCCTGCCACTGCACCGCGCCATTGGCGGCATTGAGCGCGTATATCTGATTGTCCTGGCTGATCACATAGACGCCGCCAAAGGCAATCGTCGGGGCGCCGCGCAGCGGGCCGGTCGGCTTCACTTTCCAGATCACCGAGCCGTCGGCAACGTTCAGCGCCGCGACGTCGCCGACGCCGCTCGTCGCATAGACGACATTGCCGTCGACCGCGGCGCCTCCGCCGAACAGCGAATCCTGAAAATCCTTGCCGGTGCTGCCGATCGCCGCGCTCCACAGCTTCGCGCCCGTGTCGGCGGCAAAGGCCGACACCACCGCGTCGGTATCGACGACGAACAGCCGGTTGTCGGCGACCACCGGGGACGAGGCGAGGCGCTGCTTGTTGGTGCTGCCCGAGATGCTCGCTTCCCACAGCTTCGCCCGCGTCGCGCCGAGCGCCGGATGGCCCATCGATTTCGATGCATTGCCGCCCGACTGGGCCCACGCGGCGTTCACCGTGGGCTCGGGCAGCACGACCGCGATCGCGGCGGTCGCGGGATCGACCTTGATGCTGTTGTCGTTCGACAGGATCGACACGCGTTCGCCGACCGTCGGGGTCTTCGGCGGACCGTCGCCCTTGAACACCCCGCATGCCGCGAGCGGCAGCGCGAGCAGCGTCGCATAGAGTCCGTACCGCGCGCTGCGCATAATATCTGGCCGCATATTAATTGGCTTCCTCAGTCTTGGCGGCTGCCGCTGCCTTCGGCGCGGCATTGCCTTTCTTTTCGGCGGCGGCGCTTTCCGCCGCCCGGTCGGTGACCGCATCGACGCCGAGCATGCCCGCCATCTGTACCGAGCGCGATTGCAGCGACCGCGTCACGTCGGGCGATTTGGCGATGCGGCCATAGAGCGCGCCGGCCTGGTCGAACTGGCCGAGCTGATAATGCGCCGTCGCCGACAGTTCGGCGGCGCTCGCGAACCAGCTCGACGCCGGATCCTTGGCATCGACCATCGGCTTCATGCGCGCGATCACCGTCTCGGGCTTCAGCGTGTCATATTCGAAGGCGGTCTGGCGGATCAGCGCGAGATCGCGCAGCGACTGATCGAGCTTGGTGTCGGCGGCAACCTTTGCCATCAGGGCCGCGGCGGCCTTGAGGTCGCCGGCCTGCGCCTTGATGTTCGCTTCCTGCATCTGCGCGGCGGCACGATAGGCGGGGCCGCCCTCGACCGCGATCTTCTGCAAGTCGGTCGTTGCGGCGCGCGGCTGATTGGTCGCGAGCTTTTCGAACGCCGCGATCAGTTCCTCGGCCTGTTCGCCGCGCGCGGCATCCTGCCGGTGATCCCAGAACAGATAGCCGCCGAACGCCAGCAGCGCGGCAAGCACGCCGCCGATGATCCACCGGCCGTAACGCTGCATGATCGTGTCGAGCCGGTCCTTGCGAACGGCTTCGTCGACTTCCTGCAACAGCGCGGCGTCATTCGTCGGGCTCAGGGCCAATCAAACCTCCATAAACTCAAGTGCGGCGCTGGGCCGGCCCGCTTCCTTAGCGACGGCACGGGGAAAGGCCAAGCGATTCACTTTCGCGGGGCCCGCGGCGCTCAACCCGCGTAGGTTTGATCCTCGGTCGGGAATGAACGGGACCTGACTTCGTCGGCATAGTCCTTGACCGCGCTTTCGACGACGCCGGCCATGTTCCCGAAACGCTTCACGAATTTCGGGACACGCTCGAACATGCCGAGCATGTCGTCGGTCACCAGCACCTGACCGTCGCACTCAGCCGAAGCGCCGATGCCGATCGTCGGGCAATCGACCTTGTTCGTGATTTCGATCGCGATCGATTCGAGCACGCCCTCGATCACGATCGAAAAGGCGCCGGCCTGCGCCACCGCCACGGCATCCTCGACGATCGAGCGCGCTTCCTCTTCGCTCTTGCCGCGGACGCCATAGCCGCCGAGGATGTTGACGGCCTGCGGGGTCAGCCCGACATGACCCATCACCGGGATGCCGCGCTGGGTCAGGAATTCGATCGTCGGGGCGAGCACCTTGCCACCCTCGACCTTCACCGCGGCGGCGCCGGTTTCCTTGAGCAGCCGCGCGGCATTGTCGAAAGCCTGCTGCGGGCTGCCCTCATAGCTGCCGAACGGCATGTCGACGATCACCGCGGCATGATAACTGCCGCGCACGACGGCGGCGCCGTGCAGCGCCATCATGTCCATCGTCACGCCGACCGTGTGCGGCAGGCCATAGATCACCTGCGCGAGCGAATCGCCGACGAGCAGCATGTCGCAATGCGGATCGAGCAGCTGCGCCATGCGGACGGTGTAGGCGGTCAGCATGACGAGCGGCTCGCCGCCCTTGCGCTGGCGGATGCGCGGCACCGTCAGGCGCTTCATCGGCTGCGGCGTCGGGTTGGCGCGGCTGGTCGAAGTATCGAGCGTGAGCGTTTTGGGGAGCGTGGACATGGCGCGAGGGTTTAGCCGCTAAAAGAGCGACGCGAAAGCGCGAAAGCCCGTTTTTGTTGCAGCGCAGCGTGGGCGCGTCAGGCCGCGCTCAGCGCTGCCAGATGATCGTCGCTCAGTTTCGCATTAACGCTGGCCATCAGTTCGTCGAGCTGCTCGACCGAGGTCGCACTGGCGATCGGTGCCGTGACGCCCGGCTGCGCGGCAACCCACGCCAGCGCGATTTGCGACAGTGTCGCGCCGGTTTCGGCGGTGATCGCGTCCATCACCGCTAGAACCGCCGGCCCCTTGCCTTCAAGATAGGGTTTGACGCGAGCACCCCGCGGACTTTTGCCGAGATCGTCAACGCCGCGATATTTGCCCGACAGATAACCCGATGCGAGGCTGAAATAGGTAACGACGCCTAGCCCCTCCTCGATGCAAAGCCGCTGCAACGCGCCTTCATATTGGTCGCGGTCGAGGAGGTTGAGCTCGGGCTGCATCGCTGTGAAACGCGGCAGGCCTTTTTCGTCTGAAATCCGCAATGCTTCGCCCAGCCGGTCAGCCGAATAGTTGGATGCGCCGATCGCGCGCACGATGCCCGCGTCGACCAGCTCGGCAAAGGCGCCGAGTACTTCGTCGAGCGGCACGTCGGGGTCGTCCTTGTGCGCGAAATAAAGGTCGATGAAGTCGGTGCCGAGCCGGTCGAGCGACCCTTGCACGGCTTCGCGGATGCGGTCGGGCTTGAGGCCGCCGGGCATCATGCCGACCTTGGTCGCGATCAGGACCTTGTCGCGCGCGCCGCTTTCCTTCAGCCACGCGCCCATCATGCTTTCGGACTCGCCGCCCTTGTGCCCCGGAACCCACGCCGAATAGACGTCGGCGGTATCGATCATCCCACCGCCCAGCTCGACGAAGCGGTCGAGAACCGCGAAGCTCGCCTCGCGATCCGCCGTCATGCCGAAGACGTTGCCGCCAAGCACGAAAGGGCGGATCGACAGGCCGCTTTGGCCCAGCGCGCGTTCGGTCATCGCGAAACTCCTTTTTCAACTGCCGCCACCGCCTCGCGCGGGTTGTCGCTGAACAGACCATCTATGCCGGTCGCAAGATAAGCGGTGATCTCGCCCGCCAAATCGCCATGGCCCGCAGGATTGATACTGCCCTTGTCGCCGAGCGGGAGGAAGTAATTTTCGCGGCGAAAGGTCCAGACATGCACTTTCAGTCCCACCGCCTGCGCATCGTGCACCAGCGCGGTCGGCTTGCCGAGCCGGCCCAGCGTAGCGCGCGGGATCACCATCGTCTTGTTCGGCCCGATGCCGTCGGCATAGCCGGCGATCATCTTGAGCCCTGCGGGCGACGCCATGGCGGCATAATGGGTGCCGGGCCGGTCGGCAGGCCCGCCCACAGCGTCCATCAACTGGATCAGCGGCAGGTCGCTCTTGGCGCGCAGGTCCATCAGATTGCCGACCTCGAAGCTTTGAATGAACACCGGCGCGGTGCGGCCGCGATAGCCGAAGCGGTCGAGCATCCTGAGAAGCGGCGCCTCGTGCGGCAGGCCGATCGATTCGAAATAGCTCGGATGCTTGGTTTCGGGATAGACGCCGACAGGCTTTTCGCCCGCCCCCTTGCGGCCCTTGTTCACTTCGCCGAGCAGCGTCAAAATCTCCTCGAAGGTCGGGATTTCGAACCGCCCGTCATAATCGGTGCAGCGCAGCCGCGGCAGCCGCTCGCGCGCGCGCAGCGTCTTCAGTTCGGCGAGGGTGAAATCCTCGGTGAACCAGCCCTCGACCTTTTGTCCGTCGATCGTCTTCGTCGCCTTGCGGCCCGCGAACTCGGGATGGTCGGCGACGTCGGTGGTCTCCGAAATCTCATTCTCGTGCCGCGCGACGAGCACGCCGTCCTTGGTCAGCACCAGATCGGGTTCGATGAAGTCGGCGCCCTGCTCGATCGCGAGCCGGTAGCTCGCCAGCGTATGTTCGGGCCGCTCGCCCGACGCGCCGCGATGCGCGATGACGATCGGCGGCCGCCCGTCGACGGTGGGCTGCGCGGTCACATCGTCAGCCGTACATCCCGCGGACAGCATCAGCGCCGCCGCGGCCAGGACCGACCGGATCATGCCGCAAAACGCGCCTGCCAGTCCGCGGCCGAAAAGCCGACGCTGATGGTATCGCCCGCGTCGACCACCGGGCGCCGGATCATCGCCGGCTGATCCAGCATCAACGCCTTGGCCGACGCCGCATCGAGCCCCTCCTTCTGCTCCTCGGGCAGCTTGCGAAAGGTCGTCCCCGCCTTGTTGAGCAGCTTTTCCCAGCCGAGCGCGTCGATCCAGTGCTGCAACCGCTCGGCGTCGAGCCCGTCCTTGCGAACGTCGTGAAAGCGATAGGCGACACCCTGCTCGTCGAGCCAGCGCCGCGCCTTCTTCACCGTGTCGCAGTTCGAAATGCCATAGAGAATCATCGCCATAGAGTGAAGCGTAGCAGGCCCGGCTCCCAGATTCGAGGCTGCGCAGCAGTCGCGCTCAAGAAATCGGCGGCGGGTCCGCGATGCGCGTGTTGGCGCTGGCCAGCTTACCGCGCAGCGCGCGCGCGAAACCCTCGTGAAGCGCGCCCGCGATCGCCGGATTGGCAGCGAGATAGGCGCGCAGCGCCGCCGCGGGCACGAACCACAGCCGCGCATTGCTGCCGAGCACGACCGTTCCCGTCGCATGGGCGCCGTCGAGCGCGGTCGCTTCGCCGATCAACGCGCCGCCCGATAATTTCCCGACCTCGATGCCGTCGCGCAGCACCGCCGCCTGTCCCTCGGCAAGATAGAAAAGGCTCGGCGCCGCATGATTCTCGCGGATGAGTATTTCGCCGCGCTTCGCCGAAATCCAGTGCCCCTGGTCGATCAGGTCGCGCGCCGCCGCCGCGCCCAGCCCGGCGAAATGCTCGCCGCGCAGCGCTTCTTCTTCGGCCGAAAACCGCACCTTCGTCCCGCGCAGCCACAGGCGCGCCAATATGCCGATATTGACCGCCAATATCGCGAGCACGAGCAGGCTATAAATGAGGTCGGATTCTCGAAAGAGCGTCAGCGGCAGCGCGACGAGCGCCGCAGCGGCAAGACCGACGCGCGCATAGTCGATGCGCACGACGAAGCTTGTCGCCAAGAGGAGCAACAGCGCTCCGTAAAGGAACCACGCGGAATCGAAACTCGCCACAGCCAATCGCTCGCATCCCGACCCACTCCCTCAGCGGGGTATCGGGTCATTGAGTGTATGACGTAACCGATAGCCAAACACCTTGGCCGCGCGCGCCCACTGCCGCACAAGGTCGGTAATAAACTATCAGTTCCTGGCCCTGAAGAAAAGCATAGGTGCGTAAGTGTCACGATAATGCTAATTTTCGGGATCGCTCGTGCCGGAAACATTGCTTCGGGCGGGCATCCGCGCCATGTGGCGCAGGATTCGAACCGAAAAGACAGGCAGATGACGAAAAATTGGCAACCGCATAGCTGGCGTTCGCACGAGGCCCGCCAGCTGCCCACCTACCGCGACGCGGGCGCGCTCGCGGCCGCCGAACGCGAGCTCAGCAATTATCCGCCGCTCGTCTTCGCCGGCGAAGCGCGCGAGCTGACGAGCGAACTCGGCCGCGTCGCTGAAGGCAAGGCGTTTCTGCTTCAGGGCGGCGATTGCGCCGAAAGCTTTGCCGAATTCCATCCGAACAACATCCGCGACACCTTCCGCGTCCTCCTCCAGATGGCGGTCGTGCTGACCTTTGCATCGAAGATGCCCGTGGTGAAGCTCGGCCGCATGGCGGGCCAGTTCGCCAAGCCGCGTTCGGCGGATCTGGAAGACGTGGATGGCGTGTCGCTGCCGAGCTATCGCGGCGACATCATCAACGACATCGCGTTCGAGGAAGCGGGCCGCGAGCCCGACCCGCAGCGCATGGTGAAGGCGTATAACCAGTCGGCCGCGACGCTCAATCTGCTGCGCGCCTTCGCAAACGGCGGCTATGCCAATCTGCAGCAGGTCAACGCCTGGACGCACGACTTCATGGACCGCAGCCCGTGGGCGAAGAAATATCAGGAAACCGCCGCGCGGATTTCCGAGGCGCTCGCCTTCATGGAAGCGTGCGGCGTGACGCCCGAAACGGTGCCGCAGATCAAGGGCACCAGTTTCTACACCAGCCACGAGGCGCTGCTCCTCCCCTATGAGCAGGCGCTCACCCGCCAGGACAGCCTGACCGGCGGCTGGTACGACACCTCGGGCCATTTCCTGTGGGTCGGCGACCGCACCCGCTTCGAAGGCTCGGCGCACATCGAGTATCTTCGCGGCATCGGCAACCCGGTCGGCATGAAGTGCGGCCCGAGCCTCGAGCCCGATGTGCTGCTGCGCCTGCTCGACACGCTCAATCCGAACCATGTCGCGGGCCGCATGACGCTGATCACGCGCTATGGCCACGACAAGATCGAGGCGCATCTGCCCAAGCTGGTGCGCGCGGTGAAGGAATCGGGCCACCCGGTCGTCTGGTCGTGCGACCCGATGCACGGCAATGTCATCAAGACGCCCAACGGATACAAGACGCGCCCGTTCGATCGCATCCTCGCCGAAGTGCGCGGCTTCTTCGCCGTCCACCGCGCCGAGGGCACGCATGGCGGCGGCATCCATATCGAAATGACCGGCCAGAATGTCACCGAATGCACCGGCGGCGCGATGGACGTGACCCAGATGGATCTGGCCGACCGCTATCACACGCATTGCGATCCGCG
>CBINGC010000020.1:0-58520 GCA_966250105.1 uncultured Sphingopyxis sp. | reverse complement strand
GAACCCTTGTTGGTCGAGGTGATGCGTTCCTGCAGCGCGCCCATGTCGGTCGACAAGGTCGGCTGGTAACCCACGGCCGAGGGAATACGGCCGAGCAGCGCCGACACTTCCGAACCCGCCTGGGTGAAGCGGAAGATGTTGTCGACGAAGAAGAGCACGTCCTGCCCTTCCTGGTCGCGGAAATATTCGGCCATGGTGAGGCCCGAAAGCGCGACGCGCGCGCGGGCGCCCGGGGGCTCGTTCATCTGGCCGAACACCAGCGCCACCTTCGACCCTTCGGGGGTCGGGTTGCCGTCGGCGTCCTTGGCGATAACGCCGGCGTCGAGGAATTCGTGATAGAGGTCGTTGCCTTCGCGGGTGCGTTCACCGACGCCCGCGAACACCGAAACGCCGCCGTGGCCCTTGGCGATATTGTTGATCAGTTCCTGAATAAGCACGGTCTTGCCGACGCCCGCGCCGCCGAACAGGCCGATCTTGCCGCCCTTGGCATAGGGCGCGATCAGGTCGATGACCTTGATGCCGGTGACGAGGATCGCGGCTTCGGTCGACTGGTCGACGAATTCGGGAGCCTTGGCGTGGATCGGCGCCGACATGCCGGCATTGACCGGGCCGCGTTCGTCGATCGGGTCGCCGATGACGTTGAGGATGCGGCCGAGCGTCTGCGGGCCGACGGGTACGCTGATCTGCGCGCCGGTGTCGACGACGGGCTGGCCGCGGGTCAGGCCGTCGGTCGCGTCCATCGCGATCGTGCGGACGGTGTTCTCGCCGAGGTGCTGCGCGACTTCGAGAACGAGGCGGTTGCCGTTGTTGTCGGTTTCGAGCGCGTTCAGAATTGCCGGCAGCGGGCCGGTGAACTGGACGTCGACGACGGCGCCGATGACCTGCGCGACGCGGCCCGTTGCGGTGCCGGTGGCGGCGGCCTTGGGAGCGGCGGCCTTCTTCGGCGCAGCGGCCTTTTTGGCGGGAGCCTTCTTTTCAGCGGGAGCGGTAGCCATTAGTTTCTTCCTTGCTTGGATAGCTTAGAGCGCTTCCGCGCCAGCTTCTTCGTGATGCTACAGCGCTTCCGCGCCAGCAATAATCTCGATGAGTTCGGTCGTGATCGCCGCCTGACGCGTGCGGTTGTAAACGATGGTCAGCTTGTTGATCAGGTCGCCCGCGTTGCGCGTCGCATTGTCCATCGCGGTCATCGACGCGCCCTGTTCGGACGCGGCGTTTTCAAGCAGGCCCTTGAAGATCTGGATCGTGACGTTGCGCGGCAGGAGGTCGGCGAGGATCGCTTCCTCGTCGGGCTCATATTCCACCGCGGCGCCGCTCGATGCCGGAACGTCGGCGGGCGGCGGAACCGGAATCATCTGCTGGCCGGTGGCTTCCTGAAGTAGCGCCGAGCGGAACTTCGAATAGAAGAGGTGCGCGACGTCGAAGGCGCCGGCTTCGTACAGCTCCATCACCTTCGCCGAGATTTCGCTCGCCTGGTCGAAGCCGATATCGCGGATGCCGGTGGTCTCATATTGTTCGATGATCTGGCCGGGGAAGAGGCGCGCGATCACCGGGCGGCCCTTGCGGCCGACGAGGTAGAAGAGAACCTTCTTGCCCTCGGCCTGCAATTCGAGCGCCTTGTCGCGCGCGGCCTTGACGATGTTCGAGTTGAACGCGCCGGCAAGGCCGCGGTCGCTGTTCAGCACGACGAGCAGGTGCGTGTCGCTCTTGCCGGTGCCCGAGAGCAGCTTCGGCGCCGAATCCGACGCGCCGACCTTCGAGGCGAGGCTGGCGACGACGCGCTCGAGCCGCTCGGCGTAGGGACGCGCGGCTTCGGCGGCGGCCTGCGCCTTGCGAAGCTTGGCGGCGGCGACCATCTTCTTGGCCTTGGTGATCTTCTGGGTCGATTTGACCGAGACGATGCGCCCTTTGAGTTCCTTAAGCGATGCCATTACGGCCCCTCTGGTTCGTCAGCCCGGCACGAAAGGCCGGGCTCACGGTAACTTGGCTTACGCGAAAATCTTGGCGAAGGCGTCGAGCGCCGCGACCAGGCCCTTCTTGGCGTCGTCGCCAAGGTCCTTGGTGTCGCGGATCGTCTTGAGCACATCGGCATGATCGCTGCGCAGATAGGCGAGCATCGCCTGTTCGTAGCGCGACACGTCGGCCACCCCGACATTGTCGAGATAGCCGTTGGTGCCGGCGAAAATCGACGCGGTCTGTTCCTCGAACGGCATCGGCTGGAACTGCGGCTGCTTCAGGAGCTGCGTCAGGCGCGAGCCGCGGTTGAGCAGCTTCTGCGTCGAGGCGTCGAGGTCCGAGCCGAACTGCGCGAAGGCTTCCATTTCGCGATACTGCGCAAGCTCGAGCTTGATCGAGCCCGACACCTTCTTCATCGCCTTCGTCTGCGCGGCCGAGCCGACGCGGCTGACCGACAGGCCGACGTTGATCGCAGGGCGAATACCGGCGTTGAACAGGTTGGTTTCGAGGAAGATCTGGCCGTCGGTGATCGAAATCACGTTGGTCGGGATATACGCCGAAACGTCGCCCGCCTGCGTTTCGATGATCGGCAGCGCGGTGAGCGAGCCGGCGCCATTGTCGCTGTTCATCTTCGCGGCGCGCTCGAGCAGGCGGCTGTGCAGATAGAAAACGTCGCCGGGATAGGCTTCGCGGCCCGGCGGGCGGCGCAGCAGCAGCGACATCTGGCGATAGGCGACGGCCTGCTTCGACAGATCGTCATAGACGATCACGGCGTGCATGCCGTTGTCGCGGAAGAACTCGCCCATCGTGCAGCCGGTGTACGGTGCGAGGAACTGAAGCGGAGCGGGCTCCGACGCGGTCGCGGCGACGACGATCGAATATTCCATCGCGCCATTTTCTTCGAGCTGGCGCACGATCTGCGCGACGGTCGAGCGCTTCTGACCGACGGCGACGTAGATGCAATAAAGCTTCTTCGATTCATCGTCGCCGGCGTTCGCCTGCTTCTGGTTGATGAAGGTATCGATCGCGACGGCGGTCTTGCCGGTCTGACGGTCGCCGATGATCAGTTCGCGCTGGCCGCGGCCGACGGGGACGAGCGCGTCGAGCGCCTTGAGGCCGGTCTGGACGGGTTCGTGCACCGAGGTGCGCGGGATGATGCCCGGCGCCTTCACTTCGACGCGCATGCGCTTGTCGGCGACGATCGGGCCCTTGCCGTCGATCGGATTGCCGAGGCCATCGACGACGCGGCCGAGCAGGCCCTTGCCGACGGGAACGTCGACGATCGTGCCGGTGCGCTTGACGGTGTCGCCTTCCTTGATCTCGGCGTCGCTGCCGAAGATCACGATGCCGACATTGTCGGCTTCGAGGTTGAGCGCCATGCCCTGCACGCCATTGGCGAATTCGACCATTTCACCGGCCTGGACATTGTCGAGGCCGTGGACGCGGGCGATGCCGTCACCGACCGAGAGCACCGAGCCGATTTCGCTGACCGTGGCGTCGGTGCCGAAATTGGCGATCTGGTCCTTGATGACCTTGCTGATTTCAGCGGCGCGGATTTCCATTATTCAGCCTTTCATCGGGGCATTTTGGCGTCAGGCTTTTCAGCCCTTCATCGCCTGCGCGAAACTGTTGAGACGGGTACGGATGCTGCCGTCGATCAGCTGGCTGCCCAGCTGGACGACGAGACCGCCGAGAATGGCGGGATCGACGGTCGCCGCGACGGTAACGTCGCGCCCGACACGGGATTTGAGGTTCGCGGTCAGCTCGTTGAGCTGCGCGGCGGTGAGCGGGTGCGCGCTGGTGACCTTCGCGGTCACTTCGCCGCGGTGGTCGGCGACGATCGCGGCGAACGCATCGATCATGCCGGGCAGGTCGGCGAGGCGGCGGTTCTCGGCAAGCACGCCGAGGAACTTCGCGGTCAGCGAATCGAGCTTCAGCGATTTGGCGACCGCGGCGATCGCGTTCGCGGCGTCGGTGCGGCTGACGACGGGGCTGGCGATGAGCGCCGACAGGTCGGCCGAATCGGCGAGGCCGGCCTTCAGCGTCGAGAGGCTCCCCGCGACCGCGTCGATCGCGTTCGATTCGCGGGCCAGATCGAACAGCGCGACCGCATAGCGGCCCGCGAGGCCCGCCGTGATGTTGCCCTGAATGCCGCCGGAATTCTCCACGCGCGAAAGTCCTTTTCCTACGATCCCGAGGGGGATGGCTGCGCGGATGTGCCCGGCATCCGAAAATGCCCCCGCTGCAAAGTCGGGGCGCGCGTAGCAACGATTTTGCCGCAATGCAAGGCGGGGGTTGGGAGTCTTCCGGCCCCCTTCCCAAACCCGCTCGCCCCCCACCTTCGCGGGGGCAGGCTCTGAGCTTGTCGAAGGGCCGTTCTTTCTTCAAAGGTTGCAGGAAAGAAGGACGGGACTTCGACAACCCCGGATCAAGT
The DNA here is from genome assembly GCA_966250105.1 of uncultured Sphingopyxis sp. Taxonomy (GTDB): domain Bacteria; phylum Pseudomonadota; class Alphaproteobacteria; order Sphingomonadales; family Sphingomonadaceae; genus Sphingopyxis. Next base: position 54,133 of record CBINGC010000020.1, on the reverse strand, counting down.
CCCGGGCCGAACGGAGGAGGATATGCGCGTGGGCGAGATGATCCGGATGACGATGGACGATGGCGCCGAGATCGCGGTCTATCACGCACAGCCAACGGGCGAACGCCGCGGCGGGCTGGTGCTGATCCAGGAAATTTTCGGCGTCACCGACCATATTCGCGAGCTGTGCGACGAATATGCCGCCGACGGTTATGACGTGCTGAGCCCCGCGCTGTTCGACCGCGAGCATCCGGGGTTCGAGAGCGACTATTCGGGTCCCGGGTTCGAGCGTGCGGTGGATCTGGCGCGTAACCTGCACCCGTTCGAGCAGAGCCTGAAGGACGCGCAGACGTGCATCGATGCGCTGAAAGGCGCCAATGATTCTGGGGGCCCTGTGTTCATCACCGGCTATTGCTATGGCGGGTCGGTCGCGTGGCGGATGGCGCAGATCAGCCCCGACCTCGCGGCCGCATCGGCCTATTATGGCAGTCTGGTCCCGACGATGTTCAAGGACGAGGCGCCCGCATGCGCCGCCATCGCCCATTTCGGCCGCTTCGACGACGGCATCCCGATGGCGGGCGTCGAGGCGCTGATCGCGAAGGATCATCCGACCGCGCAGATCTTCGTCTATGAGGCGGGGCACGGCTTTAACAGCGACCGCCGCAAGGATTATCACGAGCCGAGCGCGGATATGGCGCGCGAACGCACGCTGATGCTGTTCAGGGCGTGCGGGGGTTGAGGCTGATCTTCATCCACGGCCCTGCGGCGTCGGGCAAGCTGACCGTCGCGCGCGAACTGGCGGCGCTCACCGGTTTGCCGCTGTTCCACAACCATCTCGTCGTCGATGCCTTGCTCGCGGTGTTCCCGTTCGGGAGTCCGGCTTTCGTGGAACTTCGCGAAGCGATGTGGATGGACGTGTTCCGCTCTGCGGCGGCGGAAGGGCGCTCGCTGATCTTCACCTTCCACCCCGAGGCGAGCGTCGCTCCCGATTTCCCCCGGCGCGTCGCGGCGCTGGTCGAGGCCGCAGGCGGCGAAGTCGATTTCGTCGCGCTCGACTGCGCGCGCGAGGTAGCAGAAGCCCGGATCGAGGCGCCGTCGCGGCAGGCGAATGGCAAATTGTCCTCGCTGGCGCTCCTCCGCGAACTCGAGGCGCAGGGTGCCTTTGCCTATCCGCCGCTGCCGGAAGCGCGAATCATGATCGATTCGGGCGCGGTGAGCGCTGCCGAAGCGGCGGAACGAATCCGCGCCGCACTTGACCTTGCCTAGCGCGCACGGTCCGATGCTTCGCGGCGGGCGTCAATCGTCTTTTGGCGCCGCCGCCGCCGCACCGCTCGCCGGGTGGCAGCGGTAGACGAGCCGTTCGTTGGGGGTGGCGGGAAGCGCGCTGCGGATCGCGTCCTGCTGCGCGGCGAGGCCCGCGAGTTCCTCGGGATCGGCGGTGCAGCTCTTGAGCGTTACGCCCGCGCGCGTCTCGCGCGCCTTCGCCATCGTTTCGGCGTCGAGCAGATAGCGTTCGACGCGATAGTCGCGCCCCGCCGCATCGATCGAGGCGACGGTGACGGTCGCTTCCTCATTGGGGACGAGGATGCGCTGCCAGCGGTCGTCGGCCCCTTGCGTATATTGCGTGCGGCCGTTGACGCAGCCGCCCTTGCCGATGGTGATCGGCACGTCGGTCGTCGACGACACGGTGATGCGGCTGCGGTCGGGGCGAATCGTGCAGAGCAGGCTGCCCTGCGCGAGTTTCGGCGCCGTCGTTGCAGGCGTCTTCGCCGCTTCCTCGGCGATTTCGGCATGTGCGTCGGGGCGTGTCGCGAACAGCACCGCCGCGATCAGGATCAGCGCGGCGCCGGCGCCGCCTGCGATCTTGGCCTTGCGCATATTCTTCTGGCCGTAGAACATTAGCCCCGCGCCCGCCGCAAGCGCGCCGATGACGAAGAGCACGCCCGCGAGCGCGATGCGATTCTCGCGCGCCGCCAGCGCCTCGTCCTCGGCGCGTGCTTCTCTGAGTTCGCGGTCGAGCTTCGCGGCGGCGTTCTTCGCGGCATTGGCTGCGGCATCGGCGCGCGCGTCGGCGTCGATCGCGGCGCGGCTGCGCGCGTCGGCTTCGGCCATCGACAGGCAGGGGGTGCCGACGCTCGTATATTGCTGGTCCGCATCGGCGAGGAAGCGCATCAGCTCGCGCCCGGCGATGGCGAAGGCGAAGGGCGAATCGCCATCGTCGGCGCGCGTGATCGCGGTGTTGATGCCGACGATGCGTCCGCATTGGTCGACCAAGGGACCGCCCGAATTGCCGCGCGAAATTTTCGCGGTGTGGATCAGCATCGCTACCCCGTCGACCGTCTGCAGGTTAGACATATTGCCCTCGCTGCGCGTCGGGGTACGCGGGGTGATATAGTCGTTGGCGCTCCGCGCGGTCGCGAGGTCGACATTGCCCGGATAGCCCAAGGCGACGACGTCGGCGCCCGATTCGAGCGGGCCGGTGTAGATGGCGGCGGCGGGCAGCCGGCCTTCGGTGATCTCGACCAGCGCAAGATCGCGCGCGGTGTCGATCGCGATCAGCTTGCCGGCATAGCTTTTCTGCCCCTCCGACGGCACGACGCCCAATGCGACATTGCCGGGGTATCGCGCCGCCGATTCGACGACATGCGCGTTGGTAACGATGCGCGTCGGCGAGATGGCGATGCCGCTGCCGTGGCCGAAGCCGACGACTTCGCCGTCCATCATCGCGACCGTGACGACGCGAACGACGCTGCGCGACGCGGCGCTGATATCGTCGGCGGCGCGGGCCGGAAGGGTGAGGGCGAAGAGGGCGAGCAGCAGGGTGAGCAGGCGGGTCATGTGGCGGAGACTAGTCGTGCGCCGAGCGAAGGCAAGCATCGGAGAGGTTTGGACGGCGATTGCGAAGCGGAGAGGTCTGTTTCGGTGTGGTGAGCGGCGGTTGGGTTCCATTAAGCCCCTCCCCTTCAGGGGAGGGGTTGGGGTGGGGGCCATCGGCCTCGCGCAAGGCCGATGGCCCCCACCCCACTACGACTAGGCAGCAAGCTGCCAAGTCTGCGTTGCCCCTCCCCTGAAGGGGAGGGGCTTTCTCCCCATGACCGCAACCGGTCGAAAGCCGCCGTCCGCAATCCGTCGCTTTGAACGCAAGCATCGGGACGCGGCGCGAATCGCGCTGTGGCATTCCCTCTCCGACAGTCGAGAAAGGATGTTTTCGATGACCTATCTGATCGAGGGGCTCAGCCCCGATCGTTTTGCCCCGCTGTTCGCGCTCGACGATGCGGGGCTCGCGGCGATCAACGCGCGGCGCGTCACCGCGACCGCCGACCGCGGCTTTCCCTGCCGCATCAGCCTGGAGGACGCGAAGGCGGGCGAGGAACTGATCCTGCTCCATCATACCAGCCATGATGTCGCGACCCCCTATCGCAGCGCCTATGCCATCTATGTCCGGTCGGGCGTCGTGGCGGCGCGCTATCGCGGCGAAACCCCGCCGGCGTTTGAGGGCCGCCCGCTCGCGCTGCGCGCCTTCGGCGCCGATGGCATGCTGCAAACCGCGCGGCTCGCAGCGCCGGGCGAGGCCGATGGCGCGATCCGCGACCTGTTCGAGGATGAGGGCATTTCCTATATCGATGCCCATAATGCCGCATATGGATGTTTCGCCGCGCGGATCGAAAGGGAAGAGCCATGAGCCGCGACCTGATGACCGACGACGAGCGCTGGCAGGCGGTGCAGGCCCGCGACAAGGCGTTTGACGGACGTTTCGTCACCGGGGTGCTCACCACCGGCATCTATTGCCGGCCGAGCTGCGCCGCGCGGCATCCGCTGCGCGAGAATGTGCGTTTCTTCGCCGACGGCGCGGCGGCGCGCGCGACGGGCCTCCGCCCGTGCAAGCGCTGCCTGCCAGACGACGTCGCGCGCGACGAAAGTGCGGTGATCAAGGCGATCGCGGCGATCAAGCAAAGCGAGGAGCCGCTCGCGCTTGCCGATCTCGCCGCGCGCACCGGCTATTCGCCGACGCATTTCCAGCGCGTCTTCACCCGCCACACCGGCCTGTCGCCCGCCGCCTATGCCCGCGCCTTGCGCGAGGAACGCGCGCGGGCGGCGCTGAGCGAGGCGGGGCGGGTGACCGACGCGATCTATGACGCGGGCTTTTCGGGGCCGTCGCGTTTTTACGACAATATGGAGGGACGCATGGGAATGACGGCTTCGGCGTGGGTGGGCGGCGGCAGGGGCGCAACGATCCACTGGGCGGTGGTGCCGACCAGCCTCGGCGAAATGCTCGTCGCCGCGACCGACAAGGGCGTGTGCCGCCTGAGCTTCGCCGAGGGGCGCGAGGCGCTCGAGGAGCGCTTCCCGGCGGCCGAACTGGTCGAGGGCGGCGAGGAATTTTCGGCGCTGCTGAAACAGGTGGTCGATGCGGTCGAGGCGCCGGTGAACGGCTTCGACCATATCCCGATCGACGTGAAAGGCACGGCGTTCCAGGAAGCGGTGTGGCGCGAGCTCAGGAAGATTCCGGCGGGCGAGACGCGCAGCTATTCGGACATCGCCGCCGCGGTCGGCAAGCCCGCCGCGGTGCGCGCGGCGGGCAGCGCCAATGGCGCGAACAATGTGGCGGTGCTAATCCCCTGCCACCGCGTCGTGCGCAGCGACGGCACGCTCGGCGGCTATGCCTATGGCCTGCCGATCAAGGAAGAATTGCTGAAGCGGGAAGGACGCTGAGCGAAAGTGGTGCCGGGCAGTGCGAGATACGGCCCGGCGTCACTGGATGACGCGGTCCGTTCAGCTGTCTTCCTTTTCCCGATCGGCGAAAATACCCGCCATGGTGGTGCGCGCCGCGTCGATCTGGCCAGCATCGATTTCATCAACCACCTTGGCGACCTTGTTCGCCTTTTCCTGCTTGTGGCTCGAAAAGGCGAGGGGTGCGAGGACGGATCGCGCCAGCTTGCCCTTGTTTTCGTTGAGCAGCTGACGCGCGAGGACCATGCGATAGCCATCGTCGTAGGACGAATAGTCGAATACGCTTTCCAGTGCGATGATGGCGGGCTCGGGGATCGGTTCCTTCGCCTCATAGAAGGACATATAATATCCGATCGCCGCGCGCGGGTCTTTGGGGTCGAGCCGGTAAGCCTCGGCGAACCAGGTGCGCGCGGACGCGTAGAGGGCCGGATTCTTTTCCTCCTCGGCGCGCGTCATGAACAGGCCGCCCATCAACACCTGGGCGTCTTCGGATTGCGGATCGAGAACGAGCGCGCGCTTCAGCGCCGCCTCCGCCTTCGCGAATTCCTGGGCGTCCGTATAAGCCTCGCCGGCGATCAACTGCACTGGCAGGCTGCCAGGATATTTTTTGTCCATGCCATCGATCTCGTCCGCGACGGCGCGCGCCTGACGCTCGGACACGCCGCGTTCGCTGCGGATATGCGCCTGAATGACGGCTTCTTCGGCCGGCGTCAGGCGCCGGATATCGACTTTCGGCGCGACATAGCCCGCCGGTTTGACGTTGAGCGTCGGGAACGGCCCGCTCTTATATTTGCGCAGTTCGTCCTGCAGCGTATCGAGGTCGCCGAACGCGCGCTGCGCCGCGGCCAGGCTGTCTTCGCCGGCGTTCAGCGCCTTCAGATATTGGGCGAGCTGCCCCTGCCTCGCCGGATTGAAGTTCAGATAGTGCGCGATCATCCAGCCAAACGAATAGGATTGGTAATATTCCTGCCCGTCGAGCCGCTTGTTGTGATCGAACAATCGGGTCAGCCGGATGCCGGGCAGTTCGAAGAGATCGTCGCCGCGATGCTGCGGGACGTCGCCGACGCGGAAGGCGCCGCCGTCGAGCAGTTCAAGCGTGCCGTAAAGTTCGGCAAAACCCTCGACATACCAGTGCGGATAGGCGGTGCTGAATTTTTGCAGCATGAAGTGATGGACATATTCGTGGAACAAGATGCCTTCGGAGGTCAGCGCCGTTTTCTGGTTCAGCTCCCGCTGATCGAGATGGCGGCTGAAGCGGTCGCGCTGGCTCTCGATCGCCGGAACGAAGGATACGGCAGCGCCGGCGCGCGGAATGTAGAAACCCGCCACGCCGGAACTTCCGGCGAGGCGGCCGATGTCGTCGGTGTCGCCGAAGCGATAGACGCGAACCTTGTTCGACTCGCCAATATCCGGGCCGGGTATCGGAAGCCCCTGCATGTAGCGCAGCGCATTATCGAAACGCTCGAGCCGCGTCGCGAAGCGTTCGGTATCCTCTTTGTCGCTTTCGGAAACGATGATGAAGTGCGCGGTTTCGGCTTCCCACCATTCGGCATGAGCCACGCTGCCGAAAGCGAGCAGTGCGACAGCGAAACCGCCGCGCAGGGCGGCGTTCAGATATGCGATCACTTTGTTTCCCCCGGTAAATTCTGCGCCTATCTATATCAAGCCGGACAAATGCTTCAACCGCGCCGCCAAGCACCGGATCCGCCGAAGCGAAATGCCCAAGGAGAAGACAAGATGACCGACAAGATTGCCGAATTCCGCGCGCTGCACGTTCCGGGCGACCCGCTGATCCTCGTCAACATCTGGGATGCGGGGAGCGCGAGGGCGGTTGCGGGTGCGGGCGCGAAGGCGATCGCGACGGGCAGCTTTGGCGTCGCGGGTGCGCAGGGCCGCGCCGATGGCGAGGATTTTCCGATCGAGGATGTCTTCGAGAATCTGGGCCGCATCCTTTCGGTCACCGACCTGCCGGTCACGATCGACATGGAATCGGGCTATGGCGCCGATCCGGCCGCGGTCGGCATATCGGTCGGCCGCGCTTTCGACGCCGGCGCGGCGGGGATCAACATGGAGGACCGGCTGCCCGGCGCGGACGAGCTGCTTCCGGTCGCCGAAGCGGCGGCGCGCTATCGTGCGGCGGCGGACACGGGCATCTTCGTCAACGCGCGCTGCGATACGTTTCGCGGCGCCGATGTCGCGACCGATGGCGACGCGCTGGTCGCGGCGACGCTCGAACGCGCGCGCGCCTATGCCGATGCGGGGGCGGGCTCGCTGTTCGTGCCCTTCCTGCTCGATCCCAAATGCATCGGCGCGATCTGCGACGCGTCGCCGCTGCCGGTGAATATCCTGCGCGGCAAGGGCGGCCCGACGCACAAGGCGCTCGCCGCTTTGGGCGTCGCGCGGATCAGCCACGGGCACCAGCCGTGGGCGGCCGCGATGGCGTGGCTCGCGGCGCAGGCGAGTGATGTGATGGGCGGCGCGGAACCCGCTTATTGAGGGTCGTTCGTCGTGCTCCCAGCGGCGGCGGCATCCTTCTCTTCCTTTTCGGCGGCCGGGTCCGGCCGGCGCATCGCCTCGAGCTGGGCGAGGATCTGCTCGCCCTGTCCATTATCGTGCGGATCGAACGCCACGACCTTGGCGAGCCGCATCGCCGCGTCGACCTCGCCGCCATTGGCGAGGGCAAAGGCGTAGTTGATGCGGACGCCGGGGTTTTCGGGCGCCAGCGCGAAGGCGCGTTCCAGCCCGGTGATCGCGATCTTCGGCGGTGCGATGCCCTGTTCGAGGAAGCTGTTGTAATAGGCGGCAAGCGGGACCGGGTCGTCGGGGTCGGTGCGGTTCGCCAATATGATCGGCTTTCGCGCCGCGGCCCAGTCCGCGGCCGAGGGATCGTCCTTCTTGCCGAGGTCGTGGATCATCATTTCGCCGAGCAGCACATTGGCACGGACATGTTTCGGATCGATCGCCACGGCTTTTTCGGCAGCGGTGCGCGCCGCGGCGGCATTGCGCTTCTCGTCGCCCATATCCCATTCGGCGCGCGCCAGCTCGTACCAGATGTTCGCGGCCCCGCCATGCGTTTCGCTGAGTTTCTTCAGCGCATCGCGAACCTCCGCCAGCCGTTCCTTGTCGCGCGCGCTTTGCCGTTCGAGCCGCCACGGCACGAGCGCGTCTTCGGCGGAGGACAGCGCCGTCACCACGATCGTGCCGGGCACGGGGATGGGGTCGACCGAGGTCCGGAAGGCGAGCGGGCGGCCGAGATAGCGTTGGAGGTCGCGGTCGAGCTGCTCCAGATCGCCGAACGCGTCGACGGCTGCCTTCTTGCCGTCCTCGCCGCGGTTGATCGCGTTGATATAGGTCGTCAGCTGTCCCGCGCGTTCGGGATGATAGTAGAGCATGTGGGTGAGCAGCCACGCGCGGCCGTAATAGACATCCATCTGCCCCGACGAGCGCATCTCGCGCGGCCGTTGCAGGAGCAGCTTTTCCGCCGCGATCCGCGGCATGTTGAGCAGGCCGTGCGCCCGGAAATAGGCGGGACGGCCGATCTGCGACTGACCCTTGCCGGTGAAATCGGTCGTCGAATAATATTCGGCGAAACCCTCGACGAACCAGGCGGGAAAGGCCGCGCCGACATAGCGTTTCATGAAATGGTGGGTATATTCGTGAAACAGCGTTTGCTGCGATGCCGAGGTGCCCTTGAATTCGATCACCTCGCGGTGCGAGACCGCATAGCTGCCCTCGAGGTCGGGGCTGTAGAAGCCGGCGATCGAGGTTCCGCTCGTGCCCGAGGCCAGCCGGCCCGCATCGGCGGCGCGCGGGACCAGATAGATGGTCAGCCGGTTGGGCTCTTTCCCTCCGGCGACCTTAAGCCGCAGGCGGAGCGTCGCGTCGAAACGCTGCAGATTTTCCGCGAATTCGCGCAGCGACCTTTCGCTGCTTTCGCTGTAGATGACGAAATTGTCGGTATCGGCGCGCAGCCAGTTCGCCTGTGCCGGCGTCGCCAGTGCGGCAAGCGCCGCGAACGTCATTATACGAACCCCGTGCATCCCCATGCTCCCCCCGGACGGCACCCCGCGCTTTGCTGCCAGCCTGCGACGAAGCTGTAAAGCCCTCTATGGGTTAGACAAAGCTGTAGGGATCGATGTCGATCGCGAGCCGCGCCTTCGACGACCATTCGACGCTGTTCACCCAGTCGCGGATCGTACCCTGCAAATCGAAGCTGCGCGGTGCGTGGAGGAGCAGGCGGAAGCGGTGGCGGCCGCGCAGCATCGCGAGCGGGGCGGGCGCGGGACCATAGACGGCGAGGCCGTCGGCGACGGGGGCCTTCGCGCCCAGCCGCTGCGCCTGTCCGCGCGCGACCTCGATATCCTCCGACGAGATGACGAGCGCGGCGAAGCGGCCATAGGGCGGCGCGCCGGCGAATTTCCTCGATGCGGCCTCGGCGGCATAGAAACCGTCGCGATCGTTCGCGACGAGCGCCGCCATCACCGGCGCCTCGGGGACGCGCGTCTGGATCAGCACCTCGCCGGGCTTGACCCCGCGCCCGGCGCGCCCCGCGACCTGCGCGATCTGCTGAAAGGTGCGCTCGGATGCGCGCAGGTCGCCGCCGTCGAGCCCGAGGTCGGCATCGACGACGCCGACGAGGGTGAGGTTGGGGAAATGATAGCCCTTGGTGACGAGCTGCGTGCCGATGATGATGTCGACCAGTCCGCCCTCGACATTGTCGACGAACTCGGCGGCCTTGGCGGGCGACCATAGCGTGTCCGAGGTGACGATCGCGGTTCTTGCTTCGGGAAAGCGCAGCGCGACCTCGTCGGCGACACGCTCGACGCCGGGGCCGCATGCGACGAGGCTGTCCTCATCCTCGCATTCGGGGCAGAGCCGTGGCGGCGGCATGACATGGCCGCAATGGTGGCAGGCGAGGCGGTGGACGAGGCGATGCTCGACCATCCAGGCGGTGCAGTTCGGGCACTGGATGCGGTGGCCGCAGGTGCGGCAGAGGGTCAGCGGCGCGAAGCCGCGGCGGTTCAAAAAGAGCAGGCTCTGCTCGCCCTTTTCGAGCCGGTCGGCGAGCGCATCGACGAGCGGGGGGGCGAGCCAGCGGCCGCGGTCGGGCGGGTCGGCCCGCATGTCGATCGCCGCGAGATCGGGCAGGGTCGCGCCGCCGAAGCGCGCGGGAAGCACGATATGGCGGTAGCGCCCGGCCTCGACCATCGCGAGACTTTCGAGCGCGGGGGTCGCGCTCGCGAGGACGACCGGCAGCCCCTCGAAATGCCCGCGCATCACCGCGACGTCGCGCGCATGATAATGGACGCCATCCTCCTGCTTGAAGCTCGTCTCATGCGCCTCGTCGACGACGATGACGCCGAGATTGGCATAGGGAAGGAACAGTGCCGAGCGCGCGCCGACGACGATCTTCGCCTCGCCCGCCGCGATGCTGTGCCAGGCGCGGCGGCGCTCGGTCGAGCGCAGCCCCGAGTGCCAGGCGACGGGCTCGCAGCCGAAGCGCGCGGCGAAGCGCGTCAGCATCGGTTCGGTGAGCGCGATTTCGGGGAGCAGCACTAGCGCCTGCCGGCCCGCGTCGATCGCGGCGGCGATCGCCTCCATATAGACTTCGGTCTTGCCCGACCCCGTCACGCCGTCGAGCAGCAGCGTCTCGAATTTCGCGGCGGCGACCGCGTCCTTGAGCTCGGCCGCGGCGGCGGTTTGTTCGTCCGACAGGTCCGGCGGGGCAAAGCCGCTGTCGGGTTCGGGATAGGGCTGGTCGGCCGACACCGCCACCGCTTCGAGCGCGCCCGCGTTCACAAGCCCGCGGATCACCGCCTCGCTGACCTCGGCGAGCGCGGCGAGTTCGCGCACCAGCCCTTGCCGGTCGCCGATCTTTTCGAGCGCGACGGTCCGCTGCGGCGTCATCCGCGCGGGCAGTTCGCCGGTCGCGCGATATTCGACGATCGGGCGCCGCGCGTCGGCGAAGGCGGCGCCGGGCAGCACCATGCGCAGCACCGATCCCGGCGGCGCAAGATAATAGTCGCTCGTCCATTCGACGAGCTTGCGCAGCGGCGCGGGCACCGGCGGGACGGGAACGACCTCGAACAGGTTGCGCAGGCGATTGTCGCCGACCGGCTCGGGCGCGCCGAAGCTTGCATCCTCCCACACCACGCCGCCCATCCGCCGCGGTCCGAGCGGTACGACGACGACGCTGCCGAGCGGGGCTTCGCTGCCATAGGGCACGCGATAATCGAGCGGGCCGAGGGCGGCGGTCAAAAGGAGGACGCGGGCGCGGGTCATGGGTCGGGCAGGATATAGGCGCGCGGGTAAAATAGGAAAGCGCCGAGGTCGACTGGCGACCGATTGCTGCCGTCGCCTCGAGCGGTGAGCCAACTTAGAATCCGCATCCCCGAGCGAAGACGAGGGGCTCGTTCGAGCGGAGCGAGAACCGCGTAACTACGCTGCCTCGACTTCGCTCGGCATGGCCCCTCGTCTTCGCTCGGGGATGCGGTCTATTTCAATGTCCCTTCGGCGGGGCAATGACCGCTCCCCACTCCGAAAGCCGACACCCGTTCGTGGCTATGTCGAGGCCAGCGCCGCCTTCTTCGCCGCACGCTTCGCCGGCTTCGGCCGCTTGAACCAGAAGGTCCACACCGCAAAGCTGCCGAGCATCGTCAGCGACAGGCCCGAGATCGTCAATATGATGCGCCATGCCCAGCCGCCGACCTTCGACGCGTGGATCGGGAAAGCCATGTTGAACGCCTGCGCGCCGCTCGGCAGTTCGAGCGCGTCGCGCGCGCCGAGCACTTCGCCCGTCGCGGCGTCGAACGCCAGCGTCGTGCGGCCGTTGGGCAGCCATTCGGCGGGCTGCTTCATCCTGAGGCCGATCGGGTCGCCATCCTTGCGCGGCAGGCTGAGGATGCGGAATTCGGCGTCGGGGAAGCGGCGCCGCGCTTCGGTCAGCATCGCGGTGTAATCGGGCTTTTCGGCCAGCGGGCCGCCGCTATATTTCGGCGGGTCGAGCGCCTTCGCGGTTTCGGCGACCGGACCGAAGGGCGCGACCACCCCCAAGGCGAAGGGTCGGAAGATCATCATCGTGCCGGTGACGATCGAGATCAGCAGCAAGGGCGCGACGACGACGCCGAGGTCGCGGTGGTGCATGACGATCGCGGGACGCGACATGCGTTTCGGCCACAGGCGCAGCTGAAAGGTCCCCCGCGTGCGCCACCAGAGGATGACGCCACTGATCACGAAGAACAGCCCGCACAGCCCGGCGATTCCGATCACCCACTCGCCATTGTCGCCCGCGAACAGGTGGTGGTGGAAATCGAAGATCCAGAGCTCGGGCCGCTCCCACTGGCTCGCCCAGCGGGTGACGATCTCACCCGACTGGCTGGCATAGGCGCCCGCGCCTTCCGCGAAGCGCAATTGGTGCAGCCCGAAGCGTTCGTCGGCATAGATGATGCCCTGCGCACCCGGCGTCGCCATCAGCTTTTCGGTGGTCGCGGCGACCGTCGTCAGATCGCCGCGAAGTGGATCGCCGGTGCCCGGAAACCCGATCCACAGATGCTCGTAGAGCAGGATCGTGCCCGACAGGCCCATGAGCGCGAGCAAGAGGCCGATCAGGCCCCCCGTCCAGCGGTGCAGCGTGTCGAGCAGCTTCATCATCAGAAGCGGTAGTCCCAGCCGAGCGTGAAGGTCCGCCCGCGCCCCGCGAAGTTGAAGAAATTGTCGGTCGGCCGCTGGGTGTCGCTTGCGTAGCTGATATATTGCTTGTCGAACAGATTCTGCACCGCGAGGCTGATGCCGCCGAGGCTCGTCTGATAGCGGAGATAGGCGTCGGTCAGATTATAGCCTTCGAAATCGTTGCGCGGATCGCGGTCCGGCCCGCGGAAGCTGCGCGCGAGATAGAATTGCGTCTGGATGCGTGCCGACACGGGGCCGCTGGCATAGGAAGCGGCGAGGTTGAGCCGGTCGGGGGAGATGTTCGCGCCATCGAGGTCGGTGTCGACCGCGCCGTCCTGATCCTCGTCGAAGCGGCCGTCGATATGCGCATAGCCAGCCGAAACGGTCAGCCCGTCGACCGGCAGCTTGACCGCGAGGTTGATCTCCAGCCCCTCGATCTCGACGCGCTGGCGCACGACGTCGAAAATGCCGTCGGGCCGCGCGATCAGAAGTTGCCCCTTGGTGCTCGTCGACCAGAAATAGGTCGCGCTGGCATTGAGCGGCCCGCGCTTGACCTCCACCCCGATCTCGCGGTTGTTCGAGACGATCGGCGCGATGTCGAGATAATTGTCGATGTCTACGCCGGCGACCTTCACCGCGCGGGTGATGCGGCCGATGTCGGGGACGGTATAGCCTTCGGCATAGCTCGCATAGGCGCGGATGCCGACGGCCGGCTCGACGATGACGCCGCCGTTGAGCAGCACGTCGTCGAAGCTCGGGCTGCCGCCCGCGACATCGACGCCGCCATAGGTCGCTTCGTCGCTGCCGTCATAAGTGTTGGCGGCGAGGGTATGATAATCGGCGATCTTGATCTTCACATTCTCATAGCGCGCCCCGCCGGCGAGACGGACGAGGCCGTTCGCGAGCTCGAGATTGGCCTGGCCGAAGGGCGCAAAGCTGCGGAAATCGCTCGGCGGCACCCAGGTGCGGTCGGTCGCGATCAGCCGTTGTTCGGTCGTGTCCCACAGCGCGTCGAAGCCGGCGATCAGCGTCAGCGCCTCGAAGCCGGGGACCGCGCGCTCATAGCTCAGCTTGCCGCCGATCTTGCGGCTGCGGTTCTGCGACTGGTCGAACAATGTGCCGACCGGCGCGATCGTCGGGTCCTGGAAACTGGCGATCGGATTGGGCTCGCCGCCAAAGGTGTCGCGGCTGCGGTTCCAGAAGATCTGGCTGACGAAATTGCCGCCGCCAAGGTCGGTGTCGGTGAGCGAGAGCGCGACGCTTTCGGTACGGTTGGTGGCGGGGACGCCCGGCGGCGTGCCGCGCTCGGCGCTCGTCGGCAGCCCGCCGAGCTTGTCGCCCGCGACCGGGGCATAGTCGCCGTCGCCCTCGAGCTCGAAGCGGCTCGCGATCAGGTCGAGCCGCATCGTGTCGGTGACCGCATAGCCGAAGCGGCCGAAGAGCGAGAGCGCCTTCGAATCCATCGTCTCGCCCTGCGTCAGGTTGATGCCCGCCGGGCGGCCCTCGCCGTCGCGGAACAGGCCGCGCAGTTCATAGGCGGCGCCGACCGAGGCGTCGAAGCGGCCCGCCTTATACTGGACGAGGCCCGCGGCCTTGCCGCCCATGCCGGCGTCCGAAAATTCATTGTCCGCGGTCCCCTGGAGCAGCGCGCGGCCCGATACGCCCTCTTCGACGGGGGCGCCGACGGTGACCTGGTTGACGATGCCGCCCGTGCCGCCGATCCCCTGCAACGCGTTCGATCCGAAGATTACCTCGACCCGGTCGACGAAGAAGCCGTCGATGGTGAAGCCGTCGCGGCTGCCGTCGCGCATCGGGGTCGATTGCGGAATGCCGTTGATTGCATAGAGCGGCGCGCGCCCGCGCAGCGTCTCGCCCGCGCCCGAGAGTTTCTGCCGCGTCGGCGAAAAGCTGGGGGTCAGCGTCGCGACCGCATCGGTCACCGATCCCGAAATCGCGATCTGCTGGTCGAGCGTATCCTTGTCGATGATGTCGATCGTCAGCGGCAGCGCGCCCGGCGGCAATATGGTGCGCGCGGCGGTGACGACGATCGCGTCTTCGCCCGCTCCGGCCCCGGTGTCGGGCGCCGCGTCCTGCGCGAAGGCAGGCGAGGAAAGCGCCGTGCAGGCGAGCGCGGCGAGGGCGAATTTGCGATTCATATGGACTCCTGTTTCGAAGCGCGCGCTAGTGCGACACATTCGCAAAAGCAAGGGGTTTTGCGTGGTGTTGGTACGAAGGTGACGGCTGGTCGCCATATCCTCCCCTCCCGCTTGCGGGAGGGGTTGGGGGTGGGCAGCGACGTTGAGGGATGCCCACCCCGCTGCGGCTAGCGAGCAAGCCCCGCTGCCCTCCCGTAGGCCGGTGGGGAAATCCGTTCACGCCTGCCGCCGTCCGCACTTGCCTCCGCCCACGCAAACACCCCGCAAGGGGTGACGCCGCGCATCAAACCCCGCTATCACCCGGCTCATGCGGGAAAAAGAACTGCGCTTCGCCCTGATTTGCTACGGCGGCATCAGCCTTGCCGTCTATATGCACGGTATCACCAAGGAGATATGGCGGCTCGCCGCCGCATCGCGCGCCTTTCACGATGGCGAGACGGTCGCAGGATCGGGGGGCGTCTATTGCGACCTGCTCGCCGCGATCGCGGATCGGGGCAATATCAAGCTGCGCGTGCTTCCCGACATCATCGCGGGGGCGAGCGCGGGCGGGATCAACGGCATCTTTCTCGCGCGCGGGCTCGCGACGGGCAAATCGCTCGATCCGCTGACCGAGCTATGGTTGCAGGACGCCGACGTCGACAGCCTCCTCGACCCCGATGCGCGCCCACTGTCGGCGATGACCAAATTCTGGGCGGTTCCGATCGCCGGCTGGGCGATGAAGCGGCGCGGCAATGCGATCGACCGCACCGTCGGCGAAACGGCACAGGATGAGGTGCGCGCCAAGCTGTCGCGCTTCGTGCGCGCGCGCTGGTTCGAACCGCCCTTCGGCGGCGAGACCTTCACCAACCTGCTTCTGGGCGCCTTCGACGCGATGGATGCGGGAGAGCAGGGGCCGCCGCTCGTCCCCGCCGCGCAGCCGGTCGACCTGATCGTATCGGTGACCGACTTTGCCGGGCACAAGGAGCAACTGACGCTCAACAGCCCGCCGCGCGTGACCGAGCAGGAGCATCGGCTGGTGATGCAATTCCGGCAGAACGGCCGCGCGGGCAAGCGGCTCGACGATGTGCCGGGGCTCGTCGCCGCGGCGCGCGCGACCGCGAGCTTTCCGGGCGCCTTTCCGCCCTTCACGCTGCGCGAGCTCGACAGTGCGCTCGAAAAGCGCGGGGTCGAATGGCCGGGGCGCGACGCCTTCATTCGTGCGCAGCTGCCGCGCGATGCCGACAGTGACCCGGCCGACCGCGTGCTGATCGACGGCGCGGTACTCGCGAACGCGCCCTTCCGTCCGGCGATCGCGGCGCTCAAGCAGCGCCCGGCGCGGCGCGAGATCGACCGGCGTTTCATCTATATCGATCCCAAGCCCGATTATAAGGCGATCAGTATCGGCAAGCCGGGCGAACCCGATGAAGAGGGGCAGCTTCCGGGTTTCCTGCCGACGATCCTCGGCTCGCTGTCGGCGATCCCGCGCGAACAGCCGATCCGCGAGAATATCGAGATGATCGAAGGCATGTCGCGCCGCATTCGCCGCATGCAGCACATCATCGACGCGATGAAGGTCGAGGTTGAGGAACAGGTCGCGGCGCTGTTCGGCACGACCTTCTTCCTCGACACCCCGACCCCGGCGCGGCTCGCGAAATGGCGCGCCAAGGCGCAGGATCAGGCGGCGGCGCGCGCGGGTTTCGCCTTCGCCCCCTATGGGCATCTCAAGCTGTCGGCGGTGATCGACCAACTCGGCAACATCGTCGACCGGCTCGTGCCGCCCGAGGGGCCGGCGCATGCCGCCAATCGCCGCATCGCGATGTGGACCGAAGCGCGCGCGCGCGGGCTCGACCGGATTTCGGGCAAGAAGGGCGCAGGCGCGAGCAGCGAGGCGATCGAGTTTTTCCGCACCCACGACCTCGGCTTCCGCATCCGCCGCCTGCGCTTTCTCGCGCGCGAACTCGACGCCTCGGTCGAGGCGACGCGCGAAAAGCGCGACCCGGTGTGCGAGGAGATGCGCGAAACGATCTTCGCCGCGCTTGGCCAATATCTCGAGCGCGAGGGCGATGCCTGGCTCGCCGACCTCGACGTGCCCGCCGATACCGAACCCGGGCAATGGATCGACGCGATCGCCGCGCGCCGCGACCTCGTCGCGCTCGATGCCGAAACCGATATCGTCATCGCGGCGGCGCTCGAAAAACTGCCCAGGGACGACCGGCGCACGATGCTCTTCGCCTATCTCGGCTATCCCTTTTACGACATTGCGACGCTGCCGCTCTTGCAGGGCGAGGGGTTCGACGAGTTCGATCCGATCAAGATCGACCGCATCTCGCCGTCGGACGCGACCGCGATCCGCACCGGCGGCGCGGCGGCGATGCTCAAGGGGGTCGAATTCAACAGCTTCGGCGCCTTCTTCAGCCGCGCTTATCGCGAGAACGACTATCTCTGGGGGCGGCTCCACGGCGCCGACCGGCTGATCGACATCGTCGCGTCGAGCGTGAACGGCGAGGATGCGGTGCCGGCGGAGGAGCTGAAGGCGCTCAAGCGCCGCGCCTTCCATGCGATCCTCGATGAGGAGGAGGGGCGGTTGCCGAAAGTGAAGGCGTTGATTGCGGAGTTGAGGGGAGAGATTGGCACGTAACCCCTTCTCCCCTTGAGGGAGAAGGATAGGGAGCCTTGCGCGAAGCGGCTAGGCGAACTTGGATGAGGGCTGGATCGTTGCCCGGGAACGCCAGGCTGCAGGCCCTCACCCAGCTTCGGCTAAGCGGCAGAGCCGCCAAGCCTCCGCAACCCTCTCCCCAAGGGGAGAGGGGGTTTAGTCGGTCAGATCGTCCCACATTTCCTTGATGCGACCGAAGAAACCTTGCGACGCAGGGCATTCCTCGCCGGTCTCGGTCTCGCGGAATTCGCAGAGCAATTCCTTCTGCCGCGCGGTGAGCTTCGTCGGCGTTTCGACGTCGATCTGGATGACGAGGTCGCCGTGGCCGCGGCCGTTCAGCACCGGCATGCCGGCGCCGCGCTGGCGCAGCTGCTTGCCCGACTGGATGCCCGCGGGGATCGAGATATCGTGCTTCTTGCCGTCGAGTCCCGGAATGGCGATCTCGCCGCCGAGCGCGGCGGTCGTGAAGCTGATCGGCGCGCGCGTGAACAGCGTCGTGCCCTCGCGCTCGAACAGCTTGTGCCGCGCCATGTGGAGGAAGATGTAGAGGTCGCCCGGCGCCGCGCCGCGCGCGCCGCTTTCGCCTTCGCCCGACAGGCGGATGCGCGTGCCCTCGTCGACCCCGGCGGGGATGTTGACGGTCAGCGTCTTGCGCCGGTCGACGCGGCCTTCGCCATGGCATGAATTGCACGGGTCGGCGATGACCTCGCCCGCGCCCTGACAGGTCGGGCAGGTGCGCTCGACCATGAAGAAACCCTGCTGCGCGCGCACCTTGCCGTGGCCGGCACAGGTCTGGCAGCGGTTGGTCCGGGTGCCGGGCTTGGCGCCCGACCCGTCGCAGGTCTCGCAGCGCGCGGCGACGTCGACCTCGATCTCGCGGGTGCAGCCCGAAAAGGCGTCCTCGAGCTTGATTTCCATGTCGTAGCGCAGGTCCGCGCCGCGCGCGGGGCCGCGCTGCTGGCGTCCGCCGCCGAACGCCGAGCCGAAGATCGATTCGAAAATATCGCCGATGTCGCCGAAGTCGGCGCCATGGCCGCCGCCGTTCCCCGCGCCGCGCACACCGTCCTTGCCGAAGCGATCGTACATCGCCCGTTTCTGCGGGTCCTTCAGGCAGTCATAGGCTTCGCTGATCGCCTTGAAGCGCGCTTCGCTGTCGCCGCACCCCGGATTCTTGTCGGGGTGATATTTCATCGCGAGTTTGCGATAGCTCGCCTTCAGCGTGGCGTCGTCGGCGCTGCGCTCGACTTCGAGCAGTTCGTAATAATCGATGTCGAGTGACATTGGTCAACAGGCCCCCTCAACTCCGCCGCGCCCGGGGGCGCGGCGGAGAGAGTTTCATTCTTACTTCTTGTCGTCTTCGACTTCCGAGAATTCGGCGTCGACGACGTCTTCGTCGCTTTTCGCCGCGCCGGCATCATCGTCGGCGCCGGGGGAAGCGGCCGCCTGCTGCTCCTTCTCGTAGATCGCCTGGCCGAGCTTCATCGCGACCTGCGCCAGCGCGCCGGCCTTTTCGGTCATCGCGGCGGCATCGCCGCCTTCGACCGCCGTTTTGGCTTCGGCGATCGCGGCTTCGATCTCGGACTTCAGGCCCGCGTCGACCTTGTCGCCATGTTCGGCGATCTGGCGTTCGGTCGAGTGGATCAGGCTTTCGGCGTTGTTCTTCGCCTCGGCCGCCTCACGGCGCGTCTTGTCCTCTTCGGCGAACTGCTCGGCGTCCTTGACCATCTGGTCGATGTCGGCGTCGCTGAGCCCGCCCGATGCCTGGATCTTGATCTGCTGTTCCTTGCCGGTGCCCTTGTCCTTGGCGTGGACCGACACGATGCCGTTGGCGTCGATGTCGAAGGTCACTTCGATCTGCGGCACGCCGCGCGGTGCGGGCGGGATGCCGACGAGGTCGAACTGGCCGAGGATCTTGTTGTCCTGCGCCATTTCGCGCTCGCCCTGGAACACGCGGATCGTCACCGCCGACTGGTTGTCGTCGGCCGTGGAGTAGACCTGCGACTTCTTGGTCGGGATCGTCGTGTTGCGGTCGATCATCTTGGTCATGATGCCGCCCAGCGTCTCGATACCCAGCGACAGCGGGGTCACGTCGAGCAGCAGCACATCCTTGACGTCGCCCTGCAGCACACCCGCCTGGATCGCGGCGCCGATCGCGACGACTTCATCGGGGTTCACGCCGGTGTGCGGTTCCTTGCCGAAGAAATCCTTCACGACTTCGCGGACGCGCGGCATGCGCGTCATACCGCCGACGAGCACGACTTCGTCGATCTCGCTCGCCGAAACGCCGGCGTCCTTGATCGCCTTCTTGCACGGCTCGAGCGTGCGCTTGACCAGCTCTTCGACCAGCTTTTCGAGGTCGGCGCGGGTGATCGTCTTGACGAGGTGCTTCGGCCCGTTGGCGTCGGCGGTGATGAAGGGCAGGTTGACCTCGGTCGTCGCGGCGGTCGACAGCTCGATCTTCGCCTTTTCGGCGGCTTCCTTCAGCCGCTGCAGCGCGAGCTTGTCGCCGCGCAGGTCAATGCCTTCGTCCTTCTTGAAGCCGTCGGCGAGATATTCGACGAGCTTGCTGTCGAAATCCTCGCCGCCGAGGAAGGTGTCGCCATTGGTCGACTTCACTTCGAACACGCCGTCGCCGACTTCGAGGATCGAGATGTCGAAGGTGCCGCCGCCAAGGTCATAGACTGCGATCGTCTTGTTCTCGGTCTTGTCGAGGCCATAGGCGAGCGCGGCCGCGGTCGGCTCGTTGATGATGCGCAGCACTTCGAGGCCGGCGATCTTGCCCGCATCCTTGGTCGCCTGACGCTGCGCGTCGTTGAAGTAGGCGGGAACGGTGATGACGGCCTGTTCGACCTTTTCGCCGAGATAGGCCTCGGCGGTTTCCTTCATCTTCTGAAGGATGAAGGCCGAAATCTGCGACGGCGAATAATCTTCGTTGCCGGCCTTGACCCACGCGTCGCCGTTGCTGCCCTTGACGATCGTATAGGGGACCAGTTCGGTGTCCTTCTTGGTGATCGGGTCATCGAAACGGCGGCCGATCAGGCGCTTCACCGCGAAAACGGTGTTCTCGGGGTTGGTGACCGCCTGGCGCTTCGCCGGCTGGCCGATCAGGCGCTCGCCATCCTTCGCAAAGGCGACGATCGACGGGGTCGTGCGCGTGCCTTCGACATTTTCGATAACCTTGGGTTTTCCGCCTTCCATCACCGCGACACAGCTGTTCGTGGTGCCGAGGTCGATCCCGATCACTTTGGCCATTGATAATACGTCCTTGTTGCTTCTTCCGGCGCCCTGAAAAGGCGCGCCGTCCATGGGTTACATGGGCGCGATATAGGTGCGCTAATCCTTGGCACAAGGGCTTTGACGGCTTATCGAGGGTGCGAAATTGTCGCGCTTTTACGGAGTCCTCCCAAAATGAAACCCTTCGCCTCGAGTCTCTTTGGCGCCGCCCTTGCCGCCGCCGCGCTCAGCCTGACCGGCTGCGGCGAAAATCTCGGCGCCGGGCAGGCGCTAAACGTGGTCAGCGGCCATATCGTGATGGGGGCAACGCCCGATCGCCCGTCGGTCGGCTATTTCCGCGTCGAAGGCGGCCCGCGCGACGTCGAACTGGTCGCCGTGACCGCCGATCTCGCGCAGCGCGTCGAGATGCACGAAAGCGTGCGCGAGAACAATGTGACGACGATGAAGCCTTTGCTCCGCGCCGCGGTCCCCGCCAAGGGCGAGCTCGTCTTCAAGCAGGGCGGCAAGCATCTGATGATCTGGGGCATCAACGGCGCCGCGGTGCGCGCGGGCAAGCTGCCGATGGCATTCGTCTTCACCAACAACAATAATGAACGCATCCTTTTCGACATGGTGATCAAGCCCGCCGAAGGCGGCGCGGAAACCGCCGATCATGGCGCGATGGACCATGGTTCGATGGAGAAGGGCGCCGAAACGGCGGCGCCGGACGCCGCGAAGAAATAAGCGCGGGTGCCGCGTCCGTCGCGACCGCTGACATCGGGGGAAATCGCGCTCGCCCGCTCGGTGTTCGGCGATGCGATCGCCTATGACCGCGTGCGCATCTGCCACCATAAATGGATGTTCTTCCAGCCGCGCCATATCGTGATGGCGCCGATGGGCAGCCTGCATTTCAATCCGCACGGCGATCTGTACTGCGACGATTTCAGCGCCGCGTCGCAGCGGCTGCAAGGCCTGTTCATCCATGAAATGACGCATGTATGGCAGGCGCAGACGCGTGGCCGCTGGTATCTGGTGCTGATGCGTCACCCGTTCGCGACCTACAGCTACAGCCTGAAACCCGGCTGGCCGCTCGCGCGCTACGGGCTCGAACAGCAGGCCGAGATCGTGCGGCATTACTGGCTGCTGACGCAGGGCATGGTCGTCGGCGGCGCGCCGGCGGTGGAGGCCTATCGCGCGATATTGCCGTTCGGGGCCGGGGTGGCGTAATTTCTCGATTCGAGGGGTGCCAGACGCCGATATCCGCGCGCGGCCCGATCAGCCCGCGGCGAGGCGGCGGGCGGTGTCCTGGACGAGCGCGATCATGTTGGGGACGCCCTGCGTCCGGTTCGACGATAGCTGGCGCGTCAGGTCGAAGGGAGCGAGCGCGGCGGCGACATCCATCGCCGCGACTTCGCCGGCGGGCTTGTCCTGCACCGCCGAAAGGACGAGCGCGACGATGCCCTTGGTGATCGCGGCATTGCTGTCGGCGAGGAAATGGAGCCGGCCGTCGTCCCGCGGCACCGGATAGACCCAGACACTCGCCGAGCAGCCGCGCACCAGCGTCGCGTCGGTCTTGAGCGCATCGGGCATAGGCTCCAACGCGCGGCCGAGCTCGATCAGCAGGCGATAGCGATCGTCGCCGTCGAGAAAATCATATTCTTCGAAGATGTCGTCGAGGCTGCGCATGGCGGCGGCACTGGCAGATTTGCGGGAGCGTGGGAAGGGGGTGCCGCCTTGCCTTGTTCGTCGCCCCCGCGCAGGCGGGGGCCGCCGTCGGCTTGTCACGATGGTGCAGCCTCAGGCCGATAGCGGCCCCCGCCTTCGCGGGGGCGACGTCATTGTTACAGATCGACCCCCGCCGCGATCGCTTCCAGTTTGCGCAGCCGTTCCTTGAGGTCGGCGATCTCGATCCGCGATCCGGCGTTCGGGACGCCCTGATCCTGCGGCGCCGGAGCGTGGCCGGCGGCGAGTTCCTCGCGCTTGAGCTGGATCCAGTCGCGCCAGCCGCGGAGCGCGACGAGACTGACGATGCTCAGCGCGCTGAGCGCGACCGCTGCGGCGGTGAAGTCGGGCGTGATGAAAGCCATGAGCGTTGCTCCTTTGCCGGCATTCAGATTTTGCTGCTGTCGCGCAGCTTCTCGATTTCCTGGTCGAGCGTGACGGCGCGGTTATTGTCGGTAGCGATGCGTTCGAGCACCTGGATGCGGTCCTTGAGCGCGCGGATCTCGGCCTGCAGCGCCTTGGTCTCGGCATCGTTTCCGGCGACATAATCATGGCCGTGGCGGTCGCGGCGGATGCCGTGCTTGGCGCGGACGATGCTGCCGATCGTCACGATGAGGACGATGCCGATAACCATTTCAAACGGGCCCATGGGGAGGTTCCTTTCCTGTCTCTCTTTTTGTTATTAGTTGAGCGGGGCGTCGCGCAGCTTTTCGATCTCGTCGGCGACATCAATTCCCTTGTCGGTAACGATGCGCTCGAGAACGCGGACGCGCGCTTCCAGTCGTTCGGTATGCGCCGCATATTGGGCGGCTTTTTCGGCGGTCTCGTTGGTGATCGCCTTGAACTGCCGTTCCTTGAACTTGAGGTGGCGCTCATAGGCGGCGTAGCCGATGCCGAGCGTGACCGGCAGTCCGACGACGATCAGGAGGATGACGATGGCTTCCATGGTTGCTCTCCTCAGTTCGCCGGGCGCCGCAGCGCCTCGATCTCGTGGCTCAGCCGGTGGCCTTCGTCGGTGACGATGCGTTCGACCACCGCGAGGCGATCCTTCACCGAACCGAGTTCGGCGCGCAGCTGGGCATTTTCCTGGCTGATCAGCTTGACGCGTTCCATCGCCTCGTCGCTGGTCTTGGGATAGATCGCCTTGCCCCAGCTGTTTTCGAGCGGATAGCCGTTCTTGATGCGCAGCCAGGTGGTGAAGACCCATCCGGCGACCCCGGCGAGACCGACGATGGCAGCCACGGGAGCGATGGTGTTCAGGACATCGAGATTCATCATCTTCTTCCTCTCAGCGCAGGCGGTCGATCTGGTCGGCGAGCTGCGCGGCCTTTCCGCCCTCTTCGGTCGCGATGCGTTCGAGCACCGAAATCCGCTCTTCCAGCCGGCTGACCTGCCCCGCCAGCTTGGCGTTATCATCGGTCAGCAGGGCGATTTTTCGATCAGCGTCGGGGTCGGTTCGATGAACCGTGCCGCCCCATTCATTCTCGATCGGATAGCCGTGCTTGGCGCGGATCCAGGTGGTGAACATCCAGCCGCCGATCGACAGAGCGATGATGGCGAGGACGAAAGTGGTACCACCGAAATTCATAATATGTCTCCCTGTTTGCCCCAGTTCGATCCGCCTCCCGATTTACCGGAGAGCGTCGATCTCGTCGGCAAGGCGGCGGTTGTGACTGGTGTAATATTGCTCGATGTCGGCAAGCCGACGGTCGATGTCGCGGAAGCGCGACTTGATGTCGCGGGTCGATGCACCCGGATTGCTCCGCACGCCCTGCCAGAATTTCGCTTCCTCGTTCGAGCCATAGAGCGCGAAGGGTTTCGCCGTGCCCATCCAGGCGACCATCCAATAGGCGATCAGCGTCCAGGGGAAGCCGCCCATCAGCGTGAGCAGCACTGCGCCGACGCGGACCCAGAGCACGTCGATCCCGCTATAGTCCGCGATCCCCGCGCACACGCCGCTCCATTTGGCGTTCTGCTTGTCGAGGTAGAATTTCGTGCGGCTGGCAGACATCTCAGTTCCTCCGGCTATTGTTTTCGAGTTGCGCCAGGTCTTCATCGCTGCGTACCGCGGGGCGGAAGTCGGGATGGTCGGCGCTGATGATGCGTTCAACAGTATGTAGACGATTCTCGAGCCGGCGAGCCGTATCGTAAAGTTCGTCGAGCAGCTGTTCATCTTCTCCGGTCAGCGTCTTGGCCTGCTTCCACTTGGTGATATAGTGGAGGATCAGCCAGGGCAGACCGAGGAAGAGCGTTCCGATGACGATCGGGACGATGATGATTTCTTCCATCGGCCCGGCTCCTTAATTCTTGCCCTGCGCGGCTTTCAGCGCGGCGAGTTCGTCGGCGACCTTGTCGGCGGCCTGCAGCTCGGCGATTTCCTCGTCGAGCGACTTCTTGTAGCCGAGGCCCAGCGCATCGGCGCGGCCTTCGGCTTCATCGACGCGGCGTTCGAGGATCTCGAAGCGCGAGAAGGCGTCTTCGACCCGGTCGCCGTTGGTCATCTCGCGCAGCTTGTAGCGATTCTCGGCGCTTTCGAGGCGACCCGCGACGCTCGACTGGC
Organism: uncultured Sphingopyxis sp.; assembly: GCA_966250105.1. GTDB lineage: Bacteria > Pseudomonadota > Alphaproteobacteria > Sphingomonadales > Sphingomonadaceae > Sphingopyxis. The sequence continues at coordinate 29,469 of CBINGC010000020.1, read as the reverse complement.
GCGCGCGCGCTTCGCTCAGCTTTTTCTGCAGCTTGGCGATGTCGGCTTCATAACCGGTCAGCGCATCGTCGAGGACGGCGATCTCGGCCTTGAGGCGCTCGGCCATGTCGCCGGCTTTCTGCTTTTCGACGAGCGCGGCGGTGGCGAGGTCTTCGCGGTCCTTCGACAGCGCGAGTTCGGCCTTTTCCTTCCAGCTGTCCTGCAGGCTTTCGAGCTTGGCGATGTGGCGGCGCATCTCCTTCTGATCCGCGATCGTGCGGGCGGCGGAGGCGCGGACTTCGACGAGCGTTTCGTTCATCTCGAAGATGATCTGGCGGATCATCTTTTCCGGATCCTCGGCCCGGTCGAGCAGGTCGGTGACGTTGGCGGCGATGATGTCGCGGGTTCGTGAGAAAATACCCATTTGAAACTCCTGTCGAAAACTTGAGACCATTGTCTGTTTTTAAAAAAGGCTGGTGCCGGGGCGGGGCAAGGGGGGAGAGTGCCCCGGCACCAGTGCCGGTCAGGCCATCGGGCTGACCGCCGGGGTCGAAGCAGCACCGACCAGGCCGGCGGCAGGCGTGCCGGCGGCGTTGGCGGCGGTGGCAGGATAGTTGACCGCGCCGACGAAAATGGCCAGCGCACCCGCCGCGCTGAACGCGAAAGTAGCGGCCTGGGCAATCTTCGTTTTCATCGTTTCAACCTTCCTGTTTTTCGCTGCACCGGAGCGTTGTGCGCCGGTTCGTTGAAATCTTTGCAGGAGCCGTGCCAATTGCGCGAAGGCGCGGAAAACCGCCGAACTTCACGCATAATCCGGTTCTCCGATCGATTTGTCTTGCCAATCAGCGGGAAAATTTGCCAATGATTGGGAATGGAGCGCGAGACGCAATTCATCGGCCAGTCGGCGGCGTTTCAGGACGCGGTCGAACGCGCGAGCCTCGCGGCGTCGCTCGACCGCCCGGTGCTGGTGATCGGCGAGCGCGGGACGGGCAAGGAATTGATCGCCGAGCGCCTCCACCGGCTGTCGACGCGGTGGGACCGCCCCTATGTGATCATGAACTGCGCGGCGATGCCCGAGACTTTGATCGAAAGCGAACTCTTCGGGCACGAGGCGGGCGCCTTTACCGGCGCGACGCGCAGCCGCGCGGGGCGGTTCGAGGAGGCCGATGGCGGCACTTTGTTTCTCGACGAACTCGCGACGATGTCGATGGGCGCGCAGGAACGGCTGCTGCGCGCGGTCGAATATGGCGAGGTCACGCGCGTCGGCGCGTCGCGCCCGATCCGCGTCGACGTGCGCATCGTCGCGGCGACCAACGAACATCTGCCCGCGCTGGTCGACGACAATCGGTTCCGCGCCGATCTGCTCGACCGGCTGTCGTTCGAGGTCATCACCCTGCCTCCGCTCCGCGCGCGCGAAGGCGACATCGAAGTGCTCGCCACCTATTTCGGCCAGCGCATGGCGGCGGTGCTCGGCTGGGACGAATGGCCGGGCTTCGGCCCGCGCGCACTCGCCGCGATGGAAGGGCACGACTGGCCGGGCAATGTCCGCGAACTGAGGAACGTCATCGAGCGTGCGATCTATCGCTGGGCCGATCCCGAAAAGCCGGTCGATGCGTTGAGCTTCGATCCCTTCGCGAGCCCGTGGCAGCCGGCGGTGCGCAAGGCGGCGGCGAAAGCCGAAACGCCCGCCGCGAATACCGCCGATCCGGCCCCGGCCGCCGCGCCCACGGGCCCGGTCAGCGACCTGCGCGCCGCGGTCGACGGTTATGAGAAGCAGATCCTCGCCGACACCATGGCGCGCTGCCGCTTCAACCAGAAGGTCGCGGCCGAGGCGCTGGGGCTGAGCTACGACCAGATCCGCCATGCGCTGAAGAAGCATGGGCTAAATCAGTAGCATCAGCATCAGTAGCATCAGCGAAACCCCAAACCCGTTTGCCCTGAGCTTGTCGAAGGGCAGTCCTTCTTTTTGCAACGTTAAAAGAAAGAACGGTGCTTCGACAAGCTCAGCACAAACGGAAGAAATGGGCGCGCCCCTTCTACCCCCTCGGCAACCCTGCGCTCAGCGCCTCGATCACCGCATCCTGCGTCGACACCAGATCGGCGAGCCGGTCGCGCAGTGCATAAATGTCGGGCAGGCCGTCGATCTGCTCTTCGACGCTGCGGTCGAGGTAGAGACGGTCGATATCGGCAAGCGCCGCGGTGAGCGGCGCGCGCGCGGCGATGAGGCGCGAGATCGCCTGTTGCGCGACGACCCAGCGTTCGCCCGCGACCGGTGCGCCCGCCGCGGCGGCGACGAGCGATGCGGCGGCGGTGCGCTGGGCGGCGAACGCCTGTTGCCCGGCGGCCCCGTCGGCTTCCCAGCGTTCGAGCCGTCCGGCGAGGTCGGCGGGTAGCGGTCCCGGCGGCGCGACGACCACCGCGGGCGGCGCGACGTCGAATCGCCCCTCGACCGCGCGCTTCGCCAGCGAGGGGCCGTCGCTGCTCTGCGTCGCGGCGCAGGCGTTCAGCGGCAGGAGCAACGGGACGAAAAGAAGGGCGCGGATCATCGTCGCCCCTGATATGGTGGCGCCCGTGGTGCAGCAAGTGCCGAATCGGGCGCGCGCGCAATAAGTCGGCACCGCCCCGACGCTTTTGGACAAAAAGCGCGGGAATATGCGGTTGACAGCTCGGGCTTGTCTCGCTAGTGGCGCTGACTTTCCCGCATGCCGGAAAAATCGCCCGCCTTGGTGGGTGACTGGTGCGCGGGTGATTTAGTTTTTTGATTGGATGGAAGACCATGTTCGCAATCGTGCGCACGGGCGGCAAGCAGTATCGCGTCGCCGCCGGAGACAAGATCGCCGTTGAAAAGATCGACGGCGAAGCCGGCGACACCGTGTCGCTGGGCGACATCCTGCTGGCCGGTGACGGCGGCGAAACGAAGAGCGCCGAAGGCCTCGTCGTTTCGGCCGAGATCATCGCCCAGACGCGCGGTGAAAAGGTCATCGTCTTCAAGAAGCGCCGCCGGCACAATTATCGCCGCCGCAACGGCCATCGCCAGTCGCTGACGCTGCTGCGCATCCTCGCCGTCGGCGATGCCAAGAAGGCCGCGCCGAAGAAGGAAGCGGCTCCGAAGGCCGAAGCCGCTCCGGCCGCCGACGCCAAGGCTGCTCCCGCGAAGGAAGCCGCGCCCAAGAAGGCCGCTGCTCCGAAGAAGGAAGCCGCGCCCAAGGCCGAAGCCGAAAAGAAGCCCGCTGCCAAGAAGGCAGCCCCCAAGAAGGACGCCTGAGCGCGCACGTCGCGGCTCGGCCTCTCGAACGAATTAAGGAGCATCAGTCATGGCACATAAGAAAGCAGGCGGTTCTTCGCGCAACGGTCGCGACTCAGCCGGCCGCCGCCTTGGCGTGAAGAAGTTCGGCGGTCAGGAAGTGATCGGCGGCAACATTATCGTGCGTCAGCGCGGCACCAAGGTTTACCCGGGTGTCAACGTTGGCATGGGCAAGGATCACACGCTGTTCGCAACCGCCGACGGCCAGGTCCGATTCCACGATGGCAAGCTTGGCCGCAAATATGTGTCGGTCGACGCCATGGCGGAAGCCGCCGAATAAGGACGATCTTCCAGGGTCGTCCACCAGGGATGACCCGGAACTGTCCTTTCCGCCAACAAGCGGAAACAAGGTTCGAAAAGAGGGAGACGGGTCACCCCCGGACTCCCTTTTTTCTTGCCTGAAATCCGCGAGCTAGCGGTCAGGCGCGAAAATCGGGCCATCCATCTCCCTCCATATCGAATGTCGTCAAAGCGTCACCATCTGGCGCCAAGGCGACAGGCATTGGGAGTTTGAAAACATGTTCGCGCGTACCGAAAGACTGTTGCTGCGGCCCGGCTGGCTCGAAGACGCCCCGGCGCTCGCCCAAGCGATCGGCGAAGAAGCGGTCGTCCGCAATCTCGCGAGAGCGCCCTGGCCCTATGGCGAAGAACAGGCACAGGCATATTTGAGCCAGCCGATCGATCCCGACCAGCCGCGCTTCCTGATCTTCGCGCGCACCGGCGGCGCGCCGCGCCTCGTCGGCGGCTGCGGCATTTCGCCCAGCCCCGAAGGCGAGCTCGAAATGGGTTACTGGATCGCGCGCCCCTATTGGGGTCTCGGCTTTGCGACCGAGGCGGGGCGCCAGCTGCTCCATATCGCACGCGCGATGAACCTGCCCAGGCTGTCGGCGGGCCATTTTATCGACAATCCGGCGTCGGGAGCGGTGCTCCGCAAGCTCGGCTTTCGTCCGACCGGCAAGGTCGCGCATCGTTACAGCCTCGCGCGCGGCGGCGAAGCGGCGTGCGCGCTGTTCGAAGAAGGCGACGGTGACGCCGACGCTATCGTCACCCCGATGCGAAGCCGCATCGGGGTGGATGAGGATTTCCGCGAGGATATCAGGCTGATGGCGGCGTGAACGTTGGCGTCGCCCCCGCGAAGGCGGGAGCGACGACCTTCCCTTAACCCCGCATCTTGTTGACCATGCCCATGATGTCGTCGAGCGGATTGCCGTCGCCGTCCATGTCGAGCATCTTGCCCAAACCGCCCAGTCCGCCCGCCGACGGCGCGGCACCGCCGCCCATCGCGCCGCCGAGCACATTGCCGAGCATGCCGCCCAAACCGCCGGAAAGCCCGCCGCTCGCGCCGTCTTGCCCGCCCTGCTTCGCCATATAGCCCGCGACCATCATCGCGAGCATCGGCAGCATCCGCTTGAGCAGCCCCGAATCGAGCCCGGTCTCAGCCGCGGCCTGTCCCGCCACCGTGCGGCTGACATCCTTCGACCCGAAGATTTGCCCTAGCACATCATTGCCCTGACTCACCGGAGTCGGCTGCGGCGCGAGCACCGAATCGAGCAGGCCGCCGCCGCCGAGCTGGCCGAGCAATCCGCCGAGGCCGCCCAGGCCGTCGGCCGCGCCGCCGCCCGACTGCGCCTGTTTCTTGAACCCGCCGAGGATCGCGGGGAGCAGCGCATCGGCGCCCTGTTTCGCCATCGCGGACGGAATGCCCAATTCTTTCGCCATCGATTCGATGCCGCCGGCCTGCGCCAAAATATCGGTCAGATTCATGGATCAACTCCCGCTTCGGCACGGATCGGACCGCGCCGATGCGCCGCAGTATAGCAGCCGGGGAGATCGGGAGGAGTCGTCATTTGGCTGTCATTCTCAATTGCATAGTCCTAGCTTGCGGCGCGCGACTCGTCTTTCGGGAGAGCGCCTTGGTTTCTAGTGGGAGCTACACAATGAGCATTTTCGGCAAGATCAAGGACGCGATTTTCGGCAAGAAGGCGGTCGCCGCACAGCCCGCCGCGCCCGCCGCCCCGGCCGCGCCCAGCCCCGTCGGCACCGCGCTCGACGCCGCGACGCAGGCGATGGCCTCGGCCGCCGCGGCGCCGGTCGACGTCGACGCCATCCTCACCGCCGAGGCGGCGAAGGCGGGGCAGGATCTCAACTGGCGCACGTCGATCGTCGACCTGATGAAGCTGCTCGGCATCGATTCGAGCCTCGCCAACCGCAAGGAGCTGGCGCAGGAACTCGGCTACACCGGCGCGCTCGATGGCAGCGCCGAGATGAACATCTGGCTGCACAAGGCGGTGATGCGCGAACTCGCGGCCAACGGCGGCAAGGTGCCCGCCGACCTTACCGACTGATAGACGGTCCATAATTTTCGACCGGGGGCGGGCGAGCATCGGCTTTCCCGCCCCCTTTTCGTTGACCGCGCCGCGCCCCACTCCCTAGACAGGTTTCACAAGAAACAAAGTCGCAGGGAGCCCGTAGTGCAACATCCGCTTTCCACCCCCGTCAGCCGCCGCCGCACGCTCGCCGCGCTCGGCGCGGGCACCGCAGGCCTCGCGATCGCGGGCCCCGCCGCGGCACTGCAGGACGCCCCCAAGAGCGGCGCGCAGCAATTGCTCACATCGATCGCCGACAATCTGCTCGCCCAGTCGCCCGAGGGCGCGACCTCGCTCGGCATCGACACCGGCGCGCGGGCGGCGATGCGCGGGCAGCTCGGCGATCGCTCGGCCGCGGGGGTGGCGGCGCTGGCCGACACGCTGAAAGCCGATGTCGCGCGCGTCCGTGCGTTCGACAAGGCCGGGCTCGACCATCAGGCGCGCACCAGTCTTGCCGTCGTCGAAAGCGCCTATGACGTCGCGCTCGCGGGCTTCGCGCTGCCCTATGGCGATGTCGCAGTGGGCGGTTGGCGCAACACGCCTTATGTGGTGATCCAGAATGTCGGCGCCTATCTCGACATTCCGAAATTCCTCGACAGCGACCATCCAGTGAAGACGTCGGCCGATGCCGAAGCCTATCTCTCGCGCCTCAACGCCTTTCCCGGCGTCCTCGACGGCGAGACCGACCGGCTGAAGGCGGCGGGCGGGCGGGGGCTGATCGCTCCCGCCTTCCTGATCGACAAGGCGGTGACGGCGATGGAAGCGACGATCGCCGATGCCAAGGCGGGCGGGTCGATGGTCGAAAGCCTGGTCCGCCGCACCGGCGAGGCGAAAATCGCCGGCGACTGGTCGGCGCGTTCGGCGAAGATCGTACAGGGACCCGTCGCGGCGGCGCTCGAACGCCAGCTCGCCGAACTGAAGGCGCAGCGGCCGAAGGCGACGATGGACGCCGGCATGTGGGCGCGCCCCGGCGGCGACGAATGGTATGCGTGGGGGCTGCGCGCCTCGACCACGACGCGCATGACCCCGGACGAGATTCACGCGATGGGCCGCGAGGAGCTGGCCGAGCTGCACGGGCGGATGGATCCGATCCTCAAGAAGCTGGGTTATACGCAGGGTTCGGTCGGCAACCGGATGAACGCGCTCGCCAAGGACCCCAAATATAAATTCCCCGACAATGATCAGGGCCGCGCCGAAATCGTCGCCTATATCCAGACCTGGCTCGGCAAGATCCGCGCCGAGCTGCCGCGCGCCTTCCGCACTTTGGTGAAGGGCAATGTCGAGGTGAAGCGGCTGCCGCTCGCCGAGGAGCCCGGCGCGCCCGCGGCCTATGGCGGCGCGGGGTCGATCGACGGCAGCATTCCGGGACGCTTCTGGATCAACCTGCGCACCACCGATCTGCACAGCAAATATTCGCTGCCCGACCTCACGATGCACGAGGCGATTCCGGGGCACGCGTGGCAGGGCGAATATGCCCATGCGATGCCGCTGATCCGCACGATGCTGGCGTTCAACGCCTATAGCGAAGGCTGGGCGCTCTACGCCGAGCAGCTTGCGGACGAACTCGGCCTCTATGACGATTTCGAGGTCGGGCGTCTCGGCTATCTCCAGTCGCTCGCCTTCCGTGCCTGCCGCCTCGTCGTCGACACCGGCCTTCACGCCAAACGCTGGACGCGCGAGCAAGGGGTGGAGTTTTTCGTGCGTGAGAACGGCTCGAACCCGCTCGAGGTCGCGAGCGAGGTCGATCGCTATTGCAGTTGGGCGGGGCAGGCGTGCGGCTATAAAGTCGGGCACAGCGAGATCGTGCGGCAGCGCGGGCTGGCGCAAAAGGCGCTCGGCGCCCAGTACGACCTCCGCGATTTCAACGATGTCGTCGTCAAGGGCGGGAACGTCCCGCTCGACGTGCTCGCGAAGAATGTCGAGGAATATGTGCGCGAGACGAAGGCGTGAGGACTCGTGCGATGGCGCGGAGCCTGTTCGGCGCCGCGTTGCTCGCCGCGATCCCCGCTTACGCGCATGAAGCGGCGGAAGCGGAGAGCGAAACGCGCGTCGCCATCGTGACGAGCGACGTCGATCGCTTTTACGCGCTCTATGACGACCCCGCGCTCGCGGCGCAGCCCGCGGTGGTGGCGGCGCGCTATCTCGCCGCCCCCACGCCGGGGCTCGCGGAATTCATGGTGATGCGCCGGATCACGCCCGAAAAGCTCGTCGCCGCACTGAGCAAGAAGCCGCAGGTCTTTACCGACGCGCGCGGCTGCGCGGCAAATCTTCCCGCTGTCCGCACGCGCCTTGTCGCCGCGACCGACCGCCTGGCGCAAATCTATCCCGCCGCGAACTTCCCGCCGATCACCATCGCGATCGGCCGCGCGACGACGGCGGGGACCGCCAATGCGAAGGGGCTCTACATCGGTCTCGAGGCCTTGTGCGCCGCGAAATTCATCGAAGCCGACGACGAGGACCGCTTCGTCCATGTGATCGCGCATGAATATGTCCATGTGCAGCAGCCGCTCGCGCAGGTCGAGGATCGGAAGGAATCGGTGCTGCGCGCCGCGCTGGTCGAGGGTGCAGCCGAATTTATCGCCGAGCAGATGACCGGGTCGGTCGCCTATCCGCTGCTGCACCAATGGGCGAAGGGGCGCGAGAAGGAGCTGGAGACCGCCTTTCTCGCCGAGAAGGATCAGACGGCGATCGGCTCGCGCTGGCTCTACAACCAGAAGGGCGAAGGCGGATGGCCGGGGGACCTGGGCTATTGGGTCGGCTACCGCGTCGCCAAAAGCTATTACGACCGCACGCCCGACAAGGCGGCGGCGATCAAGGCGATCATCGAGATGCGCGAGCCCGCCGCCTTCCTCGCGGCGAGCGGGTGGACACCCAACATCGTTCGGGATTGATCGGCGGCGACGAACGCGCCAGGAATATCCTTCGATATCAAAGGGGGATGACGATCACATGCTTTCGCTGATGCACGCCGCCGCGCTGATGCTGACCACAACGACCGCTGCCGGGGCGCCGACCGGCTGTCCCGGCACGGCGGCCGAGGCCGATGCGATCCTGAAGCGGGCCGCGGACGCCGCGGGTCTGACCGAAATGCAGCGCATGATCGGACGTTATAATCCCGTGGCGATCGAACGCTTGGGTGCGGTTTCGAGGAAGGTTTATCGGCAGCAGAGCGGGTTGCCCACCAAGCATCTCTGGCAGGTCAATTTCCACCTCGACGGCGCGGTCGCCGACTATCGGGCGCCGTTCCTTGCGGCGCATCCGGCGCGCGAGCGTTTCAAGGTCGATTGCAACGAAACGCGTTGCGCCTGGCGCCCCGCCGATGGCAACGACCTGAACGAGGACCGGATCGACAGACTCACGCCGCCGGGCGGCCTCTATATGGCGAATGTCTATCCGTCGAAGGACGAAGCGGGCCAAGTGGTGCTCGGTTGCTCCTATCGCGGCCCCTGAAGCGCCGGGAGCGGCGCGAGATCGGGTTCGACGAAGCCGCGCCGTGCGGGCACGGAGAAGAGCAGCTCGGGGCTGTAGAAGCGCAGCGGCCAGTCGCGGCGGCCGATGTCGGAGAGCAGCAGCGCGTTGACGCGTGCCGCCAGCCCGGTCTCCGCCGTCGTTGACAAGAACAGCCGCACGCCCGCGACATAGGCGCGGGTAATGCTGTCGTGATAGCCGCTATGGTCGTCGTTCACGCCGCCGACGCTCTCGTTGAAGCGGCGGATGACGGTGGCGATCTCGGCGTCGATATCGACATCGGGGCGCTCGGTGAGCAGCCACAGGCACGCGCCGAGGTGCGCCTCGTGCGTCCACGCTTCGCGCGGCAGCGTGCAGGCGAGCAGCCTTTCGCCGAGCGTGCGAACGTCGGAATCGCGCTCGAACAGGCGCGGTTTATATTCGGTGGTCATGGGTCCGGTCCTTCCGGGTGAATGAGCACCCGGAAGAGGTCCGGGTCAATCAGGCCGCGACGGCCGCCTGCGGTGCGGCCTGGCGGACGCCTTCGTCGACATGCTCGGCAAATTGCGCGAAATTGTCGATGAATTGGCCGACGAGCGCCTGCGCCGTGCGGTCGTACGCCGCCTTGTCGGCCCAGGCTTCGCGCGGATCGAGAAGGCCGCTGTCGACACCCGGCACCGCAACCGGGACCATGAAGCCGAAATTCGGGTCCCGGCGGAATTCGGCGTCGTTCAAGCTGCCGTCGAGCGCCGCATTGAGCAGCGCGCGCGTCGCCTTGATCGGCATGCGCTTGATGCCGTCCATCGTCGCCATGCCGCCGGTCCAGCCGGTGTTGACGAGCCAGCACTGGACGCCGCCCTTGGCAATGCGCTCTTTCAGCAAATTGCCGTAAACCGACGGGTGGCGCGGCATGAAGGGGGCGCCGAAGCAGGTCGAGAAGGTCGCCTCGGGCTCGGTGACGCCGATCTCGGTCCCCGCGACGCGTGCGGTATAGCCCGAGAGGAAATGATACATTGCCTGATCGGGGGTGAGCTTCGCAATCGGGGGCAGCACGCCGTAAGCGTCGGCGGTGAGCATGATTACCGTCTGCGGCACCGGCCCCATATTATGGTCCGACGTGTTCGGAATGAAATCGATCGGGTACGAACCGCGGCTGTTCTCAGCGAGGCTCGCATCGTCGAAATCCAGTTCCCGCGTTTCGGGGTCCATCACGACATTTTCGAGGATCGTGCCGAAGCGTTTGGTGGTCGCGAAAATCTCGGGCTCGGCTTCGGGCGAGAGACGGATCATCTTGGCATAGCAGCCGCCCTCGAAATTGAAGACCGCCGTGTCCGACCAGCCATGCTCGTCGTCGCCGATCAGCGTGCGCGACGCATCGGCCGACAGCGTCGTCTTGCCGGTGCCCGACAGGCCGAAAAAGACCGCCGTGTCGCCGTCCGGACCGATGTTCGCCGAGCAGTGCATCGGCATCACGCCCTTTGCGGGGAGCAGATAGTTCAGAATGCCGAACACCGACTTCTTCATCTCGCCGGCATATTGCGTGCCGCCGATCAGGATCAGCTTTTCGGAGAAGTTGACCGCGATCACCGTTTCGCTGCGCGTGCCATGCTTTGCCGGCTCGGCGCGGAAGCTCGGCAGGTCGATGATCGTATATTCGGCCGCGAAGCCCGCGAGCTCGGCCGCGGTCGGGCGGCAGAGCAGGGTGCGGATGAACTGGCTGTGCCAGGCATATTCGGTGACGACCTGCACCGCGACGCGATGTTCGGGCTGCGACCCGCCGAACAGCTGCTGGCGATAGAGGCGCGGCCGTTCGGCAAGGTGCGCGAGGAAATCGGCCTTCAGCGCCGCGAAATGATCGGGGGTCATCGCCACGTTGGTCTTGCCCCACCAGATGGTGCCCTGCGTCTCATCGTCCTGAACGATGAACTTGTCTTTTGCCGAACGGCCGGTGTGCTTGCCCGTTTCGACGACGAGCGGACCGTCCTTGGCGAGCCGGCCTTCGCCGTGGCGCACCGCATCCTCGATCAGCGCCGATGTGCCCCAGTTCTCGGCCACCTCCGCCTGCGTCTCGACGGTGCCGCTGCCGATCACAATCTTGGTCATTTGCTTCGCCTTTCCTTGCCGGACATCGCCATTGCATACCTATGCAATGCTTAGCGCGCTAATGGGCTGGCCCGCATTAACATGGGTGCCGACGTGTCCGCCGATTCCGAAATCCCGGCCGCGTTAGCGAGGGCGGGAGCAGAGGTCAAAAGATTAACGTGGCGCAGTGCAGCATGTGCGACGAGTGCAGAAGCGCGGGAACCGGTGCCATGCGCTCGCGGTTGTCGCTGAACGCCGGATAGGCTAATCGCTCCCTTGGAGCCCGCCCAATGGAAAGAGCATGACGGCAACCATCGCGCTGGTCGACGACGACCGCAATATCCTCCAGTCCCTGTCGATCGCGCTGCAGGCCGAGGGATTCGTCACGCGCGTCTATTCGGACGGCGAGGCGGCGCTGAAGCCGCTGATCGACAATCCGCCCGACCTCGCCGTCTTCGACATCAAGATGCCGCGCATGGACGGGCTCGAACTGCTGCGCCGGCTGCGCGAGAAGAGCCAGCTGCCCGTCATCTTCCTGACCAGCAAGGACGACGAGATCGACGAGGCCCTCGGCCTCGCGATGGGCGCCGACGACTATATCGCCAAACCCTTTTCGCAGCGCCTGGTGATTGCGCGCATCCGCGCCATCCTGCGCCGCGTCGAATTGAACCGCACGCCGCCGAGCGAAGACGAGCCCGTCGCCGAGCCGATCACGCGCGGGCGGCTGCAAATGGACCCGGCGCGGCACAAGGTCGCATGGGACGGCAAGGACGTGACGCTGACCGTCACCGAATTCCTGATCCTCGAAACGCTCGCCGCGCGCCCCGGTATCGTGCGCAGCCGCAACCAGCTGATGGACGCCGCCTATCAGGACGACGTCTATATCGACGACCGCACGATCGACAGCCACATCAAGCGGCTGCGCCGCAAGTTCCGCGAGGTCGACCCCGAATTCGACGCGATCGCGACTCTTTATGGTGCGGGCTACCGCTTTGCCGATGAAAGCTGACGTCTTGAAAGCCGATGCGAGCATCGCCGAGCAGGAGGAATCGCCGCTCGTCTGGTCGGCGCGCTGGTCGCTGACGACGCGTATCCTGGCGGTCAATATCCTCGCCATCGCGCTGCTTGCGGGCGGCTTCTATTATCTCGACACCTATCGCAGCCGGCTGGTCGATACGCGGATCGAGGTGATGAAGGACCAGCTCGCGATGCTCGACAGCGCGCTCGAGGCCGCGCGGCCCGATCAGCGCGCGACCCTGATCAACGAATTCACCGCGGCGACCGAATCGCGGCTGCGCTTCTATGGTGCCGACGGACGGCGCGTCTCCGACAGCTTCGCCAGCGGGCCGCCGACCTACACGCTGCGCGATCCCGAGTTGCAGCCGTGGAAGCGCGATGCCGCGCGCGCGATGGACCGCGGCATCGACTGGATCGTCGGCGCGCCGAGCTATCCCGATTTCGAGGAGCCGCGCATCGACCGGGCGGAATCGTGGCCCGAGGTGGTCGAGGCGCAGGCGAGCGGCCTCGCGGCCAGCCGCTTCCGCTATGCGCCCGAACGCACGCCGCTGCTCAGCGCCGCGCGCGTCGTCGAACTCGACACGCCGCAAACGGTGCTGATGACGCTCAACGCGCGCGACATCACCCGCACGGTGCGCGCCGAACGCTTCCGGCTCGCGGTGGTCATCCTCGTCGTGCTGATGGCCTCGGTGCTGCTCTCGCTCTTCCTCGCGCGCACGATCGTTCGCCCGCTGCGCCGCCTCGCGCGCGCCGCGGTCCGCGTCCGCCTTGGCCGCGCGCGCGAAGTCGTCGTCCCGCGCCTGCCGAGCCGCCGCGACGAGATCGGCACGCTCGCGCGCGCGCTCAGCGACATGACGCAAGCCCTGCGTGAGCGCATCGACGCGGGCGAGCATTTCGCCGCCGACGTGACGCACGAGCTCAAGAATCCGATCGCGTCGGTCCGCTCGGCGATCGAGGGGCTGGGCCGCGTCAAGAGCGACGAGCAGCGCGCGCAATTGCTTCGCATCGCCGACGAGGACGTCCGCCGCCTCGATCGGCTGGTGAGCGATATCAGCGAGGCAAGCCGCGTCGACGCGCAGCTGTCGCGCACTCTGTTCGAGCCCGTCGATGTGGGCATCATGATCGAATCGATGCTCGCCGCGCGCGCCGCGCGCATCGAGGCGGGCGCGCCGCACCCGCGCATCGCCTTCGCGCGCCCACGCAAGGGCACGACCGTGGTGATGGGGGACGGCCACCGGCTCGAGCGCGCGATCGACAATATCATCGACAATGCGATCAGCTTTTCGCCGGTGGACGGCCTCGTCTGCGTTTCGGCGACCCTGCTCGGCGACGAGGTGCATGTGAAGGTCGACGACGACGGCCCGGGGATCGAACCGGCGCAGCGCGACGCGATTTTTCGCCGCTTTCACAGCGAACGTCCGCCCGGCGAAGCGTTTGGCCGCCACAGCGGCCTCGGCCTCGCGATCGCGCGGACGATCGTCGAGGGGCACAGCGGAACGATCAGCGCCAAGGATCGCGACGACGGCAAGCCGGGCGCCAGCCTGCTGATCACGCTGCCGGCGCGCGACGGCGGGCAGGAGGCGGGATAACCCCAGATCTCCTCCCCCTTTATGGGGGAGGCAGCGAGACTTGGCCTTGCAATGGCCTAGTCGCAGCGGTGGGGGTGCACTCTCGGCCTGACGCGACAGCGCAAGGATGCACCACCACCCCCATCCAACTTCGCCTAATCGCTGCGCGATAAGGCTGCGTATCCTTCCCGCATCAAGGGGGAAGGATCAGTTTGTCGCCTTGCGGCACCGCTTCGGCGCCGGTAAGCCTTGCACCATGCTTCCGAGCCGGACCAAAACCGAAATCGTCAACATCCACGCCAGCTGCGTCGCGGCGGGCAATGGCGGCGTGCTGATTCTCGGCAATTCGGGGCAAGGAAAGTCGGACCTCGCGCTGCGGCTGATCGACCGCGGAGCCAAGCTGGTCGCCGACGATCGCTGCGACATCTGGTTCGAGCGCGACCGCCTCTGGTGCCGCCCCCCCGAAAATCTGGCGGGCAAGCTGGAGGTGCGCGGGATCGGGATCATCGAGCGGCCGTGGACGGCGCCGGTGCCGCTCGCGCTCGCGGTCCGGCTGTCCGACCGCTACGACCGCATGCCCGCGGTGAACCAGCTCGAGACGGTCGCGGGCCACCCGCTGCCCGCGCTGCTGCTGTCGGCGTTCGAGGCGTCGGCGCCGATCAAGATCCTGCTCGCGCTCGAACGGCTGGCCCCCGCGGCATGAGCCAGGATGCCGAATCGCGGCTGTTGCTCGTCACCGGCCTGTCGGGCGCGGGCAAATCGACCGTGCTCAAGGTGCTCGAGGATCTGGGCTGGGAGGTCGTCGACAACCTCCCCCTCGCGCTGCTCGAAACGCTGATCGACGCGCCCGTCAGGCCCGGCGAGGCGGGGCGCCCGCTGGCAATCGGCATCGACAGCCGCAGCCGGGGTTTCCGCCCCGCGCTGCTCGTGCGGCGGATCAAGGAATTGCGCGAGAGCGGCCGCCGCGACATCCAGACCTTGTTCCTCGACTGCGCGGGCGCCGAGCTCGAGCGCCGCTTTTCCGAGACGCGGCGCCGCCACCCGATGGCCGAGGATCGCCCCGCCGCCGACGGCATTGCGCGCGAGCGCGAGATGATGGAGCCGCTCCGCCGCTGGGCCGAGCATGTCGTCGACACGACCAATTACAGCAGCAATGATTTGCAGCAGGAAATCCGCCAACGGTTCGGCGAGGCGGGCGACGGCGAGCCGGTGCTCAACATATTGAGCTTCGGCTTCGCGCGCGGCCTGCCGCGCAACGCCGACCTGGTGTTCGATATGCGCTATCTGCGCAACCCGCATTGGGACCCGAAGCTCAAGCCCGGCACCGGACTCGACGCCGACGTCGCCGCCTATGTCATCGCCGACCCCGCCTATGAGGACAGCGTATCGCAGATCGAGCGGCTGATCCTGACCTTGCTGCCGCGCTACCGCGCCGAGGGCAAATCCTATGTCACCATCGCATTCGGCTGCACCGGGGGGCGGCACCGCTCGGTCCATGTCGCATCGCGTGTTGCCCAAAGGCTACGCGAGTCCGGATATGAGCCAACCCTGACCCACCGCAATCTTGACTCCGCCCCGCAAGATGGGCTTGAGGGCAGGCCCCCGCCCGCGTCTCCCGCATCCGGCGGCAAAACATAAGGGTCGACGACTGCATGGCGCACGATAAGGCTTTGCCGCTTCTGGGAATGGTGCTTGTCACCCACGGCCGTCTCGCCGAGGAAATGGTGCGCGCGATGGAGCATGTCGTCGGTCCGCAAAGGGCAATCGCTACCGTGTGCATCGGCCCCAACGACAATATGGAAATGCGCCGCAAGGAAATCGCCGACGCGATTCGCAAGGTCGACGAAGGCCGCGGCGTCGTGATGCTGACCGACCTGTTCGGCGGCACGCCGTCGAACCTCGCGATCAGCCTGCTCGAGACGGGGCGCACGGAAGTCATCGCCGGCGTCAATCTGCCGATGTTGATCCGGCTCGAAAGCGCGCGCAAGACGATGGAACTCCGCGCCGCGGTGATCGCGGCGAAGGAAGCCGGCCAGAAATATATTTCGGTCGCGTCGGAAATGCTGGGAGTGGGCCCTTGAACGAAAATAGCGAGACGGTCGAAATCACCAACCAGCGCGGCCTGCACGCGCGCGCCAGCGCAAAATTCGTGACCTTCGTCAGCCGCCTGCCCGAAAGCGTGTCGGTCGAGGTCGAAAAGGGCGGATCGCGCGTCAATGGGACCTCGATCATGGGATTGATGATGCTCGGTGCCGCGAAGGGCGATTCGATCACCATCCATACCAGGGGCGACGGCGCCGACGCGGCGCTCTTGAAACTCGTCGGGTTGGTCAAGGACAGTTTCGGCGAGGATTGAGGTGAGCGGCCTCTTCTCATGCTCCGTGCCCCTGCGAAGGCAGGGGCCCATTTCTCGCCTTATCCTCCTCCACTGGCGGCTGCTCGATCTGGATAGTTTAGGTGATGGGCCCCTGCCTTCGCAGGGGTACAGGAACGGCGAAATATGACCGGTCGCCGTTCCACCATCGAAAGCCTCTCCAATCCGCTGGTGAAGCGGATGCGCTTGCTGCGCGAGAAGCGCCACCGCCGCGCCGAGGGACTGTTCCTCGCCGAAGGACTGCGCATCGCGACCGAAGCGCGCGAGGTGGGCGTGCTGCCGCACTGGCTGTTTCTGGGCCCCGAGGGCGACGCGCATCCGCTCGCCAGGGCGCTCGCGGCCGATACGCTGGCGGCGGGGGGCGAAGTGATCGACACCACGCCCGCGATCCTCTCAAAACTCTCGGGCAAGGACAATCCGCAGACGGTCGTCGGCATCTATGCCGAACCCGACACCTCGCTCGCCGATCTCGACCGCGACGCGGCGCCGATCTGGCTCGTCGCCGAGCGGCTCCGCGATCCAGGCAATCTCGGCACGATGCTGCGCACCGGCGATGCGGTCGGCGCGGGCGGGCTGATCCTCCTCGACGACAGCACCGATCCCTATGCGGTCGAGGCGGTGCGCGCGAGCATGGGGGCGATCTTCACGCAAAAGCTGGTCGTCGCGCGCTGGGAGGAATTCCTCCCCTGGCTGCGGCAGGGCCCCGGCCAGCTCGTCGCGACCTGGCTCGGCGGCGATACCGAGGATTATCAGGCGGTGCGCTATGCGGCGCCGACCTTCATCCTGACGGGCAATGAATCGCAGGGCCTGCCCCCCGACTATGCCGCCGCCGCCGATATGCGGGTCAAGATGCCGATGCTGGGCAAGGCCGACAGCCTCAACGCCGCGGTCGCGACCGCGGTCATGGCCTATGAAGTGCTGAACCAGCGGCGGAACCGATAGGCGCGGTTCGGCGTCCTGCCTTCGGTGCTTGGCAAATCACTCGTCACCCTGAACTTGTTTCAGGGTCCATGGCCTGCCCCGGTCTCCAGGCGCCGGGCAGCACGAGAAGGAAGGCCATGGATGCTGAAACAAGTTCAGCATGACGAAAAAGGAAAGGCTGTTGATGACCCGCTTTCTGCCCCTCCTCGCCCTGACCACCCTCGCCGCCTGCGCGCCCGCCGAAGGCCCGCAAGGCCCCGGCGAACCGCCCAAGGCCTATATGGCGCTCGGCACCGAACCCGGCTGGACGCTCGAGATCACGCCGTCGCGGCTCAATTATGACGGCGACTATGGCGAGACCAAGATCATGGTGCCGAACCCCGGCGCGCGCGCCGTGGCGAATGGCGAAGAATATGTGACCGACCGGCTGAAGGTCGAAGTCACGCGGGGCGAATGCAGCGACGGGATGAGCGACCGCCGCTATCGCGACACGGTGACGGTGACCGCCGACGGCAAGACGGTGAAGGGCTGCGGCGGCGGGATATTGCCGCCGACCGACCTTGCGGGCACGAACTGGACTTTTGTGTCGATCGGCGGCGTGCCCGTCGCCGCCGACCGTCCGACCACCCTCGCTTTCGAAGCCGACCGGCTGAGCGGCAGCGCGGGCTGCAACCGGTTTTCGGGCGGCTATTCGGCCGCCGACGGGACGCTCATCGCCGGACCGCTCGCCGCAACCCGAATGGCGTGCCCCGGTGCGGGCATGACACAGGAGAACGCCTTTTTCGCGCTGATGCGCAGCCCGGTGAGCCTGAGCTTTCCGACCGACGGGACGTTGATCCTGACGGGGAGCGACGGCCAGACTGCGGTGCTGAAGCGGGTGATTTAAGCTTCAAAGCACGCGCATCATCAAACCCCGTTCGTGCTGAGCTTGTCGAAGCACAGTTCTTTTCTTGAACGTAAAAGACAAGAACGGCCCTTCGACAGGCTCAGGGCGAACGGGTTTTCAGGTATGACGGACCTATTCCCCCGCGTCGTTGACTGCCGCCGGCGCCGCCGCCAGCTTGGCGAGCGGGCGCGCCGCCTGTTCGGCGACGGGCAGCACCGGGATGTCCTTGCCGCCGGTCTCGACGTCGAGCGCCTCGAACCGTTTCGCCTGCGTCAGCACCTGCGATTCGAAGCTGCCGACGAAGGCGTTATACGCGCCCGTCGCCTGATCTAGATTCTTGCCGACGCGCGCGATGTGCGAGCCCATGACAGACATGCGCGCATAAAGCTCCTTGCCCAGCGCCGCGATCTCGCGCGCCTGCCCTGCGAGCTTTTCCTGCCGCCACACCGCGGCGACGGTGCGTGCGATGGCGATGAGGTTCGTCGGCGTCGCGAGCAGCACCTTGCGCTCGAACGCATAGTCCCAAAGCTCATGGTCCTGATCGAGCGCGGCGGCGAGGAAATGCTCGCCGGGGACGAACATCACGACGAAGTCGGGCGTGTCGTCGAACTGGTTCCAATAGCTTTTGGCGCCGAGCGTGTTGACGTGTGCGCGCATCGCCGCCGCATGCGCCGCGAGATGCGCGACCTTCTCGCTTTCATCGACCGCACCGAAGGCGTCCTGATAGGCGTTGAGCGAGACTTTGGCGTCGATGACGAGGCTCTGGCCGCCCGGCACCTTCACCACGACATCGGGGCGCAGCCGCCCGCCATCGCCATCCATGACGCTGACCTCGGTCTGGAAATCGGCATGCTGCGAAAGCCCGCAGCTTTCGAGCACGTTGCGAAGCTGTTGCTCGCCCCAGCGCCCGCGCGCCTTGGGCGCGTTGCGGAGCGCATTGACGAGCTTCGCCGCTTCGCTCGACACGCGCTCGGTGCCTTCGCGCATCGCGGCGATCTGGCCATGCAAAAGCCCGAAGGCGTCGCGCCGCTCGGCCTCGACCTTCGCCACCGCGGCTTCATATTTTTCGAGCCGGTCGTGGACGGGATGAAGCAACGCCTTCAGATTCTGTCCCGCGGTCGTCTCGCTTTCCTTGAAACGCGCCTCGGCGCGCTCGAGAAACGCCTTTTGCGCCTCGCCCAGCATCGCCTGTCCAACCTCGCGAAACTGCGCGGTGAGCGCGGCCTGTGCGTCCTTCAGCTGGGCGATCTGCGCATCGTGCGCCGCGTCGCGCGCCTTTTGTTCGCTGAGCAATGCCGCGAGCCGGATATCAGCCGCCTTGCGCGCCTCGGCCTCGGCCGCAAGGTCGGTCACCGCGCTCCTGAACCGCTCGGCAAGCCCGTCGCGCTCGGCCTGAAGTCCCCCCGATTGCCGGCCGGCGAACAGCCAGCCGATCAGCGCGCCGATGGCGAGGGCGACAAGGGCGACGATGAGCGAGCTTCCATCCATGCCGGGAACATAGGACGAACGCCGGGGGCTTGGCTAGGGGCTAATTGGGGCGCCGCGGGCGGGTGCCGGCTTCGGGCGGGAAGCGGACGTGGAGGAGTTGCTCTGCTTCCCCCTCCCGCAGGCGGGAGGAGCGAAGAATGGCAGCTTCCGTCCGCAACGGGCTGCCTGAAATTTCGCGCCCAAGGAACAGCAGCGCCGCGCCATTCACCAAAAGAAAAGGGCGCGGGAATTGCCTCCCGCGCCCTGTTTCGTGACCTGACCTACGATCAGAATTCGTAGGAGACGCCGACCTTCAGACGCCACACCGACGAACTGGTGTTGATCTGGTTGTCGCCGGCATATCCCTCACCATTGAAACCGCTGATGATATACTGGCCGGTATTTTCGTCGACGCCGCCGCTGGCAATATCCTGCAAGCCGGCGAAGTTGCGGCGGCGCTGAACGTTCCAGTCGTTGTCGAGGAAGTTCAGGAAATTGTCCATCGTGGCATAGAGCTTGATCTTGTCATTCTTGCCGAACAGGCGGCCGGGGCCGGGGAGTTCCTGCGAGAAGGACAGATCCATGTCGAAATACCAGTCGTTCGAGCAGCTGTTGCGAGCGATCGTCTTGCCGATATATTTCTTGGCGCAGCCGAGGCCGCTGGCGAAGGCGACGAGGTCCTGCACCGCTTCCATGTCCGACGCGGCCGAGATATTCGGATCGTCGATACCGGTCGGCAGATAGACGAGCGCGTTTTCGAAGCCCGAAGCACTGTCGTTGAACACGCCGCCGCCGGTGAAGGTCAGGCTGTACGGACGGCCCGAACGCGCCACGAAGCTGACCGCGAGGCGCGTCGACAGATCCTCGAAGAATTCCTCGCGGAAGGCGAGGCGCGTCGAGATATTGTGCTTGCTGCTGAAGAAACCGCGCGAAGCCGCCGGATTCTGGCGATCGAACGCGGCGACGAGGTCGTAGTTCGACCCAGCGGTCGAATTGTACATGCTGCGGCGATCCTGCGCGTCGGTGTAGCTGTAGCCGACGTTGAAATCGACGCTGCCGTTCGAGGTGAACAGGCCGCCTTCGAAGGTCTTCGACAGGATGAACGAGGCGATATGGCTGCGATAGCCCGGCCCGTTGGTCAGCTGCAGTTCGTCGTCGCGGCCGGTGTCGAAGCAGATGGCGTTGACATTTTCCCAGACCGGAGCGGGGTTGAGCCCGACCAGTTCGGCGGTACAGCCGGCGTTGTTGGCGTCGATCGCGCGATAGATCGGGCGACCATCGACGGTGTAGCCATCGATGCCCAGATCCGGGTTCACCGTCTGCGACAGATCGACCAGCGTGAACGGATTGCGATACTTGCTGTAGATATAGTCGAGGTTGACGAACCAGTTGCTGAAGAAGCCGGTGTCGGCGAAATTCAGCTGCGACTGGAAGCCGATGTTGGCGCGCAGCACCGACGGCATCTTGATGTTCGGGTTGATCGACTGGGTATCGCCGCGACCCGCCGCCGCGCTGTCCGACGCCGATTGCTGGAAGCAGCCGGGAACGCCGGTGAACTGACCGCCCGTGACGACGTCGATCGCTCCGGTGCCGCAAGCCGCGTCGGTCGTCGTGCCGGTGGCGAAGCCGCGGCCGTCATTCTGAAACGCGTTGCCGAACCACACGAGCGGATCGCCGCCCGAGAAGATGCCGACGCCGGCGGTCAGCTTCGGCCGGCCGAACACGGCGAAATCGTCCATGTCATAGGTCAGCGCGAGGCGCGGCATCACGATCGGGTCGAGGTTGCTGAAACCCGTGGTGTTCGAGAAGCCGTAACGTTGCAGGAACAGCGGGTTGAGGTTCGGCTGGCCGCCCGAATACCAGTCGGCGCGGACGCCGACGACTGCGTTCAGCCGGTCGCTGACTTCCCAATCATCCTGCGCAAAGACCGAGAAGGTCGTGCGCTTGAAGGCGGCCGCCGCGTCGCGGACGTCGCCCGTGGCGGTGAAATTGCCTTCGGCGCCCACCGCTTGGCCGAGCCCGATCTGCTCCGCCGTCGGATTGGTGCGCGTGCCGTTCGACAGCAGGCCTTCGCGCAGCGCGTCGATGTCCTGGAAATAGAGCGTGCCGGTTGCGTTCTGGACGAACAGGTTGAACAGGTCGGCGCGGTTCATTTCGAACCCGACCTTCAACTGGTGCGCGCCCTTGTCGAGCTTGCCGACCGCGCGGAAGGCATCGACCTGGGTGCGCAGGTCGTTGGCGGCGCGCGAAAAGCCCGGTCCCGCCAGAACCTGACCATAGATCGCATCATCGCCTTCACCTTGGGTGACGCCGACGATGATGCGCGGGATCGGATTGTCCGATTGCGCTTCGCCGCCGCCGATCGGGTCCTGGCGGTCGGTGATCTTCGAGCGCGAATAGCGCAGTTCGGTCGAGAATTCGTCCGACCACTGCGAATAGAGGCGCGCCGAATAATAATCCGACTTGGTGCCGCTGAGGTAGAAGGTGTTGAGGCCGGTGACGCGCGGGCTGGTCGACGAGCTGCTGAAGTCGTCGGCGCGGGTGGTGGCTTCCTCGAGGCGCTGATAGGTCAGCTCGAGGCGGTGGTCGTCGTTGACCTGCCAGTCGAGACGGCCGAAATAGCGGTCGTTTTCATACGGACGGCTGCGAACGAGCGGACCTGTTTCGATGCCATAGACGCTGCTCAGCACGTCCGAGATTTCGTTGAACGCCTCGACCGGAACGCCGGGGATGTCATTGGCATAGTTCGCGCCCGCCGGGCCGTCGTCCTGCGCCTGGCCGGCTTCCTGATGTTCATAGGCGCCGAAGAAGAACAGGCGATCCTTGATGATCGGGCCGCCGACCGAGACGCCCCAGCGCTTCTCGGCTTCGATCGGCGCGACCGGCTGGCCCGCGACCGTGTCGCCGCGCAGGCCGTTGTCCGAATATTCGAAGAAGCCGCCAAAGCGATAATCATTGGTGCCCGACTTGGTCACGACGTTGATCGCGCAGCCGGTGAAGGCGCCGTAATCGACGTCGAACGGCGCGAACTGCACCTGCGTTTCGCGAACCGCGTCATAGGGGATCGGGGTCGAGCTGCGCGACGAGAAGCCCGTGTCGTTCAGGCCATAGATGTCGCCCTGGCTGATGCCGTCGACGGTGAAGGCGTTGCCGCGGTCGTTGCCGCCAAGGCACGAGATGCGGTCGACGCCCGAACCGCCGTCGTCGCGGTCGAGGCTGACGCGCGGGTCGAGGCGGATGATGTCGCGGATGTCGCGGTTGAACGAAGGTGCGCTGGCAAGGACTTCAGTGGTGAAGCTGGTGCCGGGACCGACTTCGAGCTGCGTCACGCGGACGCGGCTACCGGTGACGACGATCTCGCCGCCGCCCGAGGTGAGCGCGAAGGTAAGGTCGGTGCTGCCCTGCAGCGTGGTGTAGATGTTCTGGAGCGACTGGCCTTCATAGCTGTCGGCGTTGACGCTGACGCTGTAGGGGCCGCCCGTAGTGAGGCCGGTGGTCGAAAAGCGGCCGTCGGCGCCCGTGGTGATCGTGCGCGCGGCGCCGGTGCGGGTGTCGGTGATGACGACCGTCGCGCCGCCGATCGCGGCGCCGCCGTCGTCGTTGACCTGGCCCTGAATGCCGGTCGTGATCTGCTGCGCCTGGGCGGGCGCCGCGACGATGGTGGCGACGCTGATAGCCATCAGGCTAGCCGCGATCGAATAACGAAGTTTCATGTCAGGATGTCCCCTATTGGTGCGTTCGGCAGGCACGCGATCGGGGCGCGCCAAGACCTGCGAGCGCCCCTGAAGCCCGCATGTGGCACGATTGTGACAGCAAATGTGACAGTGCAAGCCGCGTGCGGCGGGCGGTGGGGGAGGGGATAAGAAAAGCCCGAATTTCCGTCGCGCGCCCGATTTTATCCACAGGCGCGGCCACGTTTTTTCGGGCTACTGTTGCTGCAATGCAACATAAAGTCGCGCGCCGCTCGGCGCGCGACTCGGATCAGGCGGCGTCGCCGGCCGCTTCCTTGCTTTTGTCGGCATAGACGCGGACGGGGTCCTTGCGGCCTTCGACGACATCCTTGTCTACGACGATCTCGACCACATCGGTCAGGTCGGGCAGGTCGAACATCGTGTCGAGCAGGATCGCCTCGACGATCGAGCGCAGCCCGCGCGCGCCGGTCTTACGTTCGATCGCCTTCTTGGCGACCGCGACCAGTGCATCGTCGGTGAAGGTCAGCGCGACCTCCTCCAGATCGAACAATTTCTTATACTGCTTGACCAGCGCATTCTTGGGCTCGCCCAAGATCTTGACCAGCGCCTCGACATCGAGATCCTCGAGCGTCGCGATGACCGGCAGGCGGCCGACGAATTCGGGGATCAGGCCGAACTTCAGCAGATCCTCGGGCTCGATCTGCTTGAGCACTTCGCCCGAGCGGCGTTCGTCGGGGCCGGCGACATGCGCGCCGAAACCGATCGACTTGCCCTGCAGGCGGTCGCCGATGATCTTTTCGAGGCCCGAGAACGCGCCCCCCGCGATGAACAATATGTTCGTCGTGTCGACCTGCAAAAATTCCTGCTGCGGATGCTTGCGGCCGCCCTGCGGCGGAACGCTCGCGGTCGTGCCTTCCATCAGCTTGAGCAAGGCCTGCTGCACGCCTTCGCCCGACACGTCGCGGGTGATCGACGGATTTTCGGCCTTGCGGCTGATCTTATCGATCTCATCGATATAGACGATGCCGCGCTGCGCCTTTTCGACATTATAGTCGCTGGCCTGGAGCAGCTTCAGGATGATATTCTCGACATCCTCGCCGACATAGCCCGCCTCGGTCAGCGTCGTCGCGTCGGCCATGGTGAAGGGCACGTCGAGGAAGCGCGCGAGCGTCTGTGCGAGCAGGGTCTTGCCGCTGCCGGTCGGGCCGACGAGCAGGATGTTCGACTTCGCCAGTTCGACGTCGTCGCCGCGGCCCGAGTTGGCGAGGCGCTTGTAATGATTGTGCACCGCGACCGACAGCACGCGCTTGGCGGTGTTCTGGCCGATCACATAGGCATCGAGGTGCTGGCAGATTTCGAGCGGCGTCGGCACCGCGCCGTCCTTGCGTGCGGCGACCCCGCCCTTGATCTCTTCGCGGATGATGTCGTTGCACAGCTCGACGCATTCGTCGCAGATGAACACGGTCGGCCCGGCAATCAGCTTGCGGACTTCGTGCTGCGACTTGCCGCAGAAGGAGCAATAGAGGGTGCTCTTGCTGTCCGAGCCACTCAATTTGGTCATAAATCTTCCTATGGCGGGTCCAAAATGGGCACCGCCGTCCTTATCCTAGCCCCCGGTCACCCAATTACAATATGGCAATTGGGTGACATGGGTTCAATGTTCCGCGTAGCTCCAAGGCGCCAAGCGAGCGTCAAGAAACGCGGTTACCAAATCCATTTTCTCGTCATGCCGGACTTGGTCCGGCATCCATGGCAACGCCCTGCTGCATGGACCCCGGATCAAGTCCGGGGTGACGATGGAAAAGATTGGCTGCCAAAATCAGGGCGTCGGGCCCTCGCTGACGTCTTTCGGCGCGTCGTCGCCGGGCAGGCCCGGGCGGCGGTCGTAGACATGATCGACGATGCCGAATTCCTTCGCTTCATCGGCTTCGAGGAAGGTGTCGCGGTCCATCGCCTTTTCGATCTCTTTTAAGGGCTTGCCGGTATATTTGACATAGAGGTCGTTCATCCGCTTCCTGATACGCAGGATTTCCTTGGCCTGGATCTCGATGTCCGACGCCATGCCGCGCGCACCGCCCGAGGGCTGGTGGACCATCACGCGCGCGTTGGTCAGCGCGACGCGCATGCCGGGCTCGCCCGCCGCGAGCAGGAAGCTGCCCATCGACGCCGCCTGGCCGATGCACACGGTGCCGACGCGCGGGCGGATATATTGCATCGTGTCGTGGATCGCCATGCCCGCCGTGACGACGCCGCCCGGCGAGTTGATGTACATATAGATGTCCTTCTTCGGATTTTCCGATTCGAGGAACAGGAGCTGGGCGGTGATCAGCGAGGCCATATGATCCTCGACCTCGCCGGTGACGAAGATGATCCGTTCGCGCAGCAGCCGGGAGAAAATGTCGAAGCTGCGTTCGCCGCGGCTCGTCTGTTCGACGACGACGGGAACGAGGGCGGCGAGCGGGTCGATCATCTGGAATTCGTCCTTCATTATCCGGGTTGCCGCGCCGAGAACCGGCGGGCTGCCCCTCCGCCGTCCTACATCGTCGCCAAGCGGAGGTCTTTCAAGGGGGCAAAAAGAAGGGGCGGGAAAGTCCCGCCCCGTTCCGATTGTCTGATTTCGGGTCAGTCGCCCTCGCCGGGTTCGGGCGAGAAGAGCGTCTCGAACTTGTTCTCGACGCCCTTGAACTCGTCGGCGTCGGCCGGGGTTTCCTTCTTGACCGTGATGTTCGGCCATTCGGCGCTGAACTTGCTGTTCACCTCCAGCCATTTCTCGAGCCCGCTTTCGGTGTCGGGCAGGATCGCCTCGGCCGGGCATTCGGGTTCGCAGACGCCGCAGTCGATGCACTCGTTCGGGTTGATGACGAGCATATTCTCGCCCTCATAGAAACAGTCGACGGGGCACACCTCGACGCAGTCCATATATTTGCACCGGACGCAGGCATCGGTGACGACATAGGTCATGGGCTTTCGGCTCCCTCAGGTGGCGGCAATCGGGCCGCCATGCACTCCAATCGCTCGCCTCTATGCCGCGTGAAGGCGGTGCGTCAACGCTTAGCGACAGTTGCGAATCACTCTCATTGATTAGGACGATCGCCGTCCTTTGCGTGCAAAGCATTTCCATCGGCGCCGATAGCCGACGGGGCTGCGGCGGGGTCGAGCCGCCGATAGCAGGCCTGCGCCTCGGGCGCCGGGCCGCGGCGGAGCGGCAGCGACAGCAGGCGGATCACCTCGATGCGCTCGCCGACCGGCAGCACGAGCGTCGCCCCCGCGTGCACCGCGCATGACGAGCGCGTCACGCGCCGCCCGTCGAGCCTTATATGCCCGGCCTCGACCATCGCCTGCGCGACGCTGCGCGAGCGCGCGAACCGCAGGAACCACAGCAGCTTGTCGAGCCGGATACTTCCTGCGGCGCCGGGGCTTGCCATAAGCGCGTCAGTCCTTGCGCGCGTCCGCGAGCAGCGCGGCGAGGCCCGCGAACGGGCTGTTCGGCGACGGACCGCGGCGCGGCGACCGGTCGGGGCGATCTGGGCGCGGCGGACGCGCGGCGTCGGGGCGGGGCTTGCCCGGCTTGCCGCGCTTGTCCTTCGCCTGGGTCGCGGGCGGGCGGCGGACGGCGCCATTGGTTGCGGCCCGCGGCGCGGCGTCGCTGCCGTTGCGATCCTTGCGGTCCTTCTTGCGGCGCGGGCGCTTGTCGGTCGCCTTGCGCAGCCCCGACCAGCGCCAGCGTTGCAGCGCCGCTTCGCCGACGCTGCGAAAGCCGAAGCTGCCGAGCAGCGCGCGGCGCGTTTCCTCGTCGAGGCCGAGCGAGGTCGCGAGCGCGGGATCGATCACGAAGCCCGGCGGCGCGGCGGTCGCTCCCTCGGCATCGTCATTCGCATGGTCGCCGCGAATTTCGTCGCCGCCGGCGATCGGTGCGGTCGGCGGCGCCGCCGCCTGCATGCGCGCGGCATGCGCCTGGCGCGCGAGCTTCTCGGCCATGTCGATGCGCAGCCAGCCCGACGCGCAGCGGCGGAAGCCCGCGACGGCAAGCCCGGCCTGATGGCCGTTCTTTTGCAGCACCGCGCCCTGCGGCGGCAGCGCGGGCACCGGCGCGCCCTGCTGCGCGGCGGTCAGCGCGGCGCGCCAGCGCACCGCCTCGGGCTTCAGCAGCAGCGGGTGGAAGATGTCGAGCGAACCGATGGTGAAGCCGAGCTTGCGTAGCTGCGGCCGCTCCTCCGCCGTCAACGCATTCAGCTGCTCGTCGACCGCCGCGCGGCCGATCGTGCCGCTGTTGTCGGTGAGTGCGGCGAGCAGCGCGCGGACGCGCGGCGGGGTGAAGAGGTCGCCCGCCGCCTCGCCCATAGCGGCAAGCGGTCCGGCATGGCGCGCGAGCTGCTGCGCGACGAACTGCTGGAGGCGTTCGGCAATCGCCTGCACCTGATGAAGCTCGAGCCGGCGCAGCGAAGGATCGATCTGGATTGCCGGCTGAACCAGCGTCGGGCCGCGCGCCAGCGTCGCGACGACATCGCCGTGCCAGGCGAGGCGCGGTGCCGCGCCGGGTTCGGCGACCAGCGACAAGGCGGCATCGTCGCCCTCGGCGAGCGCGGTCGCGCGGCGCGCCAGCTCGGCGCGCAGATGCTTTTCGGCCGCCGCGAGCAACATCCGGTGGTCGCTCGCCTTGGCGACGGGATCGACCTTGAACTGAAAGCCCTTGAGCGTGCCGATCGCCTCGCCGTCGACCGCGACGGTGCCGTCGGCGCCGACCGCGACCGGCAGCGCGGTACCCCGCTGCCCGGCGTCGCGCAGCAACAGCGCCAGCCGACGGTCGACGAAACGCTGCGCGAGCGCCGCGTGCAAGGCGTCGGACAATCGCGATTCGAGCGCTTGCGCCTGTTCGGTCCAGCCCGCCGCGCCGGCGATCCAGTCACCGCGCTGCGCGATGAAGCAGAGCGTGCGCACCGCGGCGATGCGGCTCGCGAGCTGGTCGATGTCGCCCTCGACATCGTTCAGCCGGGCGAGGCGCCGCGCGAACCAGTCGGGGTCGATCATCCCGTCGCCGCTCGTGAGCCACTGCCACAGCTTCAGCACCGTGCGGCTGTGATGCTCGGCGCCCAATTGCTCGAAATCGGGGAGGCCGCAGACGTCCCACAGGCGCTGCACCGCATCGAAATCGCCGCCGCGCGCGCGCACTTCCATGTCGCCCGCCAGATGCTTGAGCACCGCGATGTCGACCGCCTCGGGCGCCGCGCGCAGCATCGGCTGGCTGGGCGGCTGCGCGAGGTCGGACAGAAGCTGGTCGAGCGAGCCGAAACCCGGGGTCGGATTGCGCCAGAACAGGCTGGCGAGCGGCGGGAAATGATGCCCCTCGATCGCGTGGATTTCCTCGGGCGTGAAGCCGCCCTGCGGCAGGCCGACGGTGCCGAAGCTGCCGTCCTGCTGGTGGCGCCCGGCGCGCCCGGCGATCTGCGCCATTTCCGAAATCGTCAGGCGGCGGAGGCGCCGCCCGTCGAACTTCTGCAAGCTCGCGAAGGCGACGTGCTGGACGTCGAGGTTCAGCCCCATGCCGATCGCGTCGGTGGCGACCAGATAGTCGACCTCGCCCGCCTCGAACATCGCGACCTGCGCGTTGCGCGTCTTGGGGCTGAGCGCGCCCATCACCACCGCCGCGCCGCCCGAAAAACGGCGCAGCATTTCGGCGATCGCGTAAACTTCTTCGGCCGAAAAGGCGACGATCGCCGAGCGTTTGGGCAGGCGCGAGAGCTTCGAAGATCCGGCGTAGCTCAGGGTCGAAAAGCGTGGCCGCGTGATGATCTCGGCCTCGGGCACCAGCCCCTTGACCAGCCCGCGGATGCTCGCCGACCCCAGGATCATCGTTTCTTCGCGCCCGCGTGCGCGCAGCAGCCGGTCGGTGAAGACATGGCCGCGCTCGGGATCGGCGCCAAGCTGCGCCTCGTCGATGCCGACGAAGGCGACGTCGCGCTCGACCGGTAGCGCCTCCATCGTGCCGAGCAGATAGCGCGCCTCGGGCGGCATGATGCGTTCCTCGCCGGTGATCAGGCCGACTTGTGCCGCGCCCTTGATCCGGGCGACGCGGTCATAGACCTCGCGCGCGAGCAGGCGCAGCGGAAAGCCGATCATGCCGCTCGAATGGGCGGTCAGGCGTTCGACCGCCAAATGGGTTTTGCCGGTGTTGGTGGGGCCAAGGACAGCCTTGACCGGCTGGGAGGAGGAAGAGGTCATTTTCTTGGCCGACACGCTGGCATGGGCGCGGTCCACGCGCAACAGGCTATCGTCGAATAGCGGGGCAGGGGCCGATTTTTCCCGCAACGCCCGCAAAATATCCCGACCCCGCCACGCCTCGCCGCAACCCGGCCTCGTGAATCCGCC